>CAZWQW010000074.1:10652-14188 GCA_964635955.1 uncultured bacterium | reverse complement strand
CTGAGCGTAGCGAGGAGACGCGGGGCGATTTCGCGGTGCGCTCAAAAAACGGTGCACCTGTACGCTCGTACCACCCTCCCCGCCCGCTCGTCTGCGACGCTCCTCTTCGCGCGCGCTTCACAGTACCTTTCCTACTCCGACGTCCGATCCGTCATCCATCGCCGAAGGGAGCACAATGCCCCGAGTACTCATTCTCCAGCCCGTCCACGAAGCCGGTGTACGCGCGCTTACTGACGCCGGCATCGACGCCGTAACCGCACCCGATGCCGACCGTGCCACGCTCCTTCGCATGATCCCCGAATTCGACGGTTTACTCGTTCGCACGACGTCATATCGGATCGACGCCGAGGTGATGGACCGTGCGCCGAATCTACGTGTTATCGGCCGGCACGGTGTCGGAGTGGACCACATCGACGTCGCAGCAGCCGTTGCGCGTGGAATCGCCGTCGTGAACGCGCCCGAAGCCAACTCGCAAGGTGTCGCCGAATACGCCGTTGGACTCATGCTCATGGTCGCGCGCGGTATGCGACACGCCGATGCCGCCGTCCGAGAAGGCGATTGGAGCAGGCGCGAACAGCTCATCGGGTCCGAACTCAACGGTGGTACTCTGGGCATTGTTGGGCTCGGACGGGTTGGCTCCCGCGTCGCTCGAATCTGTCGCGGCGGATTCCAGATGCGGACGCTCTACTATGATATCGTTCGGAAACACGAGTTCGAGTCGGAGCTTGGTGTTGAGTTTCGTTCCTTTGACGACGTTATCGCTGAGGCCGATATTCTCACGGTGCATGTGCCGTTGACCGATCTCACACGAGGCATGATCAACGGGGATGTGCTCAGTCGGATGAAAACCGGCGCGATGCTCATCAACACATCGCGCGGACCTGTCGTAAAGCTCGACACGCTGGTCGAGGCGATCTCGTCCGGGCACATCGCCGGCGCGGGTATCGACGTGTTTCCCGACGAGCCGTTGCCGACGGACCATCCGATCCTGCAACTGCCGCAGGTGGTTGTCAGCCCGCACATGGCGTCGCATTCGCAGATGAGCATGGTTCGCATGGCGCTCGTCGCCGAGGACATCGCTCGCGTGCTGCAAGGGGAAGCGCCGCGCTATCCGGTGTTGCCGGAATAACGCGCTCTACACAGCGAGAGACGAATAAGGAGTGACCAATGCCGCAGCGTATTATGGCCGTTTTATGGGATTTTGTCGCACAGCAGTTTCGCGATTCGATCGGTAGCGCGAGCGACCTCGATCTCGAATATCGTCTGGCGTCGGACGAGTACAGCGCCGGTGAGACCGCATGGCGCGCACTCGGCGCGTGCGAACGCTGGTCCGCCGTGCTGGCGGGCGCGACGACGTCCGAAGAAGCGCTCGAAATGAGCCCGCGCTCCGTTGACCTCATCCAGGCGGCGAGTGACCGGTATCCACCGGGACGCTTCCCCGACACCATGCCAAACGACGCCGAAAAGATCATCGAGCGCGCCGACGACGTATTCGCGACGTTGTTTGCGCAACTCTCCGAGCTACGCCCAACCGAACGCAGTACCGAATACCGCACGTGGTGGGGCGCGACGTATACCGGTGACGAAATCGTTGCGCGTGTGTTATGGACGCTCGGATACGTCGACGGGCAGATACGCCTCCTCGTCAACGCGAATCGGAAAGGCATCTAACGGCTTCACAGAGCGGTACGATGGAACGAATCGGTTGGCTCGCACTCGTACTCTTCACATACGGCATGGCGGCGTTCCTGCTGAAGATCGTCGGGAATCGCCTCGACGCATCGAGTGGCGCGCTTGCGATCGTCGTCGGATACGCCATCGCGGGAACACTGTTTGGCGTCATGGGTGGCGGACGGCTGGGTGCGACATGGCCATACGGCGTCGCGGGAATCATCGGTGCGTTCTACATCATCGGCAACTGGGCGTTTCTCCGTCTCGCTCGCGATGAGGAAATCAGCGTCCTCGCACCACTGACCGGGCTTTCGATAGCGCTACCCGTTATTCTCGGATTCCTCCTCCTCAACGAAACCGTAACAATCCGTAAACTCATCGGCATCGTATTCGCCTTCATCGCGCTTGCGCTGTTATCGTGAATCCGGCGCGTTTTCATTCGTACGTATCCGCTGCTATTCGAGAGACCGGGGTGCTACAACGTGGCCTTTGACCTGCACCACCAACTTCAGGAGATCTACGCGGACGACTCCGGCGAATGTGAGGTAACTGTTGGGGCTTCACGTGTGGACGTTCTCCGCGACGGAGTCGTCTACGAAATACAGACGAATGGCCTCTATCAAATCCGCCGAAAAATCGCCTGCTTACTTGACGATTGGCCCGTGGTGATTGTGCATCCGGTCGCGCGGAAAACCGTCTTCGTCTACTGCGAAGGCGATCCGCCGACTGAAGCCCGCCGCCGGACTGGTCCGCGCACCGGGTCGGTTCTCGACGCGTTTGCCGAGACGGTTTCGGTTGCCAAGCTTC
The DNA here is from genome assembly GCA_964635955.1 of uncultured bacterium. GTDB lineage: Bacteria > Latescibacterota > MWCZ01 > MWCZ01 > MWCZ01 > CAZWQW01. The sequence goes on along the minus strand of CAZWQW010000074.1, from coordinate 11,710 downwards.
TCGCGCATCCGAACCTCTCGCTGGAGCTTCCCCTCATCGACGTGGAAGATATCCGCCGCCGCACGACCGACGAGGAAAAGGAGCGCATCCGAAAACGCCGGAAGCGTCGTCGGAATAGCCTGCCCGATTGGACCACAATCAATCGCAGGCTCATCACCGTTCACGAGGTGATTCGGCTCGATATCCCAGCTGATGGGGTCCAGTTACTTCCCAACGAACTACCGGACGAGTTTACCAGTCGGATGCTCGGTGAGACGATTCGGCTCTCGGCATGGCGCGCGCGGCAGGTTTCCTATACGCTGCGGCATATGGGGTCGATCGAACAGGTGAGACGGACAAAAAACGGCATCTGGTACCGCCGCTGCGAGAGGAAATCGGACGCGTAACGCCGCCGCTAAAACATCTTCTTGCTGTCGATGAGAATCGTCACCGGCCCCTGATTCACCAGCGCGACATCCATCATCGCCTGAAACTTTCCCGTCGCTACACGCACGCCAGTTTCACGAACTGCAGCGCAGAATGCTTCGTAAAGGCGATTCCCCACATCCGGTGGTGCAGCATCGATGAACGACGGGCGACGACCCTTCCGCGCATCGCCGAGTAACGTAAATTGCGAAACTGCGAGTAGTTCGCCGCCGACATCGAGCAGCGAACGGTTCATTTTACCCGCGTCATCCTCGAAGACGCGCAGATTCACGACCTTTTCCGCGACGTACGCCGCATCGGTCTCCGTATCCCCTTCAGCGACTCCCACGAGCACGAGCAGCCCCGCGCCGATCTCGCCGATTCGCTCGCGATCCACCGTCACACTCGCTTCGGAAACGCGCTGCACTACCGCTCTCATGTCCGATCTCCATCGCTGCAAACACGAAGCGGGACGCAGTATCCCGCATCCCGCTTCGTCGTGTCATAATCTTTGCGCGTTATCACGCTGACACGGCTGACCGTTTCCACGGGTTCTGACCGTGCTCCATGTAGGTGCGCGACGCCGTGTCCTGATATTCCGGATCGAGCCCAAGCGCTTCGTTCGAGCCGTAATAGCCGGCGATGAATCCGCC
>CAZWQW010000074.1:4797-10552 GCA_964635955.1 uncultured bacterium | reverse complement strand
CCGCACACGCGCATGTAGACCGGTTTGAACAGCTCGCGGAACATTTTCGGACTCGTCAGCAGCCGATCTTGCGTGCCCCAATCCTCACCCGACGCGATACCGTCGCAGCCGATGTCGGCGTAACGATGCACCTGCCGCTCGAGCATCGTCGCGATCTTATCGAGGAGTGCCTTCACGCGATCGGGCTCACCTGCGCAGTCGGCGAGAAAGACCTCCATCCGCCGCATGTACCGCGCGATATCAAACGACATACTCATGCCGCCCTGCACATAGAATCCTTCGCGATGGTACTGCTTGACCTGTTCGGCTGCCTCTTCGTAGAGTTCCGCGCGGTCGACATCCGGCCAATCGTACGTCTCGAGCAGCTCCCACCCCTTTTCGATCACACCACGATAGACTTCGCCTTTCGTAATGTTCTCGAGGCGACGCCATTCGTTGCCCCACTCGTCGATCATATTCCAGTAGCCGTCATGCTGTGTCCACGGCTGCTGCTTGCGATTCGGCGCTGGCTTCCGGCGCACACCACGGAAATCCGATGGGTACCCATGCGTCATGGCATACGGAATGCGCGGCGGACTGGCGAATGCGAGACTCTGCTGAACGATTTCGCGGCTGGTGATTGCCATTGAGGTACTCCAAACGTGGTATGAGTAGATTACTCGCTTATTGGCGGAAGGGTTTTCTCCGGATCAATGCCGAACGAACGCAGCTTATCTTCAAACTCGCGCCGGCGGCCACCTTTGGCGATCGGCGTGGGTAACTGAGTGATCTTCTCGCCACGCAGCAGCGCACCGATTACTTCGCCTTCCGATTTGCCGAGATATGTCGCGCCGAGATTGTATTCCTCGAATGCTTCCCATGTCCACGGTACCGTGTCACGGACGATCTGTGCCATGGCGTCGGCAAAGACGCGAATCTCTCGCTGTGCGTGGGCTTCCATTCGTAGGCTGAGGAAATGCAGAAGGTTGTGCAGGTCGATCTTCCAGTACCACTGAGTATACAATGAAATAGGGAGATGGATCCGCGCAAGCTCACGCGCGATATCCTGCTCGATCATCTCCGAATACTCGCCATACGTCCGTTCGGTACCGCTCCTAAGGATATCCGCGACCTTCTGCGCCAATTCCGGCGGAACCTCTTCGGCGCTCCCGCCCTGCCGATTTGTCTTCGATTGGAACCGAAGTTCTTCCGGTGCGGGTACGAAGAAATGGTCCTCCATGACGCTATATCGTGCGCTCATCTCGTTTACGCTCGCCGTTCGGTGTCGAATCCACTGTCTCGCGACGAAAATCGGCATTTTCGCGACGAACTTGAACTCGACCATCTCGAATGGTGTCGTGTGACGATGTCGGAGCAAGTAGTCGATGAGTGCCTTGTCGGACGACGATTGTTTCGTTCCCCGGCCGTAGCTCACCCGCGCGGCTTGCACAATTGATTCATCGCCACCCATGTAATCCTTGAGCATGACGAAGCCGTGATCGAGACAGGGAATCGGATTATCAAGCCATTTTTCAGCGCCGGGATTCGTAAACCGCGATGTCGTAGCGTGCTCTGTGTCGGACATAGGTAAACCTCAACGATGTTGCGATTGTCGTTGGTTGGTAAATGGAAGGAACGCAGTCACGCGATTCGGGGCAAGCGTTCGAGAGAAAACCTACCGAGATCCGAGTGAATTCCAGTGTCGAAAAATGTCGCGCGGGCGGGTTATGACGCCGTCGGAAGCGTAAACGTCTGGTAATCGTACGCGCTGACGATGTTGAGGTGCGACGTCTTATTCGGCAACTGCTCGTAGAAGCGTCGTGCCTTCTGCAACGCGTCGAAAACTGCCGCGTCTCGCGTCGTCGGGTCATGGTGAAATAGCACGAGCGTCTTCACGTTCGCGTCGTTCGCCATCTCGATGCCGAGGTACGGTGAACTGTGCCCCCAATCGAGCTTTTCCACCGCCTCGACGAGACTGTACGCCGCATCGAATACGACAACATCGGCATCGCGGAAGAACTCGATGTGCTGCTGACGATCCTCCCACGGTAGTTCGGTGTATTCCGCGTCGGTGGCGTAGACGAACACACCAGTTTCCGTCTCGACGCGGTACCCGTACGCGTCGCCCGGATGGTATTGCGAGATCGCCTTGATGTGAAACGGGCCGATGGTAAACGGCTCACCCGGCTCGATGTGCACGAACTCCTTTTTACTCGCCATCTGATCCATGGTGACCGGGAAATGCGTGAAGACTTGCTGATACTCGAACCGCTCCTTGAGATGATCGTGGCAGCCGTAGAATGTCAGCTTGTTTCCGGGAATAAACGCGGGAACGAAGAAGGGGAATCCCATGAGGTGATCCCAGTGCGTATGGCTGATGAGGAGTCGCACTTCGCCTTTGCCCTTACCACACGGACCGCCCATCATCTTCAAGCCGAGTGGGCGAAGTCCGCTTCCGGCATCGAAGATGATCTGCTGATCCCCTTCCGTCACCTCGACACACGACGTGTTCCCGCCGTACGTCGAACGTTCGTAGAACTCGCGCGTGGAGAGAAAAGCATCCAGATCGGATGGGCAACCGGCATCGCGGTACGTTTCGAGGAGGTTGCGCTGCTTCTGTTCGTACTCATTCAGCGGCATCGGCGTCGGTAGCGAGCCACGAGATCCCCAAATGGTGATCTGCATCACAGAAATCCTCATGGAATATGGAGGATCGGTTGAGATTCCGCCCGAAAGTATACAGAAGCCAAGGTCTTCAATGCAACAGACGATTCCGTGCGGAGAAGAATCGCCGGTAAACTCCGCATGATCGGTGTTTTACACGGGCTTCATCGCTTGACGGAATCCTGAAGCGAATCTACACTCAATACCGGAAACGATATATCGATGCGCGACACACTGTTGTGATTGAGGTCACCCATGCACGCAATACGTCACATAGCATCTCTCGGCGCGCTCCTCGTTTTAATCGCGGTCGTCTCATGCACGCCGCCGCCACCGATTACCGACGCAATTGTCGTGGATGCGAGGACGGAGCATTGGCAAAGCCAGATCGCGGGAGCCGGTCCCAACGCCGGTGTGAATGTTAAAGCGGGTGACGAGATCACCCTCACGATCGATGGGAAAATCGCGTACGATCGCAGCCTCCACGGTCTGCGGAAAGACACGACCGGGCCATGGGGCGAGCGTCCACCGAAGCCCGACGCATGGTGTCCCGAAGCGCGAATCGGCGCGCTCGTCTGGCGTATTGGCGATGACGGACCGTGCTTCTCGCTCGACAAGATATCCGGCACAACATTTACCGCCGATCGTGACGGCCAGCTCCAGTTCCTCGTAAACGACATCAAGGGTGGTTACGGCGATAACTCTGGCTCATTCCGCGTCACCGTCACCATCCAACGGAAATAGCGCCGCTCGTCAGTTACTCTGCGCGATCTACCGCGGCAAATATCGGTGCCTTCCCAATGGCACGCGCGCGGAGCTCGTTCATCTCGTCATCGGTGAGCGGTTCCGTGCCCTGATTCGCAAGTCGCACCGCCATGCGCCAGAGCTCAGGCGCACCGGGCGGCACACACGCCGTGACTCCCTGCGTCCATGCGAACCGCAGCGCCAGATGCGCAAATCGCGCGTCGTCCTCCGGCTCGTACCAACACTTCGGGTACCGACTCTTATCGGCGCCTTCGGACCATTTCTGCCGCGCCATCGCCTTCAGCGCGAGCATGCCCATTCCCTTGCTTCGCGCTCGCTCAAGAACGCGCCGACCGAAGCCGCCGGCGAACCAGTTGACGTAGTTCGTCGGGAACAGGATCGTGTCGAAATCGAACTTCTCCATCATCGCGAGCGCGGCTTCCTCGGTATGCGCGGAAAACCCGAGGTATCGCGTTTTTCCCTCCTCACGAGCGCGAAAGAACGTCTCGCCGGCACCGTTTGGACCGAAGAACGTCTTCACGTCGTCGATGGTGTTCATCGCGTGCGCCTGATAGAGGTCGAATCGATCAGTGCGAAGGTTCTCCAGCGATTGCTCCAACTCACGTCGCGCGCCGTCGCGGGACCGCTCGGTGGTTTTACACGCGAGGAAGATCTCATCGCGCTTGCCATACAGCGCCGGGCCGAGTCGTGTTTCCGCGTCGCCGTAGCTCGGCGCGACGTCGAAGTAGTTGATTCCGGCGGCGAGCGCTTCGTCGACCCATCGCTCGGCTTCGCGGTGCTCCATCTTGTCGACAACGATTCCGCCGAACCCGACCGCACTGAGACGTTCGCCGGTGCGTCCAAGTGTCCGCAGTTCCATGTTCGCCTCCTTCTTCACGATTCGCGATTCCCGTTCTGAATGTACCACGACGGTTGTGAAGCTGACATCGTTCCTGCCTATGTTTTATGTATGATTACTCGTTTTCGAACATATTTCGCCAGCCTGATTGCGGTCATGTCTGTCGTTGGGCTTCTCGCGTCGATACCACACGCGCAGGAAACCGAATGGCGGATTCACCGCGAGCCCGGTATCGAGATACAGTACCGACCGCGCAACGCCGATGAACTCCCACGCCTCATCAGTCTCGTCCAGCGTGCGCGACGCGACTTCGAAGCGCTTGCGGACACATCGCTGCCGATCACGATCAACGTCGTCGCCGCGGCTTCCACCATGGAGTTCTCACGCCTGACTGCCGGCATGCTGCCCGAATGGGGCGCGGCCGTGGCAATACCGTCGCAGCAGCTTCTCATTGTAGCAATTACCTCAACACAGAAGCCGCTGGAGCTGGTCGTGCCGCACGAGGTCTCGCACGTCATGCTCGGTGCGCTCGCGCGCGATCCGGTGCCGCGCTGGTTCGACGAAGGGCTTGCCATGCGGCTTGCCGGTGAGTGGACGATCTACGATAGCTTTCGACTCGCACGCGGCGCGCTCATGAAGGAGCTCCATCCGCTCACCCGCATCGACTACGTGTTGTCGTTCCATCAGGATCAGGCGTGGCTGGCATACACGCAGAGCTTCGGCGCTGTGAGCACGCTGTTCGAGCAGATGACCGACAGCGTGCGATCGGCGTTCCTGCGGAATCTCGCGCACATGCCATTCGATGAGGCGCTTGCCGTGGCGACGAACATCCGTCGCACCGAATTCGAAGCGAACTGGCTTTCGACGGCACGTGCGCGCTACGCGTTGGTGGCACTTGCGGACGATCTATGGCTCTGGGCGGTGATCCTGCCGGGTTTGTTCCTCATGGCGCTCGCGGTGATGTGGTTGCGCAACCGTCGCACGATGAAACGGTGGATGCGCGAAGAAGACGATGACGACGACGATGACGAACCTGACGAGCCCCTCGACGAGCGAATCGCCGAAACATACGGCTGACGAACCGGTTGAGTCGCAACCGGATCCCAACGAGCGGCGAAACCGCGTCGAGTGGGCAGTTCTGCGCGCGCTCCTCGGCGTGGTCGGTCACGCGCGTTGGGCTCGTCTCGATGCGCTCATTGGTGAGGTGGCGTGGTATGCGCTGCCGTCGCGACGTGCCGTAGCAGTCGATAACGTTGTGCGGTCGCTTGCACCGCGTGGCGTCGCACGTCGCGAGGCGCGGCGTATCGCACACGCGTCGTTCCGACATTTCGGGCGGACACTCGGTGCGGCACTTCGTCTGGACGCTGGCGAGCCTGTGGTCCGATGGAATCGGCCCAACGCGCTGGAAGACCTCATCAGGACACATCAACCGGCGATGATCTTATCGGGGCATCTGGGGAACTGGGAGCTTGCCGCGTGGGCGATTCAACGCCGCGCCGAACGCTACGG
>CAZWQW010000074.1:0-4697 GCA_964635955.1 uncultured bacterium | reverse complement strand
CTCTGGATGCATCGACGTTGGAAGGACTATGACACGTAGGGCACCGTCAATCGGCATCACGGGCGGAACCGGTGTGGGAAAGAGCACCGTCGCGCGCGCACTCGAACGGCGCGGTGCATTGATCCTCGACGCCGACCGAATTGGTCACGAAGTCCTCGACGACGCCACCGTCCGCACGGCCCTCGTCGAAGTGTTCGGCGCGGATATCCTCGGCGCAAACGGGCGCATCGATCGGCGCGCGCTCGGTGAGACGGTGTTCGGCGACGCGGATGCGCTCGCTCGATTGAACACGATTGTGCATCCGCCGCTTCTTGCGCGTCTCCGCGACCGGCTCGACGGTGCCACTGACGCACCGGTTGTTGCGGTCGATGCCGCGCTTATCACCGAGTGGGGCATCGAGGGCTGGTTCGACCGTATTGTCGTCGTCACGGCGCCCACGGAGGTTGTTACCGAACGCTTGCGTGCGAAAGGGCTGTCCGACGAGCAGATCGCAAATCGCGTCGCAGCGCAGCTCAGCACCTCAGAACGCATCCGTGGCGCAAGGGAGCGCGGTCATACTCCGCCGGTTGTCATCGAAAACGACGGCGAAATAGCCCGGATCGAGCGCGTAGTGGCTGAACTGTGGAATGAATTGGTGGGGTAGCTTCGGTCGACAGAGTTATTCGCCGCGCGCGATGCGTTCGGCGTATTCGGGGTAGAGTCGTTGCATGCAGTCGGGGCAGAGGCCGTGGGTGAACTCGGCATCGGTGTGCTCGCTGACATATTCCTCGATTTGATTCCAGTAGCCTGCGTCGTCACGAATCTTCTTGCATGACGCACAAATCGGTAGCATGCCGTGCAAGGTGTGCACTCGCGCAAGTGCATCTTGCAGCTCGGTAATGAGCCGTTCGCGTTCTTTTTCCGCTTCATGCCGCTGCGTAATATCCCGCACGATACAGAGCACTTCATCACTCGCGCCGGGCACCATCCGCATCTCAAAGCGACAGACACCGCGCGGTGTCTCGAGGTTGTATTCCGCGAGCTGCATCTCACCGGTGGAAAGGGCTTGGTGCATGGCGTCGATCGTCAACTCGACGACCTCGTCCGGTAATCCGATCGAGTGGAGATTGCCGCCGTTGATTTTCTCCGGTGAGACCGCGAGGAGATCGTCGGAATCCGCATGGTAGCTCAGGAAGTCACCATTCGCGCGAGTGCGAAACATGAGGTCCGGCATCGCGTCGACGACCGCACTGAGCCGCGCTTCGCTTTCGCTCAGTTGCCGGTGCAGGTCGCGATGGTGCGTGATGTCGGTTCCCACGCACACCGTGCCGCGCACCGAACCATCCTCGTTCGGGACACTGCGACATGTCCACATAACCGTGGCACGATGTCCGTCAGGGTGCGAAACCACATGCTCGGCTTCGTAGCGCACACCGGGTGCCATGACCGCACGCGCGATCAGGCAGCACAATCCGCCGCCTTTCGTCCAGAACGCCGTCTCGTGGATCGATGTCCCAATCAGCGACTCACGTGAGCATCCGAGGAACTCTTCCACGGCCTCGTTGCACTCGGTAATGCGGGCATCGGAATCGAGCAGCAGGATGATGCCGGGTACGCTCTGCATGAGCGTTTGCGTATCGAGAGCCGATGAGTCGCCGGACATGACGGTGCCTTCGCTTGCGGGACATGCTCGCCGGTCCGCCGGTACCCTGGGCGGATATTTCGGACGAGTTGTTGTCAGAGCAATTCGCGGACCAGCGAAGGATAACCCATGCGTTTCCCGCACCTTACTCGACAGCGCAAACGTGCACTGAACGGAAACTGCGCAGGAACGTCCCGTTTTCTTTCAATCGGTATTGATTGAAGCGTCGGTGGTATATGAGGGGATTACTTCGATTCAACCTCATCGACGACAGCATTCAGATCGCGTAGCAGGTCTTCAAGCTTGACCGTGTGATTCCACGCGATATCCGCGATGGTATCCGACGCGCTTCCGCCGCATGCTGGGCAACGAAGGTTGTATTTGTCGTAGACTTTCAGCGTCTCGGGGTATTCGCCGATGCTGTCGGCGATATTGGTGTCACCGGTGATCCGCACTCGATACTCCTTCAGCGTAGTGGTTATAATCGACGGGATTAAGAAGAACGTTTGACCAACCGACGTCGGTCAATGGCATGACCGATTCCGCGTCCGAAAACAAAACGTCGAGATCATTTAACCCGACTCGCTTTTCATTTGTATGGCGTCTTGACGATCAGGTATTTCTACATGATACTATGCGCTGTGGGTACGCGCCGCGTTTCCTCACAGCTTCGGAGTCTGATATGTTTCGATTCCGCTCGTTCGCCGTGCGCAGTTCATGGCGATATCGCCTCCCCGGACTTGCGCTGCTTGTACTCCTCGGACTTGCCGTCAATCCGCTTGTCCTTCACTCCCGCGAATCCGACGTCTCGGATTACCCACCGGAAACGGCCGCGATCGACGCGACCGAACTGACGCCGACCTCACCCGGGCCATACCACCTGAAGAATGTCTCATACGCGCCCGGCAGAAGGTTACTCGTCGGCATGGTGGATCAGCAGCTCGTGCGTGCGGTCAAGGTGAAGGTGACGGATGAGGCTGGGACGCCAGTTGCCGGTGTGCCGATCGCGTTTGAGATCCTTTCGCGTCCGGAAGGCGACGAACTGGCGACAGTTACTACGTCGGCCTACACCGATGCTGAAGGTGTCGCGGTCGCCGATGTGCAACTCGGCGGAAAAGGTCGCTACCTCGTCACCGCGCGTACCGACGGCATGATCGGCGCGACGCCACGCATCGGAGTCGAAGCGCTCGCGCCTTCGTGGTGGATCTTCGTCATCTTCGGCCTCGTGGGCGGCTTGGGCATGTTCCTCTACGGAATGGAGCTCGGTAGCGGAGGCCTTCAGAAGGTCGCTGGCGAGAAGATGCGCACCATCCTCGGCGCGCTGACGAAGAACCGCTTCATGGGCGTCATCCTTGGCACGTTCGTCACCGCCGTCGTCCAGTCGAGCACCGCGACGACAGTCATGGTGATCGGATTCGTCAGCGCCGGTTTGCTCTCGCTCATGCAGTCACTCGGTGTGATCATGGGCGCGAATATCGGCACGACGATCACCGTGCAGCTCATCGCGTTCAAACTCTCCGACTACGCACTGCTACTTATCGGTGGTGGCGTAATCATGACCGTGGTCACGAAGCGGAAGATGTACATCTATATCGGCGAAATCATCCTCGCCTTCGGGTTGATCTTCTACGGCATGGCGGTTATGTCCAGCGCCGTTGCGCCTCTGCGTTCGATGCCCGGATTCAGCGACATGATGATGGGTATCGGCGATAAGCCGCTGCTTGGCGTACTGATCTCGATCATCCTCACCGCGATTATGCATAGCGGCGCCGTCGTCGGTTTGGTCATCGTGCTTTCCAGCGAGGGTCTGATAAACCTCACCGGCGCCATCGCCATCGTCTTTGGCGCGAACATCGGAACCACCGTCACGACACTGCTCGCCACCATCGGTGCGAGTACGGAAGGTAAGCGCACGGGACTCGCGCACTTCCTCTTCAACGTCATCGGTGTTCTTATCTTCTTCCCGTTGCTCAACTGGTATGTACCGTTCATCGAGGACTTCACCGCGTGGCTCGGATCAAGTTCTGTTGCGCGTCAGGTAGCGAATGGGCACATGCTCTTCAACGTCGTCGTCACGCTCTTGTTCATGCCATTCCTGACGCCACTGGCGAAGCTCGTCGAACTCATCGTGCCGCGGAAGGAAGAGGCTGAGAAGGCGTTCGGCCCGAAGTACCTCAATAATGATCTGCTTGAGACGCCGGAATTCGCTCTTGCCGCTGCGTGGCAGGAGTTGCTCCGTTTGAGCGGAATCGTTGGCGAGATGTTGCAGCACAGTGTGGCAATGTTCGGACCGAAGGGAGAGGAAGCGCGTGAGCTTATCAAAGCGCGCCGCAACGAAGCGGATATTCTCGCTGGTGCGCTCGTGCGGTATCACGTGCGACTGGCACAGAAGAACCTCGGTCTCATGCAATCGCGCGAGAAGCAGGGTCACTTGGGCATCATCGACGAGTTGCGTCAAACTGCGGACTACTTTGGCATTGACGCCGCCGGACGCGCCGAAGCGCTCAGCGCGAGTGGCGTGACATTCTCCGGGCAGGGACTCAAGGAGCTCAACGATTACCTCGCATTCACCACCTCGCTCCATGACCGTACGGAAACGGCCATGCGCGACCGTGATATCGAACTGGCGCGCGAAATTCGCGATCTGAAAGACGAGGGGGAAGATCGCGAACGGAGACTGCGTGAGAGTCACTTGAGTAGGCTCGACGCGGGTCTCGACGAGAGCATCGCCACCAGCGCCGCACACATGGACTTGCTCAGCGGATTCCGGCAGACCGGACGCCATTACTTCCGCATCTGTCGCCTGCTCGAGGAGTTCCTGACGGCACCGCAACGTCGTCCCGCGCAGCCCGCGGAGGCTGATAAAGCCGAGGAGAAGACGGAAGCGGAACCGGCGGCGTGAGGTGAACTCTCGCTAACGTTCGAGTTCAATCAGGCGAAGCGGCGTTGCCGCTTCGCCTGACGTGTCCGAGCCGAAGGCGAGGAGACGCGCGGTGTACCCCTCACCCTGATAACTTCGTGTGCATACACTCCGTTATCGTTCCCTCTCCCCACGGGAGAGGGTATCGCGAGCGAA
>CAZWQW010000073.1:9523-14190 GCA_964635955.1 uncultured bacterium | reverse complement strand
GGTCTGCGGCGGTCAGATGCTGAACCAGAGCGGGATGAGCACCGGCACGAGCAATCCGATGAGCAGGCCGTGAGCGAATGCGAGCGGCGTCGCACGTCCGTCACTCGCGCGGGCGAGGAGTGGTAGTGTCGTATCCATACTCGTCGCGCCGCCGAGTGCCACCGCCTCGGCGTTCCCGATGTACCGTGCCACGAACGGAATGAGCACGAGCGCGGTGAGTTCGCGTGTGACATCGGAGAGGAACGCGAGTGCACCGATATCGGGTCCCGCGAGATGCGTAAGAAGTGGTCCCGACAGACTATACCACCCGAACGCGCTCCCCAGTGCGCACGCGATGCGCCACGGGTAATCCCAAACGTAAGTGCTCATTAGCGCCACACCGGTGATGCTACCAACGGCCGATGCGAACGGCACGGCTATGAGCCGCGGACCGAGCGAGCGCACCTGCTTCCACGCGTCGCCACGTGCTCCGAGATCGAGCCCGACGGCAAACACGAGCAGGAACAGGATCGCCATGATCACCGTGTCGAGATGCGTCGTCGGAAGGATACCAGTGAGACCGACGGCCACGCCAATCGCCACACAGAGGAGCACGAACCACGTCATCTGGTGCGATTTCCACCGTTACGGACACGCCAGATACGACGCAGGATCGCAACGGCGCTGACGGCTCCGATCGCGCCCGCGAGCGAAATCGATATCGCCTGCACGCCGATCGTGTGCAGGTTCGCCACGACGTCCGGCCGGGAGCCAAGCGATACGCCCATGCCGAACAGTAACAGTCCAAGCGCACCGAGCATGATCGGATGGGCGAACCGGCGCGCACGGACTTCGAACGCGTTCCGGCTTCCGATGAACCAGCCGAGCGCAAGCGATCCCGCGAGTACAAAGAGCAGCATTAGTATTCCGGTAAAGAGACACGGATGAGTCAACGGCGGTCGTGAAGGTACGGGCGAGGGAATCGCGCGCAAATGGGGGCCCGGCCGAGGTGGGAGGCGACCCCGACCGGGTGTCGGATCACCTCGACGGGGGAGAATCGAGGCAATCACGGGAGAGAATCGGAGCCGTGTATGTCGACGGCTGGTCGTATGTTCACCTATACGACGACACGCACACGAGGAAGTTCCTCACTGAACCGCGTGACGTAGAAGGCCCGCCAACCTTTCGTCTTCGCCGCATCGCTGGTATCGTTTGAGCACGGTTCTCTTCTCACGCCACAAATCGTTTCATTTTCGGAGCACATACGCATGCCCGAACAACCCCTTTGCGTCGCCGTTCTCATGGGCGGTCGCGCATCCGAACACGATATTTCGCTGAAAACCGGCACGGTGATTACGAACAACCTTGACCGGATCCGTTACCGTGTGCTCCCGATTCAGATTCGCCGCGACGGCGGTTGGCTCATGACCGATGCGCCGCTGTCCGGCACGGACCCGTGGAAACCCGTCGACGAAATCGCTTCCTCAGTATCCGAACACACCACCGTACCCGCTGAAGAACTGCTTCGACGCGGCATCGACGTGGTGATTATCGCGCTGCACGGACGGTACGGCGAGGACGGGAGTATTCAAGGACTACTCGACATACTCGGAATCCCGTATACCGGCTCCGGCGTGCTCGGTTCCGCGCTTGCAATGGATAAGGTCCGCGCGAAGTCACTTGTTTCGTTCGCCGGTATCCTCACACCGAAGTGGACTGTTGTCGAGGAAAGAGACTGGCTGATTCGGTCCGATCAGATCGTCACCGATATTGAGCGCGATTTCGGCTTCCCCTGTGTCGCGAAGGTGCCGGAAGAGGGGTCGAGTTTCGGCATGGGTATCCCGCAGACCGCTGACGAGCTTCGCTCCGTCATCGATGCTTACATCGCCGCGCGCGGTCGGATGCTCGTCGAGGAGTATATCAGGGGCACCGAGATCACCGGCTCAGTGCTTGGTGCTGAACCGGGTGGCGAGCCGATCGCGCTGCCGTTGACCGAGATTATGCCGAAGACCTCGAAGTTCTTCGACTTCGAGGCAAAATACACGAAAGGCGCATCGGAGGAGATCACGCCGGCGCGACTCGATGACGCGATCACGACACGCGCACAGCAGATGGCTGTAACGGCCCATCGCGTGCTGGATTGCGGCACACTGAGCCGAACCGATATGATTGTACGCGGCTGTGATATCTACTACCTTGAGACGAACACGATCCCCGGTATGACCGAGACATCGCTTTTCCCACAAGCAGCTGCGGCGGCGGGTATCAGTTTCCCCGAGTTGCTCGAACGACAGATCGCGCTTGCGTTGGCGCGACGCCAAGAATTGGCGCAACGCTAAGAATTGGCGCGACGCCAGTGATTGGCGCGAAGGACGTGAGCTGTTATTCACCATCGTACGAACAAGGAACCATAGATGGAAGGTATGATCTACTTCGATTGCTTCGCATCCATCGGTAAGATGGGGCCGAAAGACGAACTGACGCCGTGGACGAAAGACGCGCTTCTCGACGAGATGCTGCACTGTGGCATACACGCTGCACTCGTCGAGCACGCTGTTGCGCGCGAGTATGATCCGGCGTATGGGAACCAGAAGCTCATCGGCGAAATCGCGAACGAACAGCGGCTCTACCCGGTATGGGTCGTACTACCGCATCAGACCGGAGAGATGCCGGTCGGACCCGAGCTCGTCGAACAGATGCTCCGGCATGACGTCCGCGCGGCCCGTATCTACCCGAAGGGGCAAAACTTCGCACTCGATGAACGGACATGTGGTGAGTTGCTCTGTGCACTCGAAGCCGAACGCATCCTGCTGAGCATCGACTTCGGTCAGGCGTCCCCGGCGGATATCGCTGGCGTGTGCACACGGCATCCCGATCTGCCGGTGCTCCTCACCGATATCAGTTGGGCGAACACGCGTTTCCTCTACCCGGTCATGGACGAGTGTCCGAATATTCACGTCGAATTCAGCACGTTTCAGGCGAACTACGCCATCGAACGGCTCGGCGACCGGTATGGGTTCGAGCGCCTCCTTTTTGGAACGAACGCGCTCTCGAAAAGTCCGGGTGCGGCGAAGTCATTCATTGACTACGCGGATATCGACGACGAAGCGCGGCGCAAAGTCGCCGGCGGGAATCTCGCGCGACTCCTCCGCCTTCCGAAGCTCCCGGGTGCGTATCGCCCCGACGCGCGGCCACGGGTCGAGGTACCGGGTCGCCCTGTCTCCGCGACGGCTGCGTTTCGCGCGCAGAAATCCAGTCGCATCCTTCGACGCGTGAAGGAAGGGAAGCCGCTTGACCACATCGCGGTTATCGACGCGCACTCGCACATTGTACATGACGGCGGACAGGGCGTCGGCTACATTCCGATGCCACAGGGTGACGCCGCGAACATGGTCGCACGAAATCGTCGCATGGGAATCGACGCGTTCATGACAAGCGCGTGGCTCGGTATCTGGGCTGATTGCGAGGACGGCAACCGCATCGTGCGACGCGCCATGGAGCACTATCCCAACGACGTCATCGGCTACGCGACGCTCGATCCGAACTACCTCAGCGAAGCCGAGTTTGAGCGGTGGCTTCGCGTGGTATACGAGGAGTGGGGCTTCAAAGGCATGAAACCCTACCATCCGCGTGGGCGAATTCCTTACAACTCGCCCAAATACGATCAGTGGTACGCATACGGCGACACGCACCGTCTGATCTGCCTGCTGCATTCCTCCGGCGGCGGTTTCCTCAACGAGGTGCGAGATATCGCGAAACGATACCCGAATATCGCGTTTCTCCTTGCACATACCGGCGGCGACTTCCAGACGGCGCGCGAACGACTGCCCATTGTCCGTGAGTTCGATAACGTGTATCTCGAAATCACCCTTACGCCGGTCACGTACGGTGTTATCGAATACATGGTGAACGAGGTCGGAGCCGAGCGCGTCATATTCGGCACGGACGCTCCAATGCGCGATCCGATTCCACAGTTTGGATGGATGTGCTACAGCCGTTGCTCCGACGACGAGCTCGTACTCATGCTCGGGAAGAACATCGAGCGTTTACTGAATCGCGTTTGCTGACATACGTTTTTCCTATTCAACGAAACCACATACGACACAAGGAGTCTGTTCCATGTCTGCAACATCGTCGCTTGATACCATCGCAAAGTGGTCGTTTGCCGTCCCACCCGGACCGAAGGCTCCGGACGCGACGGGTCGCTTCAACGGGGTCGCTGATGGCGTATCCGCTTCTGAAAATGGCGCCGCGTGGCATTTCCCCGGTGATGCCGCACATGTGCGTGTCACGCACGATCCGGCGTTAGACCTCGTGGATGGCTACACGCTCGAAGCGATCGTGCGGTTGGACCGGATTGGAAACCCGCGCAACAAAGTCGGCGTGCAGGCGATTCTCGAAAAGCATATCGGCAAGGGCGGCTGGCTGTTCGTCGTGGAGGGCGAGGGACGGCTGCACTACTGGATGGAGACGCCTGACGGCCGCGTTGAGGACACGAGCACGGTGGCACTCGAACCGAATCGCTGGTACCACGTCGCGATGACGTGGGATGGCGCGAAAACGGTGTTCTACGTCGACGGTGCGCCTGCCGGTGAGAAGGCGTTTGCCGGACCGCTCGGACGATGCCCGCAGGACCTCTACCTCGGCAACGACGATACGAAAGACTGGAGCTGGTGGGGCGATATCGC
>CAZWQW010000073.1:2671-9423 GCA_964635955.1 uncultured bacterium | reverse complement strand
CGATCCGCGGAAGTTCAGCTTCGCGATCCTCGGAGATAAGACCGGCGGCGGTCTCGAAAACTGGCCGATCTTCGACCGCGCCGTCGAAGAGATCAGCCTTCTGAATCCGGACTTTGTCATCATGATCGGCGATCAGATTCAAGGCTACACACGGGATACGACGGTCATCCGCGAGCAGTGGGCGGAGTTTTGGGAACACGCGAGCAATCTCCGCGCGCCGTTTTTCATGATCGCCGGAAACCACGACGTCGGATATCCCGAGATGTTCGATTGGTGGAAGCGTGAGTATGGCGCAACATATTACTCATTCGACCATAAAGGTTGCCACTTCCTCGTTCTCAGTACCGAAGAGACGTCGCGCGGACTTGGCGAAGAGCAGATGCAGTGGGCCGTGAACGATCTCCTTCAGAGCAAGCACGCGCGCCACACGTTCGTGTTCATGCACAAACCGGTGTGGATCCCCGGATACAGCCCCGACTTTCTATCGGAGTTCGAACGGCTCGAAGCCGTTCTACAAGATCGCAACTATACGGTTTTCGCCGGGCACAAACACGTACTGGAGTACGACACACGCAACGGTCGACGGATATTCCTGCACGGCGCGACGGGCGCGGGTATCACGCCACGGGAATCGCGCGAATTCGGCGTGTTCCATCACTATTCGCACGTCTCTGTCGACGCCGACTCGGTGCACATCGCGATTATCGAGCCTGGGAATATCCTACCGAGTGATGTTGCGACGCGACCGTTCCGCGAAGCCGTTCAACGCCTCCTCTCGACACAGACACACTCGCCCGAAGGTATCGGCACGGGAACGGTACGCACCGGCGTCACGACCAGCGTGACCAACGATCTGCCCGACACCGTCGTCGTGACGGTGGATTATGTCGGTGGAGCGTGGCGTGTGACCAACGGTGAGGGGACTCGCAAGGTCGTCGTGCCGCCGAATGATCGAGCGTTGATCACGTCGACATTCAGCGTTGATGAAGCCGACTTGCTCGATATGCCGAATATCCGGTTACTCGCGACGTATCACGGAAAGGAACTCCTTTCTTCGGATCGTCCGATAACCATCTTCCCGACCGAGGAACTTCGTGCCGTTCCCGACTGGAACGTTGTCGGACCATGGCCAGTCGGCGAATTCACACCGGCAATGTTTCCCTACTACGAAGCCGCCGCGCCGCGCATGTTCGCGGAGCTTGGCCCGTCGGGCGACGCGTCGCCCGACGCCACATACCGCGTCGATGATGCTACGCTTCAATGGCAACGTGTCGCAGTATCCGGCGGGAACTCCATCGTCAATCTCGACACGGTCTTTGAGTATCCCACGCCGATAAACAGCATCGCCTATGGGACGGCCGCTGTGTGGAGTCCGGACGATCGGATCGCGTACGCGGCACTTCGCGCCGACGACTACATCCAGTTGACGTTGAACGGCGAGATGTTTGAAGACGGTCGCATATTTCGCACGCGACCGACCGACGCAGTAGTCGCGCTACCACTTCGCGCGGGATGGAACACGCTCATGACGAAGACACTCAACATAACCGGCGGGTGGAGCTTCCGCGTGCAATTCGTCGATCCGAACGAAGAGCTTCGTTTCGCTCCCGTCGTGCCAGAATAGAATCGAGTCTGTCGCCGGAGATTGGACGTTTCGTGCAGATAACCTACACCGATGAACGAGGGTGGCAGATCGTCACCCTCGTTGGGAATGCGGAAGTATTCGGGGCGGATGGCTGGAGTGCGTTTCGCCGCGATTTCCCGTGGGACCGCGGACCGAAAGTGATCATCGAGGTGCACGAGCTCGACGGCGCCAGCGACGCGGCTGTCGGTGCGCTGATGGGTCTCACCGCAGACGCGTATCACCGTGGCGGACGTGTCGTCGTCGTAGGCGAAAGCGACGACCTGCGCGCACGTATCAGCGTGCTCGGTATGGAAGGTTACATACGGACGGCGTGGTCGATCGAACAGGCTCGCGCGACGCTCGATATCGCGCCGGAATGATCATTTAGCCGGACCGAGTTCCTCACCCTCCATCCACCGCACAATCCGCGCTTCCTCGGCAACGGTCCATTGCTCGATATCGCCTGGCTCGAGGTTGTCCCAGCCGCTGAATACGCGGCTCATCAGGTCGCCATAGTCGCCGGCAGCCTGTCGCTGCTCGCGCCACTGCCGGAAGCTTGCCCGGTCATACGTCTTCACCTTCGCATCGACCGCCTCGTAATCAACCACCGAACGCAGTCCATCATCGAGCGTCGTGAGGATATCCGGTCGCGTCGAGGCGAGATTCGTCAGTTCACCCGGGTCTTCGGTAAGGTTGAACACCATCGAGTCGCATCCGACAAGCTGAATGAGTTTCCACGGCACACCGTCGATATCGGTTCGGTACATGAACGATCCGGTCGGTAGCGAGCTATCGTGATTCTCGCTCAGCGCGTAGTTCGGCCGCGTGGACGGCTCGCCACGGAGTTCCGGTAGCAGCGAGTTTCCGTCCGCCTTCTCGGACTGGGGTGCTCCCGCCATGTCCATCAGCGTTGGGTGGATATCCACCAGTGTCGTCAGCGCGTAGGTTGCCGCGCCGTGTCGCACACCCGGACCGGCGATGATTAACGGCACACGAGCGGACGGTTCGAAGTGGGAGGTTTTGTAAAACTGTCCGTGCTCCATGGCCATTTCGCCGTGGTCTGAGAGAAACAGCACGTACGTGTTCTCCCGTAATCCCGCCTCATCGAGCGCACCGAGCACCGTACCGACCATGTCGTCCACCTCGGCGATCTGCGCGAAGTAGATCCGACGAACGAGGCGGACCGTATCTTCGTCCGTTCCGTGCATCCAGTTCTTGTTCACCCGTTGATATTTCAGGGCCGGATGCTCGTCGACCGATCCCAAGCGCGGGATTTCGATGGTGTCGGGATCGACGCGATCGTACCAGTACCGCGACGTCCGA
This sequence comes from uncultured bacterium, assembly GCA_964635955.1. Taxonomy (GTDB): domain Bacteria; phylum Latescibacterota; class MWCZ01; order MWCZ01; family MWCZ01; genus CAZWQW01. The sequence continues at coordinate 6,476 of CAZWQW010000073.1, read as the reverse complement.
AACGCCGGATGTGGCTGCCGAATGCCAAGGTAGAGGAGAAACGGCTTGTTGGTCGATGTCCCTTCGTTACGAAGCCACGCTGATGCACTGTCAACGTCGTCCCAATCGCGCGTGTGATACCGTCGCTCGTTGGAATCTTCCACGCGCGGCGGGTCCATGCGGTAGTTTGGCCGCATGATCCACGCTGACCGGGTCCATGGAGAAACGCGCGCGCGAATCGTGTGGTGTCCCGAAAGCCAGTCAGTTTTTCCGAAGATCTGCGTTCTGTAGCCGGCGTCAGCGAGTCGGTCGAAGAATGTCTCGTCGTCCGGTTCGAGTCCTTTGTAGTTGTTCCACCCTTCGCAGTGGTGGGTATACTGCCCGCTCACCATCGATGAGCGAGAAGGGCAACAGATCGGATTATTCGAATATGTTTGCCGGAAGAGCATGCCTCGTTCGGCGAGTGTATCGAGGTTTGGCGTGAGACTCGAGCCATCCACGCCGCGCATCGACGGATGCCCCATACAACCAAGCACACGACCGTCCTGACTGTCGGTTTCTATCACGAGAATGTTCGGGCGATCGGGCATCGTGAAATCCTCCGGATTACTCCGCGTGGTGATGATGGTGGTCGCCGTGCGTGTGCCCATCATGGTGATGCACGGTTTCGCGTGCAAGATACGGATAGCGCACGTAGTTGCCGATGCCGTGGCACACCTCGCCGAGCGGCTTCCCGTTCAACTCCAGCGCGAAGCCGTATGCGACCTTCCCCGGTGCGCCGGCGCGACGATCTCCCGGTACGATGGTGAACGTTACCTCCGCCGAACCACCGCCGTGGATATGCACCTTCTGCACCGGATGATCAGCTTTCCAGCCGTCGGGAAGTGCCGCTGTGACCGTGCCGTTTGCGGACTCACGCTCGTAGTTCCTCGCCTTTACGGTCGCGCTGAACGGCTTTCCCGGCTCGATGCCTTGTTCGTACGGCCACACCTGCGCCCAATACCAATCCATCGCGCGATTGACATCGCGGTCGCCAACGAGTGCCTGGAACTTCGACGGGATATCCGCCATGTAATCGCGGAACGCGAGCAGATCGTCGCGTGTGACTTCGAACGGACCGCCGTGTCCCGGGCAGATAATTTCCGGTTCGAACTCAAGTAGTCGTTCCGCCGTCTTGAGGTGGTCGTCCGTGCGGTTCCGATTCAGCGGAATGAGATTCCACGAAGCGTTGAGTCGTCCGTCGGGTGTGCGGCCGCCGTTGAAGATATTGTCACCGGTAAACGCGATGCGTCGGCCGGCGTGCTCGCAGAACATCGTCATGTGGTAATCGGCATGGCCCGGCGTGTGGTAGACGCGGAATTGGAACTCCTGCCACTCGACCTCCTCACCATCGGATATCGGGCGATCAATCGGAAGCGGCACCGGTACGGTGCACCCGACGATCTCCGCCGCGGGATGGCTCAGCACATCGACCATGTTTTCGTAGCACCAGATTTTCGTGCCTTCCTTCCGCACGAGATAGTGAAAACCGGTGATGTGGTCGTCGTGATAGTGGCTCGGAATCGCGACTTCGACCGCCTTCATCCCCATGGCGCGGAGTTCCGGCAACGAATGCGGCGTAAATCGATTCGATTCGTCCGCGTGTAGTAAACCGGAGACAAGTCCGGTGCTGTAGTTCGGTCCATAGTCGACGAACATCGCTTTTCCGGTCTCGGAAAGAATCACATAGTGGTTCGCGTTGGTGTATTTCGAGAAGTACACGTCGGGAATGACCTGATCGAGCTGCGCCGCGCGAATATCCGGCCCCATTCCGCCTTTCGTCTGCCCGTAGAAGCCAAGCCACGACCGCATCGCCGTGATGAGTCGCTCGGATGCCTCTGCGGGCTTTTCAACGGCTCCACCGTGCGACGGGAAGAACACCGCCGGATTGAACGTGAGGAGGTAACCGAGCGCGCCCATGGTCTGCGGCATGCCTTCCCAGCCGGCGTAGTTGAACTGGAGGTCGTAGAGCGTTTCCACGCGGCCGTCATCGCGAATCAAGTCGCCGACGAACGCGACCGTCTGTCCGCCGCGATCCCACGCCAGCGCAATCTGTCCCTCGGTGTGCCCGGGCGCGGGACACACCTCAAGCGTCACGTTTTCCCACGTGAACGTCGTGTAATCCTGAAGGACGCGGGAAACGGGCACCGACTCGCGGAGGGTAAAGTAGTTCGTCCGCATGTTGTAGAGGTGGAAAATCGAGCGACGCCCGAAGAAGTGTTCCGCCTCCTGGAAGTAATGCGCCTCCCACTCTGGCACGGCGATGCGCGTGCCCTGCGCGACGGCGAGCTTGTCACCGACACACTGGTCGCGGTGGTGATGCGTGTGGATAATCCAGTCGAGCGAGCTTACACCGATACCGGCAAGCTCGTCAAGTACGCGGCCCGTGCCGAAATCGATAGCGATGGCGCGGTTACCGCGTCGGATGATGTACACATGACAGCTGTCTTCGTACCGGAAGACGTCGGGTAGGATCTCTTCGAGAGGCATCGCGCAAGTCCCCCATTTCCGTGACGCTCGTCACACTGGCGGTATTCGCAGAGTAATACGGAGAAATCGTGTGGGGGAAGGGGTGTGTACGCAGAAGCGCGGGGCGTATGCCGTCGATCAGTCGATGGTGAGTTTTTCCGCGCAACTTTCACAGAACGCCGCGTCCTTCGCGTCGATCTCTTCGACAACACGGCTCGCGCGCATCACGCAGCGGTAATCCGAACAGTGGATCAATCCCCACGTGTGGCCAAGTTCGTGGAGCACCTCCTTGATCGTCCGGTCGTAGAACACTGCGAGAGATTCCGGTAAACCGTACCACCGCTGGCTCAGCCGCGACGTACTCACCAGTGCTGCGCGACCGCGGAGTTGCGCTTCGCCGAACACGTACGTGAGAATGGGTTGGTAAAGGTCCATGTCGGTGACGCCGAGTACGGTATCGGGTTCGGGCACGAGATCGAGAAGCGTAAATAGCATCGCGCGGGAGGAATACTGGTCTCGAGCGGAGTCGTAGAACGGTCCAACACCGAGTCGCTGTGGCGAACGGACGATCTCCACACGGCGAGACCGGAGGCGGAATACGGTTTCACGGATCGCGTCAGAGATGGCAACCATGACGCTGGGGTCAGGCGTCCCGATTTGTACGAGATGGATGCGTTTCGTCATACGATAAATGATTCATTACACATGAATACTACCGATGTTACGCGTCTCAACACCATACGAAGTATACGGGTGACACACCGTCAGCGGGAAAGCCAAATCGATGTCGCGAGCGATGCGTAATGCCGCGCACCCCTTCCCACCGCGCGAGTTCATACGCACCGTTGATTACACGAGATTCTCAAACGCGATTGCGATGCGAGAAAACGTCGCGAACCTACGGAGGAACCATGAAGTTCGGTGTAGCTGATTTCGGCATGAATGTTTGGGACGGCGGCTTGTATGATATTGAGGAGCGGCTCGAGGCGCTGAAGAAGATCGGATATAACGGCACGGAGCGGCTCGAGGCCGCGTCGCCGTCTGACGCGCTCCACAAGGCGATCATCTATCGAAAGACTGGCATGGACTTCGCCACGTGCCGCGGTCCGAACGTTCAGGCGGGTATCCACTGGACCGCCGGTCTGGGCAAGGAGTACGTGTGGGTAAGTGTCGGCGCGAAGGATTTCGACGCGTTCTGCCGTCAGGTGAATCGGCAGGTCGAAGTGAGCGCGCGATTCGGCGTAAAGGTCGCTTTGCACAATCACCTCAATTCGCCGGTGGAGACACAGGCGGAGGTCGAGGAGTTCATGAAGCGATG
>CAZWQW010000073.1:0-2571 GCA_964635955.1 uncultured bacterium | reverse complement strand
ACGCACCTGCAGGATCCGCTCGTCGACCTCAAGATCAGCCGCGAATACCTCCGCAAGGCGGGATTCTAAGCGCTTCCACAACAAAGCGGGCGTACCGATATCCCGGCACGCCCGCTTATTCCTCCCGACAACCCTTTTGTTACCCGATCCATGTCCGTTGGCGGAGCATGTGCCACCCAATCCGCAGATACACAGCGAATGACGCGGCGATCAGCGCCCCACTGGTCCACACGAGTACCATTTGCGGCCACTGCCAGTCGATGACGTAGACGAAAAACGTCACCGTGAGCACAAACGTCGTAACCCGGCCGACCTGATGCGACGGCATGACGACATCCGCCTTTCGCGCGATGACGAACGCGCCGATCACAATCACGATGTCGCGGGCAATGATAACCGCGGGAATCCAGATCGGCAGACCGCGATACATCGAGAGCCATACGCCGACGAAGCCGATGCAGATCTTATCCGCGATGGGGTCGAACACACGTCCCAGTTCGCTCACCTGATTCAGTTGTCGCGCGACGAAGCCGTCGAGCGCATCCGTCGCCGCGATGACCGCCGCAAGAATCACCGATAGTGCGAGCCACGTGCCCTCAGCGGGTTTCTTCAGCAGCCACAACATAGCCGGCAGAAGCGCGACTCTGCTCATGCTTACGATGTTACCGGCGCTGAAGATGCGTCCGCGCGGGACTTTCAGCTTCTGTCGCACGCCGCGGACGAGGTCTTGGATGAACGAGTTCTCGGCACCCATCAGCGGCGCTCTCCGAGTAGTGCGCGTGCGTGTTCACGTGCGGTTTCGGTCACATTCGCCCCGCCGAATAATGCAGCGAGTGCGTCTGTGCGTTCTTCTCCGGTGATGACGTTCGCTTCGGTGATCGTGCGACCGGTGTGTTCGTGCTTGCTCACGACGATGTGTTCATCGGCGAATGCGGCGATCTGCGGCAGGTGCGTAATCGCGACGATCTGGCGCGTCCGTGCGAGCTCGCGCATTCGTTCGCCGACCGCTTGCGCGATACGTCCGCTTACACCCGCGTCGATTTCGTCGAACACCATGGTCGTCACCGGATCGTGCTCGGAGATCACGCTCTTGATCGCAAGCATCGTACGACTGATCTCGCCCCCCGACGCAATCCGGACGAGCGGGCGTAGTGGTTCGCCAACATTCGGCGCGATGAGAAACTCGACCGCTTCGGCACCGGTCGTCGCCGCCTCGTACGCCTGCCCGTCGATTTCTACAGCGTCTGACACGACAGGATCGATGCCACCGGCGTTCGTCCGGGACAGTTGCACTTCGAATCGCGCGTGCTCCATGCCGAGAGCGCCGAGTGACTTCGTCACTTCGCGACTCATGATGTCGGCTGCGTTTTTGCGTGCATCCGATAGTGCGCGTACGGCGTTCGCAAATCGTCTGTGTTCGTTGAGAATATCGGCTTCGATATCAGTAATCCGCGAATCGATTTCCGCGTCGTCATCAGCGGCTTGCTGCAACTCGCGCCGATGCTCGATCGCCTCCTCGATGGACCCGTATCGGCGTACGAGACGACGGAGCTGGCTAATACGCGCCTGCACGTGCTCCAACCGCATCGGGTCGGCTTCGAGTGCGGCGAGACGGTCAGCGAGTCGTGTTGCCGTCTCTTGCGCGAAGACTTCCGTTTCTTCGTATTGCGCGAGCACTTCGCCAAGTGATTCGTCGACTTCGGCAGCTTCCTGCAACCACCGTCGCCCCGAACCAAGCCTGCTGACGACGGAGTCTTCCGCTTCGCTTAGCAGTTGCGTGAGTCCCGTCAGGAGATTCCCGAGGCGCTCGATGTTCTCCAAAACATTCCGTTCTGATTCCAGTGCTCCGAGTTCGTCCGGCTGCGGATCGATCTCGTCGAGTTCCTGCCGTTCGAATTCGATCGTTTCGCGTCGCGTCGCAAGTTCTTCCTTCCGCGCGACGAGCTCGCCACGTCGCTTCCGCAACTGTCGCAGATTACGCGCACTTTCAGCGACCACTTCCAGCCGCGCCCCGTTTTCAGCGAACGCGTCGAGGAGTTCAACATGCGCGGACGATTGAAGGAGGAGCTGGTGCTCGTGTTGCCCATGGAAGTCGACGAGGCGGTCGCCAATATCGCGCAGGGTGCGAACGGGAACGCTTGCGCCACCGACCCAGACGCGCGTGCGGCCGTCCGCGATGATTTCACGTCGGAGGATTAGCTCGTTCCCGTCGATTTCGCCGCCGAGTTCGTGGACCATGGCGAGTGTCGGATGCTTGTCGGGCAGGATGAAGCGCGCTTCGACGATGGCTCGGTCTTCGTCGGCGCGCACCACGTCGGAACTGGTCCGCTCACCGAGTAACGTACCGAGCGCACCAACGAGAATCGATTTGCCCGCGCCGGTTTCGCCGGTAATCACATTGAGGTTCGGCGCGAACATCAGGTGCAGCTCTTCGATGAGCGCGAAATCTCGAACGGTGAGTTCGGCGAGCATGCGTCTTCGGTCCCTTGCACGCGGCGGTGATCGTGGTCCGACGGAATACGCCTATAAGGTAAGCAGGTGGTTCGCGGCGAGGTAAGGGGGCGAACTCGA
>CAZWQW010000072.1:8527-14923 GCA_964635955.1 uncultured bacterium | reverse complement strand
TCACCACCCTTGACACACAACCTCATAGCAACCGCAACGCGCAACGAACGGCGCGCCGAAAACGCCGAGCGACTTCAGTCGCAACGCGAAACGTCAACTCATCCGAATCCACTCGGGCGAAGGCGCTCCGCGTCTTCGCCCGAACGAACGCGAGCTTGCTCGCGTTCGCAGGTTTTTTCTTTACAATCGCGGGAAGCCGCTTGACGCCCCTATGGACGCGCGCTATTTTCAATCCCGTCTTCGTGGAATAAACTCAGGATTCCGACAGGCACGAAGTTCCGACTGATCGCTTGTCAACTCCGTGAGGGGGAAGAGCGTTCGTATTGGGCTTACGTCAACATTTGTTCGGGTAAAGGCGTCAGAAATCGAACGTCGGCTTCGCAGATACGAGACGAGATCGACGGTATGAGCATCCTATTCCGCATTTTAACGTAGTATTACTGAGCGTTCGTCACGAGGTCGGATATCGGGGACGCCCGATGATACCTCGTGCATCGCCGGATTTCGAATGTCTCGCGTTATGTTTGCGACTCGAGCATTCTTATACTTGGATCGGTCGGCACGATTCTGTGTCGGCACACGCGGAAGATGCAGATCCATTTGTCTACACCATTTCTACTCCCGCCAAACGATTCGGTTCCGAGTCGTTCCCGCACGAGTTCATTCTGTTTCTACCCGTCTTTTCTACACGCCAATCATCTCGGTTTGTACCCGGAAGGAGGACTTCGCAGGTCGGACTGTTTGCGTTGATTGAGTGTTTACGTATTCCGTTCCTAACGGAGCGAACGGAAGGTTCACTGCGGTAAGCTGCTTCGCCGCATTCTTTTTCGTAGGAGGCACGTGTATGCAGCGACAGTGCTTTGTGTGGCTGACAAGCCTCGCGGTCGGCCTGATATTGGCTCTGTCTGGTCCAACTCAGGCAGCCGTATCCGGCAAGATCGTCGGCACTGTCACCGACGCACAAACGGGCGAATCACTTCCCGGCGTAAACGTCGTCGTGGAAGGGCTACGCCTCGGTGCCGTGACAGATGTCAACGGTCGCTACTTCATCCTCAACGTGCCCGCAGGCCGCCACAATGTTCAGGCAAGCTTGATTGGGTACGCACCCGTCGTCGCGCAGGAAGTGAGCGTACGTATCGACCTGACGACGACACAAAACTTCACTCTCGACCAGGAAGCGATCGAGATCGGTGAGTTGACGGTCATTGCCGAACGCCCGCTCGTGCAGCAGGACGTGACGACGAGCCGTACGCTCATTTCGCGCGACGACCTCGCGCAGAAGCCGATTTCGTCCATCGCGGAAGCCGTCGCACAATCGGCCGGCGCGGTCGTGACGAACATGGGAACATTCATCCGCGGCGGTCGCTCGGGTACGGGTGAGGTCGTCTACTATGTCGACGGCGTCTCACTGAGCGACGCAATGGGTGGAAACGAACTCGCGACGACCATTCCCCGCTTCGCGGTGGAGAACATGGAAGTCATGCGCGGTTCGTACAGCGCGGAGTACGGAAACGCCCAGTCGGCGGTTATTACCGTCGTTACGCCGGAAGGCGGCACGGTGCGTTCCGGATCGTTCTACGTCAAGGTGAGTGACGATGTTATCGGCCTTGCCGATTCGCAGTCCGATCTGCTCGAACAGCAGATGGCCGACCTCGCCAAATGGCGTACGGCTCTTGAGACTGGCGATTTCGCAGCGCAGGGCATCGACACCTCAGTGACGAAGGCTCCGTTGGCGAACACGGCTGCGGGTGTCGACATGCAGGCGTACGGTTGGAAGGAAACCGAATTCAATATCGGTGGACCGAACCGTTTCGCGGCGTCGATGTTCCCGCTTGGCCTGTTCAACACCGGAACCTACTTCGTCAGCGGTCGCTATTTCGAACGCGACGGACGTTGGCGCGGTCAGTCAGCGGAAGATTGGGCACTCCGCGGCAAGCTTACGTTCCGAAACGCGTCCGGCGATAAGAAGCTCTCGATCACCATGCACCGTCAGGAAGGCACTGCTGACGGAAGCGGCTTCTTCGTTAGCGGCGATGACGGGGAAACGGCGGAAGACTACAACTACTATGTCACCACCGGCGATACAATCTGGCTCGGTCCAGACGGACGCCTATGGTGGGTTCCCTCACCGGATCCCGCGGCACAGTGGGTCGTCGTCGATGCGCTCGAAGGTCCGAACGGCGAACGCGTAGCTGTCGAAAACTACAACATGCGTCCGAACTGGGCCGGCTATTACAACGATGCATCGTCGGAGTTGAGTGCGACGTATACGCACACGATTTCGCCGAAGACCTACTACACGTTGCGTCTGAGTCGTTTCGCGCAGTCCGACGATCTCGGCGATCTCGATCCGTGGTATCTCTACACGGAAAATCGCCAGGTCGAACTCGATAAGCGGACGCAGATTCAGGACCGCTTCTGGCGGAACTCGATCCCATCGCTTGCCTCGCGGCACTTTCAGATTAGCCCGAACGCAATCGGTGGCGATTATGTCCGTCGGAGCCAGACGATCTGGACCGCGCGGTTCGATATCGAGTCGCAGTTCACCGCCACGCACAGCGGTAAGCGCGGCTTCGAGTACAAGCACTACGATCTCTACCGCGTCCGCTCGTCGCCGGTATCCGGTGGTCAGGTATACCACGACGACTTCGATGTGAACCCGTACAGCTTCGCCGCGTATTTCGCCGAGAAGTTCGAGACGCAGGGCATGATCCTGAATATCGGAGCGCGTATCGACTATCTCGCGACAAACGGCGTGGTCCCGGGCGACCTCGATCAACCGGTCAACATCGAGAATCAGAAGGACGCCTCGGATCTCGGTCAGTACAGCAAGCTGCCGGGATGGCTTCGCGATCCTCAGCCGTCTGACGCGCAGTGGTTCTGGAGCCCGCGTATTGGTGTTTCGTATCCGATATCGGCCACCGCGAAGATGCGATTCTCGTACGGTCACTTCTACCAGTTCCCCGAACTGTACCGTTACTACATGAACATGGAACGGAACATGGACGGTGGTTGGAAGTACGCCGGCAACCCGAACCTCGGACCCGAGAAGACGATTCTCTACGAAGTCGGATATGAGCAGCAGTTCGCGCGGATGTTCTATACGAGCCTAACCGGCTTCTATAAGGACATCGACGGCCTGATCGACATGGAAGAGTACGGAACATCGGTGTCGAGCCGGTATAAGTACTACATGTACGTGAACTCGGGTTACGGCAACGTCCGCGGCTTCGAGATCATGCTGCAGAACCAGCGGTACATGGGCTTCCAGTTCAACTCGGCCTACACGTTCTCGATCGCGCGAGGCCGCGGCGGCAACACGCGCCAGGGCTTCCTGATCATATTCAACAACCAAGCGCCACGCACCGAAGACTACCCACTCGAATGGGATCAGACCCATACGTTGCAGCTGACCCTCGACTACCGCACACCGTCGGAGTGGGGTTACCTCACGGGTGGATGGGGTGCTAACGCACAGTATACGTACAATAGCGGCATCCCGTATTCGTCCAGCTCTCGTGGCATTTCGCCGCCGATCAACGACAAACGGTATCCGTCGAATTACGGCGTCGACTTGCTCGTGAGCAAAGACATCGCGCTTGCGCGTGGCTCGAACCTGCAGATTTTCATGGAAGTCTTGAACCTTACGGATCGCCGCAGTGTGATCCAGATTCAGGACCCGGAGCGGCTCGAGCATTCGAAGCGTGAAATCGCGCTTGGTACGGACATCGATGGAGACGGGTATGTCTCCAACGTCACGGTCGCCGATTATCTCGCGGGTGTGAAGCCCGAACCCATGTATGGTGGTCGGTTCAACGATCCTACAACATGGTCAGCCGGTCGGCGAGTCCGCTTCGGCACGCAGTTCAGTTTTTGAGAACGGATGAGATTCTCCGGCGCGCAATCATAACCGGGCGCGCCGGAGAGAATAGCCTGCTATCCGCATGAGGAGCACGGCATGAAGAACAGCATCAGGATACTCCTGGCGGCCGCGATGGTCCTCGCAACGATCGTCGCCGTGGGCGCACGTCCGTCTCCCGATTCTGCTCGGGCGCGCGTCGCGAAAGAAGCCAAGGACGACAACGTTTGGATTTCCGTGGGTAACCTCGGTGTGCTCGTGACGAACTACGGGCGTATCGGTGATGCATCCACGGCGCGGCAGTCCAGTATGGAATGGCCGCTTGGTTCGAATAACGATTACCTCTACGAAGGTCGTATCTGGTTCGGTGCGAAAGACGCCGGGGGAAACCTCATCGGCGTAACTGAATCGGATATGACGCTTGAGTGGGGAACTGGTGAGTCCGTAAACGCACCAATTCGGATTGTCACGGGCGATAGCGCTCGCGGCGATTTCGACACGCACGCAACATTCAGCGATGTGTTCCCCGGTCAGAACTATAGTGACGCAATCGGCATTCAGGTCACGCAACACACGTCAACGTGGACCGTGTCGTACCTTGATGACTTCATCATCTACGACATGACCTTCACGAACGTGAGCGGGTCCGACCTTTACGACTGCTACATCGGGTTCGCGTTCGACGGAGACATCTCGTCGCAGGAAGGCGCGGAGAACTACCTCGACGATTTGACCTACTACCTCCGTGACGATGATCTCAATCGTTTCATCTCGTATGAATACGACTGGGATCACCCGGAAATCCCCGGAAACGACATCGGTGGTCCGGAAGGTCAGTCGAAGGGATACCTCGGGACCGCACCGCTGTTGATCATCGACGCGGACGGCAACGAGTCAGTCATGCCCGCGACCCATTACTGGTGGGACTGGAACCACGACCCAGGTAGCGATCAGTTACGCTACGAGTACATGGCGTCGCACCAGTACCTGCCGGTTCCGCCTTCAGCGTTTGACTACCGGTACCTTCAGGCGTACGGTCCGTTCGACATTCCCGCTGGGAAGAGCGTGCGGGTCATCAACGCACACGGTCTCGGTGAAGGTCTTGCCGGTCTGACGGAAAACATGTGGGCCGCGTACGATCTGCTCGAAGCGAACAAGAGCCAACTCGACGCAGGCAAGTGGCTCGTATCTGGTCCGCCACCGGCCCCTGCACTCACGGTCACCCCGGGCGACGGACGCGTAACGCTCCGTTGGTCGGCTGACGGCGAAACCCACGTCGACCCGGTCACCGGTGTCGCGGATTTCGCTGGTTACCGTGTGTGGAAGAGCCGCGCCGGTGTCGAGGGAACGTGGACGCTGCTCGCCGATTACGATAAGCTCGACGATTACGGGATGAACGCCGGTTTGCCGTCGGTTGTGGACGGGATGTACCAGTTTGTAGACGAGAACGTGCAGAACGGCTTTGCCTACTTCTACGCGGTAACCGTCTACGATAAGGGCGACCTCGAAGCAGTCGGAAGCCTTGAGAGTTCGCAGAACTCGAACAAGGTTGAGGTTTACCCCGGTCCGACAGGCGATTCAAGCGGCGATAACATCTACGTCTACCCGAATCCGTACACCTTCGAATCCGCGTGGGACCCGGTACCGGGACCGGAATCGGCTGCGAGCAACCGAATTCGGTTCAACAACATCCCGGGCGACTGCACGATTCGCATCTACACGATGTCCGGCGATCTCGTCGCCACGATCGATCACACGAACGGACTCGGATACGAAGACTGGACGCTGATGTCTGACAAGGCGCAGGCGCAAAAGGTCGTATCCGGCGTGTATCTGTACAGTGTCCGGGGTGAAGGTGTCGATTTCGTGGGCAAGTTTGTGATCCTCCGGTAGCCGTCGGAAGATGCGCACGGACGACACAAGGAGGTTCCCGTGAAGAAGGTTGGAACAATCATCTGCGCACTGGCGCTGCTCGGTCTGGTGACCGGCGCGAACGCGCAGGGATTTGATAAAGCAGGCACCGCCGGATTTCAGACGTTGAAACTCGGCGTGGGTGCTCGTGCCGCCGCGATGGGCGAATCGTTCGTCGCGATTGCGGACGATCCGTCGGCGGCGTATTGGAACCCGGCAGGCCTTGCCCGTCAGGGTATCGGCGTTACCGCGGCAACGATCGATTGGCCGGCGGACATCAACATCTCGTCGCTGGTCGTGAACGTACCGACACCGCTCGGCGCATTCGCGTTCCAGACGACGATCATGTCTTCCGGTTACATGCTGAGACGTACCGAGTTTCTGCCCGAAGGTGACGGAACAGTATTCGACGCCGGCGAGCAGATCTTCGCACTCAGCTACGCGCGTGCGTTCACCGACAAGTTCTCGTTCGGCATCACCGGAAAGTATCTCCGTCAGGATCTCGCCGGATTCGAACAGTCGACGTGGGCGTTCGATGTCGGAACATTGTATCGGATCTCTCCGAAACTCACCATGGGCATGTCGGCGTCGAACTTCGGTCCGGATCTCGGATACAAGTACGACAA
>CAZWQW010000072.1:2371-8427 GCA_964635955.1 uncultured bacterium | reverse complement strand
TATCGGTTTAACCATGACGTCGGAACGTGGACCGCTGGTGTCGGCGTGCAGATACCGCTCGGACAAAACGGTATTCGGGTTGACTACGCCTACTCGGACCTTGGCTATCTCAACCAGGCGCATCGCGCCAGCCTGACGCTGCAATTCTGAGCCGCGATCACGATGTGCAGGAGATGATTCTATGAGCATACGGAAATCACTCGCATACGCCGGCACGCTACTGGCTGCGGTCGCGCTCGCGGGAGTCTTCGGTTGTGAAGACAAACCTACCGAGACGCCGCATCCAGAGTTGAAGCCGACGGTGACGATCACCGGGATTCAAATCTCCGGTGGTGTCACCCGGGTCTTCGCCAGCGGCGCTGACGAAGACGGCATGGTCGAGAAGTACATTTTCGAACACAACGGTGCCGTTGTCGATACATTGACGACACCCGTTCTGAACTTGGATATCAGTTACGCAAGCATGGACGAGCAGCATACGGTCTCCGTTGTCGCCGTGGACAATAACGGTAACATCAGTGAACCGGCGGCTCTCGTCTTCACGCCGAATCTCGTCGGTGCGGCGAACAAAGCACCCGAGACCGAAATCCTCTCGCCGGCATCCGGTGCGGTTACCAGCAGCGGTGTCGTGATTGAGTGGTCCGGTCGCGATCCCGATGGATCACTGTCAGGATTCGAGATTCGCTTCGACGACGGCGCGTGGGTCGAGCTTCCAGCGACAACGACTCGGTACGAGAAAACCGGACTCGCTCTTGGCAGCCACGTCGCTCAGGTTCGGGCGAAGGACAACTTCAACGTCGTAGACCCGACGCCGGCGGCGGTTACGTTTACCGTCGCGGCCGGCTTCGCGCCTGAGTTGAGCACATCGGGTGTCTCGGATGGCTCGACGTTCTTTGTCCCCGCGGGTGGCACGTTTGATCTCACCGTCGGGTGGCACGGTGACGCCGAGTGGTATAACGGCGCCATCGAGAAGTACGCGTACGAATTGTCGGGCACGGCGACGGTTGCAAAGACGGAAACGCAGGACGCGAGCCATACATTCGCTGCTCTTGCGCAGGGAAACTACGCCGCGACGATCTACGCGACGGATATCGCCGGTGTGACGACATCGAAAACGATCAATGTCATCGTCACCGTTCCGACCCTCGATCGCGAAGTGCTCGTCGTAAACGGTGTTAAGTGGTCGGACTACGGTGCAGAATCAGCGGCCGTGTATCCGACGTACCTCGCCGGTGTGACTGCGTGGGATTACTGGGAGCTCCTCGATACACCTTCGGGTGGTTTCCCGGCCGGTATGAACGTGAATCTGCTTGGTACGGGTGAAGTGCCGGGCGATCTCATCGGAAAGTACAAGGCCATATTGTGGCTTGGGAACAACTATCTCGGCGACATGGAACTGTGGAATCCGGCGCTCATGGCCGGTTACATGAAGGCCGGTGGGAAAGTTATCCTGAGCGCTCGCCGCACGGTAACGTTCTTCAACAGCGAGCTTGCAGCGATGGCCCACGTTGACGGATTTGTGCCCGATCTGTCGGGCTCGTTTACCGCAATGAACCCGACCGCAGAAGGTACCGCGCTCGGTCTCAAAGCGGTGAACGCCGCTGGTAACTCGCTCGCCGGCGGTTTCACGAGCGTCGAAGACAGCCCGTTCGTCGAAGTTCTCCTCGTCGACGGTGCCGATCCGAGTTACATTCTCGGCATTCGCTCACAGGCATTGGAAGATGGCGTGTGGAACTTCATCGTCACCGCCGGACGCCATTATCGGTTCTCGAATCCGGAAGCCATGCGTGACAATTGGCGCACCATGCTGACTGACGTCTTTGGCGTAACGCCGCCAGCACTACCGTAAGTGGAGGCGCGTTATGTTTACGAAGGCAATGAAGACGGCAGATCAAGGAGGCATACACATGCCGATTAAGAACTTGCGCTCCGCACTTGGGACGCTGCTGGTCGGCGCCATGCTGCTGACCGCCGCCGGTTGCGGCGACAGCCCCGAGCCGACGGCGTATACCGCCGGCACGCTCGATGTCAGTATGGTGGCTGGTCCGGATGCGTCACGCGCAGTCGCTCACGGCTCCAAGGTGACATTCCGTTGGCAGCCGATGGGTGGCAGCGGGGAATACCTGTACGAGTACTCGATCGACGGTGGCGCCGTACAAGCGCTTCCCGCCGGTCAGACATCACTCATCATTACCGACACGGCGATTCTCACCACGGGGAACCACACACTGTCCCTGACCGTGAAAGACGCCAACAACGCGACCGCCACAAAGACCATCACACGTGCATTCGTGATCAGCGCACCCGGCACGAACGACACGCTCCCGCCGGAAGTTGAGTTTACCTATCCGTCGACGGGATACAAAACGGCGCCCGGTTCCACGGTGCGCTTCGAGTGGACGGTTGACGACGAATCGAACGCGACGGAAGCCGGTGTGCTTGCCGGTGTCGCCGCGATCGGGTATGCACTCAACGACACGGCGGCAGCCGCGACGTGGGCTCCGTCTGCCGACATCGTGCTTGCCGCTGCTGTGGATAACGTACCGCTTGGCACGCACACGTTCTACGTGAAGGCTGTCGACAATAGCGGTAACGTCACGGTCGCAACCTCCGTGTTCGATGTGATCGCACCGACGATCTTCATCATTGACGAGGCGTCGCTTGAACCTGGGTACGACGGCGACGTTGCTCTGCTTTCCGCCTCGCGGAAGTTCCAGCGGAACACGTTCCGGAATAGCATCTTCGACGGGTATTCGTACGAAGTTTGGGACGCCACCGGAGCCAATCATCCGACCACAGCCGACGTTCCGGCTTCGGTCGAAACGATTGTGTGGCTCGGTTCAGGCGATTTCCAGAACACCTCATGGGGTTGGTATTGGGGATACGAGTACTCGTTTGGCCACAGCGATTTGTCCGTGTCGCTGGGGTATATTCCGGCAAAGTACGATGCGCCAAACATCATCACCGACGCGATCGATGCCGGAAAGAACGTGTGGGTTGTGAGCGAGAACTGGCTTAACGAGCTCGCGTGGGAAGGTGTTGCGCACGCGGGTAGCATGGAGTACGACTACCTTGGCTTCCCGCTCGACGCCCCGACCACCGGTGCATACTGGTCGTATTATGACGTAAATGCCGTCGTATTCGACCTCGCTCAGTCCGGTACGTGGACGGATATCGAGTGGCCGAGCTTGTCGACGGATATCGGTAAGGTCGACTATGGTATCGGCGACTACTACGATTGGTCGGTTGACGCGCTGTATGAGCTTCGTGCGGACGTGTTGCCGATCTACGAAGTCACCGGTATGGAAACCAACGAAGGCCCGATCGGCCCGGTACCGGCCGGTGAAGGTCCGTACTATGTTGGTTGGACGGTGCTCGACGGCACAGGCGACCCGCAGGTCGTCATGATGACGTTCGACCTGTATTACTTCTCGTTGGAAAGCGCCACGAAAGTGACTCAGAACGTGCTCAGCGGTTTGTTCGGTCATTGAGAAGGCGTTGAATAGCGTGTATGGAGGCTCACCGGTCGCGCATCGGTGAGCCTCTGTTTTCTTCTCGGCGGATATCCCCGCATATCGTTCGGAGGCGTACGATGCTCCGATATTTGCTTCTCTGCGGAACGATTCTTTCCACAGTCATTTCCACCCGCGCCGTGACATTCGATCTCGACTACGCGACGTTTGCTGATCTGTCTGGTGATACAATGCGCTCGTATGTCGAGGTTTACACGCGTATCGACCGCTGGTCGCTCGACACGAAGACGGTGCTCAGCGCGCGGCGTTTTGGCTTGATCCAGAATGCACCGGATACGGTGAAGATCGGATTTACTGCTGATGTCGTCGTGACGAACGCATTAGGTGACACGGTCGCGCACGAACGCCATATTGTGGATCAGCCGGTCGATGAGTCGTATTCCGGCACCGCGTATGACGATCTCTTCACGGCATGGGGATTCTTCCTCAGGCCGGGTGACTACCGTCTCGGCGTCGACATCGCCGATCATCACAGTGACCGCTCCGCACGACGAGAGATGCCGATTCACGTGCGTACCTATTCCACCGCTAACCCGATCCTCAGCGATATCGAACTCGCGCTCAGTGTTGCACCAGTGGATGTGGAGAGCCGATTCGCGAAGCACGGGCTTTCGGTGCTTGCGAATGCGCGCCGAGTGTTCGGGTATGGCGCGCCGGTTCTCTACTACTACACGGAGTTGTATCATCTCGAACCCGGAGTCGAGTACGCACTTCGCGCGACGCTCATCAATGAGTCGGGTGAATCGGTGCGCCAGTTCGGTCCCTTCGCCGTCATGTCCAATGACAGCACAAGCGTTCAGGTGAAGGGCGTCAACGTCATGGGGTATCCCGACGGCGAGTACACGATTCGACTGACGCTCGGGCGGGGTAACGACAGCACGATTGTCGCGGAACGCGATGCGCCGTTTGCCGTCAGCCGCACACCCGTCGCGACGGCGATCACGGCGGAACGGTTCAAGGCGGATGTCGGCTGGATTGCGTCGCGTGCCGAGATGCAGGCGTTCGACCGCGCTACGGCTTTGGAGAAAGCTCGGTTGATCGAAGAGTTCTGGCAGTCGCGCGATCCATCGCCCGAGACGCTTGTGAATGAGTTCAAGATCGAGCATTACCGCCGACTCGCGTTCGCTGATGACGCGTTTACGGACGTCGGTCGGCCCGGTCGCGACAGTGATATGGGGCGTGTGTACGTGGTCTATGGGCCGCCGTCGGATATCGAGCGACATGGTGCGGAGGCGAACGCGAAAGAGTATCAGATCTGGCACTACGAGCGGCTGGAAAGCGCGCCGATCTTCGTGTTCGTGGATATGGTGGGCACGGGTATCATGACGCTGGTACACAGCACCGCTCGCGATGAAGCGCAGAATCCGACGTGGCAGACCTTGGTACAACCGTATGAAGGCACTCTCCAGCGTCAGGAGCAGCGGATGATTGGCCGGGAATGGGATACACGGTGAGTGAAACAGGAGCGATGCCCGGTGGATGAATCCGCGGGCATTGGTCGCGAGGACGAATTCCTGGTAGCGTGCGGACTTTATTCACGTACGCCAAATAAACGGTCCATCTGAAAACGCAAGAGGCGAAGACACTGCCTTCGCCTTAAGTCTCCGAACGAAGTGAGGAGACCCGAATGACTCATCGCGAGCGACTTGAGACCGCATGGGATTTCCGCGAGCCGGATCGCGTTCCCATCGAGATCAGAATATCGCCGAGATGGAGCGAACACCCTGCCGCTGCCGAGGTCAACGCTCTCATTGCCGAGCACGCCGACAACTTCATCGGAGCGCATGGTGCGGATTTCGGCTTTCTCGGTTTTCTCACACAGTACAGCGAAGAAGTCGTCGAGGACGTTCCGAAACGCTACACGATTCGGCGACGCGTTCACAAGACCCCGGCCGGAACATTTGACGCGCTGACCTACCATCCTGCAGGCATTTCGGCCGACTACCATTGGCGCACACGATTCGTTCGGACACTCGATCATCTTGCGGCGCTTGCGAACGCACCGCGCGAACCTGCTCCGTGGGATCTCGAGCGATACAAGGCGGACGATGCTGAAATCGGCGACGCCGGGTATCCCGTAGTCGGTTTACTTCATCCACTCGGGACTCTCGTTCGCAACGCCACGATGGAGGAAGTCTACACGTGGTTCCGAACGGAGCCTGCGCTCATGCACGCGTTTCTGGAACGCGCAAACGCGCAGGTCATCGCGACGATCGAGAAGATGACGCGCGAGTATTCGGGTCGACTGACGTTCACGAGCGCGGCACACGAGATGCTCATCCCGCCGTGGATGGGGCACCGGTTGTTTGACGAGTTCGTGCGACCGTACGACACCGAGGTGTACGCCGCGATACATCGGGGGAACGGACGTTTTCGTGCGCACTGCCACGGAATGTGCATGGATTTTCTCGAGGCATTCGCGGAGATGGGCGTCGATTCGATCGAACCTCTCGAACGACCTCCTACTGGCAACGTTGATCTCGCGAAGGCGAAACGCCTCGTTGGTGATCGAATGCTGCTTTC
>CAZWQW010000072.1:0-2271 GCA_964635955.1 uncultured bacterium | reverse complement strand
TCCAACGCGCGGAGCATCGCCTTCGCCTTCTGCATCGTCTCGTCGTACTCGTGCTCCGGCTCACTGTCCGCGACGATTCCCGCACCGACCGGCATGTACGCGTGTCCCTTCGCGATCATCAGCGTGCGAATCACGATGTTCGTATCCATCCGCCCGTCATCGCTGAGATACCCAACTGCACCGGTGTACGCATGGCGCGCCACTGGTTCAAGTTCGTCGATGATCTCCATGCAACGGATCTTCGGGCAGCCGGTAATGGTGCCTCCCGGGAACATCGCGGCGAGCAGGTCGACTGCGTCTTTCCCCGGCATGAGCTCTCCGACAACGTTGCTCACGATGTGGTTTACGTGCGAGTAGCGTTCGAGCACCATGAGCTCGTCCGCGTGGACGGTACCGTACCGACACACGCGGCCAAGATCGTTTCGTTCGAGGTCGACGAGCATGACGTGTTCGGCGCGCTCCTTCGGGCTGAGTAGAAGTTCCGCGCGAAGCCGGTTGTCCTCTGATGTATCTGCGCCGCGCGGTCGCGTACCGGCAATCGGTCGTGTTTCCGCCCGTGCGCCATCGAAGAGAACGAGCCGCTCCGGCGAACATCCGACGAGCGAGAAGCCGTCTGCGCGAAGGAACGCGGCGAATGGCGATGGATTCACCGCGCGTAAAACCGCGTACAACGTCCGAGGATCGCCGCGAAACGTGGTCTCAAGCCGCTGTGCGAGGTTGACCTGATACACGTCGCCGGCCGCGATGTAGTCGAGAATACGACGAACTGCATCCTCAAACGCGGGACGGGAAAATGTCGACTGGAGCACGCCGTCGGAGTGGACCGGTCCGAGCAGGCGCTTGGGAACACCCTGCGCGTCTCGAATCAGCTTCGCCGCACGGTCCGTCGCGCGCGCGATTTCGGTCGGGCGATCGACGACGACAACGCCGGTAACCGTTCCCGCGATGTGGTCGAACACGAGGCATTCATCGACGAATATGAACCACCAGTGCGGCAGTCTGAGATCATCCACCGCGCGCTGCGGGAGGTCTTCGAATGCGTGCCGCGCTTCGTACGACACGAAACCGAGCGCGCCGCCGGTAAACGGCACATCTCGGCTCAACGGCGCGCGGCGCAAAGCCATGAGACGACGAAGATCGTCCGCAGGGTTCGCTCGGTACACACGACGCACACCGTGTGCTTCGTAGGTGCAGACATCACCCCGCGCGTGCCACAGTGCCGTTGGGCGGGTCGCGACGATCGAATATCGCCCGATACGCGGATCGACCCGCGCGCTCTCGAGGAGAATCGCCGGACCGCCGTCATCGAGGGCAAGGAATGCCGCCCACGGCGCGAGCGATTCAATCCGCTCGGCGACGGTAACGGGAATGCGAGAAGATGTGTGTATCATGGTGTCTGACGCTCAAGCCATTCGTTCCAGAGGTCGGTAATCTTATCGGTAATGCGGTGCGAGCTATTCCGATCGAGGACGATATCGTTGACTTGCCCAATCGGCATAACACCCCACACACTGTTCGTCATGAAGGCTTCGTCGAAGGAAAACCGTTTGCTGACGAGCATACATTTCGCACGAACGTCGAAGCCTGCGCGCCGGGTGTGTTTGATTACCCAGTCACGCATAATGCCGGGAAGAACGCCCAAACGAACGGGTGGGGTGTAGATCGATTCCCCACGCACGAGGAAGATGTTGCTCCGTCCACCTTCGAGGATACGCCGCTTTTCATCCACGAGCAGCGCTTCGTCGTAACCTTCTTCGAGTGCCTCGCGTATGGCGACGAGCTGATCGAGGTAGTTACCACTTTTCGTCCGATAGCGTGGTAATCCCGCGCGCACGGGAACAAGAACCGTTCGCACACGCAGCCTTTCCTCCGTCCAACGATGTGGAAGCGCCTCATACGGTCGAGCAGTCACGACGAGAGTTGGATCGATCGTACGGCGCATATCGAGACCCGCGGTGCCGCGACCGCGCGAAACCGTGACGCGAACCACCGCATCGTCGTAATCGTGTGCGGCGAGCGTTTGATCGACGGCTGATCGCAGCGTAGCCGCATCCGGAGTATCGGGATACCCCAACGCTTCGCATCCAGCGAGGAGGCGCCGCACGTGCGCCGTCCATAGGAGCGGCACGCCACGATGAACGCGAATCGTCTCGAACAACGTATCGCCGTAGAGAAATCCCCAATCGAACACGGACACGTTCGCGTCATCGCTGGAGACGAGCCGGTCGTTCAGGAACACGTACGAAGGGTGGTTGGTCACGGTCACTCACT
>CAZWQW010000071.1:0-15162 GCA_964635955.1 uncultured bacterium | reverse complement strand
CGCGAAGGTGGACGCACCGTAGGCGCCGGTTCCGTTACCAAGATCATTCAGTAATAACAGCCGCTCGACGGCGATAATAGAAACTATCGGAAAGGTTTCACCGTCATGCCTCGCGACATCATTGTATTGGCATGTGAAGAGTGCAAGCGTCGGAACTACACGACAACGAAGAACCGTCGTACGCACTCCGAGCGGGTGACATATAAGAAGTACTGCCCGTTTGACCGCAAGCATACTCCCCATCGGGAGACGCGGTAATCCACGCGCAGAATCGATAACTGAACGGTAGGAGTGTAGCTCAGTCTGGCTAGAGCATCGGACTCCAAATCCGACGGTCGGGGGTTCGAATCCCTCCACTCCTGCCAGTTCGTAGTTCACTGTGTGCGCTGCTAATGTGGCGCGACACCGTTCGAGCTTGGGGTGTTCCTCGTGCGTCAGAAGATCGTGAACTACTACCGTGAAGTCGTCTCGGAGATGGGCAAGGTTAATTGGCCGTCGCGTGACGAGTTGAAGACGTCGACCATCATCGTGCTCGTGGTGACCATCATTTTCGCGGTCTTCATTGGTGCGTTCGATTGGATATTGAGTCAAATCGTACAGTGGTTCCTCGGATAATATGACGGAAACGCCTCAAGATCAGCCCACCCGCAAACTGCGCTGGTACGCGGTGCACACCCTCTCGGGTCACGAGAACAAGGTGTGTCACTACCTGAAGAACTCGGCGGAGGCTCTCACGCTTGGTGATGCGATCGGTGATTGCGTTGTACCAACGGAAGAAGTCGCCGAGATGCGTCAGGGTAAGCGCGTTATGACGAAGCGGAAGTTCTTGCCGGGGTACGTGCTCGTCCAGATGGAAATGAATGCCGAGACGCGGCACGTCGTTGCGAATTCTCCCGGCGTGACAGGTTTCGTTGGCGTGCGTAGCGAACAGGAACCGCAGCCGCTCCGTCCGAGCGAGGTTGAGCGTATTCTCGGGCAGATTGAACGGAAGACGACGGCACCGGAGACGGATTCGGCATATCGCATTGGTGATCGCGTCAAGGTGATCGACGGGCCGTTCAGTGAGTTTATTGGCGTTATCGAGGCGACTGATCACGCGAAGGATAAAGTCACCATTGCGGTGAGCATTTTCGGACGGCCGACGAAGGTCGAACTCGACGCGTTACAGGTCGAGCCGGCGCCCGAACAGCAGTCATAATCGAATTGCCTGTGAGCACAATGTAGCAGGAATCATCGACGCCCGCGGATTCGTGGGCGTTCGTCTGTGATTCCGTAGTATCCACTCGATAGCCTGACCTCTGCGATCGTGCGAGGTTGAGGGCGTCGGAGGTTAGAACGTGGCGAAGAAAGTAGTCGCCCAGATCAAGATTCAGTTGCCTGCGGGCACGGCAACGCCGGGTCCGCCGGTTGGTCCTGCGCTTGGTGCGCACGGGCTGAATATCATGGAGTTCGTCAAGTCGTTTAACGAGCGTACGCGTGATCAGGCAGGTATGACCATTCCGGCGGTAATCACCGTTTTTGCCGACCGGAGCTTCACGTTCATCACGAAGCAGCCGCCGGTTGTGGCCCTTCTGAAGAAGTTTGCCAGTATTCCGAAAGGTTCTGGTCAACCGAACACACAGAAGGTCGGTCAGGTGACATGGGATCAGTGTATTGAGATCGCCAAGATCAAGTTGCCTGACATGAATACCGCGAAAATCGAGTCGGCGGCGAGTATGGTCGCGGGTACCGCTCGGAGCATGGGCCTCGACGTAGTCGGCCGCCCTGCGAAGCAGTAGAGGATCGGGACAATGGCGAAGAATGGGAAAAAGTACGCAGTCGACTTTGAAAAGGTCGATCGCGAACGCGAATACTCGCTGCACGATGCCGTTTCGATACTCAAGAGCTTCGAGCCGCGTAAGTTCGAGCAGACGGTTGAAGGCGCAGTTCGTTTGAACGTCGATCCGCGAAAAGCCGATCAGATGGTTCGCGGTTCGGTGACACTTCCGAACGGTACGGGTCGCACCCGTCGAGTGCTGGTGTTTGCGCGCGGTGAAGCCGCTGATGCGGCACGCGCAGCCGGTGCGGATTTCGTCGGTGCCGAGGATCTCGTTGAACAGATTCAAGGCGGCTGGACGGATTTCGACGTGGCAATTGCGACACCGGACATGATGGGTCTTGTCGGTCGTCTTGGCCGCGTTCTCGGTCCGCGTGGGCTCATGCCGAACCCGAAGACCGGAACAGTTACGGCAGATACGGCGAAGGCCGTTGAAGACGCGAAAGGCGGAAAGGTTGACTTCCGCGTCGACCGTGCGGGTAACGTTCACGCGCCGCTCGGGTTGATTTCGTTCGAACCGGAAAAGATCGAAGAAAATGCGCGGACATTCTTTGAGGCGCTCATGCGTCAAAAGCCTGCGGCCGTGAAAGGAATCTACGTTCGTTCGGCAACGATCAGCGCCACGATGACACCCGGAGTGAAAATCGACCGGGGCGAGCTACTCAATACAATTCGGTAGTTAGTCGGCTTCTCGTCTCAGGCGGGGAGTTGGGCTGACCATTCAGAAGGGCGAAGGCGATGCCGACACCCAAAAAAGATCAAACGATCGCAGAGATCACAGAGGTCTTCAAGACGGCGAACGGTGTTTTCCTCACCGACTTCACGGGGCTAACGGTCGAGCATATGACCGAGCTACGGAAGCGGTGTCACGCGGATAACATCGGATTTCGCGTCGTGAAGAACACATTGGCGCAGCGTGCAGCGGAAGCGGCGGGTATGCCGGACATGAGCGAGTGGCTCAGCGGCTCGACAGCGGTAGCCTATTCCGATGATGCGACGCGTGCGCTGAAACTCCTGAAGAAGTTCGCGAGCGATGTGCGCGAAGCGAATGGGAAGCCGGAGATCAAGACTGGTGTAGTGGATCAGGCTCTGCTCAGCGAGGCAGAGATGAAGATGCTGGCGGAGTTGCCCTCGGCGGAGGTCGTCAAGGCCAAGTTCCTCGGGCTGCTCAATGCGCCGGCTCAACAGTTCGTGTTCCTGTTGAACGCGGCGCCGTCGCAGTTCGCACGCCTGCTCGGGGCGTACCAGAAGAAGTTGGAAGAAGGAAACTCGGTAGAGGCGTAACGAGAGGCCCCCGGGGTTCAAGGAGGTTTTGGTTCCATGGCAGATCTTGCTGCACTCAAAGAACAGCTCAGCCAGCTCACCGTGCTTGAGATTGCACAGTTGACGAAAGAGCTCGAAGAAGCTTGGGGCGTATCCGCCGCGGCGCCGGTTGCCGTAGCAGCCGCCGGTGCAGCCGCCGGTGGCGGTGAAGCCGCCGCAGCCGCGGAAGAAGAGAAGACCGAGTTCGACGTGGTCCTCAAGGATGTCGGTTCCCAGAAGATTCAGGTCATCAAGGTCGTGCGCGAGCTGACCGGCTTGGGTCTTAAGGAAGCGAAGGCCGCCGTCGACGGTGCGCCGAGCCCGATCAAGGAAGGTGTTTCGAAGGACGAAGCCGCACAGGCCAAAGAGAAGCTCGAGGCCGTCGGTGCAACCATCGAAATCAAGTAGTTGAATTGACTGGACTTACGCAAAGGCGATGCGTCTGTGGCCTTCGTGGCGGCAGACTGCGTCGTCTTTGCGTGTCTCGTTTCTGTATTTAACGCCCGGTCCACCGCGGTTACGGGTGCTTTCTACATATCTGTTGGCACACAGCCAAAAGGAGCGATAGCAGGCCATGCCAGAGCGGATAATCGAACGCCGGTCTTTCGCCAAGCTCCCGACCATCGTCGACGTGCCGAATCTTCTCGAGGTTCAGGTTCAGTCCTTCGAGGAGTTCCTGCAAGCAAACAAGTCTGCCGACAAGCGGGAGCCGGCAGGACTTCAGGCCGTCTTTGAAAGCATATTCCCGATCACCGACATACACAACCTCTATTCGCTCGAATTTGTGAATTATACTGTCGGGCGCCCGAAATACACCATCGACGAGTGCCGTGAACGTGGAGCGACATATGCCGCGCCCTTGCGTTCGACACTGCGTCTCATTGCGCGCGAAAAGCCCGAAAAGGGTAAGGACGAGGCGCAGCCGAAGATCAAAGACGTGATCGAGCAGCAGGTCTATCTCGGCGATCTGCCGATGATGACCGAGCAAGGCACGTTTGTGATCAACGGGTCTGAGCGCGTTATCGTGAGCCAGCTTCACCGGTCGCCGGGTGTTTTCTTTGATGAGACCGTACACCCGAATGGGAAGCGGCTGTTCACGTCCCGGATCATTCCGTATCGCGGTAGCTGGGTCGAGTTCTCGATGGACATCAACGACATCATGTATGTCCACATCGATCGTCGACGCAAGTTGCCGGTTACGGTGCTTCTCCGCGCGCTTGGCTTCAGTTCCGATCTCGATGTGCTGAACCTTTTCTATGAAAAGACCAGCGTCGCGGTGAGTCGGAAGATCGCGGGTCGCTTGCTTGCGGCTGATGTCGTCGACGGCGAAACCGGTGAAGTGATCGTTGATGCGTTTACGTCGCTTGAGAACGAGCATATCGATTTCATGGGCGAGCACGGCATTGATGAGGTCGAGATTTACGCCTCCAGTGTCGATGATGAAGCGGACGTGATCGAAAATACACTTCGGAAGGATCCGTGCGAAGACGAGCGCGGTGAAGAAGATGCGCTGTATCGCATCTACGCACTGCTTCGCCCCGGTGATCCGCCAAACGTCGAGACGGCGCGGCAGTTCCTGGAGCGGTTGTTCTTCAGCCCGAAGCGCTACGATCTCGGAGACGTCGGTCGGTACCGTATGAATCACAAGCTCGATCTGTCGATTGATCAGAAAGAGCATGTGCTCACGAACGACGATTTCCTCGCGATCATCAAATACCTCATTGGATTGCGCAACGGCGACCCGGGCTTCCAGACCGACGATATCGACCATCTTGGAAACCGTCGTTGTCGGACGGTTGGCGAGTTACTCGGTAACCAATTCTCGGTCGGGCTTTCGCGTATGGCGCGGACGATTCGTGAGCGTATGAGTCTGCGTGATAACGAAGGACTTACGCCGCAGGAACTGGTGAATGCGAAGACGGTGAGCACGGTTGTTGCGTCATTCTTCGGATCGAGCCAGCTCAGTCAGTTCATGCAGCAGACGAACCCGCTCGACGAGTTGACTCACAAGCGGCGTCTTTCGGCGCTTGGCCCCGGTGGTCTGACCCGTGAGCGCGCGGGCTTCGAAGTCCGCGACGTGCACCATACGCATTACGGCCGCGTCTGTCCGATTGAAACGCCGGAAGGACCGAACATCGGTCTTATCATGTCGCTTGCGACGTACGCGCGGATCAATCAATTCGGATTTATCGAGACGCCGTACCGTGTCGTAAAAGATGGAACGGTGACGAACGAGATCCGCTTCCTGTCTTCGGACGAAGAAGACCGGTTCGTTATCGCGCAGGCGAATGCGCCGTTGGACGACGACGGTCGATTCGAAAACGCGATCGTGAAGGCGCGTCGGCGTGGCGATTTCCCGATAGTCAGCCCTAACGAAGTCAATTACATGGATGTGTCGCCGTTGCAGCTCGTCAGCGCTGCCGCGGCACTTATTCCGTTCCTTGAGCATGATGACGCAAACCGCGCGCTGATGGGATCGAACATGCAGCGACAGGCGGTGCCACTCCTTCGTGCGCAAGCGCCGTTAGTTGGAACGGGTATGGAACGTCGGGTTGCCATCGATTCGGGCGCAGTTGTGCGCGCGGTTGCCGACGGAAAAGTGATTACTGTCGATGCGGCGAAGATCGTTGTTCGCGAGGACACGCCGGTAACCGACGACCCGCTCAAGATCGAGCAAGGTCGTGAGCGCACCTATACACTCGTCAAGTATCGCCGTTCCAATCAGGACTGCTGCTTGAATCAGCGTCCGCTGGTTCGTCCCGGCGACCGGATTGCGAAGGGTGATGTGATCGCGGACGGCCCGGCGACGGATCGTGGTGATCTCGCGCTCGGTTACAACGTGCTGTGCGCGTTTATGCCGTGGCACGGGTACAACTTTGAAGACGCGATCGTCATCAGCGAACGGCTGATACGAGATGACGTCTATACTTCGATTCACATCGAGGAATACGAGCTTCAGGTTCGCGACACGAAACGCGGACAGGAAGAACTCACCCGTGATATTCCGAACGTCAGTGATACGGCTCTGGCCAATCTCGACGAAAACGGAATCGTTCGCGTTGGCGCTCGTGTGCAGCAGAACGACATCCTCGTCGGAAAGGTTACGCCGAAGGGTGAGACAGAGCTATCGCCGGAAGAGCGGCTGCTTCGCGCCATCTTCGGTGAGAAGGCGGGCGATGTTCGTGACGCGTCTTTGAAGGCACCGGCCGGTATGGACGGTGTCGTCATCGATACGAAGATTTTTAGCCGCAAGGAACGCGACGAAACGACAAAGTCGCAAAACGAAGCGGAAACAGCTGAACTTCGCGAGCGGACAGATGCGCAAGTTTCGAGTGTGAAGTCGGCGCTGCGTTCGCGCTTGGTTGAGATTGCGCAAGGTAAGTCCGCCGGTAGCGATTGGCGGGCGCAATCGGATGGAACCGTGGTCGTTCATGCGGGTACGGTGATCACCGAGGAAGTCGTCGACGAAATCGGCGATCTCGTTTCGATTCGTCCGGACGGTGTTTGGACGGAAGACGCCGACGCCAATGCCGAGGTTGAGCGCATATTTGAGCATGCGCGCGATCTGATCGAAGCGGCGACGGAAGAGTTCGAACGCGAGCAGGAGAAGATCATCCGCGGCGATGAACTGCCGCCGGGTGTGCTCCAGCTCGTGAAGGTATACATAGCGCACAAGCGCAAGCTCGCGGTCGGTGACAAGATGGCGGGTCGTCACGGGAACAAAGGTGTCGTGGCGAAGATTGTCCCGGAAGAGGACATGCCGTATCTGCCTGACGGTACGCCGGTCGAAATCGTACTGAATCCGCTGGGTGTCCCTTCTCGTATGAATCTCGGGCAGATCCTCGAGACGCATTTGGGATGGGCAGCCAAGAAGCTCGGTATCCACGTTGCGAGCCCGGTTTTTGATGGCGCCACGGTCGACGAGATCAAGGCGCTGCTCAAGAAAGCGGGTCTATCAACCTCTGGTCAGACGGTCCTGTATGACGGTCTGACTGGTGATCGGTACGAGCGCGAGGTCACGGTGGGCTACATCTATATGTTGAAGCTCATCCACCTTGTTGCGGACAAGATCCATGCGCGTTCCATCGGTCCGTACAGCTTGGTCACGCAGCAACCGCTCGGCGGTCGCGCGCAATTTGGTGGTCAGCGTTTCGGAGAGATGGAAGTCTGGGCGCTCGAGGCTTACGGTGCGTCGAATCTCCTTCAGGAGATGCTCACCGTGAAGTCCGACGACGTGCCGGGTCGGTCGCGGATCTACGAATCCATTGTGAAGGGCGAGAATCCGCCCGAACCCGGAATCCCCGAGTCGTTCAACGTGCTCGTCAAAGAGTTGCAGGCGTTATGTCTCGACGTCGTATTGCAGCAGGATGGCGAGGAGGGCGACCAAAGCTGAACCGGTATACGTGCCCGACGGAATCTGTCGGGCGCGACCGGACGGGTATGAGGTAACTGCGCCGATTCGAATGATACGGTGCGGTGAGACTCAACGCAGAGAAGAGGGGAGCACGACGTGGTTGAATCCATAGAATCAATGACATCGCAATTGCTGTCTCGCGTCGGCCTGCCGACTCAACAAAAGCCGGTCGACTTCGACTCGATCAAGATCCAACTCGCATCGCCGGAAACGATACGCAGTTGGTCGTTCGGCGAAGTCACCAAGCCGGAAACGATCAATTACCGATCGTTCAAGCCGGAGCGAGATGGACTGTTCTGCGAGCGCATTTTCGGTCCGGTAAAGGATTGGGAGTGCCATTGCGGGAAATACAAGCGGATCCGGTATAAGGGCGTGATCTGCGACCGATGCGGCGTTGAAGTGACGCAGGCGAAGGTCCGTCGCGAACGAATGGGTCATATTGATCTCGCCGTTCCGGTATCGCACATCTGGTATTTCAAATCGGTTCCGTCGCGCATGAGCTACTTGCTCAACATGAGCATGCGGAACCTCGAACGCGTTCTCTACTACGAAAACTATATCGTCATCGATCCGGGCAATGCTCCGATCCAGAAGGGCGATTTGCTCAGCGAGGAAGAGGTAATCGACCTCGAAGAGCGTGGATTTGAGTTTGTCGCCGAAATGGGTGCGCCAGCGGCTAAGAAGGTACTCAGCCAGATCGATCTTGATGAGTTGAGCGCCGAGTTGCGCGATACGATCCGCACGGAAACGAGTGCCCAGCGCAAGCAGGAAGCACTCAAGCGGCTTCGGGTCGTTGAGGCATTCCGTCAGTCCGACAACCGTCCGGAGTGGATGATTCTCGACGTGATACCGGTGCTACCGCCGGAGCTGCGTCCGTTGGTTCCGCTCGAGGGTGGTCGGTTCGCGACGAGCGATCTGAATGATCTGTATCGACGTGTGATCAATCGGAATAACCGGCTCAAGAAGCTTATCGAGATCAAGGCGCCGGAAGTCATTCTGCGCAACGAAAAGCGCATGTTGCAGGAAGCCGTCGACGCTTTGTTCGACAACGGTCGTCGCAGCCGCGCCGTCCGGGGTGATGGTAACCGTGCCCTCAAGTCGCTCGGTGACCTCCTCAAGGGTAAGCAAGGCCGGTTCCGTCAGAACTTGCTCGGTAAACGCGTGGATTACTCTGGTCGTTCGGTGATTGTCGTTGGACCGGAGTTGAAACTCCACGAATGCGGCCTGCCAAAGGTTATGGCACTCGAGCTCTTCAAGCCGTTCATCATCCACGAGCTTGAGAAACGCGGTCTCGTCCAGACGGTCAAGAGTGCGAAGAAAAAGATCGAACAGGGTAGTCCCGAAGTGTGGGACATCCTCGAAGACGTCATTCAAGACCATCCGGTACTCTTGAACCGCGCGCCGACGTTGCACCGTCTCGGTATTCAGGCGTTCCAGCCGAAGCTCGTCGAGGGGAAGGCGATTCGCATACACCCGATGGTGTGTAAGGCGTTCAATGCTGACTTCGACGGTGACCAGATGGCGGTCCACGTACCGCTCTCGTTTGAAGCGCAGATCGAGGCGAGCGTACTGATGCTCGCTTCTGGAAATCTGCTGCAGCCGTCGAACGGCGGTCCGATAACTGTACCGACGCAGGATATGGTGCTCGGTTGCTACTACATGACGAAGCGCCGTCCGCGTCCCGCCGATTTCGATGAGAGCAAGTTGCCGTGTTTCGGTACGACCGAAGAGGCGCTGCTCGCTCACGATCTCGGTAAGTTGAAGATACATGACGAAGTTCGCGTTCGTCGCGACGGTCAGTTAGTTACAACGACGATCGGTCGACTCCTCTTCAACGAGATCGTGCCGGATGAGCTCGGGTTTGTCGACAAGCTCATGGGGTCGAAGGATCTCGGCACGCTCGTGCGTGAAGTGTTCCGCATGTTCGGCAACCAGCGCACCGTCGATTTCCTCGATCAGCTGAAGTGGTTTGGTCACCATTACGCAACGAAGGCCGGCATCTCGATCGGTATCGACGACGTGGTGGTGCCTACAGCGAAGACGAAACTCATCGATCGCGCGATGCACGATGTCGAGCAGATCCAAGAGCAATACGAGCAGGGTGTTATCACCGACGGCGAGCGGTACAACAAGATCGTCGACGTGTGGTATCTGACCTCTCAGCGCGTCAGCTCTGTAATGTACGATAACCTCGCGAAGGCCGAGGACGGCTTTAACCCCATCTATATGATGGCCGACTCGCGCGCTCGTGGTTCGCAGGATCAGATTCGTCAGCTTGCCGGTATGCGTGGCCTCATGGCGAAGCCGCAAAAGAAGATTACCGGTGGTATCGGTGAAATTATCGAATCGCCGATTACCGCGAACTTCCGCGAAGGTCTCTCGGTGCTCGAGTACTTCATCTCGACACACGGTGCACGGAAAGGTCTTGCCGATACGGCATTGAAGACGGCGGAAGCCGGATATCTCACGCGTCGAATGGTGGACGTTGCACAGGATATCGTGATTACCGAAGACGATTGTGGTACGATTCTTGGTCTCGAAGTCGGAGCGCTGAAAGAGGGCGAGGACATCATGGTGCGCCTGTACGACCGTATTCTTGGTCGTACCGCACTCGATGACGTGGTCGATCCGCATACCGGTGAAGTGGTCGTCGAGATGGGCGACTATATCAATGAAGAGCGCGCGACGCAGATCGAAGAGCGCGGTATCGACATCGTCGGTATTCGTTCGGCGTTGACATGCGAAGCGCGGAGCGGCATCTGTGCAAAGTGCTACGGGCGTAACCTTGCGACCGGAAAACCGGTTGGCGTTGGCGAG
This sequence comes from uncultured bacterium, assembly GCA_964635955.1. Taxonomy (GTDB): domain Bacteria; phylum Latescibacterota; class MWCZ01; order MWCZ01; family MWCZ01; genus CAZWQW01. The sequence continues at coordinate 4,813 of CAZWQW010000071.1, read as the reverse complement.
GCCGTAGGTGTCATAGCTGCTCAGTCCATTGGTGAGCCGGGCACGCAGCTTACGCTGCGGACCTTCCACCTTGGTGGAACGGCCGCGCACGTTGCGGAACAGTCGCGTATCGAAGCGAAACGCGACGGAACCGTCCGATTCAACAATATCCAGATCGCCGACCGTAACGATATGGATATTGTCATGAGCCGCGGGAATTCAGAGATCGAGATTCTCGACGAGCACGGCGATCCGCGGCAACGGCTCAGTGTATCGTATGCTGCGTCGTTGCACGTCAAGGACGGAGATGCTGTCACCGCGGGTCAGGTCATCTACGAGTGGGACCCATATAACAACACGATTCTCAGCGACAGCACCGGTGTGGTCAAATTCGTCGACCTCATTTCGGACGTCACATTCCGCGAAGAGATGTCGGAAGCACACGTTGAGCGCGTCGTTATCGACCAGCGCGACCACCGACTCAATCCGCAGATCGAGATCATCGACGCCGAAGGCGAGACGATTCAGAAGTATCGTATTCCGGTCGGTGCGCAGCTCATCGTGCAGGACGGCCAGGCCGTTCGCGTTGGTGACCAGTTGGTGAAGATCCCGCGTCGACGCACCCAGACGCGCGACATTACCGGCGGTCTGCCTCGCGTCGCCGAGCTGTTCGAAGCACGCAAGCCGAAGGAACCGGCTGTTGTCACGGAAATCGACGGCGTTGTGCAGCTCGGCACGCAGGTTCGTGGTTCGAACGAGGTAATCGTCCACACGGAATTCGGCGAAGAGCGTCGCTACTACGTGCCGTATGGTAAGCATATCCTCGTGCACGACGGCGACCACGTTCGCGCCGGTGAACGTCTGTGCGAAGGTTCGGTGAACCCGCACGACATCCTACGCATTTTGGGTCCATACAAGGTGCAGGAGTACCTCTTGAACGAAATTCAAGAGGTCTACCGTCTGCAGAACATCGAGATCAACGACAAGCACATCGAGATCATCGTTCGTCAGATGCTCCAGAAGGTGCGCGTGGTTGATCCGGGCGACAGCAATTTCCTCGAAGGCGACCTTGTGGATCGATTCGTGTTCCTCGATGAGAACGCACGGATTCAGGAAGCGGGCGGTCAGCCAGCGACGTTCGAGCCGGTGCTTCTCGGAATCACCAAGGCGTCGCTCATGACCGAGAGCTTCATCAGTGCGGCATCTTTCCAGGAGACGACACGCGTTCTGACACAGGCCGCGGTTGAAGGTAAAGTTGATCGTCTGCACGGCTTGAAAGAGAACGTAATCATCGGACATCTGATACCGGCTGGTAGCGGGCTTACGCGCTACCGCGTTCTACGTCCGGAAGGCGGCGAGTTGGAGCCGATTCCGGAGCGTCCGGTTGAAGATGAAGAAGATGATATGGCTCTGGGCACTCGCGTACTTGACGTTGGGTGATTCGGTAACTATATTCAATTGCTACGCAAAATCAGCACGTAAAGGATCAGGTGTATGCCGACAATCAATCAGCTCATCCGGAAGGGGCGGACACGGCCCCGGACGAAGAACAAGGCGCCCGATCTGCAGGAATGTCCGCAGCGTCAGGGTGTATGCACGCAGGTAAAAACATCGACCCCGAAGAAGCCGAATTCGGCGTTGCGGAAGATCGCGCGCGTACGGCTTACGAATGGTCGCGAAGTTACGGCGTACATCCCCGGTGAGGGGCATAACCTGGTCGAGCATAGCATTGTGTTCATCCGTGGCGGTCGTGTGAAAGACGTCCCGGGCGTGCGTTACCACGTGATACGTGGCGTACAAGACGCGGCAGGCGTGCAGAATCGCAAGCAAGGTCGGTCGAAGTACGGCGCAAAGCGGCCCAGGGGGTAATCGACCATGGCGCGGAGACGTAGAGCGGTTCGTCGGGAACTATTACCCGATCCGAAATACAACAGCACACTGGTGGCGAAGTTCGTCAACAACCTCATGTACGGTGGGAAGAAGAGCGTCTCGGAGTCGATTCTCTACGACGCGCTTGACACTGTCGGTGAGCGGACGGGTAATGACCCGCTCGAGGTTTTCCAGAAAGCGCTCGACAATATCAAGCCGATGGTAGAGGTGCGGTCGCGTCGTGTTGGTGGATCGACCTACCAGATTCCGGTGGAAGTCGCGGGAAATCGTCGTCAAGCGCTCAGTATTCGCTGGTTGATTTCCGCGGCGCGTGCTCGCGGAGAGCGCACCATGGCGGAGCGGCTTGCAGCGGAAGTTCTCGCGGCATCGAATGGTGAAGGTGCTGCCGTACGAAAACGCGAAGACACGCACCGGATGGCGGAAGCCAACCGCGCGTTCTCGCACTATCGCTGGTAATCAATAGATGTCGGCCGTCTGCGGAGTGTTCCGCTTCGCAGACGGTTTTTTTTACGCAGCGCACCTGATTGAAAGTGCTTCGGCATACGGAGCTTGGGTGCGTACAGTCGCAAGTTGCGACGGTTGGAGTGCCGGTTATCACCGCCTCTGGAGCTAACCCTCCTTCCACGCGGTTCCCGGGACCAACTTCCTTGCGTCCATTTAGCAGCGTTTCGCTGTATTACTACATAGGTGTTGAGACCGCATGGCTCGTGAGTATCCGCTGGAGCGCACGCGCAATATAGGCATCATGGCCCATATTGACGCGGGCAAGACGACAACGACCGAACGCATCCTGTTCTACACGGGACGCATCCATCGCACCGGAGAGGTGCATGAGGGTGCGGCTCAGATGGACTGGATGGAGCAGGAGAAGGAACGCGGAATAACAATTCAATCCGCGGCGACCTCCTGCTTCTGGCGTGATCATCAGATCAACATCATCGACACGCCCGGTCACGTCGATTTCACCGCAGAGGTTGAACGCAGCCTGCGAGTTCTCGATGGCGCGGTTGCATTGTTCTGCGGTGTCGGTGGCGTAGAGCCGCAGTCGGAAACGGTGTGGCGGCAAGCGAATCGCTACAAGGTTCCGCGTATTGCGTTCGTCAATAAGATGGACCGAACCGGTGCCGATTTCTATAACGTTCTCCGCATGATGGAAGAGCGTCTCGGTGGCCGATTCGTTCCTATGCAGATACCGATCGGTGCCGGCGATATGTTTACCGGACTGATCGATTTGGTAACGATGAAAGCGGTCACCTTCAACGACGAGTCGCAGGGCTCGGTGTTCGAAGAAGGTGATATCCCGCGCGATCTTCAGGCGCAAGCTCAGGAGTACCGTGAGCGGATGATTGAGACTGCCGCCGATTTCGATGAAGAGATCATGGTGGCGTTTCTTGAAGGTCATCACAACGATGTCCCGGCGGAAAAGATTCGCAAGGCGATTCGTAAGGGCGCGCTCAGCATCGATATCATTCCGGTATTCTGCGGTTCGGCGTTCAAGAACAAAGGTGTGCAGCGCCTTCTTGACGCGGTGATCGATTTGCTTCCGTCACCACTGGATGTACCGCCTATTGTTGGGCACGCTCCAGATGACGAAACGAAGAAGATCGAGCGTCATCCGAAAGAAGAAGAGCCGTTCAGCGCGCTTTCTTTCAAAGTGATGACGGACCCGTATGTCGGACGACTTACGTTCATTCGCGTATACAGCGGCGTGCTCGAGGCTGGGTCGTATGCTTACAACGCGTCGACGGGGCGTCGGGAGCGGATCGGCCGACTCCTCCGCATGCACGCGAACAAACGCGAAGAGATTACCCGTGTTGCCGCAGGCGATATTGCCGCGGTGATTGGGCTAAAGAATACAACGACAGGTGATACCCTCAGTGACGAAGCGCATCCGATCGCGTTGGAGCGTATGACGTTCCCCGAGCCGGTTATCTTCGTCGCGATCGAGCCGAAAACGAAGGCCGATCAGGAGCAGCTCGCGGCGGCACTTGCGAAGTTGGCGGAAGAGGATCCGACGTTCCGGCTTCGTCAGGATCCCGATACGGGGCAGACGGTCATTTCCGGTATGGGTGAGTTACACCTCGAGATCATCGTCGACCGGCTTCGGCGCGAATTCAAAGTCGACGCGAACGTGGGTCGCCCGCAGGTTTCGTATAAAGAGGCGATTACCAAGACCGTCGAACAAGACGAGCGCTACGTGCGTCAGAGCGGTGGTCGCGGTCAGTATGGCCACGTAAAGGTCATCTTCGAGCCGGGTGTGCCGGGAACCGGATTTGTCTTCGAGAACAAGATCGTCGGCGGAAACGTCCCGAAAGAGTATGTTCCGGCGATTCAGCAAGGCATCAAGGAATCGATGGCGAATGGCGTACTGGCGGGATATCCGGTTGTCGACCTCAAGGCGACACTGATCGATGGTTCGTATCACGAAGTCGACTCGTCGGAAATGGCGTTCAAAGTTGCCGCGTCGCTGGCATTTCGGAATGCAGCGCGCAAGGCTGGTGCGGTACTCCTCGAACCGATTATGAATGTCGAGGTTGTGGTACCGCAGGATTATCTTGGCGACGTGATGGGTGATCTCAACTCCCGTCGTGGCCAGATTCGCGGTATCAATCCGCGTCCCGACGCGCAAGTCGTCGAAGCGGATGTGCCGTTGAGTGAAATGTTCGGATACGCGACTTCGCTTCGTTCGATGACGCAGGGTCGCGCGATATATACGATGGAGTTCAAGGAGTATCAGCAGGCGCCAAAAGCGGTCCAGGAAGAACTGGTAACGCGAGTAACCGGCGCGAAGTCCGCCGCGTAATGTATGGCGGGCGGTTTCCGCTCGCATGAGAGCCGACCTCGCGTTCTAACGGCGGGAGCCGACGCGGGAAGGAAAGGAAGCTCATAATGGCCAAGGCGAAATTTGAGAGGACCAAGCCGCACGTGAACGTGGGGACGATTG
>CAZWQW010000070.1:13586-15189 GCA_964635955.1 uncultured bacterium | reverse complement strand
CTTGCGTGTCTTTCGGTGTCAGCTTCGTCAGAGCGCGGCGGATGTTGCGGACCGCTTGCCGGAGCCGATGCTCGTTCTCGACCATGGCGATGCGCACATAGTTGTCGCCCATGTCTCCGAATCCGATGCCCGGTGCGACGGCGACCTCGGCCGTTTCCGTGAGCATGATCGCGAAGTCCATGCTGCCCATATGCCGGTATTCTTCCGGAATCGGCGCCCACGTAAACATCGTCGCCTTTGGCTTCTTCACTGGCCAGCCGATGCGCGTAAGCCCGTCGCAGAGCACGTCACGACGCCGTTGGTACACCTCGCACGACTCAGCCACGCAGTCCTGCGGTCCGTCGATTGCCGCGACCGCGGCGACCTGCAACGGGGTAAAGATGCCGTAATCGTAGTAGCTCTTGATCTTTTTCAACGCGCCGATGACGTCCGCGTTGCCGACGCAACCGCCCAAACGCCAACCCGCCATGTTGTAGCTCTTCGAGAACGTGAAGAACTCCACGCCGATATCTTTTGCGCCCGGGACCTGTAACAACGATGGCGCATGGTATCCGTCAAAGACAATATCAGAGTACGCCATGTCATGCACGACGATGATGTCGTTCTTCTTCGCCCATGTGACCACTTCCTTGAAGAAGTCGAGGCTCACCGTGGCGGTCGTCGGGTTGTGCGGGAAATTCAACGTGATGACCTTCGGCTTTGGCCAGATCTCGCGGGTGATCACGTCTAAATCCGGGACGAAATCCTGCTCCTCACGTAGCGGAATCGTTACCACGTTCCCGCCGGCGATGGCGACGCTATAGATGTGTATCGGATACGTCGGGTTGGGAACCAGTGCCAGATCGCCCGGATCGATGATCGCGAGAATGAGGTGTCCGAGACCTTCCTTGCTGCCAATGGTCGCGACGCACTCGTTCTCCCAGTCAAGACCGACACCGTATTTCCGGTCGTAGTGCCGTGCGATACCTTTGAGGAGTGCCGGAATCCCTTTCGATGCGCTGTAGCGGTGTGCCTTGGGGTCGCGAAGGACCTCGCACGCTTTATCGACAATATGTGAAGGTGTTGGACGGTCGGGGTTACCCATTCCGAGGTCGATTACGTCCACGCCCTGCCGACGGAGACGCAACGTTGTCTCGTTGATGCGACCGAGCAGGTACGGAGGGAGTCGATCCAGACGCGTTGAATGAATACGCGGCACAGTATGGTCCTCCAGCAGATGAAAACGTGTAAAGGGAGTTCGGTAACAGAGCAAGATACGAAAAAGGCCGCCGGATGGCGAGTGTGGGAGGTAGTATCGCGGGCGATCTCGTCGAGACCGCCCACGATGGCGGAAGTGCTACTTCACATTCCCGTTTTCGTCGAGCGTCCAGCGGGTTACACCCATATGGTAGCGCGTGTGTTCGGTGATGCCGTCACAGTAGTACGCAGTGACGATCGTGCCGTCAGCGATCTGCACGCTCGCCGGATAGCCAAGGTCGCCGGCGCCGCGTAATTCGACGAGGAAGATCGGCGCGGCCCACGTTTCTCCGCTGTCGGAACTCAATCGCACACCGATGCCACGATACCCACGATTGCGCAGTCCCATGGTGAGGAGGATACGTCC
>CAZWQW010000070.1:8254-13486 GCA_964635955.1 uncultured bacterium | reverse complement strand
TAGAAGTATGACGCGCACTTACCCTCCGATGTCCAGCCGTACACGCTCACACCAAGCGTGCCATCCGAGAGCTGCACAACATCACCGAACGGGATGATCGCCTCGTTATCGCTTGGTGCTTTAATTGTCTCGGCATGGGTCCATGTTTGCCCCGCATCTTCCGAACGGCACACCCACACGGGCAGGACCTCGCCCTTGTGCGGGCTCGAGTAGTCTCCGACAGGATTCCGCTTACTCCACCCGGACGCGAGCACGACGAGACTCCCATCGCGCACGCATCCGGCGGCTACGTTCATGCGATTCGTCGTTGGCTCATGTGGTGCCGGTACACCACGACGTGTCCAGAATCGGCCATCGGTGCCGCCCGACCAACACTCGACGTCACCTTCCCAGCCACCGTGAGTCGGTTGATTGAAGATTGTCGCGATGATGTCCCCGCCGGACATCGTTGTGAGATTCGGCCACGCACAGACGTTGTCGATTGCGATATACCGTTCCATGCTACTCTCCCTTTCGTTCGCGAGTTTCGTGATCACACGGACATGAAACGTATCTTCTACGCTCCGTTTTCCCAATCGGTCGGCTGGATTCCGCCTCCGAATCGAGTAGCGGACCCCTTCCCGCGATTTCGATTCTGCGGCTACATTTCTTTTCCTGCTATGAAGATTCCCACCTTTGAGTCGTTCTCCGTTGAAAGGAGCAACTCATGAACCGCAATTCGTTGAAAGAAGCACTTCGGAGCGGTGGTATTGCCGCAGGTATCATGGTGCGGAACTCTCGCGACGCGGAAATCGGCATGTTGATGAAGCGTGCCGGAGTGGATTTCGTCCTGATCGACAACGAACACTCTGCGATGAGCCTCGAAACGCTTGGGATGTTGTGCACCGTCTTCCGTCTTGCAGGTGTGCCGCCGATCGTCCGCGTACCCGATGCCGACTACCATCTCATCGCGCAGCGACTCGACGCCGGCGCGCAAGGGATCATGGTACCTCGGGTGAAGACGCGGGCGGAAGTCGAACACATCGTTGCGTGTGCGAAGTACCCGCCGGAAGGCATCCGCGGCTCCGCCGTCCGCCCGATATTCACCGATTACGGTACGACGGGCTCGCCTGCGGGCGATCTCCAGTGGATCAACGACAACATCTTCATCGCAATCCAGATCGAAACGCGAGAGGCAATGGAGAATCTCGATGACATCCTGAGCGTCCCCGGCGTAGACGCGACGATTATGGGGCCACAGGACCTCAGTATCGCGCTCGGTGTTCCGGGCGAGCATCGTCATCCGAAGCTTCTCGACGCCATAGACCAGATGATCGCGGCGTGCGACCGGCATGGTGTCGCGCCGGGAATCCACCTGCGCAGCGTGGAGCATCTGCTCGAATACCGTGCGAAAGGAATGCGGCTTCTGCCCTGTTCCACCGACATCGAGTTCATGTTGGACGGCATCGCGGACACCATGAGTCGTCTGAAAGCGTAGTATCGTAACGATTACCGTTTTCCCATCGAAAGGACAATTCGTGACCAATCAGAAACCGTTCGTCGGTCGCTCGCGTTGGATATGGGCGCCGTCGCAGAATGGATGCTGGAGCGCGCCAACGCCGCGTGGCCGGAATCCATTCCACATGGCGTACTTCCGCCGTCGCTTTACCGCGTCCGCTGGCGATACGCTCACGGTGCATGTAACTGCTGACTCGCGCTACATCCTCTGGTGTAACGGGGTGCGCGTCGGACGCGGTCCCGCGAAGGGTGACGTGCGTCATCATTTCTACGAAACATATGACCTGACCGAACACCTCCGCGCGGGTGAGAACGTTATCGCCGCGCAGGTGCTGAGCTACTCATCGGCGGTTTCGTTTCCACCGGAGGCGAGCGCACCAACCTCGATCATGTACTTCGCAAACGCGTTCGCGCTTTCGGGTGAAGTGGTCGACGCGAATGGTGTCGAACGGGAGCGGATCGACTCGAACAATCAGTGGCGCGCGCTCAACGACGACGCATACGTATACAGTCAGCGTCCCGGATGGCACACGTTCCTCGGCATGTTCGAGGATGTGTACGGCGACGAGTACCCACATGGATGGGAAACCGTAGAGTTTGATGATTCGGCGTGGGAACCGGCGCACGCGTTCTACGAGCGGTTCTCGTTCCCGGGCGACGTGGACAGCGAACTTCCGCACCGACTCATACCGCGTCTCATCCCGCAGCTCGAAGAGATACCGTGCCGCTTCGACGGTGTCGCGCAGCCGGATAACACGTCGCGCGACGCGTGGCAGGCGTTGATCGAACGCGACGCGCCAATGACGGTACCGGCGAATACTGAAGCATCGATAACGGTCTGGTGCGATGCGCTCACAACCGGCTTTCCGACGGTAGAGATAGACGGCGGCGAGTGTGCGGAGATTACGCTCACGTACAGCGAAGGACTGTATTTCGAAGCGACGGAGACGGATCGCGGTTTCCAGTCGGCGAAGCACGATCCGGAGACCGGTGTGGTACTCGGTTACTGGGATGTGTATCGCGCCGGTGGTGGTTTGGAACGGTATGAACCGTTCCATTGGCGCACGTTCCGGTACCTGCGCGTCAAGGTCACGACTGGTGCGAAGCCGCTGACGATTCGACGATTTGACTATCGCTTCACCGGATATCCCTTCGTCAAGAATGCGTCGTTCACGTCGTCCGATCCGAGTCACGCGCGCATGTGGGAGATGGCGTGGCGCACGGCGCGGCTTTGCGCGCATGAGACGTATGAAGACTGTCCGTACCACGAGCAGCTTCAATACGCCGGTGATACGCAGGTTCAGTGCCTGCTCAGCTACTACGTCACCGGTGACGAGCGGCTCGCACGGCAGGCGATTCGGCACTTTGATTGGTCGCGCGACGACGAGGGACTGACGAAGAGTCGTTATCCGAGTATGTGCGAGCAAAATATCCCGGGTTACGCACTGCTCTGGATGGTCATGGTGCGTGACTTCTGGTGGCATACCGGCGACAATGATGAAGCGCGCGAACGACTTCCCGGCATGCTGATGACGCTCGGCTGGTTTGCACGACATGAGAATGCCGATGGTCTGCTCGAAGCACTTCCCTATTGGCAGTTCGTCGACTGGGTCAAGGAGTGGAAAGGCTACGGTGTCCCGCCGGGTGCGGTCGGTGGTGTGTCGGCGACGATGAACTTCGAATACGCGTGGGCACTTCGTTGCGTTGCCGAAGTTGCCGAGGGAACCGGCGATTCGGAGACGGCGGCGAGCCTGAATCGACGCGCGGATCACATTGTCGCAACGCTTGATCGCGTGTGCTGGTGGCCCGACGAAGGCGTGTATCGTGACAATCCCAAAGGCGAAGAACTCAGCGAGATCACCAATGCGTTCGCCGTTCTCGCCGGTTCGAAGCACGGGAAGACGATCTGCAAGCGCCTCGGTCGGGATTCCGCGCTTGCTGCAGCGACGTTGTATGGGCGTTACTACCTCTTCCGGGCGTTGGATAAGTCTGGTGCGTATGAAGTTGCGCCAGCTCTGCTCGACCACTGGTACAAGATGATGGAGACCGATCTCACTACCTTCGCCGAGAATCCCTTCCCGGCGCGGAGTTTCTGTCACGCGTGGTCGGCAGGACCGCTCTATGAGTTCCTCGCGCAGATACTCGGTGTGAAACCGTCCGAACCCGGATGGAAGAGTGTCCGCATCAAGCCACACATGTGGGATCTCACACACGCAAGCGGTGCGGTTCCGACTCCGTCTGGGCCGATCTCGGTGTCATGGAAGATCGATAGCGGCGCGTTCGTGCTCGATATAGCCGGGCCAGATTCGCTTCCGACGGAGGTTGTGTTGCCGGACGGCACCGTTCACGAGATGACTGGACAACAGTCATTTACGTGTGCAGTTTCGTAATCAGCACGCGGCTTAACATAGGTGGCGCACGCGTGTCGAGGTTGTTGCCGCTTCGACGCGCGTGTTTACCGTTCCGATGTAGTATCGGAACGTGTTTCGCTTCTTTTCGTGAGATATCTATATGACTGCATCATCTCCAATGAATGGTCGTAGCTCGTGGGTTTGGGTCGATTACGCCGCGCACGGCATGGGAGCGTGGAGCTCTCCCGTCAATACCGGTGACAGCCCCTTCCTCATGGGCTACTTCCGCCGTCGATTCACCGCGCCGGTGAACGCCCGTCTCATCGCGCACGTCTCCGCCGATTCCCGGTACATCCTCTGGTGTAACGGAGTCGCGGTCGGACGCGGCCCCGCGAAAGGTGATGTACGGCATCAATTTTTCGAAACATACGATCTCTCCGACCACCTCCGCGAAGGCGAGAATGTGCTTGCCGCGCAGGTAGTTTCCTTCGCGCGAGCTCGCGCGTTCCCCAGCGAAAGCGGTGCGCCGAACTCGATCATGACTACCGCGTGGCTCTTCGCGGCGGAAGGCGATGTCGTCGATGCGAACGGGAACGTTGTGGATACGGTCGATACGGACGCGCGCTGGGTTGCCGTTCCGGATCGCGCGTACCGGTGGCGGCACCGCGAAAACTGGGGCACGTACCTCGGTATGCTCGAAGAGGTACACGGTGCCGAGTACCCGTGGGGCTGGCAGCAGGTGGAGTTCGACGATGCGGTCTGGAAACCCGTACAGGTGCTTCACCGTACGGTGTCTGACGCGGAAGTCACCGGTCTCGATATTCACGTGCCGCAGATACTCACGCCTCGCACGATTCCGATGCTCGAAGAGACTCCGACGCGGTTCGATGGGGCTGCTCACACGCGGCTCATTCATCCCACAGGCGTGGACGGGAGCAAGTCGGAGTGTCGCGCGTGGACAAAGTCCGTTACGGCGCTGATTCGCGACAACCGCGCGGTGCGGATTCCGGCAAATACGAAGTTTGGCGTAACACTCTGGTGCGATGCGTTACAGACCGGATTCCCAGAAATCGCCGTGGAGCAGGGCCGTGGAACGCATATCACCCTAACCTATGCCGAAGCGCTCACGTTTGGTGATGGTGCAACCGAAGAACGGAACTGGCGTGAATTCAAGGGGAAGATCGAGCCGCGCCATGCTCCGGACGAAGGTGTCGTCATGGGGTATTGGGACGAGTACATAGCGGGCGGCGGGAGTGAATCGTGGGAGCCGTTTCTCTGGCGGACGTTCCGGTACGTGCGGCTCGAGATCGAAACCGCCGACGAACCGTTAACCGTGAATCGGCTGCGCTATCGGTTCACCGGGTATCCGTACGAAGAGCGCGCG
>CAZWQW010000070.1:5294-8154 GCA_964635955.1 uncultured bacterium | reverse complement strand
GACGAGCTTTCGGAGCTCACGCAAGCGTGGGCGATCATCGCGGGTCTGCCGGACGAGGCGCAGTGCGACAGCATGGTGCGGAGGCTCACCGGCGAACGGTACGCGGGCGAGCTTCCACTCGCGAAGGCGACGCTGTACGGGCGGTTCTACGTATTCCGTGCGTTGAGTAAGGTCGGTCAGTATGAGAAGGCGTACGGGCTTTTTGACCACTGGCGCACAATGATGGCGACCGACCTGACGACGTGGCCGGAAGAGCCGTACCTCGCGCGGAGCTACTGTCATGCGTGGTCGGCAACGCCGATCTACGAACTGCTCGCGGAAGTACTCGGCGTTACACCGGGCGCTGCCGGTTGGGCGCGAGTGAATATCCGGCCGACGCTCTGGAATCTCACGTGGGCTGAGGGCTCAGTACCGACGCCGTACGGGGATGTACGCGTTCGATGGGATATCGAAGGCGGTAAGTTCCATCTCACGGCGAGCGGTCCGGAAACGATTCCGATCACCGTGCACATGCCCGATGGTTCGCAGCATGAAGCGACCGGCGCGACGGGACGGTTGACGTCGGGGGTGCGGCCGAAGAAACAGCGGGAATAGATCGCGGCGGAACGCGGGACCCTATGTCCGCACCGATTTCACGTCGTACTTTCATCGTTCACTATTCGACCGGTATTCGGACGCTGTTGACCTTCGAATGCCGTGATTGAATCGCCAATCCACCGTTGGGAGAGACACCATGTACGTATCGATTCGTGATGCAACGATCTTGCACGCCGGGTATCCGTCGATCAAGGCCGGGCTTGCAGCGCTCGACCTTTCGGCGATCGAAGCGGACTTCACCCGTGAAGTAACCTTACCCTCGATCACCGATCCGAAGCAGCCGTTCTCCGTAAAGACGGATGCGGAAGTCGACACATACGCGAAGCACCTCAAGGAGAACGGCGTAAAGATCAGCGCGTTTCTCCTCGCGAACAATTTAAACGCCGCCGACCTCGATGCGGAGCATGCGTGGATGGAGCGCGCGGTACGTGTCGCGTACCGACTCGGTGTTCCAGCTGTGCGTATCGACAGCGCTATGAGCGGCCAGCAGGAGCTTCCGTTCGAGGAACGCGTCGCGAAGTTTGTCGCGGGCATCAAGCGCCTCATCGACGCAACGAAAGATGCGCCGGTCGATCTCGGCATTGAGAATCACGGATATCAGGGCAACGATCCGAACTTCCTCCACGGCGTATTCGATGGCGTAGGTTCACCGCGGCTTGGCATGACGCTCGATACGGGCAACTTCTACTGGCGCGGCCACCCGATGTCGAAGACGTTGAAGACCATCGAGGAGTTCGCGAAGCTTGCGAAGCACACCCACGTGAAGAACATCAACTATCCCGAAGAAACTCGTGATCAGCAGCGCGAGATGGGGTGGGAATATGGTCGTTACGTCAGCCCGATCTATAAGGGCGACATCGATCACAAGAAGGTCGTCGGATTCCTTCGTGCGGCCGGTTACAACCGTGACCTCTGCATCGAGGACGAATCGCTCGGTAAGTTCTCCGAAGCCGAGCGCAAGGAAATCCTCATGAAGGACGCAGAGCACCTCAAGAGCCTGATCTGACGAGTAGATTGAGATAAACGCGAAACGGAGGCGGGACTGCGGTGCTGCCTCCGTTTTTCGTTGTATTCGCGTCTTGAAGTCGGACTATTTCCGCATCTTTTGCGCGCGATCGCGTTTGATCTGCTTCAGTTCGACGCTATCCGGGTTGTTCTTGTAGTAATCGTCCAGTGGGTAGCAACCGCTTGGTAGACCTGCCCGTGGCGCCGTGGTGCAGTCGGAGAGTGTGCGGCAGATGAGGCGTTCGTCGATCGGCTTCCCGGCAATTGCATCGGCGAGAAAGCTTGGATACGGCAGGAGCATCCTACCGAGGCCGACGGTATCGACCGCGCCGGTGCGCACGTAGTACTGCGCGACGTGGGGGAGATACTCCTGCAAATAGCTGTACGCTGTTCCGACCAGCACGAGGTCGGGAAACGTCGCTTTCAACTCCTTCACGACATTGATCTGCCGTGCGCATCCTACAAGCGGTTCTTCCGGCGGACGGTAGCCGTCAGATGGCGGATTGCTCGCCGGGCGTTGCACGTGGGGATTATAGTACGGGCTGCCAGCGGTCAGGTTGAGGAGTCGGATATCCAACTCCCTGCACAGCTCGAGGAAACGAACCGTTTCCGTGAGATCATACTGCGTTGGGTCGTTCTCATCGACGCCGAAGCCGTACTGATACGGCAGCGCGTGTGAGAAATCCTCGGGTATGCCGGGTCCGAGCACAGCGCCACGTGTCTGCGCCGGATCGGGTTTGTAGGGGACGAGATCGAATGCGCTCAGCCGAACACCAATGAGGAGACCCGGAACCTCGCTGCGAATACGCTCCGTTATCTCGCAAAGGATTCTCGTGCGATTCTCGAAAGAGCCGCCGTATGGGCCTTTGCGCGTCTTCGCACCGAGGAATTCGTGGAGGAGATAGCCGTGACAGTGCTTCACGTCGACGAAATCGGCGCCAACGCGTTTGGCGATCTTCGCTGCAACGACGAAGTCGTCGATCAGGCGTTTCACCTCGTCGTCGGAGATAACCGGATCGTCTGAATCGATGCCGAACTTCGCGTCGAGGATCGGGTGTCGATACGCGATCACCGGCTTGAGACCGCCTTTTACGGGTCGACAGAACCGTCCCGAGTGCGTGAGCTGGAAACCGATCAGCACGTCATCGGTGTTGCCGAATCGTTCGCGGTGTGCCGTGAGGAGCGTTTCGCGCAAATTGGCAAGGTCGGATTCGGTTTCCTCGGTGATCATGAGCTGATTCGGGTTCGCACGTCCGTC
>CAZWQW010000070.1:0-5194 GCA_964635955.1 uncultured bacterium | reverse complement strand
GCGCGGAACTCCTCCACGCTCGCCATGGATTTGATCGGTTTCGGCTTGATCGGTTTGACCATGATATTCCTTTCGAAATTCGGAACGACGGTTACCTATTCGTCGGGCCGAAAAATGTATAATACTCCGCATTGTCAGCGATACGCTGTGCGAGAAGCGCTGCCTCGCGAAGGTGGTAGTCACCCCACATGCTCGATTCGCCGGCGGGTACCTTCGCTCCAGCTGGTATCTGATCCCAGCCGTTCGGCCGATGGTACACCGAGTGGAGGACCAGTCCCTGATGCTTCGGATCGGTTGACAGGTACGGTTCTTCGAGCAGACGATTCAACACGGTCAGTCCCGCGTTGAGATACCGTTTCCCATCGTCGCCGAGGTACGCGCCGAGTCGGATGAGTCCCTGACACGCAATTGCTGCGGCACTCGAATCCACCGGCTCGAAATCGCTTTGCGGATCGGCGGGGCGATTCAAGTAGTCGCCCATGTGGGCGAGACCGGGCGCGCCGGTATCCCAGTATGGAATCCCGTCGGTTGGCGTATGCTCGATGTAGAAATCGCACGTCGCTTTGGCCGCGCGCAGCATCATCGCAGTGATCTCGTCACGATTGCCGATGCCATCGAATGCCGCGTCGTCGAGCGTGGCGAGGAACTCAAGCTCTTCCGGGAATCCGACCATCACCCACGCGAGTCCACGTGTCCACGTCGTAAACGGGGAATACCCCTGCTGCGAGTTCGGGCAGCGATACGCACCGTTAGTCACGTTGAAAACGCTTTCATGCGCGACACGTCCGCGGATGTCGTAACTGTCCCGCCCTTCGCCGTAGTAGACTGAATACTGAGCAGTCGCGCGGGCGTGATCGATCATTCGCTTCAAGAGCGATACGCGGGTGTCCTGTTCGTCCATGAGCAGGTGCCCGAGCATGTGCGCCGTTGAGAGTGAGCGGAGGCTGCGGATTGTGTCGGCGAACAGTGAGTGCGGGCCGTTGAAGCTGTAGATGTAGCCGGTGCCGTCCGCGATCGGTGTCCACCGTCGCGCTTGGACTGCGCCACTGGCTTTCAGCGCCATTTCGTAGAACGCGAGCTCGTTTGCATCATGCCTGATGCGGCCCTCGAGCATTAGACGGCGCAGGTTTCCGTACGTGCTCACGTTGTTGAATCCGTGATCGTGCACGCCGGTATGAGTCACATGCGGCGCCATGCGATCGATGGTATTTCGCCGTCCGATTTCGAGGAACCGGTGGTCGCCGGTCGCATCGAACTGGAGGATCGCCGAACCGAACTGGAAGCCCTGTGTCCACTCGGTCCAGCCCTGCGCGGTATATCGACCGTTTCGCGTGAAAACAGGTGACGAATCTCCCGGCTTCACGCTTTGTTCGATGCTGAGGATCTTATCAGCGCTGAGGGTCCACATGCGGTCGATCTTTTGTCGCAGATCGGCCAGTGTGAGTGTGTCGTTGATCGCGATCATTGCTCTCCCAATCGTGGGGCGCCGAATCGTTCCGTCAGATTGTCCGAAAGTCAGGTACTGGTAGAGGAACGCCACGGCTGTTGATCGATTGTTCGCTGACGAGGCCGGGTGCTGTTATTTCGAGGGCGTCGTACACATCGATCGGCGGTTTTGTGTCGTTCAGGATACTGTCGATAAACTCCCGGACGACGAAATAGTCGCCACCGCCATGACCGGCGCGCTTCGCCTCTTCGGGCGGATTCCGCCAGATCTCCGGCATGAACTCACTTTCGTACTTCGCGAGTGGCTCCCATACGTCCTTTTCCGGTGAGCGTCCGTTGACCCAGACCCGATCCTGCTCGCCACTTGCGCGTCCGGTCTCAAACGCGCCTTTGGTTCCCTGAAGTCCATACAGGTCCATTTTGTGCGGACGTGGCGAAGCCATATCGAGCCGAGCGGTGATGAGCTTCTCCGATGGCGTCTTACAGAGCATGATCGTCGTCGCTTCGTTGACGTACGCAGGGTCCATTCGCACGCCGGTGCCGAGACAGGTGAGCGTCGAGACACGCTCCTTGATCCACTGCATGCACGGTCCGATGCTATGTGTGGGGTACGTGTTTCCGTTACGACCCATCTGCCACCGCATGCGCCATGTTGGGGTGCCATCGGGGTACCGGTGGATCGACGAAAGCTCGTGGATATACGCGCTTTCGGCATAGTAAACATCACCGAAAACACCCGCTTCGACCATCGACTTGACCAGTACGACGTTCTTCTGGTAGCAATAGTTCTCCGCCATCATGTACTTGCGACCGGTTTCGCGCACTTTCGCAAGTAGGGCCCAACACTCGTCAATGCTCACCGTAGCGGGCACTTCGCTCATGACGTGTGCGCCGGCATCCATCGCGGCAATCGCCTGAGGCGTGTGAAATTGCATCGGGGAAGCGACAAAGACGATGTCGAGTTTCGCGTCATCGAGCATCGCGTCGAAGTCGGCATACCCTTTGACGTGCCATCGCTCCGCGAAAGAATTACGTGCCTCTTCGGCGGGGTCGCATACGGCAACGAGCTCGACCTCTTCAATGATACTGAGCACGCCCATGAATGAGCCCGATCGACGCGCGCCGGAAAGTCCTACCCGTAGTCGTGACATGGTTCAGACCTCAAAAGATGATGGTGGTTCTTGCGTGTTGCGAAGACCGCTGTAGCTCCGTTGTTTGAACGTATCGCGCGCCTCATTGCGGGCCAAGGGCACGCGACGCCGTGGTCGCAGACGGAGTTGACCGGTATTGGGCTACCGGTGGTATATTACCAATACACACCGGACGAATCGCGACGCGTGAATACCATTGCGTTGGGAGGCGATCGTTCGATTACGGGAGGCTGCATGATGCCGCACTCAAAGCCCGATTGCCGAAATTACATTTCGGAAGAACTCTGCGCCGCGGGACCCGGTCGCCCGGAAGAGAAGTGCTGCCGCGAAGACCGAGGTGAATGCGCGAACTACACGCCGGATGTGTCGGCCGATGTGGCGACGGTGACGTCCGTAAAGAAAGCGCCGACGATCAGCCTCGATATCGAGTAGCCGCGCTTACGATCGACCCGCGAGTCCCAACGCCTTTCGTAGTCGCGCAGCGAACGTCGGTTGCGACCCGTTTATCTTCTCCTGTTCATGGTGCCAGCCGCTTCGAGCCGCATTTGGGTGGAGTACCCAAGGCATTTCCTGCACGAAATCGAGCGTACGCACGGTGAATTCGTGCTCGCCGGCTTTGCGATTCAATGTCCGCGCGCGTTCCGGTGCGAGAATCTGCCCCGGCACGATCACAGACCACACAACCTCATCGGGGCGAACACTCACCCAAAGGTAGTGCGACATACCGCCGAGTTCCGGCTTATAGTGCACGTCACCGCCCGCGCCACCTGCGACAATATGGGGTACGCCGTTCCGTTCGGAATACTCAAACAGGTGCCGATGACCGGTAAAGATCGCGCGGAGGTCATAATCGCGGAGGATGGGGTCGACCTGTTGGTTCCAGTCGTTCCGTCCGCCGGGACGTTTCCATTCGGCGGTATGGAGGGGATAATCGTACCACCATGGCCGATGCAGGGTGACGAAGACGCGCTTCCCGACAGCGTGCTCGGCGAGGTCGACGCGGAGCCATTCGAGCTGCTTTCCCGCGACGCTTTCCACGTCCTTATTCAACTCCGCGTCAAGCGTGACGAAATGACAGTCGGCGAAGTCGAACGAATACCATCGGCCGCCCCAGAACTCGCGCCAGATGCCCTCGCTGATTTCCTCGCGCACATCGTGATTCCCGATGCATGGAAAGAGTGGCATCGTCAGACCGCTGAACGCCTCTTTCGCGCCGGTATGCTCCAACCGAAGCCGCTCGGCGTCCGTGGTGTAGCCGCGGATTGAGTCACCGGCATGCAGGACGAAGTTGGGTCGGAGCAGATTCAGCTCATCGATGATGCGGAGTGTGGTTTCTGACTGCTCGGCGGGATTCGGTGTGCGATGGGTGTGTGTGTCGCCAATAACAGCGAAATGGAACGTGTCACGACCGCCGACAGAGCCGAGATGAGCACCATCGTGCGGAATCTCTGGAA
Organism: uncultured bacterium; assembly: GCA_964635955.1. Taxonomy (GTDB): domain Bacteria; phylum Latescibacterota; class MWCZ01; order MWCZ01; family MWCZ01; genus CAZWQW01. The sequence goes on along the minus strand of CAZWQW010000070.1, from coordinate 1,143 downwards.
AAACCACGCGTGTCTCCCTGTTTTGGTTTTTCGGACGGGTTAGAATCGTAGTTGCATCCCCAGCGCTGGCAGCGCTCGATCGAAGTTCTCGGGCGCGCGCACTAATGCGGGCGATATCGAAATATCCGGTAGCTGCGCCGTGGCAGTGCGCGGTGAAAGCGCCCACCACGTAAAAGTCTGTCCGATGAGCGAACCACCCATGATCGTGCTGAGCGCGACTTTCCCGTTGTCGATGCCGAAGATCACGGCAATCGCGCTTCCGGTAAGTCCGCCAAGTAACCCACCGACGTTGACGAGGCGGATGTCGTTACGCGAGCGCTCGACGTGCGGTGCGAGGAGAACGCCGCCGATGACTCCGATGTCACCGGCAAGTAGCGTCGAACCGAGAATGAATCGGCCGTCTTCAGAACCAAAGATCGTCGCGAGCCAGAGCCAATAGATGCTCGTCCAACCGGGAAGCGAGGTGATCATTTCCGCGTCACCTTGCGATATCTCGCGGTCGGCAGTGAGGATTCCGGCACCGACAACGCCCGTCAAGCCTGCAGCGATTCCGGGAATGAGTATCTGGTTCTTGCTGGGGCTATCGGCAAGTGCGTATGGCCAACCGAGTCCTTGCCAGAGCCCCCACGAGCCGCCGAATGTCATCAGCGTTGCACGTGCGTCGTCAACATGACGCTTCTCGCTCCATATCCATGGGACTCCGAATCCCAGCGCACCACCGGTGAGCATCGCGAGTGCGTACGCTTTCTCATTTCCGTCGGCGAGTGCGGCGAGGAAGATTCCGTTTGCGATGCCGTATCCGGTGCCCCAAATGGAGAGTCCAACACGGCCACCGTCGTCGTACCGGCCGACGAAAGTTTGACCGACTGCTGCGGGTGAAGGCGTTTGCGTTGATGAGTAGGAGATGTTCTGGACGCGGTCGCGGGGAATGCGGATTTCGAGTCCGTCGTCTGTGTCGATTACAACAGCCGATTCGTCGGCGGACACGATGGTGCCGTTCCAGACCCGTCCGGAGCGTTCGGTCACCGTGTCGGCGAACGCGTTCGTCGCGAGTGTCGCAATGGCGAGTAGCAGTATAGCTCTACGATACATCGGCGTTACCTCCGTTCGTTTGTTGTACGTAAGGATACAACAGCGAGGAGG
>CAZWQW010000069.1:1520-15257 GCA_964635955.1 uncultured bacterium | reverse complement strand
TCGAGTTCGCCGGATAGGATTCTTTCCGTTCCTTCGCTACATTTCTGTTCCCGTTTGCGTTACCTCACTCCGGAACCATGCCCGTGTCAGAGTCGAGTACCGCTCAGCCGAATAACCTTGTACGCAATACCGTCGAACGCAGTAAGACCTCCGAGCCTTCCGTTCTGCGCGACCGCAATCTCCATATCGTGTTCGCAAGCACGCTCATGGCGATCCTCGGTGTATCGAGTATCTCGCCCGCGCTCCCGCAAATCGTGCGCGAACTGGAAATCTCGCGGCACGCTATCGGTCTCCTCATCACAGCGTTCACATTGCCCGGTGTGATACTCGCGCCCGTATCCGGCGTGCTTGCGGACCGATTCGGGCGACGGAAGATACTCGCACCGGCGCTGCTGCTCTTCGGCATTGCTGGCGGCATGTGCACGTTCGTCGACGACTTCGCCGTCCTCGTCGCGCTCAGGTTCGTACAGGGTATCGGTGGTGCCGCACTCGGCGTGCTCAACGTGACGATCATCGGCGATCTGTTCGAGGGAAAACGACGCGCCGCGGCGATGGGGTACAATGCGAGCGTGCTCAGCGTCGGCACTGGGTCCTACCCCATCATCGGGGGCGCGCTGGCCGTTATTGGATGGCACTATCCATTCGCGCTGGCATTTCTCGCGTTACCGATTGGTGCGCTTGTATGGTTTGCCCTCGATAGCCCAGAACCAAAGTCACAGTCGAGCATGCGAATCTACGCAGCGGGTATCTGGACGGTTCTTAAAGATCGACGCACAATCGCGATTATCCTTGCAAGTATCGGCACGTTTGTGATTCTCTACGGTTCGTACCTGACCTATTTCCCCATACTGCTCGGAGAACGGTTTGGCGCCTCTTCGGCGCTGATCGGTCTCATCATGGCGAGCATGTCCTTTACCACGGCGGTAACATCGTCGCAGTTGGGACGTCTCCGCGAACATTTCAACGAAATAACCGTCTTGCGCACAGCGTTTTTCGTGTATGCCATCGCGCTCGCGATTATCCCGTTCATCTCCAATATCTGGTTGATCTTTATCCCGACGGTGATTTATGGGATTGGCCATGGTATAAGTATTCCGACGCAAATGACGATTCAGGCGGGGCTCGCACCGGCGGAACAGCGCGCGGCATTCATGGCCATCGTCGGTATGGTGCTCCGCGGTGGGCAAACGATCGGACCGCTGATTATCGGCGCTGTATATGCTTTTGGCGGTGAAAATGCCGCATTCTTCGCCGGCGCGGCTATCGCGCTGCTCGTCATCCTTTTACTTATCGTCCTCTTTCCCAAGCGCCGCCAATGAATACGCACGACCCCGCTCAGATGACAGAAGCCCCGCCGCCGATGGCGCCGGAACGTTCGTTCCGGAAGAGTCTCGGATACAGCTTCCGAGCGTTCTATTCACGTAATTACCGCGTGTACTTCATCGGTCAGAGCATTTCACTCATCGGCACGTGGATGCAGCGCGTCGCCATGGGCTGGCTCATCTATCGCCTCACGAACTCCGCGTTTCTCCTCGGGCTGATCGGGTTCACCAGCCTCGCGCCGACGTTCTTCATTGGCTTGCTCGGCGGTGTACTCGCGGACCGGTGGAGTCGTCACCGGCTCCTCATCATCACCCAGTCGCTCGCCATGGTGCAGGCGTTCATCCTCGCTGTCTTGACGCTCTCCGGTGTTATACAGGTATGGCATATCATCGTTCTGAGTATCTATCTCGGTATCGTCACCGCAATCGATGCGCCCGTGCGACAGGCGTTTATCGTACAACTTGTCGACCGACGCGAGGATCTCAGTAATGCCATCGCGCTCAACAGTACCGGTTTTCACATCGCGCAACTGATCGGTCCGTCGCTCGCCGGAATCCTCTCCGCAGCGTACGGCGAAGGGATATGCTTTCTCCTGAACGCGATTGCGTTCACTGCGGTGCTTTTTTCGCTATTCATCATCCGCATTCGTACCGCGCTACGCGTTCCCGCAAGACAGCGGGTGTTGAAAAACCTTGCTGAGGGATTACGGTATTCGTGGAATTACCTCCCGATCCGTGTCTTTGTGATTCTCCAGGTGATGTTCGGTCTGTTCGGGTTTCCCTATTCGACCGTCATGCCGATTTTTGCACGAGACATGCTCTCCGGCGGTGCCGATACGCTCGGGTATCTTATGGCGGCAGCAGGTACTGGCGCGATCACCGGATCGCTTTTCCTCGCTTCGCGCACCGGCGCAGTTGGGATGGGGCGCCTGATTCCCGTATCGGTATCGATATTCGGGCTGGGGATTGTCGCGTTCAGCCAATCGACTACCATGTTCATCTCGCTGGGAATCGTCGCGATTGTTGGGGGAAGTCAGCAACTCATCTTGGCCGGATCAAACACGGTCGTGCAGACGGTCGTCGATGAGGATAAACGCGGTCGCGTCATGAGCCTGTTCATGATCGCGGGATTGGGCGTTGCGCCGTTCGGGAACCTCCTCACCGGCTCGGTCGCGGAGTTGATCGGCGCACCTACGACGCTGGCGATCAATGGCTCGATTTTACTGCTCTCGGTGGTCTACTTCGCTCTGCGGATGCCAAAGGTGCGGGCCGCGGCACGTAGCGCCTATGAACGAGCCGAACAGCGGGATAACGCGTAGTCACGCGAGTGACTCCGTAACGGTATGCTATGGATTGATCATTCGCGGTAGGTGCGCATCGATAACGTAAGGCCTATATTTAGAAGATTACTTTCGCGAGGAAATCCAACGCGAAAACGCGTCTGTGTACGACTATGCGCTTACCGATTCCACGAGGGGATACATGAAAGCGATCTTCCCGGTACTCATCGCCATCATTCTGGCTTCGTTTGGACAACTGACGATGAAATTCGCCATGGCGGGCGGTGCATTGGCCATGTCGACGCCGATCGAAACGGCGCGAGCGATCCTCACCCGGCCGATGGTGTACGTGGGGCTGATGTTCTACGCCGGATCGTCGTTCCTCTGGCTCATCTCGCTCTCGCGTCTTCCGCTGAGCTACATGTACCCGTTTACCGCGCTCCTCATCGTCATCATTACTTTCGCGTCGGCGATTCTCTTCAGCGAACCATTGAATCTCTGGAAGATCAGTGGAGTCACACTTATCATCATCGGACTCCTCGTGGTTGCGCGCGGATGAAAAAAAGCACCGCGCGTTCCATACAGGAACGGCGATTGCACACACCATTGGCATGTAAGAGCCAAGATAAGGTTCAGTTAGCCGGAACGTCGCGACGATACGTGCGGCGATAACGCGCTCATTCCGGGAGATGTACACACCCCCATGAACTCCGAACACTACCACCGATCAGCTCTTCTCGCACTCATTGTATGCATTGTTGCCACAACGACAACGCAGGCTCAGGCTCCGCCGTCGACCCCTGACCCCATGAGCGAATACGCAAGCTCCGACACTGTTCGCTTGAACCTCCGCGAGTGTCTTGATCGTGCCATGACATCAAACCTCGATGTGCGCGAGAGCGAACTCCGCCTTGCACTGGCTGAGGTCGACCAGTTCCAGGCGAACATGGCTCGCTGGCTTCCGATTTTCGAGGTTCGCGCGTTCACAAGCGTTGTAAAGGATGCTGAAGGAACGATCTCGCCGGACGGACGCATGCCGGTTGGCGTCGAGACAACATGGCGGGAGTTCGGTCCGTATTTCCAACTGAAGGGCGAGGCGGCGCAGCCGATCACGACGTTTGGTCGCATCTCGTCGTTGCGCACGGCGTCGCGGTACGGTGTTCGTGCGAACGCGGCAGGTGTCGCGGTTGAGCGCGCGAAGGTGGCGGGCGAGGTCTACGAGTTGTATTACGGCGTTTTGCTTGCGCGCGAGTTGCTCGGGATTCTCAACGATGTCAGCAGCAAACTCGATGGCGCGCGCGGTCGTGTTCGCGCGATGATCGACGAAGGTTCGATCCACGTCACGACACTCGATCTTGCGCGAATCGATATCTACGGGTACGAGCTCGAACGAATGCGTCTTGAAGCGGAGAAGTCGATTCGCCTTGCGCTTGCTGCGCTGCGTCGTGCCGTTGCGGTGCCGTATACGGTGCCGTTCGACATTGAACGGGGACGGCTTCGCCCGATTCCCGAGAATATCCCGACGCTCGATTCGCTCCAAATGCTTGCTCTTGGACGACGCCCGGAGATCGAGCAGGTCGAAGCGGGTGTGCACGCTCGGTATTTTCAGTTTCGCGCGGAGAAAGCGCGTCGGTATCCGGAGATTTTTATCGGGATGGACTGGAACGTCGAGTTCGCGCCGGGTCGTGAACTCCACAATACGAATCCATGGATCAGCGACGGGTACAACACGCGGACGGTGAGAGCCGCGCTCGGTGCCCGTTGGCAGCTCGGCCTGATGGACCGCGAGACGGATATCCGGCGCGCGCGGGTGAACTACGAAGAGATGCTCCGAAAACGCACGTGGGCGAAGCAGAGTATCGCGCTGGAAGTGCAGAAGGCGTATGAAGAGGCAATTGAGGCGGAGCAAAAAAGTATACTTGGCCGTCGTTCGCTTCGTGCCGGACGGGCACTGCTTTTGCAGACGATAGAACGGTACGATATCGGTGTTGCGAGCACACGTGATCTCATCGAGGCGTATGGTGCGTATGCAAAATCACAGGCTGACTACTATCAAACGCTGTATGATCACTACCTTGCGCTTGCGGAACTGTATCGAACAATCGGCCGTCCGATCTGGGAGATCGGTAACAACGGGAACTCTTGACATACCGCGCGAAGCCCATCAGGGTTGTTTTCTCGCGTGACACGAAACAACAGGGGATATACCATGCGGAGAACTCACGTGTTGCTGTCGGCAGCGATGGTTTTCGGAATCGTTTCGCTCGCGGCGGCGCAGTCCGTAGATAACTCCCATACCGCGGCAGTCGACGCGCTCGACGCCCGCCAGCAGATCATTGCAGACGCGCAGGAAGCCTTGAAAGCGGCTCCAACGAATCGAGAGCGGTCGGAAGCGCTGAATCGTGCGATCCGCGAGACATTCGACTTCGAGCGGCTCGCCCGCGAATCGATCGGCGACAACTGGAACGTCATGACCGAAGCGCAGCAAACTGAGTATATGCGCCTGTTCATCGAACTGGTGGAATCGTCGACGGTGAGCAAGTTGAAGAACTACCGCGCGGCGGATACGGAGTATGTTGAAGTCGTCGACGACGGTTCCGAAGCGGTCATTACCACCGTGGTGACTTCGACTGAAGGTGATGAGGTCGCGATTCAGTACAAACTCCACAAACGCAACGGCCGTTGGTGGATCTGGGACACGACCGTCGGACTCGATACGGAGATCACCGAATACGACATCAGCACCGCGCAGAACTACCGCTCGGCGTTCAACCGCATTGTCGGGAATGACGGTGTCGAGGAGCTACTGAACCGCCTTCGCACAAAAGCGGAGGATTGATTCGCGCCTCCTCGCGTCGCTCGGAAACACGCGACGAACGGATGGAATCGCATCGGAAGGGCGTATCAATGTTGATACGCCCTTTTTTGTGTGGGTGGGGCGAACGCGGCAAGGGCGAGGCGAAGGGCGGAGCCCTTCGCTCTAACGAACCCGTAGCGAAGCGAAGGGTTCGCGGTGCGGTTGAAGTCGCGCACTACAGTAGCAAAGTCTGCGTTTGCAGGGCGTCTCCTCGCTAAGCTCGAAAACACCTTGTGTAAGGGCGAGGCATGCCTCGCGTCTCCGCGCGCTCCGCTCGGAGACGTCGGGCGAAGGGCGGAGCCCTTCGCCTTAACGAACTCGACGCAACGCGTCGAGTTCGCGCGCTATTTCGCCAGTCGTCGGTACCCGCGAAGAATCTGACGCGCCTCACGGATCGTGACGAAGCACTGCGGATCGATCTCGTCGACGAGCCGAATCACACTCGCCTGCTGACGCCGCGGGATGATGCAGCTTACATCGGATACATCGCCGCTGCGACCCTCGGCATGGTAGAGCGTGGCGGGCCAACCGGCGTCACGAAGTGCCTGCGCGATCTGCTTCCCGCTTGTCAGCGAAATTACCTGCACCTCGACCGTACCCAGTGCGAGCTTCCCCTCGATCCACATGCCGACAAGCGTTCCCGTCGCGAATCCGCCCGCGTAGCCGACGACATGCCACGGCGTCGAGACGTTGCCGAGAACCGCGCTCACTGCAACCAGCCAGATCGTCACTTCGGCCGCGCCAAGCGCCGCTGCCTGAATTCGGTGGTTTCGCGTAATCATAATGAGACGTATCGTGCCGATGGAAACGTCGCAGATTCGCAGGCTGAAGATCACCAGTGCGCCGAGAATCGGGTGGAGGGTGTGGATGAGCATGTTGACCTTTCGCGTGGAGATATCAGGAAGCGACACTCGCAACTGGCGTAGAATACATAACATACGACGCGAAAGTTTCGCGGGGCAATTGTCAGCGCGGTTCGCCTACCTACCCCACCACATCCGCCACACTCGCCACGTACATGCCGCGCATCGATTCGTGCGCCGAGATGAATCTCACGAACTGGTGTCTTCCGCTCGTTATATGCGACACTGGTGTAGCACACTACGCAGTATTGGGGCAGTGTTATGACTATCGGAAACGACGCGTTCGTTTGAACACTGACGAATAACAGGGAGGTTGGGACCGTTTCATGATCATGTGGCTGCAGATTTGCTGCCTCGTATCATCTGAAAGCGAAAAACGCAGCAAGCGCCGCCAACGAGAAAGTCCGAGATCTGGACGATAGCCTGCTGGAAAGTTAGCTTACAGCAATCGATATGTTATGTCCTTTGCAGCGTTTAGGCCTGTTTTTTTAGGCTATTGTGCACAAGGGAGAGCAAAGCTGAATATGACCACTCAGCGCTTGCGAGGCGTAATCGCGGTTGCCGCGATTATGATCGTTCTTCTCGCGGCCATCTTCGTTCCTGTTACCATTCCGGTTAACTACTCCGCATTCGGAATCGCGCTACCATCCCGCGAATGGAACCTCTCGTACGCTCAGGACGATCAGATTGCGAGCGTTTTCCACAATAATGCGAACGGCACCATCGACCGTGTACAAACATCCACGTTCGAACGCGGCGACCGCGTCGAGATCCGCCTGCGCCCCGAGATCACGCCCGGTTCTCGGGTCCGAACGGGCGACACCATAGCAACAGTACAATCGCGGACAGCGGTAACGAACTGGACCCTCGCCCGCAGGGACCTTGCTGCCGAACACGCCGACCTTATCGCGAGAGCATCCCGTGTACGAGAGGGTGATATCGAGGCCGCGCGCCTCGAAGTGACGAAACAACAGGAACGACTCTCGTTTGCTCGACAAAACGCGGAGCGAATTCAGAGCCTTGTTGAGCATGGGATGGCAGCTCAGTCGGAACTTGATGTGGCGGAAAGCCGATTGCGCGACCTTTTGATAGAGCGTGATCAGGCACGAGCCGAACTCAACGCGATCCAGTCTGCAGTCTCACAAGAGGAGTTCGAGTGGCGCCAACGGCGACTCAATGTAGCGGAGCAGGTAGCTGAGCTCGCTGCCGAGCAAGCCGGCGACTCCGTGATCGTAGCTCCTTTCGCGGGGCGAATTGTCGGTGTGAACGATTCGACTACGATCGTCGCGCTTCGTGACACCGGTCGAAACGTGATACGATTCCCCGTCTCATTTAGCCGTCGCAACGAGGTATCTCCCGGCATGCGCCTGAGCGTCAAACTCCCAGACGACAGGAGCACGGTGAGCGCCACGGTGATACGCGTTGACGAGAGTGTCCACGTGTTGAACGGGCGGCAAGATATGGTAGCGACCGCGCTCACCGATTTAGGTGAATCGCTCCCGGCCGGACTCGTGGTTAACTGTAAGATCCAAACAGGCTCACTTCGCCCTCTACCGTATCTCATTCGCTTCCTGTCAAGTCCGTAGCGCAGAAGGTGTCGTACGTGGGTAAATACGAATTCAAATACTTCGTGCCGCAGACCCGTGTCGAAGCTCTTCGACGATCATTGATGCCATACGTCGATGTGGACGAATACGCCCAGCGATCAGGAGGCGAGTACACGGTCAGCAGCATCTACTACGACACGCCGTCGTTCGATGCTTACCACGAAAAACTTGCCGGTATACAACATCGGCAAAAGCTGCGTATCAGGGGCTATGGTACCAGTGACACCGAGCAGCACGTCTACCTCGAAATCAAGCGCAAGAACGACATGCTGATCTCGAAGAGCCGGGCGGCAGTTCCATACGAACAGGTTGACGAGTTCCTCCGTACGGCAACATTCGATTCGTTAGCATCAAACGGTAATGGTTCAGGCCGCGCAAACGCGGAAGCGTTTCTCTATCACGTGCGTAGACGGGGAATGAGGCCGGTTGTACTCGTTCGGTACCAGCGGAAGGCGTTTTTATCTCGCACCGGTCCACCGATCCGCATCACGTTCGACCGCGATGTCTCCGCTGCCGCGTCATCAGATCTGTCCGATTTGTACGCCGACGTGCCGACATACGAGGAGTTTCGCGACGTTGTGGTCTTTGAAGCGAAGTTTCCGCTACATATGCCGCCGTGGTTGGAATCGATAATTGACAGGTTCGATCTCAAGCGTATGGCGATATCCAAATACACGCACGGTCTCGAAGCGTGCGGGGCTGTCAGGGTTGGCGAAACTGGCACAGCCAGCGGGATACCGCAGCCGTACGACGGAGGAGGATACGTGTGGCGGATCTGATCGGACTTCAGGACGTCTTCGCGATCTCGCTTGCGACGGGCCAGATAGTGCGTAACCTCCTTGTCGCGCTACTCTGTGGCCTTCTCATCGCGGTGTTCTACGTAGCCGTTACCGGTAGATACAATCGGTCACGGCAGTTTCTGAACGCCCTCGTCGTTCTCGCCATGATCACGGCGGTCGTGATTATGGTCATCGGCAACAACCTCGCCCGTGCGTTCGGCCTTGTTGGCGCTATGTCCATCATCAGATTCCGAACGGCGGTGAAAGATGTTCAAGACATCGTGTTCATCTTCTTCAGCCTGGCAATCGGAATGGCTGCCGGCGTCGGGCTGGCGAGGGTCGCGTTCCTCGGGACAGTACTCGTCGGACTTGTTGCTGTCGGTCTCTCTCGCGTTCCATCGCACAGCGGAGGGCGACGCGAGTATGTTCTCCAGATGACGTGTCGGCGAAGTGGAGCTACGGAGCCGCCGTATGTAGCCGTGCTTTCGAGATTCTTCTCACGGTACCACTTGGTAAACGCTCGCTCGTACGAAGTTGACCGTCCGACGGAAATCGCGTACTACGTGCGGCTCGCCCGCGGACGCAGCATCGATGAGGCGGTTAACGCCCTACAACAGATTGAAGGCGTAGAGACTGTAAGTATCCTCTTCGATGAGAACGCGTGATGAGTACAGAGCGCCCTCGAGGTTCCATGCGAATCGCTATTCTTCTAAGTCTTCTGTTCGCCGTTTCGGCAGTGCACGGGGACGTGATCATCAACGAGTTCCAGTCCTCGAACACCTCGACGATCAGTGATGCGGGAGGTGACTATTCTGACTGGATCGAACTCTATAACGCGGGCCAAGAGCCGGTAAACCTGTCCGGATACGGCCTCACGGACGATGCAGCGTCCCCGTACAAGTGGATCTTCCCGCCAGTGGTTGTCGAGCCCGCCTCGTACCTCCTTATCTGGGCGTCCGGTAAGGATAGTACCAACCCGGCCGGCGATCTTCACACGGACTTCCGAATCGACGCGGACGGCGAAACACTCGTTCTCACGCGACCTGACGGCACGACCGCGAGCGAAGCACCTGCCCAGGCGCTCGCTCCGGATCAGTCATTCGGACGGTGTTCCGACGACGCGGCCGAGTGGTGTGTCTTCTCATCGCCGACACCCGGAGCAGCGAATCGACAGACCGCCCCGCAGTCGATCGTCATCAACGAGGTCATGGCACTGAACATCTCGTCGTACCCAGACGCCAGCGACGAATACCCCGACTGGGTCGAGCTCTACAACCCCACCGATGCACCGATATCTCTTGCGGGATGGGGTTTGAGCGACGATGCAGATAAGCCGTTCAAGTGGATATTTCCGGTGATAGAGGTAGCGGCAGGCGGGCGCCTCATCGTCTTTGCTTCGGGTGATGCGAGCGCGACCACGCCGGGAGAACTCCATGCGGGAATCAAAATCGGAGCGGACGGCGAATCGGTGGTGATAACGGCACCGGACTCGACACGCGTCGATGCGTCACCACCGGTCGCCATGCGTGCCGACGTATCGTACGGTCGCGCGCCCGATGGATCGGCAACGTGGCGGTTTTTTTCACCCGCCACTCCGGGTGAACCGAACAGCGAAACTGGCTACACGGGGATTCTTGACAAACCGACGTTGTCCCACGCTCCCGGGTTTTCAACGGCTCCTTTTGAACTCACAATCACCGCGCCGGAGTCTACCGTGGTGCGCTACACGGACGACGGATCGGAACCAACAGAAACGTCGCCGGTTTATGTCGGCCCAGTACATATTGAGGACCGGTCCGGTCCGCCGAGTGCTGCAATGTGTATCCGGACAACGACACAGGGCTACCCGTGGCACATGCCCAGCGGCGACGTATTTCGCGGTACCGTTATCCGCGCCAAGGCGTTTCGATCCCGGTGGCTGCCGAGCTCCACGACAACCGCGACATACCTTATCAACGCGTTGGGACCCTCTCGTTACACGCTGCCGGTCGTTTCGTTGAGCACCGACCCGCACGGGCTGTTCGATCCGGAAGACGGAGTGTACGTTCCGGGTCCTCAATATTCTGCAAGCACCGCTCCATACACGCCGGAAGCGAATTTTCATCGGCGTGGCGAGGAATGGGAATTACCGATCTACATGGAGCTATTCGAACCCGACGGGACTGTTGCACTCGCGCAGGACGCGGGTATGCGGATCAGCGGCAACTGGGCGCGTGAGTATCACCAGAAATCCCTTCGCATCCATGCGCGGAGCCGGTATGGTGACGATGACTTCGACTACCGCCTGTTTCCCAACCGAGAGCCGAAACGATACCGATCGTTCCAGTTGCGCACCGCATCGAGCGACGTTCGCTGGGGCATGATACGTGACGCCATGATTCAGGAACTCTCGGGGCATCTTGGCTTTGACACACAGGCGTGTCGTCCGGTAATCGTCTTCCTCAACGGCGATTACTGGGGCATCCAATTCATGCGCGAGCGCTACGACGAGGATTACCTCGAGGGACGTTATGGTGTTGATCCTGAAGAAGTAGACCTCATCGAGATCGATGGTGGTGTTCAGGTCGATGCCGGGGATGCGACGCACTACGACTCGATGATGAGCTACCTGCAGTCAAGCTCGATGTTGACTCAAGCGGCTTACGATCACATCGCGACGTTAATGGATGTGGAGAACTTCACCCGTTATTACGCAGCGCAGATTATCGCGGCGAACAACGATTGGCCGCACAAGAACGTACGCCTGTGGCGCGCCAGAACGCCGATGTACGAGTCGGATGCGGACCCAGCACTCGACGGGCGCTGGCGATGGATGATGTTCGACACCGAGCGCGGGTTCGCCCTCCGTGACGCATCGCAAGCATCGGCGAACGTCGTTGAATGGGCCGCGAATACGTTAACACTGGGCAGGATGCTCAAGAACCCCACATTCCGCACATCGTTCATCAACGAGCTTGCCAATCAGAGTAACACAGCGTTTCTCCCCGAACGCGTCATACGTGTCATCGATTCGCTTGCAACACAGATCGAACCGGAAATGCCCGAACACATCGCTCGCTGGGGAGAGCCGGTTTCAATGGAGTTCTGGCAGGCTGAAGTGCAGAAGATGCGCGATTTCGCCACCCTGAGACCCGCCTATATGCGCCAACACGTCACAGCGCGGTTTTCCCTCACCGGTTCGGCAAACGTCACGCTCAATGTGGAAGGTCCCTCGAACTCGGGCACGATCAGTATCAGCGGCACTCCAATTACCTCGTCGACACCCGGCGTGACGGACCAGCCGTATCCATGGAGCGGCACGTATTACCGTAACGTTCCACTCGAACTCGTGGCGACGGCTCGGCCGGGGTACCATTTCGCTGGATGGAGCGGCGTGGCTTCCGAGATCGAATCGCGCGACACGATCTCCGTCCGACTCGACGGGGATACCATCATCACCGCACGTTTCTCCTCGGAGATGACGCAAGTCACGCAATCTGACGAATCGCTGCAATTCGGTTTGGCACAGAACGCCCCAAACCCGTTCAATCCGGTAACCTCACTACGCTTCAGTATACCAGAAGCGTGTGAGGTTCTACTGGCTGTCTACGACGTAAACGGACGACTGGTGAGGAATCTGGTGTCGGGAATGCGCGATGCCGGCCATCACGAGGCAACGTGGGACGGTGCGGATGATACGGGACGTAGCGTGGCAAGCGGCGTCTACATCGTCGGGATGACAGCCGGCAACTTCCACACGGCGCGTCGAGTGACTCTGGTGCGTTGACAAATGTCTTGACGTGTCAGCGCGGTTCGCCTACCTACCCCACCACATCCGCCACACTCGCCACGTACATGCCGCGCATCGATTCGTGCGCCGAGTCGACACACACCGACCGCCCGTCTCGCGACCAACGCGGATGCAAATCGCAGCGGAACGGACCCGTGACTTCCGGCGGTGAGTAGAATCGGCCAATATCCACGCGTGTATCGGTCTTCGGATGATACAGGATCAGCGTGCGGTGATGGGTTTTGTCGGGATAGGTGTCGGTGAGCACCCACTCGCGGTTCGGGCTGTACGAGCAGTGTCCATCCGTGGTGAGCACGTCCCCGCCGACGAGTTCTGCGTCACCGGTTCGCGCGTCGAAGAGGTAGTAGTGATCGCCACGCTCATTTTGCCGCGCCCACGCGAGGATATGCGCCGGATCGCGCCAGTCGAAGTGGCTCGTCATGCCGTCATCCGCGATGATACGCACGTCGGTGCCGTCGGGATTCGCCGTGAGCATGCGCGTGCCCCAACGCACGCCGCCATCCCGCCCCCACCGATGGAGGAAGATGAATCGCGAGCCGTCCGTGTTGTATTGCAGGTGGTTGAACCAGTGCTTACCGTCCGGGAAGTCCGGCTTGGGCGATAACTTCGTCATTTCGCGAATTGACGTAATACGTAGCGTTTCGCCAGTGGTCATGTCCATCGACCAGATACCATCGTCCTCCGGCGCGAGCACGTCAAATCCGCGGTCCGGTATGCCTTCGTAGCCATACCCCGGGCGCGTGTGTGCGATGCGGGCGAAGTTGACGCTGAGCGCCTGCTTCCCGTCGGGGCGGAGACAGTAAATCGGACGCGGGAGACTGCGCCGTTTGCCGGTGAACGGGTTCAGGACGACGCTCCCAAACCGCGATTCGGCGTCTACCCGCTCATTGAAGACGATCTCCTGCTCGTCCGGCGATGCGGTCGGCGCTTTCGGCAGCCAGTGGAGCATCGTGCCCTGCTGCCAGTTCCACGCGTGCGTTTCCGCGACGGGTATCCAGCGGTTGCCGTCTTCGAGATCGATCATGCCGATTTCAACCGAATCGTTGGCGGTCGGCTGCCGATCGATGAACGTCGGCGAAAGTGCGAGGAGGTAGCGCGAGGTCGCATCCCACGGGAACTTGTCGTAGTAGCCGAAATACGCGTGCCGGTCGACGGGCGTAACGCGCGCGAACGCGCGAATGGCGGTTTCGTGTGCGGACATCGGATCGCCTTTTCCGGTTTGGCGGGATGGTGGATGCG
>CAZWQW010000069.1:0-1420 GCA_964635955.1 uncultured bacterium | reverse complement strand
GTGACGCGGCAGGTGCCGTTCCGCGTGTACGACGCGCTCAAGCCACTTCGCGACGGTGCCGAGACGCGCGCCGAGACCGAGGCGCTCTACGTGCAGTGGATGATGCCGCGCGACGCGAAACCCGGTCGTCACGCCGGTACGCTCAATATCGCGGTGGGGAACGAACGCGTTGCCGTTCCGGTTACAATCGACGTGGCGACGGCGACGCTGCCGGAGCGTGAGACGTTGCGTATCGTGAACTGGTTCAACGTGGGGAATATGGCGTCGCGGCATGGTATCGAGCCGTGGTCGGAAGAGCATTGGGCGTCGATTCGGCGTTACGGCGAGCTCATGCGGAAGATTCGGCAGACGGATTTCATCCCGTCGGTTGGCTATGAAGTGACCGAAAACAGCGATGGAACGCTTTCGTTCGATTTCACCCGCGCGGAGCGGCTCATCAAGCTCTACCTCGGCCTCGGATTTCGCTGGATCAACGGCCCGCACGTCGCCACTCGCGTGACGTTTGACGCGCCGGAATTCGTGCTGCGCAATCCTCGAACCCAAGTGAAAGCGACCGGTCCGGAAGGTTACCAGTTCCTCGCACAGTATCTGCAAGCGTGGTATCAGTTCCTCGCGCGCAACGGCTGGCTTGACCGCGTTGTGCAACACGTCGCCGACGAGCCGACGGAGAAGTGCTCCGAGGACTACCGCGTGCTTTCGGGGATTGTGCGGAAGTTCATGCCCGGCGTGAAGATCATCGATGCGCTCGGTTTGACGGAGCTTGGCGGCGCGGTGGATGTGTGGGTGCCGCTCGAGAACAAGCTCAACGAGGAGCTCGACGGCTTTGTTACACATCAGAAACTCGGCGACGAGTTGTGGTATTATACCTGCTGTATTCCGGGCGGGAAGTATCTCAATCGTCTGCTCGATATGCCGCTGATTCGGTGCCGTTATCTCCACTGGGCGAACCAGCGATACGGTCTGACCGGGTATCTCCATTGGGGCTTGAATCAATATCGCGCCGATCAGGACCCGTTCGAAGAGACGGCGCGTTTCCACAAAGAGGGTGGTGGAACGGAATGGCTACCGGCGGGCGACACACACGTCGTCTACCCGGGTCCGACCGAACCGTGGTCGAGTGTCCGGCTCGAAGCGGAAGCGATGGGCGCGGAGGACTACGAGCTGTTTCGGATGATCGCGGAGCGCGACGCACCGAAGGCTGAGGAAATCATGGCGACGGTCTTCCGCGGCTTTCAGGACTACTCGGAGGACGTCGCGGCGTTTGAAGTGGCACACGCGGCGTTGGTGAACGGAGCGGCGAACGCGGACTGACGTCCGTGTTCGTTAGGGCGAACACTTCGCTGCGCTTCGGGTTCGTTATGCGAACACTTCGCTGCGCTTCGGGTTCGTTAAGGCGAAGCGGTTACACCGCTTCGCCCGT
>CAZWQW010000068.1:14124-15963 GCA_964635955.1 uncultured bacterium | reverse complement strand
GAAGCCTTCGCGACAGGTACTCCAGCACTCGTGAGCGGACACGGCTCGGTAGGCAGTGTCGTAACGCCCGAAGTCACTGGCCTTCATTTCACCCCCGGAGATGCGAACGATCTTGCGGGGAAAGCGCAGTATATGTTCGATCATCCGGATGAGACTGCTGAATGGGGTCGGAATGCGCGCACTGAGTTTCTCGAGAAGTATACGGCGGAATCAGCGTATCGTAGTTTGATGGACGTCTATCGGAACGCTATCGAGCAAAGAAAAAAACGGAAGTAGAGGCGAGATAACGTGGGGACTATACTCGCCGTAGTTCGGAATGCTTACAAACGCGACTATTTCCACTACCTCGCAGCACAATTCCTTGCGCAGTTCTTTACGTTTGGGACAATTCTGCTCGTTGCGAAGCTCCTAACACCAGAAGAGCTTGGCGAAATAAAAATTATTCAGGCATACGCCGCGATATTTATCACTATCGCTGACTTCGGTCTTGCTTCCGCATTACTAAAAGTGTGTGCCGAAGACCGTGACGAGTCTGAACGGTACGGAATCTTACGTGCTGTTCTGACCCGTGCCGCGATATCAACGGCGTTTGCACTGGGACTTCTCGCGTTACTACTATTCACCGGTGTCGTAGCCTCCACACCACGCCTTCGCTTTTGGATGCTAATCTACTCCGCGAGTATCCCGTTTATTGTGCTCACGAGCGTCTTCATGCAGTTCCTTCAAGCGCTGAAGCGAATACGTGTCATGGCGTTTGCGCAGGTCGTAATTCGGCTTCAGGGATTCATCATCGTTGTAATCGCGACGTGGTTATGGGGATTTTCCGGTTTCATCTTCGCCACAATACTCATGTGGGGGGTGGGGCTGTGGCCACTAATCCATCAAACCCGCGTCCGAAAGATCCTGAAAGCGCAGGCGAAACTGCCAGCTGGATTTATACACATGGCTGTCTTTGCCATGTTATCTACACTCATGGTGACACTCGGCCACCAAGCTGATTTGCTGATTCTTGACCGTTTCAGTCTCGACCGGGCAGAAATCGGTTTCTACTCATTAGCGGTTATTCTGGTTCAAGCGGCTTGGCTCATTGTGCATAGCGCGGGTGTAGTAGCGGTTCCCTATTTCAGCGAACGCTCGCACGATGTCATATGGTTTCGTCGAAAGCTCATTCAAACACAAGGGCAGGCAAGTATTGTCAGCGTCGGAGTAGGAGTCGCGGTTTTTGCTGGAGCGTGGCTACTCGTTCCGTTTGTCTACGGTGACGAATACAGCGCGGTATTGCCGTATCTCGGGGTATTACTTCTTAAAAACGTCGTTGTTTCGTCGTATACGATCATTCGGATGGCGCTCATCGGTCTTGGGAAAACGAATTACAACTTCATCGCTTTCTCCATCGCGACGCCACTCGGACTCGTGCTCGCATACGTTATGCTCCAGCGCTACGGCATCATCGGTGTCGCGTGGGCGCAGGGCATCACCGCAACCGTCACACTCACGCTCCTCGTCGCACTCGCTGCATACGCCCTACGCGACGAGCGTCACACCTCCTGATACCGCACCGCGCCGCCCACCAGCGTGAGCACCGCCTTGCCAACCAACTCCCGGCCGACGAACGGGCTGTTGCGCGACTTCGAGCGGAACCGCTTCGGCACCGTCCACCGTCGCGCCGGGTCGATCACGACCACGTCCGCTGCCGAGCCGACCGCAAGCGTCCCGGCGGGAAGCCCGTGGATGCGTGCCGGATTCGTCGACATCTTCTCGATGAGCTGCGCTGGCGTCAGCGCGCCGGTTGCGACGAGCTCCGTCCAGCACACGCCGAGCGATGTCTCCAGTCCGATA
>CAZWQW010000068.1:10784-14024 GCA_964635955.1 uncultured bacterium | reverse complement strand
ATGCCTCGCCACATCCAGTGATTCGGCAATGTCGGGGATTCCGTCGATACCGAGTTCCGCCGACACGGTTCCCTCGTGCATGTGCCCGCCGGCCGCGAGGTCCTTGACCTCGCAGTGCGCGACAATCGGCAGACCGATCGGGCGCGAGTATTCCATCGCGTGGAGCAATGTGCGCGTGTTACGTACCGGGTCGCCGTCATCGCTGAATCCAACAACGCCCGCCGCTGCCAAATCCGCCAACTCAGCCAATTGCTCACCTTTGCGCGACCGGGTAATCGCACCTGTCGTATAGACATGACACGCGGCGGTCTCAGCGCGTTTGTAGAATCCGCGCACCGCGTCAGCCGTATCAGGTGGTGGATCGGTGTTCGGCATCGCCACAACGCTGGTAACGCCACCCGCAACGGCGGCCTCCGCACCGGATGCAATCGTTTCTTTGTACTCGTAACCGGGCTCGCGCAGGTGAACGTGGATATCCACCAGTCCCGGCGCAACAATACGACCGGATACGTCGATTGCGCGTCCCGAAGCTTTCGCGCCCGGCGCGATGATTTTCGCGATTTTTCCTTCGGCGATGACCACATCCTTCGGCTCGTCGATACCCTGTGACGGATCGATCAGGTGGCCGCCGCGCAGTATGATATTCTCCATGGTGTCCCCGTAGAATCGTATCAGATGCGAATTCGCAACATGTCGAGAATCATTCTGTGTGCTTGCCGATCTGGATGCTGCCCGGATCGCGACCCGCGGTAAGGTAGAGCACCGCCATACGCACCGCGACGCCGTGTGTCACCTGCTGGAGGATCAGCGAGTTCTCCGCATCCACCACGTCGTCGCTCAGCTCCCATCCACGATTCACCGGACCCGGATGCATTACCACCGCATGGGGCTTCGCGAGTTTCATCCGCTCAGTCGTAATGCCGTACGTCTGCGTGTACTCGCGAATTGACGGGAACAAGCCCGATTCCTGCCGCTCGCGCTGAATCCGCAGCGCGTAGACCACGTCCGCACCGTCAAGCGCCTCGTTGATGTCCGTCGTCCACGTGCCGGGGAACGTCTCAGTATGCTTCGGGAGTAACGTCGGCGGTCCGCACATAACCACATCCGCACCCATGGTCGTCATGCCCCACAGGTCCGACCGTGCGACACGACTGTGCAGGATATCGCCGATAATTGCGATGCGCAGCCCTTCGATGCGGTTGAAGTGGTGTCGAATCGTCATCAGATCGAGCAGCGACTGAGTGGGATGTTCGTGCATCCCGTCTCCCGCGTTTATCACCGCCGCGTCGACCTGTTGCGTCAGGTAGTGAGGCGCACCAACCGACTTATGACGAATGACCACCGCGTCGATCTTCATCGCCTCGATATTTCGTGCGGTATCGCGGAGAGACTCGCCTTTCTTCACACTCGAAGCTGACGCGCTGAAGTTCACTACGTCCGCTCCGAGGCGTTTCTCGGCAAGCTCGAACGAAATGCGCGTGCGGGTACTGTCCTCGAAGAACAGGTTGACCACCGTCCAGCCGCGCAAGGTCGGAACGCTTCGCACCGGTCGATCCAGGACACTCACGAACTGAGCGGCAAGGTCGAGGAGGTCGGTGATGTCCTTGCGGCTCAGGTCGGTCATCCCAAGCAAATGCCGTCGATTCCACCTACTCATGGATTCTCCGAACGAATGAGTATGACATGATCCTCGTCGTCGATCTCTTTCAGACGGACCCGAACCGTGTCCGCCCGCTCTGTTTGCACCGTTCGCCCTACATAGTTCGCTGTGATCGGAAGCTCACGATGTCCGCGGTCGACCAGCGCGGCGAGCTGAATCTCCGCCGGTCGTCCGAAATCGAGCAGCGTCTCAATCGCCGCGCGCACCGTCCGACCGGTGAACAGCACGTCGTCCACGAGAAGTACGTACGAGCCGTCGACGCCGAATGGAAGTTCTGTTGTTTCTTCAGGCATCTTCGCGCGCGTGGCGTAGTCATCTCGGTAGAACGTCACATCAACTGCGCCGACAGGTGGACGCACGCCTTCGATGTCCTCGATCACATCAGCGATGCGCACGGCAAGTGGTGCTCCTCGCGTGCGTATGCCAATGATGACGAGATTGTCCGCGCCGCCGTGACGTTCAAGAACCTGATTCGCCATTCTGCGCAGCGCTCGACGGATCTGCTGTGCCGACATGACTTCCGTCGTGTGGCCTTCGCTTCGTTCGCTCATAGTGGGAGCTCCCCGATCCTGCGCACCGTCTGGGCAAAAAAATACCCGCCAAGCCACTGAATGGCCGGACGGGACATACCGCCGAACGCTGTGGGAGTGTTCGGTTTGCTCATGCTGGTCTCTCCTCCCGATCGTTCGAACCGGAATGAATATATCGCGTGCATCCGAACCGGTCAACGCCATTTCCCATCGATACAATTCGCTCAGAAATCCGCGCGAATAATTGTTCGATTGTTGCGGCGCTTTACCGCCTACACTCCGCGAGCGTTCTTCATAGAACACCTTATTCGAACCCTGTAACGCGGACAGTTTCATGGCGCTCATGATAGATTATGTCGATCCTGAAGGCACCGGTTACGAGATCGGGCTTCAGGTCGGCGATTCGGTCGTCACGGTCAACGAGCACATCGTGCGCGATCCGCTCGAATGGCGCTTTCTCATCGCCGACGAGTACGTCGAACTCGAAATCGAACGTGACGGCGAGACCGTCGTTCACGAAATCGAGAAGGACTTCGACGACGCGCTTGGTATCCACCTGAAAGGACCCGGATTCAAACGGTGCAACAACCGGTGTATCTTCTGCTTCATCGACCAGAATCCACGCGGCGTACGACGTCCGCTCCGGTTCAAGGATGAGGACTTCCGCCTGTCGTTTCTCTACGGCAACTACGTCACCCTTACGAATACGCCGAGGGAAGACCTCGACCGTATCATCGAGCAACGCCTCGCGCCGATCTACGTCTCCGTGCACGCTACCGATCCGCAACTGCGCCGCGAGCTCCTCGGCAATCCCAAAGCACCGGACATTCTCCCGATCATGCGGTATCTTGCCGACGGCGAGATCATTCAGCACGCGCAGGTCGTGCTCATGCCGGGGAAGAACGACGGCGAACACCTCGACCGAACAGTGAACGACCTCGCCGAGCTCTACCCGTGGGTCGGCTCGATCTGTATTGTGCCGGTCGGTCTGACGAAGCACCGTGCGAAGTTGCCGGAGCTCCGCGTACATACCGCTGCGGAAGCGCGAGC
>CAZWQW010000068.1:0-10684 GCA_964635955.1 uncultured bacterium | reverse complement strand
AATCCGCTTCGGATAGATCTGGTCACGGCAACGTTGCCCGCACGATTCCTCCTCGACATGATCCGCCGCATCCACGAAGTCGCTCCAGGTATCGCGATCACGCCGCATATCGTCACGAACGAATGGTATGGCGAGGGAATCACCGTGAGTGGCCTGCTCAGCGGTAGGGATATCGTCACAGCGGTGCGCGAGAACGGTCGCGGCGAGGTTGTTCTGCTCCCGCCGAACTGCTTGAATGACGACATGCTGTTCCTCGACGATCTCCACGCCGAAGACGCGCAGGAACAGATCGGCAAACCGGTGGTGTTTGGGACGTATGATCTCATCGAAAGCGTCGAGCTCGCGTACGATCGTATTCACAACATCGGAGCGAACTCCGAGCTTCTGGATATCTCACGCAGACCAGTGCGAGACGAATCCGAATCCGACGATGACACACCGGAAACGATGCGCGCTGTGTAACGTCGCTAACCGAGGGAATAGATGAAAAAGAACACCGCAAGAGCGCTACTCGTGACCCTCATTGTCGTTTTTAGCGCACAGGTTGGCGCTCAAGTGCCACCACCCGGCTCGACTCCACCAAAGCCGATCAAACTCGCTGACCGGTTCCCATGGAGCGTCGAGCCGATCGCGGCAACAATTTCCGCGGGTGATACGCTTTCTATCATAGCAGTACTCGGCATTCCCGATCATCATTACGTTTACGCCGAGCGCACTGGTGTCGATGTAACGGCGTCACCCGGTCTCGTCGTCGGCGAGATCATCGCCGATGCACCGAAGGTGAAGTACGATACTTTCGAGAAGCGCGATGTACCGCAGTACGATAGCCCCGCGACCTTTCGCATCCCGCTTATCGCCGATGCATCGGCGGGTGGAACGTTCGATGTCACGTTGACGCTGCGAACGCAAGGTTGCTCACAGACAATGTGCTTTTTCCCAACCTCGGTCGAACACACCCTATCGGTCACGGTCATACCGTCAGACAACGGCGTCGGAGGAGCGCTCACCGACTTTTCGCGGACGAGCGAAGCCACCGACGCCAGTGGACTAAGTGGCGTAGCGAATCTCGGAAACGTCGTCGCCGAGCGCGGTGTGTTTCTCGCCCTTGGCTTGATGTTCATCGGCGGTATCCTGACGAGCTTCACCCCGTGCGTCTACCCACTGATACCGATCACTGTGAGCTTTTTCGGCGCTGCTGGGGTCGGCGCACTGCGGGGATTCCTCCTCTCGCTCGTATTCGTACTCGGCATGGCATTGATGTACAGTATCCTCGGCGTCACCGCGGCGGCGACGGGTGCCGTGTTCGGTCAGGTCATGGCGAATCCGATCGTGATCGGCGTTGTCGCGACGATCTTCATCCTGTTCGCGCTGAGCATGTTCGGCGCATTCAAGATTCAGCTCCCGCCGTCACTCCAGATGCGGCTACAGCGGGTCGGTGGTGCGGGATGGGGCGGTGCGTTCCTCGCCGGTATCGTAGCGGGAATCATCGCGGCACCATGCACAGGACCCGTCCTTGGCGCGGCTTTGACCTACGTCGCGACGACCGGCAACCTCGTCTTCGGATTTGCGAGCATGTTCGTCTTCGCTGTGGGTATGGGGCTATTGTTCATGGCTATCGGCACCTTCTCCGCGAGGATTGTGCCGAAAGGCGGCGCGTGGCTTGGCAAGGTCGAGAGCGTATTCGGCATCGCGATGATCGTCGTAGCGCTCTACTTCCTCAAGGACGTGATTACCCCGCTTCGTGACCTGACGCGTCCGGGTCTCACCGCGATGCTCGTCTCGCTTGGGCTGATCGTTGTCGGACTCGCACTCGGCGCGATTCACGCGCGTTTCGTCGCCGGATTCGACCGCAACGGGAACCTCGAACCAGCTCCGACATGGACCGAGCGCGTACGGAAAGCGGTTGGTGTGGCATTTGTCGTTGCGGGAAGCTACGGTCTGATCGGCGTCGCGATTGCGCCCGCGCATGGTGACGCTGCAACCGGACTACCTCAACCGACATGGGTTTTCGATGAGGCGGAAGGGCTCGCAATCGCGCGTCGCGATAGTCGCCCGGTGATGATTGACGCATACGCCGATTGGTGCGTAGCCTGCCGAGAATTGGATCGCTTCACCTACAGCGATGCGACGGTGCTTACGAAGTTGGAGCGCTTCGTCTCGATTAAACTCGACTTTACCGAGCAGGACGATCATACCCGCGCATTACAACGGAAATACGGCATCGTCGGGCTTCCAACCGTGATCTTCTTCGATAGCGCCGGAAACGAGATCGTCAGTAAGCGTCTCCTCGGGTTCGAGCCACCGGATCGATTCGCAGATCGGCTACACGACATTGATTAAATGCGAAACGGCGCGTGAACATCCGTTCCCGCGCCGTATTCTATTCGCGTGTCACATTCCTACTCGAGTTTCTCCGCGCGCGCCATCTGGATATACGTTGCGCAGAACTCATCGCGACCCAGCAACGCTTCCGACGCATACACGAGCGACATGAGCTTCGCGTCGGTCGGATCAACGATTACCGCGTCGAGTCCCGCACCCATGGTCAGCACCATGAACGCCTGATTCAACAGCTTTCGATTCGGCAACCCGTACGATACGTTGCTTAGACCGCAGACGAAGTGAATATGCTCGAACTCCGTCTTCAACGTCGTAATGGTCTCAAGCACGGCTTTGCCGGCGTCTGCTTCCGCTCCGATCGGGAATACGAGAGGGTCGACGTAGATGTTCTCGGCGCCGACGCCACCTTTGACGAGGTCGCCGACGAGTTTACGACCGATGGAAATACGTGCTTCGGCGGTCTTCGGTATGCCGGAATCGTCCATGACCAGCGCGACTACCTTCGCGCCTGAATCTCGCACGAGTGGCAGGATTGCCTCGAACTTTTCCTTCTCGGCGCTGATCGAGTTGATCATCGGAACACCGTTTGTCGAATCGTGCACCGCGAGCGCCGCTTCGATTGCCTTCGCGTTCGGGCTATCGATCGCGCACGGTGTCTTGTCGGTGACGCTCTGAACAGTCTCGACGAGCCATGCGAGAAACTCCGGTTCCTTATCCACGCCAACCGTTGCCGCGTTGCAGTCCAAATACGTCGCGCCGGCGGCAACCTGCATCGTCGCTTCGTTTGTGATGGCTGCGACGTCGCGCGTCTCGACCGCGGGTCGAATGAGCTTTCGCGTGCTATTGATTCGTTCGCCGACTACCAGCATGTATTCGCTCCTTTTCGATTCGGTGATCCGGTCGCTAATCGCGAAACCGTTTCCCTCTATGATACGACGTTTCGCTTACGCAGCGGACCCGGTCGACTTTACTCCGGTCGCGCCGCCACGTTCCGTATATAATTCCGTTACGCCGCGGTCTTCCGGCATGAGTTTCGCCCGACTGAGCACTTCGGGAATCACCTGTTCCCAACTCACCGTCATGAGATGGATGCCGTTCACGCCTTCGATCTCACGCACCTGTTCGATCGTCTCCACGGCGACGCGGATGCCTTCCTCCTCGCCGTCGCTCGATTGACGCATCCGCTCGATTGTTGAATCCGGAATACTCATGCCGGGCACCGATGAGCGCATGAACTCCAACGGACGGCAGGACTTACACGGCATGATCCCAACGACAAACTTCATCCGTTCAGCAAGCCCGCGATCGACGTACATCTTCATGAATTCGCGCAAACGCGGTACGTTGAACGTGCATTGCGATTGGATGAAATCCGCGCCCGCCGTCGCTTTTTTCGCCGTTTTGATCACATGCATGGGGAGCGGATCGCCGAAGGGATTTGCCGCCGCGCCGAGGAAGAAATTCGGCGTATGGAGCGGTGTTTTCGGCGTTGCGCGCACTTCGACGCCCGACTGGAAACGTCCGTGCCGGATACCGTCAAACATCTGGAGAACCTGCACGCTGTCCATATCGTAGACGGGCTTGCTCTCCGGATGATCACCCATGGTGGTGTAGTCGCCGCTGACAACGAAGACGTTCCGAATGCCGAGTGCGTACCCGCCGATGAGATCGGCTTGCAGCGCGAGACGATTCCGGTCGCGCGCGGTGGTTTGATACACCGGCTCGGCACCCATGCGAACAAGATGCGCGCATACGGCGAGACTCGACATCTTCACGCACGCCGATGCGTTATCGGTGATGTTGATCGCATCGGATATCGGCGAGACGAGCTCGAGCTTTTTCTCGATAGCGCCGAGAGTAGGCGTTCGCGGTGGGACAATCTCTACGGTTACGGCGAACTTACCGGCGCGCAAGACGCGTTCGAACGTGCTCGCCGGTTCGCGGGTTTCGGTGGTTGTGACTGGAGCTACTTCCGACATCCTGCTCTGTCTCCTGCGCGACAAGGACTGGGACTCTTCGCCTTCGTTTCGGGCGATGTTTACGCGGACTTTCCCACCGCGCCAACGCCGGTGGTCTGCTGCTCCTCTTTCGGGGGTACCGCGTGGCCGTCAGTCGTAATGCGGCCCGTCAGCAGATTCACCCACGAAGGCGTTCCCCACAGGCGCCAATCGAGCGGCGGATTGATGCGCTCGAGCTTCGCGGTCATGTGGAGTGTATTCGCCCGCTCATACGCCATATGCCAGATGCACGGCTTATCGGGATGCACTTCGCACTTCCCGTTGATCGCGCCGCCACACGGGCCGTTGCGCATCTGTTTTGGACACCGCATCGAACACACCATACCCGTCGACCGGAGGATGCACTGCCCGCAATCGGAGCAGTCGAACACGATTCCCTTGGAAACGCGCTCCACCACGTCAACGGCTCGGATATACCACGGCTGAGCTTTTCCGTTGATGTACATGCGAAGACCTCTTTCCCGGCGTATCAATCGCTTGCGGCATTACTCCGCAGCGCTTGCATACGATTTTGGCAAAACCCGTACCCGCACTTTCACTCCGCGACCTACGCGCGACTCGACCGTCAGCAAACCGTTTGAAACCGTCTCCTGTCAGCGTTCCTGCACGAGAACTGCACACGGGGTGCGCACATCTGAGTAATCACTCAGTAATGAAACGTCCGTATACAGAAAACCCGGCGAGCGGGAAGACGTCATCAACGTCCCGCATCGCCGGGTCGATTACTCGTTTATCGGATGTTCGTCAGATGCCGAGCACCGACTTGGCGATGTCTACGCCGCTCGCCGCATCGGCTGCGTATCCGTCCGCACCGATCTGATCGGCGAACTTCTGCGTAACCGGCGCGCCACCGATGATGACCTTCACCTTGTCGCGGATACCTGCCGCTTCGAGGGCTTCGATTGTGTCCTGCATCGCGGGCATCGTCGTCGTGAGGAGTGCCGAAAGCGCGATCACGCTGGCTCTCTTCTCCTTGACCGCGTTGACGAACACATCGGGAGCGCAATCGACGCCGAGGTCGATGATTTCGAATCCGGCACCTTCGAGCATCATTGCGACGAGGTTCTTGCCGATATCGTGAAGGTCACCGCGGACGGTCCCGATCGCGACACGGCCAATCGGTTCGACCTTCTCGTCCACCAACTGCGGACGAAGCTTTTCCATGGATGCAGACATCGCACGAGCGGCGACGAGCACTTCAGGAACGTAAAATTCGCAGTTCTTGAACTTGACACCGACCACTGCCATACCCGGGATCAATCCTTCGTCGAGGACCTTCTTCGCGGGCGTGCCTTCGCCGAGAGCCGCTTCCGTCAGCTCGACGGCCTTCACGCGATTACCGGAAATGATCGCTTCCGAGAGTTCCTTCAATTGAGCCATCTGTTGGCCTCCGTGTTAGGCTCAGTACCGGAACCGAACGTCAGGGAATTCGTCGGTCACCGATTCCTATACAATTCGGACGGTGCTTGTACGAAGTCGATTTCGCAACCGTCAGGTGTGATGCGCGCTATCTCAACACTGTATGGTACAGCGAATCAATCGGCGGACAAACACGCCGCTACCTTTTTCTTTGCTTTAATCGCGGAAATCGTTGCGAGACACTGTCGCACTGAATCGATCGCCTTCGTAAAGTGTAACCTCGTCAAGTGTTACACCGTGTTCGGTAAACGCACCATCGAGCTCTGACCATATCCATCGCGCGATGTCTTCCGCCGTTGTCGTGTTTCCAGCGAGCTCCGCGACATCGTTGATCACGCGATGATCGAGTCGAACGATAATACGCTCGTTGACCACGGCGTCAACCCGGCCGAAATCGATGAGCATACCGTGGATGAGCGTATCACCGCGGAGCGACACCTCCAACCGGTACGTGTGCCCATGAATCCGCGAGCACGGCCCGTACAATCGGTCGTTTTCCGCGTCGCCGAGTGCCGAATCGCACAGTCGATGCGCCGCGTCGAACGTGTAGCGCGCCGTGATCTTCACCTGTGCGCGTCTCCTTCTCCGTCGGTAAGCGATTCGATCACACTGACGAGCGCGTATCGATATGCGCGGTAGCGTTCGAACGGCACATACGATCGGACGCGGCCGTCCAACAGCGGAATATACCGCCCATCAGCAACTAATGGTGCAACAAGTCGACGAATTTCCGCGTCGAGGGTACGAGTGTCGTCCTCGAGCAAACCTGCGTCAATCCCCCCGATGAGTGCAAGTTTACGACCGAATTT
Organism: uncultured bacterium; assembly: GCA_964635955.1. Taxonomy (GTDB): domain Bacteria; phylum Latescibacterota; class MWCZ01; order MWCZ01; family MWCZ01; genus CAZWQW01. The sequence goes on along the minus strand of CAZWQW010000068.1, from coordinate 4,098 downwards.
GCGGCGGAGTTCAGGATACGGCGTGCGCCCCAGCGCGACGTCCCCACCCCAATACGCGTCCATGCCCATGCGAATCGCCTCGCCGATGAGCGGCGTGAGATGACCATAGCTCTGGAATATCGCCCATCGAACGCCACGCCGCCGCGCGTGCTCGAGAATACGGGTATACGCTTCGCCGCACGTCTGCGTAAACGCCCTCGGACCGATCACCGGCGCGGAATTGGACGCGATCGGCTCGCTGAACAATACGTAGTCGAAGTTGATCTCGTCGAACGCACGCTCAAGCACTTGAAGCGCGAAACGCGCCCAGTCGTCCATGACCTTCCGTACGCGGTCCGGCTCGTCTGCGATCGTGACGAGTAACGGCGAAAGCGACGCCCAGGACCCGACACCGAGTATTTGGAAGATGCCGCGTGATACTCGCAGACCGGCGGTGAAGTCTCGATCTCGACATCGTCGGACAAGTTCGCTCCAGTCGTTTGGATACCGTGCGAGGTCGTCCGCGTCGAGATCAAGCTCGACACTGTCGGAATCTCGATCGACGATGCGGAAGTCGCGGTGGAGGATTTCTGGCTGGACCTGTTCGCGTGGCTCGATGTCGAAATCAGCGTCGAGGTCGCGGTCGAGCGGATAACCGGTTTTCGCCCATTCGGCGCGGACGTCCTCTCTGATGCCTTCGCTCCAGAGTGGAGGCCGATCGACCGGTTCACCCGCTATGGTGCGGAGGAATCGCTCTCGGGACGTCATCTCGCTACCACCTTCGCCGCGCACCGACGCATCAGAGCGATACGATGCGCCCCTCGCGCGCGCTCTGTTTCGCCGCGTATGCGAGTCGAACGACGCGACGCCCTTCCTCGCCCGATATCGTCACCGGAGTGTCGTCGAGTACCGCTTCGATGAATTCGCGAACCTCGCGACGCACCGGCGCTTCAGACGGTTCGATATCGGAGTACGAGAGCGTCTTCGCGTCTTCTCCGCCGATTCTTACCACGACTGAGCCTTTTCGCGCGTCGAAATGCACCGCGCCTTTCGTCCCGATAATCTCACCACCATAGTGCCCGACAGGATCAGCAATTCCCGCAGTGAGCTGGCCCATTGCACCCGACCGAAAACCGATGTTCAGCATGTAGAGGTCGGGGTAATCCCACTCGGCGTTCTCGGTAGTGTGCGAAATGGAGTATACCGATTGCGCATCGCCGACGAGGCTCATCATGAAGTCGAGCTCGTGCACGCTGAATTCGAACAGTACGCCGCCGCTCAGATCCTCGCTATTCCGCCACGACCGGTCCGCACCACCCCATCCAGACGACGTCCGCGTGATCCGCACGGCGATGATGTCGCCGAGTTTGCCGGCCGCGTGGAGTTCGCGGGTGTAGTTGAATACGCCGATGTATCGGAGAACCTGCCCGACCATGAGCTTCTTTCCCGAAGCATCGCGCGCACGAATCATGCGATCGCATTCATCGGGAGTGAGCGCCATCGGCTTCTCGACGAACACGTGCTTCCCCGCCGCGAACGCGCGCTCAACAGCATCGGCGTGCGCGAACCCCGGAGTCGCGACAATCACGGAGTCGATATCATCTCGCGCAAGGAGCGCATCAAGGTCGTCGACAGGCTCGCCGCCGTACTTCCCTGTAAGCGCGCGGGATTGCGCCGGGTCGGGATCGTACCCCGCGATCAGCGTCGCGTTCGGCATGTCCGGGATGTGTTGCACGAGCGATCCGGCCATGGATCCGCATCCGATAACGGCACAGCGTACTTCCTTCATACGAGCGCTCCTCTTAACGCATCACGCAGGTGTGTGCGTGCGCGTTCAACTTGTCTTTCGATGAGATCGAGATTCCCGGCTGATTCATCGGGAAAGAGCAACTCGATCGCGAGACTGCCGGCATACCGAACTCCCGATAACCCATGAAACAGCGCGTGAAAGTCGATATCGCCATCGCCCGGCGTAAGTGCGTGGTCGTCGCGATGCGCGTCACGCAGATGGACGTGACCCAGCCACGGCCCCATCCGACCGAGTCCCCGGCGCATGGAATCGCCGCCGCAGTGGACGTGACTGGAGTCGAATGTAAGCGTCACGCGACCGTCGTGGATCCACTCGAAAAGGCGCATGGCTTCGTCGACTGTGGAGCAGAGCGAATTCACGTGCGGCGCTTCGAGGCTCAGGACGACTCCGCGGTCGGCGGCACGTCGTGCGAGTCGACTGACAACCGCGTCAACACGACGCGCGCTGTCGAGCCATTGCGCCGGCGGCACACGTGAGCCTGTATTGATCGTAACGACTGGTGCACCGACGAGATCGGCCATATCGATACAGTGTTCGAGAAACGCGACGCGCGCATCGAGTCCATCAGGATCGTTCAGCGGACCGTTTCCGACGTTCAACGACGCGATGCCGAGGCCGGAATCACGCACCATACTCGCCCACGCGCGCCGTTCATCCGTGTTCATACCCACCGGATCCGCGTGATTACATCGCCCGGGTATGATCGCGATATCGGCGCGAAGGAATCCGTGTCGTCGAATGCGACTCAGCGCTTCTGCGAGGGGGAGTGTGCGGTACGTAAGCGTGGAAAGACCGATTCGCTGCATGACCGGCGTAATCATCGGTAGCTACCTTCAACGTGAAAGTGGATAGGACCCGTGATTTCGAGTTTCGCGAGACAATGCGTCTACACTGTCGCGCTGCGTATTAGTCAGAAAGTAGAGTCGAGGCGTTTGGCGGGGAAGGGTCTACGCGAATCCGTCGCGGATGTTTCCACGATGGATTCTCCCCGCATTGACCTCCCGAACGCTCGGTTCGATTTTCATAGGGAGGCGTATCGACGAGTCTGCGGCGTCGTCGCTGCGCGAAAATCCCCTTTTTTATTCTTGCCGCCCCGGAGGAATGGCTCGTGAAGGATTTCACACCTGCATACGGTATCGTCCCACCCCTGCTGACTCCCTTCAATGAGGATAAGTCAATTGACTGGGATGCGTATGAACGGCTCATCGAGTGGCATATCGAGAAGGGCGTATCCGGTCTGTTTGTCGTTTGCGGATCGAGCGAATACTGGCAGTTGACCGACGAAGAGTCGATCGAAATGGCGAAATTCGCCGCGAAAGTCGCCGGCGACCGTATCAACATCCTCGCCGGCTCGACGAAGTCACCCGACGATGATCTCGATCGGAACATCGCCATCACGAAGCGGATGTGGGAAGAGACCGGCGTTAAAGGCTGCTACATCACCACGCCGCGTAAGCTTCCGCCCGAAGACGATATCATGGTCGAGTACCATATGAAGATCCACGACGCCGTCGAGTGCCCGGTATACGCGTACGAGATGCCCGGCGGAACGAACTACAAGTTCAGCCCGGAAGCATTCGCGAAGATCGGTCAGGGCGAGCGCTTCATCGGCATCAAGGATACTACGTGCGACCTCGAGAAGGTCCGTAAAAAGATCGAAGCGGCGAAGGGTTCGATCCTCATCATGGAAGCGAACACACCGAACTTCCTCGAATCGCTCAAACTCGGTTCGGTCGGCGGCATTAATACGTCGGCAAACGTCGAACCTGGCCTGTTCGCGATGGTCTACAAGCTCTTCCAGAAGGGCGATCTTGAGACCGCGGCGGAGCTCCACAAGCGCGTCGTGAAGATCGACGAGATGATGAGCCCGGGTTACGTCATGACCGCGAAGATCGCCGTGAGCATGATGGGTGTGCCGGTGAAGCATGTCATGCGCAATCCGTCGCGCGAGATCACGTCGGAGCGCATGGAGCAGCTCAAGGAAATGGTAAAGTTCATCGAAGCGACGGAGAAGGAATTCGCCGGAACCGTGTAATCACGGCGATATGTTGCTCGACAGATAGTCACGCAAACGGGGGACGCGATGCAAATCGCGCCCCCTGTTTTCTCTTTAGGCAAATCAAAACACGGTCGCTGTAGCACGTCAGATCAACGCGCATGTACAGACAAAAAGCCCTCGACAGATCACGGAATCATGTCTCCGCGTTCCCGTCGATGGCTATTGACAACTCGACGTGCGATAGTGTAACCGTTCGATACTCGCTTAAAACGTGGTCGGGGCGAGTGGATTCGAACCACCGACCCTCACA
>CAZWQW010000067.1:11467-16119 GCA_964635955.1 uncultured bacterium | reverse complement strand
CCAATGTCGCGAAAGGGAATCGCGCTGTTTCCTGTGGTTTATGCGGCTCTATGTGTGCTCGTCGGCGCTGAGCAGTCTCACGGGCGAGTTATTCCCGTTCCGGATTGGCTCGTTGCAGAGGAGGATTCGGCCATGGCACTGGAGATCAGTATCGACGCGTTCCGTAACACCGAGCGGATTCCGGTAGTCTATACGTGTGAGGGCGAGAACGTCTCGCCGGCGATTTCGTGGCGCGACGCACCGGCGGGGACACGGTCGTTCGCCCTGATTATGGACGATCCGGACGCGCCGTCGGGCACGTTCACGCACTGGGTAATCTGGAACATACCGGCGGATTCGGCCGCATTGGATCGCGCAGTCTCGACCGATAGCACGCTCCCGTCGGGTGCCGTGCAGGGAGTCAACAGCGCGCGGAGAGTCGGCTACACTGGTCCGTGCCCACCGATTGGGCACGGCCGGCATCGGTACCACTTCCGGCTGTACGCGCTCGATACGCTGCTCGACGTGGAATCGGATTCGACCGCGGATACACTTCGAAGCGCCATGCGTGGCCACGTGCTCGGTAAGGCGGAGTATATGGGTACCTACAGTCGCGACCGGTAACGTTCGGAGCCAAACATTCGTATTATTTTTGCTACACAGCTGAATTTGGGAGGAATGGAATGAAAAAGCTGCATCGATCGACCGAAAACCGCATGATCGCGGGCATCTGCGGCGGTCTCGAAGAATCACTCAACATCGACGCAACGATCATCCGACTCGTAGCAGTCTTCGCGACGATCGCGACGGGCTTTGTGCCGGGTCTCCTCACGTACGTAATCGGCTGGGCGATCATCCCCGAGCGGACGGGCGGCGGTGAGGAGTAGGGGGGGTGTCAGAGATTTGCATTCTGGTGAAGGTATACGGCGAGACTATCCGTAAACATGGCTGCACCTTCGCCACTAAGATGCTCAACAGAATCGCCCATATACTCGAGATCGAACGTATACAGTTTATCGATAAATACGAGTCCAGATAACCCACGGATCGTTTGGCGAACTCCAGTATTTACTTTTACGAAATAGTCGGTGAAAACTGTATCGTCAAACAGCCCCTTATATAACGGGCCGTTTACAACATAGACAGGGAAATTGTACCGCGTCGCGAGATAAGATATCTGACGCAACGCGGTGGTGTTCTCATCCGATATCCGAAATCCGGCACGAACGCGCGCACGTTCATGCTGAAGGTGCGTATCTGCGATAACATCTGAATGATCAACTCTGCGCTGCATAAAGCCTCGCTCATTCTTGTTATACCACGATTCGATATCCCCATAATACTCACTCGTATACCATGGATATTTGACGATTTTAGCGAGATTCGCGAAGTCATTATAAAGCGGGAAGAAACGGTACCATGCCATATGTAGTGTCATTGTCTTGTCAAAACCGTACTGAGTTTTCAGATCGGTCCAGAACCTCCATTGAAGTGGATAATGACCGAACAAGTTCGGATCGGCATGTCGATGCCAGATATCGTATGTAACAGCGAAGATTACAGCGCTTGGTGGTCCGTGTCGTTCAACTGATTCCGCGAGCATCCATGCCGGATTGAGCAGTAGACAATCCGCGAACGTTGCGTAGTTCCACGCTCGCAGTCCGATAGAATTACCAAGTTGCTCCGCTATAATTCCGTTGAGGCAGGAAGAATCGCCAAAAATGAGAAGCTCCTGTTTTTCATTCATACTCCGAATTGTGTCCCACTTTTGAACAAGTAAATGTAGAGAATGGTTGAGCGGATAACTGATATTCCATGGCACAAGCGCAAAGTTTACGCATAGCACCACGACAATCGGCATCACGAACGCACCAATCACGCTACGTCGTCGCGTAGTCTCGACCACCTCTTTTACAATTTTTTTATGTTTATGCCTTGCCATAATTCAGATCTCTATCAGAACTGGAAGTAGATAAACTCGGTTGATTCGCGCACACCAAACAACAGGATCCAAAGCAAGAAGAACGAATGGATCGCAACACGGAATGATGTGCGAAGTTTCGTCAGTATGAGCAGGTCGTTTGTCACATATTGTGCGATCTGAACGATTACGAGCGGTAACGTGAAGAACGCGAGATCATATGCATTCATCTTCCACTCTGCGGAAAATGGACCCCACCACTGCGTGAGAAAGTAGACGATCTGCTCAACACTCTCCGCGCGGAAGATGACCCATCCCACGAGTGTTAGCGTAAACATAAGGAGTAGCTTCGCACCAACACGAACGTAGGAATACTCACCGCCCCATGGATCGAGATGCTCCGGATTCCGATCGAATCTACGGTAGATAATGAGAATCGCGCCGTGGAACGCACCCCAGATCACAAACGTCCATGCCGCACCGTGCCAGAGGCCACCAAGCAACATCGTCAGCGCGAGGTTGCGGTAGGTTGCGAACGAGGTACCGCGATTCCCGCCGAGTGGTATGTACAGGTAGTCACGCAGCCATGATGACAGTGAGATGTGCCAGCGTTCCCAGAAATCGCTTGGATTCAGCGCGAAGTAGGGGAGGCGGAAGTTCACCATCACAACCAAGCCCATGAGCTTCGCAAGCCCCCGGGCAATATCTGAGTATCCAGAGAAGTCACCATAGATTTGCACGGAAAACGCGAGCACACCGATGATGAGGTCGATTCCCTCGTATCCCGGTGTGTTGAAGATCTTATTCGCCAGTACCGCCATGTTGTCAGCGATAACGACCTTCTTGAAGTACCCCCACAGGATGAGATAGAGTCCAGCGTTGACTTCGTCGACTCGAATCGTTCTCGGACCGGCGAACTGTGGCAGGAGGTTCTTTGCGCGCTCGATCGGTCCCGCGACAAGCTGAGGAAAGAACGCCACAAAAACCGCGAAATCGATGAAGTTGCGAGTCGGCTCCATCTGGCGGCGATATACGTCGATGGTATAGCTCATCGTCTGGAATGTATAGAACGAGATGCCCACCGGGAGAATGATATTCAGCGTGATCGGATCAGCTTGGAGTCCCACAAGGCCGAACACACGTACAGCACTATCGGCGAAGAAATTGAAGTACTTGAAGAAGCCAAGTATCGAAAGATTCGATACAACGGACGCGGTAACGAGTATCTTGCGTCGTCCAGCGTCGTCAGTGCTTCCGAGCGCTCTCCCGACGGTGTAGTCGATGACTGTCGATATGGCGATGAGTGAGAGGAATCGCCAGTCCCACCATCCGTAGAATACATAGCTCGCTACGAGGAGAAGGACGTTCTGGACGCGGAACCAACGTCGAGAGAGAAGGTAGAGTGTATAGACAATCGCGAAGAACGCGAGAAAAATCAGCGAGTTGAAGAGCATGCTGGTTCCTGAATAATCCGCGCTTCCGCGCGATCAACACAAGCCATGTTCATGGAGGTTGAAATACGGAATTGGAGAATAACGCGATAGGGTGCTTACGTAAAGGCGATACTCGTTGCAGAGGGAAGCACGTTTTGCCTTTGTATTCCTGATCGTAAATTACTATTTAGATCGCTCAACTCCCCCCACACCCCAAAGGACCCACACATGCCCGATCCACGATACACCGCGCTCGCTGACGTACTCGTCGGCTACTCAACCCGTGTGCAAAGCGGCGAGAACGTCCTCATCGAAGCGTCCGAATGCCCCGACGAGTTCATTATCGCGCTCATGCGACGCGTACGTCAAGTCGGCGGACAGCCGTTCGTACACACGAGCCGGCCGCGCGTCGGGCGCGAGTTCCTTCTCGGCATCACCGAAGAGCAGGCGAAGTTCCACGCCGACATCGAACGGCGCCGCATGGAAGGCATGCACGCCTACATCAGCGTGCGCGGCTCGGCAAACACCGCCGAGTCGTCCGATATCCCGCGCGAGAGCAACCGCATCTGGGAGGAGCACTTCGTCAAGCCGGTGGATTTCGCCGTGCGGCTGAAGAAGAAGTGGGTCGCGCTCAGGTGGCCGACACCAAGTATGGCGCAGCTCGCCGGTATGAGCACCGAGGCGTTCGAAGACTTCTACTTCGACGTCTGCACCCTCGACTACTCCGTCATGGCCGAGCGCATGGAGCCACTCCGGGAGCGCATGGAGCGCACGAAACGCGTTCATGTCTACGGCCCGGGCACCGACCTGCGCTTCTCCATCGAGGGGATTCCCGCCATTCCGTGCGCGGGCGAGTTCAACATCCCCGACGGCGAAATCTTCACCGCGCCTGTTCGCGATTCCGCCACCGGGTTCGTCACGTTCAACGCCCGCACGATCAATCGCGGAACCACGTTCGACGGAATCCGGCTCGAGTTCGCCAACGGGAAGGTCTTAAAGGCGACGGCGGACACGAACGAGGACAAGCTCAACGAGATCCTCGATGCCGATGAAGGTGCACGCTTCCTCGGCGAGTTCGCCATTGGGGTGAACCCGTACGTGACCAAGCCGATGCAGGACATCCTGTTCGACGAGAAAATCGCGGGTAGCATCCACCTCACGCCGGGTAACGCGTACGAGGAAGCCGACAACGGCAACCGCTCAGCCATCCACTGGGATATGGTGCTCCTGCAGGATCAGGCGAATGGCGGCGGACGCATCTACTTCGACGACGAGCTGGTCCGCGTCGATGGCGAGTTCATCGTGCCGGACCTCATGCC
>CAZWQW010000067.1:8723-11367 GCA_964635955.1 uncultured bacterium | reverse complement strand
GCGCCGTTACGTATCATGAGCGACCCACACTCGGTGCAAAGCGGCGCATCGGCCTGCTGCACGTATACCGACTTCTCCGCCTTCTCGAGCGCGTCAACACGCTCACCCGACGCTGCTGCGCTCTTCGTCTCCGCTACGGGCTTCGAGCCGCCGTTCAAGCTTTTTTCCTCGGCGGGTGGCTGATCGTCCGATGAGAGGAACTTCAGTCCGAGCCAACGGAAGATGTAATCCATGATCGACTTCGCCATGGGAATCTGCTGGTTGCCGGTAAAGCCTGACGGCTCAAACCGCATGTGGCTGAACTTATCACAGAGCACCTTCAATGGCACGCCGTACTGAAGCGCAAGTGAAATCGACGTGGCGAAAGCATCCATCACACCGGAGATCGTCGAGCCTTCCTTCGACATCGTAATGAAGATCTCGCCCGGCTGTCCGTCGTCATACAGACCGACGGTGATGTAGCCCTCGTGTCCGGCGACACTGAACTTGTGTGTGATTGCGGCGCGTTCATTCTCGAGGCGGTGGCGGCGCGGCTTCCACTCGTCCTTCTTCGCCTTTTCGCCGTCTTTCGACGTGCTCAGGGGCTGCGTTCGCTTGCATCCGTCGCGATAGATCGCCACGGCCTTCAGACCGAGCCGCCATGCCTCCATGTACACGTCCATGATCTCCTCGGGCGTGACATTGTTCGGCATGTTCACGGTCTTCGAAATCGCACCTGAGAGGAACGGCTGCGCAGCCGCCATCATCCGCACGTGCCCCATGTACTCGATGCTGCGCGTACCGTTCGCCGGCTTGAACGCGCAGTCGAACACGGGCAGATGCTCTTCCAGCAACCCGGGCGCACCTTCAATCGTGTCGTTCTCATCGATGTAGCTGACAATCTGCTGGATCTGGTCGCCGTCGTATCCAAGCCGCTTCAATGCCATCGGCACCGTGTTGTTTACGATCTTCAGCATGCCACCGCCGACGAGCTTCTTATACTTCACCAACGCGATATCCGGTTCGATACCCGTCGTGTCGCAATCCATCATGAAACTGATCGTGCCGGTCGGTGCGAGAACCGTAACCTGCGCGTTCCGCACACCGTGCAAGTTCGCCTCGATCTGGACGTCGTCCCAGACGCGCTTCGCCTCCTGCCATAACGTGTCGGGAATCATACGCCGGTCGATTTCGTCCACGGCTTCGCGGTGCTGCTTCAGCACGCGCAGGGTCGAAGTGCGGTTGCTCTCGTATTCCGGATAGGGGCCCTTTCGCGCCGATATCTCCGCGCTCGTGAGATACGCTTGACCCGTCATGAGTGCCGTAATCGCGCCGGTATACGCACGAGCCTCGTCACTGTCGTATGGCAGACCGAGCGACATGAGCAATGCGCCGAGGTTCGCATAGCCGAGACCGAGTGTCCGATACAGGTGGCTCCGCTCGCCGATGCGCTCCGTTGGGTACGACGCGTTGTCGACGAGAATCTCTTGCGCGATGATGAGGATGTGCGATGCCGCGCGGAACTTCTCCACGTCAAACGTGCCGTCTTTCCGACGGAACTTCATGAGGTTGAGCGAGGCGAGATTGCACGCCGTGTCGTTGAGGAACATGTACTCGCTGCACGGGTTGCTCGCGACGATCGGCTCGGTGTCGAGGCACGTGTGCCACCGGTTCACCGTGTCGTGCATCTGGAGCCCCGGGTCGCCGCAGAACCACGCTGCCTCAGCGATCTCGCGCATGACATCGCGCGCGCGAAACTTTTCACTTGCTTCGCCGTTGGTCACAAACCGCGTGTACCAGTCCTTGTCATTCTCCACGGCATGCATGAACTCGTCAGTCACGCGCACCGAATTGTTCGCGTTCTGGAAGTACACCGAATCATACGCGCCACCCGGTACGTTGAATCCCGGATCATACCCCGCGTCGATGAGCGCGTGTGCCTTCCGCTCCTCGTCGGCTTTGCACCGAATGAAGTCGATGACGTCGGGATGGTCTACGTTCAACACCACCATCTTCGCCGCGCGTCGCGTCTTGCCACCCGACTTGATCGTACCGGCGGAGGTATCGGCTGCCTTCATGAAGGATACCGGTCCGGACGGCGTTCCACCGCCGGAAAGCTTCTCCTTCGACGAACGCAGTACACTCAGGTTCACGCCACTACCCGACCCGTACTTGAAGATCATCCCCTCGTTGCGATACCACTCGAGGATGCTGTCCATCCGGTCTTCTACCGAGAGAATAAAGCACGCGGAACATTGTGGATGCTCTTCAATGCCGACGTTAAACCATACCGGGCTATTAAACGCCGCAAGCTGCCGGAGAACGAGATGAATCAGCTCCGCGCGGAAGGTCTCGCGCTCCTCCTCGTCGACGAAATAGCCGTCGTTCCATCCCCACTCGGTGATCTTGTCAACGACGCGGTTGATGACCTGCTTCATGCTCGTCTCGCGCGACGGCGTCCCCATCGTGCCCTTGAAATACTTCGAGACAACCACGTTCGTCGCGAGTTGCGTCCAGGACTTCGGAATCTCGACATCCTTCTGCTCGAATATTACCTCGCCGCGCTCATTGGTAATAGAAGCCGTGCGGCTCTCCCATTCAACGGTATCGAACGGATGAATTGCCGGATCGGTGAAGAAGCGCGTGATACGGAAGTCGTCGTGCG
>CAZWQW010000067.1:0-8623 GCA_964635955.1 uncultured bacterium | reverse complement strand
TCCACCTGTGCGTCGTTGACTGGAGCTGACATGTTCGCCCCCTTAGGCGTGATACGGTGTATACAAGAGAAACGAGGGCGCATACACTCCATATAGATGTGTCGCAGAACACGTTACCCTATATGCAGTGTATTCGCCCGGCGTCAGGTCGTTTCAAATGCTGTGATAGAAGGATATACCACAAGCCATAGTGTGGTCAAGTTCTCGAATGTACCCAATATGTTGTGTGCCGGGGTGCCATAGTTGATGGTGACAGGATAGGATTTTGACGGGGGATTGTACCGGTGGCGCTCTTTGCGCGTCCTGAAGGGAACGCGATGTCAGGGTTAGAAACACCTACTCACTATCGATCAACGGGTACCCATCGCGGCGAAAACCGCACGTATACTCACGACATACGACTCTGCAAATGATGTGACGGTACGATTTTTTGGTGTGACACGGTACCGTTACGCATAAACATCTGATAAAAGGAGTCTTAGCGAGCTACACCTATCGAATCTCACAGAAATATCGACTGAAAGATTCGCAGTGCACCGCCCGCTACAATGCGTACCACATCGATTCGGCCGTTGGTCATCCACGGGAGCACGAAGATCACGCCGATGAGGATGAACATGCCATAGCGTTCGAGGTCGCGGTAACGCATTTCAAGATCGCGTGGAAGGAAGTACGCGATAACGCGTGAGCCGTCCAGTGGCGGAATCGGTATCATGTTGAACGCCGCGAGAATCACGTTGATCATGATGCCGAACTCGAAAAACCGGATCACAGCCATTGTCGCTTCCAATGGCAGCGTCCCCGTCGAATAGTACACGTAGACGGTGATACGGAGCAGAATCGCGAACACGATTGCGAAGAGGATATTCGATATGGGTCCGGCGAGACCCACCCACATCATATCGCGGCCCGGACGCTTGAAGTACGCCGGATTCACCGGTACCGGCTTCGCCCATCCGAATCCGATGATTACGATCATGAGCGCGCCGATCGGATCGATGTGTTTGATGGGATTCAGCGAAAGCCGTCCTTCCATATCCGCCGTCGGATCGCCGAAGCGCTTCGCGATCCAACCGTGCGACACCTCGTGCAAGGTCACCGCCATAAGGCCAATCGGCAATACGGTAAGCAGTATATAGGGAAGGTTGTTGAGTGTAAGGTTGCCGATCATTCTATTACTATCTCCGACATTTCTTAGGTAGATACGATACGTCCTTTGAAAGTACGCGCCGCCGGAAAGTCGGTCAACGAGACTCCGGCCGGTCGCCCCGATTGATGCGACCACCTATCTTTAACGTTTTCCGAGCCGCGCCGAACATCGACAGTTGAAACACGCTCACGAGGAGGTTCACTCTGCCGTTTCTCACCATCATTCTACCGATTTTCCTCATATTCGGCCTTGGATACCTCCTCGGACGATTCCGGCACGCCGAGAGCAAGACGCTTGTAGACATGGCGCTCTACCTGTTCACACCCGCGCTGATCTTTTCGCGCCTCGTAGCGAATCCCGTCTCACTCGTCGACGCAGGGAAGATCGGCATCTACTCATGGGCGCTCTGCGCGCTGATGTACGTTGCGGGGTGGATTGTCGCGCGCGCGATGGGACTCGATCGGCTGGACCGATACGCGCTCTTGCTCGGCGTCGTCACGATGAACGCCGCGAACTACGGCCTGCCCGTCGTCGAGTTCGCCGTTGGACCGCACGCTGTGGCGTACGCCGCGGTATTCATTCTCGCCGTGAATATCGTGCAGAGTACCGTCGGGGTCTATCTCGCCGCTGCAGGTCGCCGTTCGCCGTGGCAATCGTTGCTCAGCGTCTTCAAGCTTCCGCTTGTCTACGCGTTCATCGCCGCGTTCGTGATTCGTGGGCTGGATATCACACTTCCCGAACCGATTTTCCGCCCGATGATGCTTCTCGGAGATGCGGCAATTCCCGTCGCGATGGTGATACTCGGTATCCAGTTGACGAAAGTGCACCTCGGCGGCGCGTGGAAGAACCTGACGGCGATCGCGTCGATTCGTCTGATTTTGAGCCCCGTGGTTGGATTCGCGCTCGCATGGGCGCTTGGAATTCACGGGGACATGCGGTTCGCGCTGATTCTCGAAGCGGGGATGCCTACGGCGGTGAACGCCGGGCTGCTTGCGGCGGAGTTCGATACGAAACCGGAATTCGTCACTGGCGCGATCATGGTGACTACACTCGTGAGTGCGATTACGCTCAGTGCGATTATCTCGCTTTTCGGCGGGTAGAGCGAGTTAGCGGCTGCGTACTTGTTCCGGTAGCGGGATCACCTCGCGAATCCATCGCATGATCGGTTCAACCACGCGCGGGCTGATTCGGTCGGGATCCTCATGAAGATCGGGTACCTCGTCACGCAGATCGTGCTTGACACCCAATGCAACCTCGGCGCGCGACATCGGGCGGCGACGCAGTTGGTAGCGAAAACGCTCGATATCCAGCATCGGTAGGAGCGTGTCGGCGGTACCCTGTACGGCGAGTACCGGCTGCTCAACCGCGTCGACAAGACCGAGCATGTCCTTCGTAATCTGAAGCCACGAACGCCAGCATCGCGCCTCACCGTGCATGACTATCGTTGTATCCGGATAGTCGTTCGCCCAGATGCGGCCGAATGTATCGAGTAGCCGTCGACGTGTAACCGAGTCGCGAAGTGTCGGGGATGTGAGTACGATATCGATCGAGCGCGCCGGCGTACCGATGATACCGACCGCATGGGTCAGGTCCGTGCTGCGTCGAGCGGCTGCCAATCCCACGATGCCGCCTTGTCCAAATCCGAGGATAATCATCTTGGATTCGTCGATCTGCGGAAGATCGCGAGCGGCACGCAACCCAAGCAGCGTCCACGACACGAGGCGGTCGGGGCAGTGTACGGTCAATTCGCCGCTCTGCCAGAGCTCACGGAACGGTCGCCACACCGGGTATCCTTCCCGGAGCAGCATCGTCTCGAGCTGATCGATGGTATATCGTTGCGGATGAGTGAGCGTGACATCTACCGGCGGACCGTCATCGAGGATTGTAATCAGTGGCAGACCGAATACATTTTCCGAATGGGGAATCTTTACCGTCATCGACACGGGCATGTCGATCGGTGGGACGGCGAGCGGCACACGTCGCGCCGAAGATCCGCATGCGACGACGTAGGTAACGACGCCGAACGCGAACACAACTGCCGCGATACGTTTCATCACGCCCCGATTCATCCGGTGCATCGGTTCCATGGTGTGTCTTCCGCCGTCCAATGACGCGAAACGTTGGTCACCCGGTTTGGCAATTTGTATGACTAATGAGGGAATATGGCGCGTAAATGCTACGCGCGCCAAGCCGAACGCGCCGTAGTGGCGTTCCCATTTCTCCCTCACAGTTCCGGCAGTATTTTCCCATCACTCGGAGAACACTTGACTCTCAATCGTATTCGACATACCTCGGGGGTATCAATATGACCTCACGCGAACGCGTCCGCACCGCGCTGTCTCATCGCGAACCCGATCGAGTCCCGATCGACTTCGGCGGAATGGGTTCGACCTGCATCATGACCATTGCATACAACAAGCTCAAGAAGCATCTCGGCATGGAAAAACGTCCGTCGCGGATGTACGACACCGGTCAGCAACTGGCCGAGCCGGAAGCGGAGCTCCTCGAACGGTTCCACGTCGACGTGATCGCGCTGAGCCGGACGTATTCACCGGTTACCGATCCTGAGCTTTCGCGTGAATACGAGGCGAAATACGGCGGATCGTGGAAGCCATGGACGCTCGCTGACGGCTCAACGTGCGAGGTACCCGCCGACTTCAATCCGGAGCCAGACGGAAAAGGCGGATGGGTGCTCAAGAACGAGCGTGGCGTATACGCCGCCATGCCGAAAGGCGCGCTCTACTTCGACGCATCCGGTCCGGGTGCGCATGAGCTTCGGCACGCGGAGACCGTGAAGGATCTCGCTTCGTGGAAGCTCCATTTCGCCAAGGATGAGCAGTTTTCGTCACTTCGCGAAAAGGCGAAATGGCTTCACGAGAACACCGACTTTGCCCTGATGTGCGGCTTTGGCGGCGGCGCGCTCGAACCCGCGCAGGGGCTTCGTGGGTGGGGCCAGTGGATGATGGACATGGCTGCCGACAGGACGCTCGCCGACGAGATCGTCGGGCGTCTTACCGAGGCGAACGTCCACAACGTGAAGCTCTTCATGGAGGCGGTCGGACGGTATCTCGACATCATCCAAATGGGTGATGACCTCGGCACGCAAGCCGGCCCGCAGATGTCGCCCGCGATGTATCACGAGATCATTCATCCGGCGCACAAGGCGGTCTATCAAGCGGCGCGCGCGGCGCACGATTACCCGTTCATCTTCCTCCATTCGTGCGGCGGTATCCAACCTCTGATTCCCGACCTGATCGACGAAGGTGTCGAGGTGCTGAATCCGGTACAGACGAATGCCGCGGGAATGGACCCGGCGGGGCTGAAGCGCGATTTCGGCGGGAAGATCGCCTTCTGGGGCGGCGGCGTGGAAGTCGCCGGCGCACTCACCGATGGATCGCCGGAGGATGTGAAGCGACAGGTCCGCGAACGTATCCGGATATTCGCACCGGGGGGCGGCTACGTATTCAATCAGGTGCACAACATTCAGGCGAACGTACCGCCGGAGAACATCGTCGCCATGTTCGATGCCGCGTATGAATATGGGAAGTACCCGATATCATAGCGTATCGAACGTCTATCCCTCGTCAGCAGTCAGGTCACGGCGGAGTTCCTCGATCTCATCGCGGATCTCCGCCGCTTTTTCGAACTCGAGCGCCTTCGCCGCGGCGAGCATGAGCCGCTCCAACTCGGCGATGGTCTCTTCGATATCCTTCGTTCGCGCGGTGATCTCCGGTGCACGACGTTTCGGCGCCCCGACCTCCTCCTTCTTTCGCGAATCCGCCGCAACGGTCTGCGCGCGAATCGCCTCTACGGACTTGATGATGGATTTCGGGGTGATGCCATGCGCCTCATTGTACGCGAGTTGAATCTCGCGCCGCCGATCCATTTCGTCGATCGCCCGGCGCATGCTGTCGGTGACCTTCTCTGCGTAGAGAATCACGCGACCAGAAACGTGCCGAGCTGCACGCCCTGAGGTCTGTATGAGCGACCGTTCCGAGCGTAGGAATCCTTCCTTATCCGCGTCGAGAATCGCCACGAGGGACACTTCCGGCAGATCGAGCCCTTCACGAAGCAGATTGATGCCGACCAGCACATCGAACTCACCGAGGCGCAGGTCTCGCAGGATGTCCACGCGGTCGAGCGCGCTGATCTCGGAATGGAGGTACCGCACGCGGAATCCGACCTCGTCGAGATACGTCGTCAGGTCTTCTGCCATGCGCTTGGTGAGCGTCGTCACGAGCGTGCGTTCGCCACGTTCGACACGCTGGCGTACTTCCTCCATGAGATCATCGACCTGCCCCTGCACGGGCTTCACGATCACCTCCGGATCGACGAGTCCGGTCGGTCGAATCACCTGTTCGACGAATACACCACCGCACTTCTCCAGCTCATAGTCGCCGGGTGTCGCGCTGACGAAGCAGGCTTGGTTGATCATCGATTCGAACTCGTCAAATACGAGCGGACGGTTATCGAACGCCGAGGGTAGGCGGAACCCATATTCGACGAGCATTTCCTTGCGGGAACGGTCGCCTGCGTACATCCCGCGAATCTGCGGGACGGATACGTGCGACTCGTCGATGAACATGAGGAAGTCGTCGGGGAAGTAGTCGAGGAGCACCGCGGGGCGTTCACCCGGCTTTCTTCCGGTGAGGTGCCGCGAATAGTTCTCGATACCACTGCAATAGCCCATCTCGCGGAGCATTTCGATGTCGTACAACGTCCGGCTTTCGAGTCGCTGTGCTTCGAGGAGTTTTCCTTCGTCGCGCAGTACTTCAAGCCGCTCGTTCAGCTCCTTCATGATCGAGCCGATCGCCTCTTCGATCGCGGGCGCGGACGTGACGAAGTGCGTGGCGGGGTAGATCGCGACCCGATCGCGCTGCTGCTGCACGTGGCCGCTGACCGGATCGACGATACTCAGGCTCTCGACTTCGTCGCCAAACAGCTCGACACGGACGATGTATTCCTCGTCGGCCGGTCGTATTTCAATCACGTCGCCGCGCGCGCGAAACGTGGCGCGTTCGAACGCGATGTCATTCCGCGTGTAGTTGATGTCGACGAGTTTGCGGAGGATCGTGTCGCGGTCGACGCGTTCGTTCCGTTCGAGCAGGACGAGTTGCTTTCGGAACTCCTCCGGCGTACCGAGACCGTAAATGCACGACACGGATGCGACAACGATCACGTCGCGCCGCTCGAATAGCGCCGACGTTGCGCGCAGCCGGAGCCGGTCGATCTCCTCGTTGATCGACGCGTCCTTCTCGATGTAGGTGTCCGACTGCGGGATATACGCTTCCGGCTGATAATAGTCGTAATAGCTGATGAAGTACTCGACGGCATTATTCGGAAAGAACGACTTGAACTCGCCGTAGAGCTGCGCGGCGAGGGTCTTGTTGTGCGATATGATGAGCGTCGGCCGGTTCAGGTTCGCGATCACCGACGCCATGGTATAGGTTTTCCCCGAGCCGGTCACGCCGAGGAGCGTCTGGAACTTCTCGCCGGTCTGGAATCCATCGGTGAGTTCCGCGATGGCCTGTGGCTGGTCGCCTTGCGGTGTATAGTCGGTAATGAGTTCGAAGTGTTGTGTCATGGAGCGCTCGAACCTCAACGCGAACAAGATTGTCTTATTTCGGATTTCATTAAATCGGTATGCGGCGCATACCATTCATATCGACCGTCTTGAATCCCAGAATTGGTCAATCTCAACCCGCGTTTTCGATAGATCTCGAATGTAAACGTAACACGAGACACGATTGCATGATTTGATATCTCCTTATTGTTCGGATTCTTCGAGGTCGTCTCCTAACATCTTCACTGGAAACCCTGTGAGTCTCGATAGTACTTTTATTGCATTCGACATCGATCCGCCATAACTTGTCAGCCACTCATGGGGTACATCGGGGCGTACATCGATCCATGCGGTATCAGCGCCGCCTTGTCCGGCGTGCTGTCCCGAAATCAGATGGTCATGTTTCCACAAACGTATTACGTCTACTTTCGGAAGTACCCAGCAATGTGCATCAAACGGAGAAATCCCGAGGCAGACAACCAGATCGTAGTTTTGGTCACAGAGTTGCTGAAACTTATACCCGCCGTTTGCCCATAGAGTACTGAATTTTATCTCTACCCTTTTGTTTTCGATAATTCGGTCAGCGTCCGAATCTCCGGATCGGGAGACGTTGAATCCTCGTGCAGCCAACCAACCGGATACCAATTTCTCACCAATCGCCCCCACTTGTCGAGACGGCCTGGTTTTTATCCACGCAAACGGACTGCCTATCCATTCTATAGACTCGCTCTGGTATTCCGCTTCCAAAGCGGCACTTATTGCGGCTACTATCTTGACCTCGGGATCATGAATATTCACGGAAACAGCCTCCCTTGTGCGGATTGAATCTTTTCCAGTTTTGGCGTCCATCCGATCCACTCCACGTCAGCATCGATAAAGCGTTTTTCCATCACGTGTAGCGCTTCTTCGTTGCTATCAACCAGTATACACTTGCGTCCTAACGAAATCGCGGATTCGCCAAATGACCCACTACCGGCGAAAAAGTCCATGAGTAGGTCGCCCGGGCTCGAGTGAACTTTTACGATACGATCGAGGATTCCACGCGGCTTTTGCGTTGGATAGCCAGTTTTCTCACGTCCGTTGGGGCTAACGATTGTATGCCACCACGTGTCTGTAGGTGTTTTTCCTTGTTCGGCTTTCTCTCGACCGACAAGTCCTGGTGCCATGTATGGGATTCGGTCACATTCCTCAAGGTGAAACTGGTAATCATCTGGGTTTTTCGCGTACCAAAGTATGTTATCATGTTTCGTCGGCCATTTTTTCTTCGAACGGGCACCGTAGTCGTAAGCCCAAATGATCTCATTTAGAAATGAGTCTCGACCGAATATTGTATCCATAAGCACTTTGACATAATGAACTTCGCGATAATCGATATGGAAAAAAATGCTTCCGTTCCTTTTCAGTATACGGTGGGCCTCAATAAGCCGAGGTTCGATGAATGAGCAGTAATCATCAAATATATCTGTGTATTCTTTTGTTCCAATTTTGGTGGTCCGGTACCTTTTGCCTTGAAAACCGGTTCTATCGCCATTCTCGTCTCGAATCGTAGATATTTGCGTTCGACTCTGCACTTTCCCCGTATTGAACGGTGGATCGATATATATCAAATCAACAGAATCGGACGGATGTTGCCTTAGTACAGACAAGTTGTCGTCAAAATGAATTTTAAGAGTAGACATATCGCTGTATCTCTTTCTGTTTACTGTAATCCGTGAATGTGGTATCAAATACGCTCGGTAACGGCCTGTGGCTGGTCGCCTTGCGGTGTATAGTCGGTAACGAGTTCGAAGTGTTGTGTCATGGGGTATACTCTATAGACGATTCGTGTGGATATGCAACGTGTGGATGTGTGAAGTATACGGGCGAACGCTTCGCTGCGCTACGCGTTCGCGGTGCTTCGATCGGAACGG
>CAZWQW010000066.1:13239-16158 GCA_964635955.1 uncultured bacterium | reverse complement strand
CGCACTTCGACGCCTGTCGCAAGCCGCGGCGTCGTCGACGTGATCGCCGTCTCATTGAACCCCTGCTCGATATCTACACCGAGTGTGAGCATCCGGGCGAAAAAGTCCTTCTGCACACCCGCCCGCAAATACGCCGGTGCGGCGGCGCTGATCGAACTGAGTTGCTCGTACTGCGACACCTTGCCACCGGTCGGCGCGAAGAGTGAATCGAGGTAATCGATCGTATCCATGCCGTCCGGCTTGTCGTCGAACATGGCCTTGGCGTTGATCGGTTCATCGTTCTGAATCGTGTAGGTCCGACGTTCGGCTGTCTTCCACGTAATCTTCCGAAGTGGAATGTTGTGAAGCGCGACGCTGAAGTCGAGATCCTTGTTCCACGTCCCCGCGACACCGACGTTGAAACCGAGACCCCATGCGGCGAAACCCTCGGCCTCGAAATCGGTCTCCTTATCGCCCCATTCGTCGGTCGTACGCTTGAGACTCGCACCCGCGAGTTCCATGACAAGTTGCGCGTCGGTATCCCATCCGTTCGGGTACACAACCGCCTGTCCGGACGATTTCACAATACGCATCCGCGGACTCGCGGCGTAGTAGTTGATCGTGCCGCCGACCGCGAACCGGTCGAACGGATCGACGTCGATCAGGCGTGCGTGCGAAACACCGAACGTAGCCAGCGCCCAGAAATCGGCCTTCATACCCGACAAATCACGAATGACATTACCCGCCTTCGATTCATTGTAGCGATCGAGAATCGCTTGCTCATCGGTGAAATCGGGCGACGGATCGTCCGCGATCATGTCAAGAAAACCGCGCGAAATACCAAGATCGACCATCTGCACAATGCCAAATGAAACGCTGTACTGACCGACCGCAACCGAAAACGGCATACCGATTTCGGCGCTTTGGTGAACGGCCACGGAGCTCCCGGAGAGCTGCCCAAGGGCTTTCTGGATCTCTTCCGTCGTTAGCACCTCGTCAGCGGTCCAATCGACGAAATCACCCCACGCGATGCCATCGTTACCAATCTTGAATCCGGTGTTGATGATACCGACCTCGACACCGGGACTGCGGAAACGGAACGCGGCGAGATTCGCCGGATTCCAATACGCCGCGTGAATTCCCGTTGCCGACGCCGTATACGCGCCGGCCATTCCAGTCGCCGCCGCTTGACCGTAACCCATACCGACAGCCGAAGCCGTACCTCCCACGAAGAGCAGGCAGGCGGCCGTCGCAGTGAATATGCGCGATAGTGCCTTCATCGTTTTCTCCTCCCTACTTCTTCGTCGTGGCTTTGAGCTGCGCCCAAAGATCGATTTCGAGGTAATCATCAGCCTCCAACTTTACCAGACCCGGCTCTTCGATAAGCTGTATTCGCGGAAGGATGTAAGAATTTTCCAACGAGAACAGCTGAATCTCCGGCTCGGAAAGCGTTATAAGCACCGTTGTCTCACCGGGATTCGCGTCATCCGCCGAACCGTCAGCAAGTCGTTGTGGTTCTGGTAATTCAATCGTGAACAGGCTGTATACCGCCCGTCGGAACTGTACTTCATCGAGATTGGTGATGTTCACGTCAGTCGGTAAGACCTTCGGAATCTGGTCTAACGGCGTCTGTGCACTCGCTGGATACGCATTCCGCAGTTCCAGGAACCGCGGATCAGGGCTGATATACAGGGTGAGTCGTCCACCGAGTGGGAAGTGATTCTTCACATGCGCGACAAGCGCCATGCCCTTCGCGCGCGGAATCATGTCATCGCGGACACCTTCGCCCAAATCGAGGTCAAACCCATCTTGATCTGAGGAGCGCGCGTCGAAGGTAATCACCGGCACATCGAACATGAGCGGTGTTTCGATGTTCATGTCCCTGATTTCTATCCGACTCGCGTCTCGAACCAGAACGACGGTGTCTTCAAATGCCACTTCGCCGTTTATCAACATGCGACCGTAGCCGTTATTGAAGACATTCGAAATCATCGCATTGATGAGACTGAGTGGCGAGTTCGAATACGCGTCGAGACTGTCCTCAGTCACAACGAACGGAACCACCGTTCCCGGCTCGATTACGGCGTAGATCACCGGTTCGTAGTACCCCGTTAGATCACCGGGATATTGCTGATCAACCGTCATGACGAGACGAATCGTTGCGATTCCACGGATATCGTGAGTCGCGATATCGAGCGCTGCACGAATCTTCCGCGCTTGAATCCCCGCGATACCTTCCGGCATGGCCTCGTCGACGACGAAATCGAACTCACTTATCGGTGACGTGATCGGATTGTTCGACGGAACGAGACCCGTCACACGCTGGATGGCAAGCGCACCCATGTCCGTTACAACCGTGGCGGCGTCGGTCGACTGGATGTGAACGAAATCGTTACCCGTACCGAGGATTTCGACGTTCAGATCAATCTCGAGATCACCGATCGGAGCACGATCAACAGCGCTATTCTTGATTACTGCACCGTCAAGGTTGTATACGATGTCAATCGACTCGTTCGCACCCAGTGATATCGAAGCGCGTGACCAGTCGTTCGGAGTCTCTGGAGTGAGCACGCCAGAGCCACTGGTATTCGGTGCGTACGGAATTGAAGTGAAATCTGGAATATCAAACAGGATATTCACCGGTGTCGCGATGTTGTTCGTGATCGCCATCTGGAACCGGTTCGTGTCCGGATGGCTTGCTTCCGCCAACTCGACCTCAATCAATTCGAGTTGACTGTGAGTGAGCGATCGGCTTTGTGATTTGCTGAACTCCTGCGCAGGAATCTGCGCAACAGCCTCAATCACTTCGAGCTCGGAGATATCGACCGCGGTAAGGAAGTACCCGTTTCGGATCTCGTCCGAATTGACGTTCGTCCCAGTCTGAAACGCGGTACGAGTAATCACGTACGTTGGGCTATTTACCGTCGCATTGTTCAAGAC
>CAZWQW010000066.1:10568-13139 GCA_964635955.1 uncultured bacterium | reverse complement strand
TCCCGCTCGAAGTGGATCTGAAGCTCGTTCGTATCCAAAGGGTTCTCGCGAATCGACTCGGCATCCGCGATCTTTTCACCAATCTCCACTCGTTCGCCGAGTAGCGGCAAGTTCGTCGCAATTTCTACACTCGGAGCGAACGTACTTGGCGTGTCGCATCCGCCGACAAGTACGACTATGCCGGCGATTGGTAACAAACCCCATGCAATAGCGCGTTTGCGCATACATTGCCCTCCAATAATGCGCGTGTACTCGATGGTGCGGAAACGTGATCCGCGGTACATCCGTTTTTTCAGAAACTTGTGCGAAACGCGCGTCACAACTGAACGCGCGCACGGTGTGTGATACGCTCGACCATTAAACAAAGTTCTCGTGAACGTGCTGATATCCGCGGTATCCTTTGAAATTACATCGTTTTCTGCATATCAGGTAGCGCCAGACCCTCACAGTGCCGGAGCACCGACGCAACAGACTCATTCACCGTCGTCAACGTCGCGTACACAGCGGAATCCGACTTGGTCCGAACATCGTGTCGGGTACGCTCGGAGCCTCACCGTCGACCGCGTCCAAGACGCCGGGACGCTCCACGATCCGCCGCGCAATACGCGGTACGTTCCTCGATCCGGTCCTCGCGGATCAAATGACGGACTTTCGGCGTAGTATTCCGGATCGTGCCAATCAGCAGTCCACTCCCATACATTCCCCGCCATATCCAGTGCTCCATACGGGCTATCTCCAGCGGGATAGCTTCCAACGGGCGCGGTCAAGAAAAATCCGTCGATTTCCGGTGGATCGGTGCGGTAATTGCACAACGGACGCGTTGTTGAGTCGGGTGTCTCCCAACCCCAAGGCCACGGACGTCCATCGGTTCCGCGAGCCGCAAGTTCCCATTCCGCCTCCGTAGGTAGGCGTCCACCGCGCCACTCGGCATATGCCGCTGCAGAATACCAACTTACCCAACGCACCGGATGGTCTTTCAGATGCTCTGGATACTCGACTCCGCTCCAGTCGTTCAGGTAACTGTCGTCCGCCAAGAGCGGATCAACGTTTTCGCGTTGCCATTCGGGGTTCGCAAGCAGAAAGTCGCGAAACTGCTCGTATGTCACCTCAGTGCGATCGATATAGAAAGCTGAGATCGTCACTTCGTGAGGTGGCTGCGCATCGATTCCCGCGTCGAATTCGCCCATGACAAAGGTCGCTGTCGATACGCGCACCATCTCTACCCCGCGACCGTCACGAACCACACGATGTCCCAAGTCTGCCCAACCTGTCGAAACGCAGATCGTTACTACGGCCATCGCGGCGAAGCACCAGACGATGCGGGTCTTGGGAGACGGCAAACGGTTGATCATACGGTCGGTCGACGCGTTACGTTGGTGTACTAATACGGCTTTCGTATCTTCATTAGACATTCGAACGTCGCTCTGTAACACATTGATTGACTCGAGTTTTTCGATTGTCTGTGCGGTTACTGAGAAGATACACGGGCTGGAGAAAAACGGGTGCCCGTTTCTAAACAGAGTTCTACGAAATCACCATGGTTTCCTGAGGGGCAGATCGAACCGCTCGTACTTGCGTCGCAGTCGCCGAGGAGGTCGGACCTGCTACGACAAGTCGGTATCCGTTTCATCCAAGCTATCCGACCGACCGACGAACAGAGACGTGCGGGACTGACAGTCGACGAAGCAATTCGAGATATTGCGTATCGGAAAGCTTCGGCAGTAACTTCGGATTTCTCCGACGCCGTAATCCTCGGGGCGGACACCGAAGTCATCGTGGACGACGAACTACTCGGTAAACCGGAATGCGACGATGACGCCGTCGCGATGTTACAGCGGTTGTCGGGAAAATCACACCGGGTCGTGACCGGTATTGCGTTTATCGATCAGGTCACCGGTGAGATTGTTCTCGACTCGGAAAGCACGACGGTTCACATGCGCGTCGCGACGCTCGACGAGTTGCGCGCGTATGTTGAGTTGGGTGAACCGGGCGATAAAGCCGGTGCGTATGGTATTCAGGGAATCGGCGCAGGACTCGTTACCCGCATCGATGGGTGTTATTTCAATGTCGTCGGACTTCCCATCACCAAGGTAATTTTATGGCTTCAGCGAATCGCGATGAATCGGAACGCGAACCGGTAAACGACTCGGAAAACCAATTTCCTGAGACCAACGACGAGTCCACCGGCGAATCCGCCGAGCTCATCGATGAACCAACGCAACCGCGTCGCGATCGTGCGGCGGTGCTCGTGGACCACCTGCGTGAAGCTCGTGAAGCGAAAGGTTGGTCTCAAGAGGATCTATCGGACCGCACACGAATCAGCCTTCACGTCGTTCGAAGCATCGAAAACGGCGATCTCGATATCGTTGAAGTACCATACATCCGTGCCTTTCTCAAGACGTACGCACGCGCAGTCGGAGTTCCAATCGACGAAGTCGAGGACGTATTCCCTGAACCGAAAGCGCTTGTCGAAGAGCCTCTCGACGACGAAGACATCCACGCGATTCCCATTCCGGCGCCGTCGAGTTTTCCAACCGGACTCGTGCTCAAGATTGCCGGAGCTATCCTTGT
>CAZWQW010000066.1:5977-10468 GCA_964635955.1 uncultured bacterium | reverse complement strand
CCACCGGCGCAGACACCGATCGTCACCCGAGCAACTGCCGAACCGACGGTTTCTTCTGGCACACTCCGCATCACGGCTACCGATACAGCGTGGGTGCAGATTCTCGACGCGGCAACAGAGGAAACGATCTACGACGCGATCATGTCTCCGGGAGCGTCGCGACAATGGACAATCCGCGATACGGTGCAGATAACATTCGGTCGTCGTTGGGCCGTCACTATGGCTGTAAATGGTGACTCAGTTCGCGTACCCGGAGCCGCAAATCGTAACACGGTCGTATTCCTGCTCGGCCCGTCTGGTATCTTCGGCCAATAATGGCGGTACGGCAACCTCGTATTCCGACCGTAAGGTAGTGACATGCCCCGCCTGATCGACGTGGCGCTTCCACTCCCAATGGAGGAGCTATACACATACCACGTCCCGGAGGAACTCGAAGACGCGGTCGAACCCGGAATGCGCGTAATCGTTCCGTTCAAGCGTGATTCGCTGACTGGCGTCATTATAAAAGACCGCGATTCCGCCCCCTTCCGAACTCGCGCAATCATCGATATTCCTGATCCCGAGCCGGTATTTGATTCCGACATGCTTCGGCTCACAGAGTGGGTCGCCGATTATTACCTGAGCAGTTGGGGCGAAGCACTCCGTGCCGCACTTCCGCAGGGAATCACGCAAAAGAGCCGATGGATCGTACGTCCCCGTGATCCTGCAGCGAAAGCCGTCGCGGCATTCCTCGCCGATCATGCGCCTGCACAGGCGAAACTGCTCAGCCTGATCGCCGATCGCGGTGACACGTCGCTCGAACAACTCCGTCGAATCTACGGCGGAAGCGGCTTTCGTGCCGCGCTACACGCGCTTGAGGCTGCTGGGCGCGTCGAGGTCGTAAACGAATCGCCCGATATCGACCCTTCAGTGAAAACCGAACGGACTGTATCGCTCGCATCCGATGACCAAGTGGAAGAGCGTGGTCTCGGCCCCGAGCAGATTCGATTGATCGAGGCGCTGCGCTCTGCTGGTGGCGAGGTGCCGACAGCGCTCATAAGCCGAGCCTGGGGAATTTCCTCCGACACAATTCGTCGTTTGGCGAAACGTGGAATTGTCGTCGTCACCGAGCGCGAAGTCATCCGCGAACCCGACATGGGACCGATCGAACCGGAGATTCCTCATCCGCTTACCCCAGAACAGACCACGGCTCTGTCCACGCTGAACGAGCATCTCGATAAGGATTCGTTCGCTGCACTTCTCATCCATGGTGTAACAGGAAGCGGTAAAACACGTGTGTATCTCGACGCGATTGAGCGGGTGTTGGCAAATGGCGGCGGTGCGATCGTTCTCGTTCCGGAAATATCACTCACTCCACAGACAACGCGACGGTTCAAAGCGCGTTTCGGCGACCGTGTCGCGGTAATCCACAGTCAGCTCACCGCAGGAGAGCGGTACGACGCATGGCGACAACTACATGCGGGCGTGAAAAGCGTTGCGGTCGGGCCTCGCTCAGCGGTATTCGCACCAGTCAGGAATCTTCGTCTGATCGTCGTCGACGAGGAGCATGACGGTAGCTACAAGCAGGAAGAACCGGACCCGCGCTACCACGCGCGTGATGTTGCCGTCGTCCGCGCGCAATATGCGGGCGCAATCGCCGTTCTCGGCTCAGCGACTCCGTCACTCGAATCGCTTGAGAACACACGCCGCGGCAAATACACGTTGATCAATATGCCCTCGCGTATCGATTCCCGACCGATGCCGAAAGTAACTGTCGTCGATATGCGCTCCGAACGTGAAGGGAATAACTGGTCGAGTATATCGCGCATGATGCGAAGCGAAATCCGTGAACGGTTACGCCGGAACGAACAGGTTGTGATCTTGCAGAATCGACGGGGCTTTTCCCCTGTCGTGCAGTGCCGCGAGTGCGGGGAGATGGTGGAGTGCCGGTATTGTAAGGTGAGTATGACCTACCACCGCGCCGACCAACGCCTCAAGTGCCACTATTGCGGTGATATTCAACGGATGCCGGAGACCTGTCCGAAGTGTGGTTCGCAGAGCATTCGGTACGGTGGTTCCGGAACACAGAAGGTGCAGGACGAGATCACGAAGTCCTTCCCGGAAACGCCTCTGATTCGCATGGACCAAGATACAACACGGCGAAAAGGCGCTCATCACCTCCTACTTGAAGAGTTTCGTCAGCGGCGCGCGTCGATTCTGCTCGGTACCCAGATGGTGTCCAAGGGACTCGACTTCCCCGACGTCACCCTTGTCGGTGTCATATCCGCCGATACCGGTCTCGGTATGCCGGACTTCCGCGCTGGCGAACGTACGTTCCAGCTTCTCACTCAGGTTGCCGGTCGAACTGGCCGAGGCTCACAACCCGGCGAAGTAATCATTCAGACGTACCAACCGGAACACCCGGCGATTCTCGCCGCGCGAGAACACGACGTCATCACGTTCTCGGAAGCGGAACTCGCTATCCGCGAGGAGTTGGGATATCCACCGTTTGGAAGACTCGTGCTCTGTCAGCTAAAAGGCACGAGCGAACAGCTATGCGTTGAAGCGGCAAACCGTGTCGGCGAAATCGCGCGACAGGTTGCTCCCGACACCGTTGAGATTCTCGGTCCGACAGAAGCGCCGATTGCACGCATTGCACGGTACTGGCGACGACACGTTGTACTAAAAGGGAGTTCGAGTGCCGCGCTCCGATCGACCGCACGAGAGATTCGATTACGCTTCGGACGACTCTCATACGGTCGGAAAGTACAGCTCACCATCGATATCGATCCGATGACGATGCTATAGCGGTACGCTTCGGTTGTTCGCCGTATACTTCCAACGTCATCGCGTACGGAAAGCATACCATTCAGGCTCGGTTACTATGAACGTGCAACGACAGACATCGCCGACAATTCGGTGTGCGGATCCGGTTGATCACTACAGGAAAGACGCTGACGAGTACGACTATTTCGCCGTACCAGATCGTATCACCGCTGAATACTGGAACCGCCTACGTTCAACCGCTGCGAGAGAGATACCGCGAAAACCTAACACTCTCGTGCTGGATGTCGGAAGTGGTTCAGGGTGGCTCGTTCGAATGATGGTAGATTCGGGCGTACGCGTGGTTTCGCTCGATCTATCTGCGAAGAGTCTCGCTCGTATCAGACGTGAAACCGGCGGTGAGGCGCTTGCGAGTCCGGCCGAACGATTACCGTTCGCCGATGACACATTCGACTGCGTGATGGCGTCGGAGGTGGTCGAACATCTAAACGATCCCGGCGTCGCGATTACCGAGTTTTTCCGAGTCGTAAAGCCCAGCGGTCGCGTTATCGTCACAACGCCGTACCGCGAGCGCATCCAGTGGTCGCTCTGCGTTCACTGCAACCGACCGACGCCTTTCAACGCGCACCTTCACAGCTTCGACGAATCGTCACTCGGAGAGCTATTCGGAAAGGCCGGTTCGCGTCGCACCCGTTTCCATCGTGTCGGTAATAAGGCGCTTGTGCGACTGCATGTATCCTATCTACTCCGCGCCTTACCACTGCCGATTTGGCTCGCTATCGACGCACTCGCGAACGCAATCCTTCCGAAACCCCAAAACATCATCATGTACGGCGCGAAGTAACGCGGTTTACACGTATTTCTTAAGAAACGCTGCGAGGCGGCGAAACGTATCGACAACAGTCGGATCATCGAAGCCGTGTCCGTCGAAGCCATGGCCCGCCTCAGTTACGCTGAAGAACTCACATACCGCGCCGTGTTTCCCAAGTTCGTGTGCCATACATTCCGACTGTTCGTGCGGAACGTCGGTATCCTGCTGTCCGTGGATAAGCAAGGTTGGTGGCCAATCGCGGGAAACGTTACGTATTGGCATCAACGGTACAAAACGATGGGCTTCGTTGGCAGGATCGTATCCCACTACTTCAACCGGCCAGCGTCCCGTTTGACGCGTCCAGAGGTAGAAACGCCCGCGCGCCGGATCGCCCCCATCGTTCGCGATCGGACGCGGTCGAATTGCCGTGCGCGCTTCGGTTTCCGGTACTGAGTCCAGGCGACAATAGAACGGGTCCGGTTCGGAATACCACGGTCCGATGATGTCGCCGTAGCCATAGAACGATACGAGTGCATTCGGTTTTGGCGAGAGGGCGTATCCGCAAACCAACGTGAGGTATCCACCCGCCGAATGCCCAACTACCGCCACTCGACTCGTATCGAGCGGAAATAGCGACGCCCCGTCAGTGTGTAGCCATTCCCACGCCGCGCGTACGTCTTCAACGATAGCGCGAAGCTTCGTCTCGGGCGCGAGGCGATAGTCGATTGATACTACCGCGTAACCTCTCTCGATGTACCAATCGCGTTGCCACGGTTTGATATTGTTACGATGCCCGCCGATCAGTGCGCCGCCGTGAATCCAGAACACCACCGGAACATGGTCCGCGTTCTCGGGTAAATGGACGTCGAGACAGATATCAAGACCGTCAACACGCCGGTAGATGATGGTTTTGGTCA
>CAZWQW010000066.1:0-5877 GCA_964635955.1 uncultured bacterium | reverse complement strand
AGTTGCGACGGATGGCGCGGTAGCGGTCCCCCGCCGGGGAATACCATTGCCCACGAAACGTCAGTCGTGCGACCCCAGAGCTCGGCGTTGATGAAATTGCCGATACGACCTGCCGCGAGTCCGATCGGCGCAAATGGGGTGATCAAGTCGAAGATCGCGAGGAAACTCTTTCGGTACCGCTTTCCAAACAACCACGCTGCGACAACCACACCGATGACGCCGCCGTGGAACGACATACCGCCTTCCCAAACGCGGAAGAGATACGAAGGCTCGCGGAGAAACAGTCCGAAGTTGTAAAACAACACGTACCCCACCCGTGCGCCTACGATGACCCCGAGTGCGAGGTAGAATATGATGCCGTCGATATCTTCGTTCGTAAAATCGATATCGCTACGTCGCTTCGCTCGATAGCGCGCAAGCATCCATGCGGCGAAGAAGCCGATAACATACATCAGGCCGTACCATCGGATCTTGATAAACCCGATTTCAACGGCAATGGGATCGATTTCGGGAAACGTCAACACGCTTATCTTACTCCGCACCGAAACGGTTTGCACACTGTACGACCGGCGGTCCAGAAAACGCACCCTCGCGCAAATGTTTTGCCGTTGTGATTTCAAACTCGTGTGATTCTCCCGGTAGCAGGGTAATCAACTGCGTATCAACCGTTGCATCAGGATCGAGTCGGTCAGCGAAAACGCAGATATCTCGTAAGAACGATGTCGCTGTAATCGCGAGCTTTACACCGTTCGAACTCGGCGTCAGTTCCATCTCGTATTCCGGCGTGGGGTAGTGCAGATCCTTATCCGATGCGAAGTACCAGAACGCGCGATTCCCCGGCGATTGCGCGACGATGAACTCCCGGTTTGCGTCCGCTGCCTTCGCGATGTCGTCCGGCAGCACAACAATCTTTTCGCACGTTCTCGGCGCAACGTCCAACTCGTACGTATGCACCGCCCGATCAGTTCCGTCGAAGCCCATCCGAGCCGTCTCGACGGCACCGATCCACGCTTCCGCCGAGTCGTTCACAGCATACAACGCGAGTCCATCTTCGTCAGGTTGAATTGTCAGTAATCGATCGGCGAAGAACCGCTTCGTCGCGTACCAGAGCAGTTTCGGCCGTCCGTATCCGTCCACTGCGGACCAACTCGATACGGGCCAGCAGTCGTTGATCTGCCAATACAGGGCTCCCATGTTGCGTGGCTGTAACGACCGCCAATACTCTACGCCTGTCTCCACCGCGCGCGCCTGATTGAGCTGCATAACATAGTGCCAGTCGTCGATATCTTCCGGCACATCGAAGTGCTCAGCGCAACGTTCGGTAAGCTTCGTGTGACCGTTGTCCGCCTTCTGATGATGCAGCATCGCCGGCGAATCCGGATACCGTTGATCCTCAGGTATCGACGCGACGAGTGTCGACCACGTTGGTGGCGCCTGCCAACCGAATTCGCTGACGAAACGTGCCGGATAATCTCGGTAGACAGCATAGTCCTTCTGATTCCACGCGTCCCATACGTGCATATTCCCATGATTCGCATCGTTCGGATGAAAATCCATCGACCCGGAGTACGGACTCCCCGCCCAATAGGGACGCGTCGGATCGAGTTTCTCAACAATCGACGGGAGCACATCGAGATACCAGCCGGCACCCCACGTCGAGTCGCCGAGATGGTCCTTCCATCTCCAATCGAAATACCCCCAGATGTTCTCGTTATTGCCATTCCACAATACGAGACTCGGATGTGGCGATAGACGCGTAACCTGATACCGTGCTTCATCTTGCACGAGCGACGTAAAGGGCTCCTCTTCCGGATATGCGGCGCACGCGAAGAGAAAGTCTTGCCACACCATGATCCCGAGCTCATCACACAACCGGTAGAACGTTTCCGATTCGTAGATTCCGCCGCCCCATACGCGCAGCATGTTCATATTCGCGCTAACCGCCTGTTCCAACCGCTCGCGATATCGTTCCTCGCTGACTCGTGTCGGGAAGCAATCGTCCGGTATCCAATTCGCCCCACGGCAATACACCGGCTCGCCGTTGATCTCAAACGTGAATGCGCTCCCGATCTCGTCGGCATCACGGTTCAGACGCACCGTACGAATACCAATCTGGCTCGACCACGTGTCGAGCTCGTTCCCCTCGACGCTGGATAGGGTTACTTCGACACCGTAGAGCGGTTGGTTGCCATGGGAATGTGGCCGCCAGAGCTTTGGCTTCGGGATTTCGACCGTAACCACGCACCGCTCGGACTCCATCTCGCCATTGACATCGCGAACCTGCTCGAATTCTTTTCCGCTCGGCGACACGATTCGAACGGCGACTCGAACGTCCGTTGGGACAGCATCCTCGGTAAATGCAAGACTCGCGTGGACGTCAACGACCGCGCACTCTTTATCGGCACGAGTGACAAGCGGTCGCACCGAATCGATGCGTACGCCGCTCCACGCCTCAAGCCGTATCGGCTGCCATATGCCGCACGTGACCAAGGTCGGACCCCAATCCCAGCCGAAGTTACACGCCATCTTGCGGATGAAGTTGTACGGTTCGGATATCTCGACATGCGGCCGGTTACCCAGTCGATCGCGTTGGTCACGTGCATACCGGACCGCACTCGCAAATGTTACGGCGAGTCGGTTCGCGCCACGTTTCAGCGCCGACTTCATGGGAAACCGGTACGCGCAGTGCATCGATTGCGTCTGGCCGATTACCGTCCCGTTGACAGCGACCTCCGCAACGGTGTCCAGTCCATCACATACAAGATCGACGCGTTCGTGGGTGAGCACGTCATCCGACACATCGAAGGTTGTTTCGTACCGCCAATCGCACAGACCGATCCACTGGACGTCTTTCTCGTTGCGGTCGATGTACGGATCGGGGATATGTCCACCAGCGAGTAAGTCTGTGTGCACGCATCCGGGAACGGTAGCGGGGATCGTCAAATCGCGAATCGCTTTGGGCGCTTCGGTCTCATGTCCCGCGAGGGACACTGTCCAATTATCGTGGAGTTGACGGCTCAGCATGGTTAATCTCCGATTGGCGTCGGTGTGGATCATGCGAGTTGGGAAGGTACGCGTGTAAGCGATGCAATGCGACCCCTGACCGTTGGCGATTCGTCAGGAACCCGCTCGCAGCTCATCAAACGGTTTGCCCGGTAACACCGGATTTTCCGTTTCTAACGACTCCAGCTCCCGACCGATATGACGCAACTGCTCGGCGCTCAGTAACCCCTGCAAAGCTGGGAACAACTCGCGTTCCTCGAAACGGATATGCTGCGTCAGCACGTCCGACCACGTCCGGAGTTGCTCTCGCACCGCACTGAGATCAGAACCGAACTCGACTAAGGCGCGAAGTTGTGAATGGTCGGTAAGCGTGCGTTCTCTAAGCGCGGCCGGTGCGTGCGGAAGTAGCCACGTCTCCTCTGCGACAAAATGTGGTTCGAGATCGATCTTGTGGAAGTGCGCCGCTTGCTCGGCTAACATACGAGTCCCCGCGTCAGATGTATCGATATCGAGTGTTCCGAGAACGCGTTTCGCCGCAGCGAGTCCATGGTGGTGCTGGTGGCTCAGTGGAATGAGTTCGGGAGCACGTTGCATATGGTTATCCCTCGTAGCGATGACGTATCGCTTAACGATTCACATTTGCATGGTGTACAGAATACACCCCCGCGTTGACAACATATTGTCCGGTAAGACTCAGTCGACGCGGGGGCGTATGTCTTAGGCGAGATCGCGATTAAAATACGCAATGATTTCCGCGTCGAGCGGTGGTATATCCATCGGAGCACCGTTCGCCCGAAGACTCTCGGCCGCTTTCACGCCTGCCGCGACGCTATACCGTGCCGCAACGGGCGATGTCGTCACCTTGCCGCCGTCGCGTACGTACCGCACGAACTCTCCGACGATTCGCGGATCGGCACCACCATGACTTCCGCCAGTGTGTGCGATAAAGAACTGTTCATCGCCGTACGGATTATACGCGCGACGTCGATTCCAGAGCCGAACGACGCACTCGCCCGGTGAATCGCCGAAGTTCTCGATACGACCTTCGGTCCCAATGATCGTGTAATTACGCCAACCGTCCGGAGTATAATGGCACTGCTGATAGGAGCACAGCACACCGTTGTCGAGTGACATATTCATCATGCTCAAATCTTCGACATCGACGACGGGATTGATGCCGGTTTGTGAGAGTGGCGGCCAATTTCCGTCGCTCCACGACGCGTCACCGCGTTCAGCCGTGTCGTGTCGATCCTTGATCGAGTTGTACACCGTGAGATTTCCAAACGCATTTACGCGTTGCGAAAACCCGCCACAGAGCCAGTGCAACACGTCAATGTCGTGCGCGCCCTTCTGCAGAAGCAGACTCGTCGCCTTCGACCGTTCCGCATGCCAATCCTTGAAGTACGCGTCGCCGCCGTAGCATACGAAATGCCGACACCATCCCGCTTTCACCTCGCCAATCGCACCGTCGTCGATGAGCCGCTTCATCTTCAGCACAAAGTCCATGTGGCGCATGTTGTGGCCGAGGTAGAGTTTCCGGTTGTTCTCGTACGCTGTCCGCAGTATCCGGTCCGCTCCTTCGATGGTAATCGCAATCGGTTTCTCGAGGTACACATCCTTACCAGCCTGCAGTGCGGCGACGGCGTGCTCTTCGTGCAGAAAGTCCGGCGACGTTACGAATACCGCGTCGACATCCGCTTCTTCAAGCAGCCGCCGATAGTCGTCCGTCGTATACGCTGACTCGCCGAACTTTTCGCGAAAGCGCTTCAGTGCTTCCGGATTGACATCCGCACCGGCGACCAGACGCACGCCATCGGCAGGATTGTGGGCATTATGCGAGAGTCCGCCGCGTCCACCTGCTCCGATGACGCCAATTCGCAATTCACGTGTCGATGCTGCCATTGATTCTCCTGATGTTACATGGGGTCAATGCAAAAAAGGCGATTGGATACGGTCGCAACATTGCGGTAAAAACGCAACGGTGACGTCACGATGAATCGGAGTTGCGTGACCGCAGTTTGGCAATCTCGTCGCGGCGTTTCCGTGCAAGCTCGCGCATGTCCTCAGCTTCGTCGAACTCATCGACAATCTCCGCACCAAGAATCTCTTCGAGAATGTCCTCGAGCGTAATGATGCCGGAGAATCCACCGAATTCATCGATGACGACGAAGAGATGCTGTCGACGGCGGAGAAACATCGTGAGGACATCGTCCAGTGCAAACGATTCCGCGACGAAGTGTACTGGACGCATGAGTTCGGCTACCGTGACATCATGCTTGTCGTCAGCGCTTGCGGTGAGAAGGTCGCGTCGAAGTACGATACCGATGATATCGTCGGTACTGTCACCGAATACTGGAATACGGCTGTAATTCGGCGTGCCGATCTCGTCACGGACATCGCGAACCGTCTTCGATGCCGATAGCATAAACACTACGGTCCGTGGCGTCATGGCGTGATGAACGCGCTTATCCGCGATCGAGAGAATGCCGTGTATTACTGTGGCCTTCGCTTCGTCGATGCCGCCTTCTCGTGCGCCAACGCGGGCCAACGCGCGAACATCGTCTTCTGAGACCAGATGCTGCACCTTCCCGCCGGAAATCGAGCGTGTAATCCATCGGCTCATCCACACGAACGGGTGAAACGACCAGACAAGCAATTTCAGCGGTCGCGCGATAACGGGTGCAAGTTCTCGGGCATACGCGACACCGGCGGTTTTTGGGATGATTTCGGATACGATGAGAATGAGAAACGTAAAAACCGCGGAAAACGCACCGAGCCACCTGCTACCGAAGACTTCGGCCGCAGCGGCTCCGGCAACAGCAGCGCCGACGGTATGCGCGATGGTATTGAGCGTGAGTATCGCCGATATCGGCG
>CAZWQW010000065.1:14677-16229 GCA_964635955.1 uncultured bacterium | reverse complement strand
GTTGCGCGAACGATCTCGATATTTTCCAGTCGCCGTTGCTCGCCGTATGAGTCGAAGTACGCACGGAAAACGTCTGGTGCCTCGTACATCGCGGAAAGGTAGTTTTCGTACCCGAATTCGTCGTATCCGTGCTGAAAGGGTGGGCAACCGTAGATATGTCCCGGCACCCACACCATCGGCGCCATCTTTTTCGCACCATCGAACATAACACGTACGTAGAAATCGTTCGCATCTTTTGCACTGAAACTCGCGGCGACTTCTCTTGGCGAAGGCCGCGAGCGCGCGAACTCGATAACCGCTTCAGGATTGGGAAACCGTTCACGCCATGAATCATCACGCCGCGAGAAGTTCGTCGCGTGTTCCTTCGTACCTACGGTAGCGGTTTCCGGTCGTTTCGGCAGAACGAATTGCACAATGACGTCGGCGTCGGCTCTTCGGTACGCATCGAGTGCGTACTGCTCGGGACAACGCCAGAACTCGTCGACACTTACTCCGACTTGCTGCGCCAAATAGTCGGCATTCGTGATAAAGCCCCCGATAACCGGTACGCGATCCGTCGGCTCGCCTCGGAGTGTCGCGAATGTTCGTTCAGTCGGCGTCATCGTACGCGAACCTCATTCGATAGAAATCCTCAATCCGAGCCCCACTCGCCACGGCGAATATTTCGTGTGTCGCGTCGACTGCTCGTCGCGATCAACGCGCGATTCGGGAAACCCGGGAGTTAGGCGAAGATCGTTGGATCGCGGTATTCCGGAGTTGCGTGTCGTATTCGCTTCACCTCGCGTGCGACACTCGTACGCGGCATAGAGCCCCTCAACGACGTGAACAGCTCCAATGAAAAACGCCATGCTTCCGATCGTTGCGTCGCTTCGTCGCATCGCTTCAACAAGAACCACGTCCGAAACCACCGCTTGGATGCCACCGCTCCAGTCGCGCAGGTAGAACTGCCCGCCTCCGGGAACGATTACGCCGAGTATGAACGCTGTCTTTGGTGAGCATGAGCGACTCCGCGCGGTGTGAACGCCCGACGCGACATCATACCCGTCAACGACGCTTACGGTATCTGCCGGCATCGGTTCGTCGACCGCGCGCGCGAGGTCGGCGAATACTACGACGGCGCATACGACTACGAACACACCTACTGCAAAGTCGTCGATATGGATTCTGTCTCGTTTCATACCGAATGAGAATACCGTACCTCGCATCATGGTGAAACTACCTACACCGGAAATCGCGGTCGTGACGAACGATTCCCGGCAGCTTCGCAGGGGAATCGATGTTGTTGGTACCAAACGCATTACGAGTGTATCTTTGTCTTCTTCAACTTCAGAGATTC
Organism: uncultured bacterium; assembly: GCA_964635955.1. Taxonomy (GTDB): domain Bacteria; phylum Latescibacterota; class MWCZ01; order MWCZ01; family MWCZ01; genus CAZWQW01. The sequence goes on along the minus strand of CAZWQW010000065.1, from coordinate 14,893 downwards.
ACGTAACAGTAAGTGGTCCCTCTACGCGAGATTTTTCATGGCAATCGCACTCGGTCTTGACGCCGGTGGAACCTACACCGACGCCGTTTTGTACGACGTAGATACAAATACACTCCTCGCGTCAGCGAAAGCTCCCACAACACCACCCGATTATGTGCGTGGGGTTGCCGAAGCCGTCGATGCACTTCCCTCCGAGCTCCGATCGAAGGCTGAGTT
>CAZWQW010000065.1:2797-14577 GCA_964635955.1 uncultured bacterium | reverse complement strand
GGACTCGCGATTTCCGGTATCATGAGCACGCGCAATCCGGATCACGAGCTCCGCGCACTCGATATTGCTGCAAGCATGTGCGAACTGCCACTCGTTGTAGGCCATCGCGTCGCGGGTGTTTTGAACGCGATCGTTCGTGCGGAGACCGCCGCGCTCAATGCCGGATTGATCCCGATCATCCATCGGTTCATCGGCGCCGTCGAATTGGTTCTTGCGCGCCATGGCGTCGCGAACGTTCCCGTGTTCATGGTGACCGGCGACGGCAGCCTGATGTCGAGCGCAGCGGCACGTTTGCGGCCCGTCGAAACGATTCTTAGCGGACCCGCATGTAGCGCTCTCGGTGCCGCTCGGTTGAGCGGCGTCGGTGATGCTGTTGTCGCAGACATCGGTGGCACGACGACAGATATCGCCGTACTCGAAGGCGGCACACCGCGCATGTCGGCAGGCGGCGTATCGGTCGGATCGTGGCGCGCCGGAGTTCGCTCTGCGCAAGTCCTCACGCGTGGACTTGGTGGCGACAGCGAGATCAACATCCGACCACGTCTATCCATCGGACCGCGCCGCGTCGTTTCCATCAGCCGCCTCGCATCGATGTCCGATGCTCTCGCAAACGACATCATGGAGCTTGCAGGCAGCGTACGTTCGGGGAAACAACCGGGCGGCGACTGGTCGCTGACGAATCCGACTGACGCGTTTATACGACTACCCGGAGATCCACCAGCGACGCTCACCGACGATGAACGCAAGATCCTCGCCGCGCTTGCTGACGGACCGCTCACGAGACGTGCGCTCGGAGCCGCAATTGACTATCCCTATCTGTCGATCATCAGCACCGGACGACTCGAGGCATGGGGGCTTGTTCACCGGGGCGGATTGACACCGACCGATCTCTGGCATGTCACTGGTGAATACGCGCCGTATCATGTTGGCGCGGCGCGAGCTGCGTCAGAGCTTTGCGCGACGCGACTCGGCATATCGGTTGACGAGTTGATCGAACGAGTACGCGAGCAGGTGACACAATCGCTCGTGCGACAGATCACCCAGGCGCATCTCGGAGTCGAAGAGGACAGTTGCGCGGCGAATACCTTCACCGGAAAGCTTACGCGTATTGCGCTTCGCGAAGTTCCGTCGAACGGGCTCGCAGCGAACGTAACCCTAAAACCACCGGTGATAGGTGTCGGCGCACCCGCTGATCTGTTCCTCAAGCACGTCACCGAGCGAATCAACGGTCGCTTAGTGGTGCCTGATGGTGCTGCCGTCGCAAATGCTGTGGGCGCCGCTGTGGGTGCGGTTACCGCGGTTTTTGACGCGTTGATCCGTCCGCAGGAAAGCGGCGAGGTGCTCTGTTACGCTCCCGACGAGCGTCGTATGTTCTCTTCTCGCGACGAAGCTGTCGACTGGGCGCGCACGGTACTGCTACCCGCAGTCAACGCTGAACTCGTCAGACGGGGTGCGCACGCGGCGGCGATTCACGTCACTATCGAGCACCGCGGTGCTGAGGTTATCGACTCGCCCGACCCGATTTGGTGGGAGACGGTTGTAACCGCACGCGGAGTAGGGCGCCCGAACATCGGCTCCGAACCCATTGAAACGAAGATCGACGTCAACGAAATCTGGGAACCGGGGCTTCGTGAAGCCGAAGCGCGACGGGTCGATACCGTAACTGAAAACACGGTTTATTAGCCGTCAATCACCGGTCTCGAGCGCCCATATCGACGCATTCTGCGACCGAACCCGTACGCGCAGTGACTCGCGAGCCGGTAGTCTATCCGTATTGGTCCAGCGGACATCGTGTCTGACCGAGTCACCGGTGATCGGCACTGCATCGGAGAGCTCGTACCCCTCGATCTCCTCGCCCCAATCGGTAACCAATCCGACGCGAATCCATCCGTTCTGACCCGTTCGCGCATTGATTCGTAGACGCGATTTGAAAGAGACCGGATGGGTGAGCAACTCTGCTTCTTCCGTTGCGGAATGATATCCAACCCAACGATCCGCTTTCGCAACTCTGCAACCGATTCCACGCTTGTCGAGATCGCACGCCCCGTGATGCGGAGCGTTCATGCCACCATGGTAGATCAACAAATCGTCGTCGAGGCGGATCGGTGGAGACGTAACCGTCGTAAGCAATAACGGGTCTTCCCAGCTCCCCGGACGAGGCGCGATAAATGGTTCGCGTAGAGGTTCGCGGTGCCACCCTATACCGTCGCTGCTGTGAATAAGCTCGATCCATCCGGCACCACTCGGAACGTCGAACATCCGCGCGAATCCGATATACATCCCTGCAGTTTTGAACGCCGATAGGCCGTACCACTGCCGATTCGGACCGCGCACAACGCGCTCCGCTTTGCCTGCAAGCGCACCCTCGTCGATCTGATCCCACGGGTCAGCGTCCGCATCGTCGGTAGTCAGCGTCGTGCGCGGGACATCCCAGTGAACGAGATCGGCGCTCTCAGACCGCATGACATACCGGTTCGCTTCGCGGACGACCGATACGCGCACTGGCGGTCGTCCGTAAACCACGTACCGTCGAATGTCGGGATCCCAAATCAAACACGCGCTCGTATCCATCCAGCTGCGAATAACGGGATTGCTTGGCTCGGCAATCCAATGAATCCCGTCGGGTGAATGCGCGATGCAAAGACCGGAAACCTGATCGTCTTTGCTCGCAAGATACAGCGCCGTGAAGCGCTCCTTCGCTGCTGGATGGTCCTCGATCTCCGCGTCGAGGACACTGAATCCTTCCGGACCGTTTCCACCGACGAGCCAGTTCCCTTGGGCATCAGATTGGTGTTTCCCGAGGAATGCATTTGCTCGACCCAGCTCGTCTGGCGGATACACACCGAGATTCGGAAGCTCCCAATGCACGCCATCGGAGCTGGCGGCGAAATACTCGTGATAGTACCGCTGTCCGAGATACCACATGCGAAACAAACCTGTCTTCGGATCACGCAAGACGCTCCCGTAAGCCTGCGCATTCCACAATACCGGCTCATCCTGTAACGGCCGCGGTGGTTCAACACGCCGACGCATTGCGAACGCCTGAGCTATGATCGTATGGTCCGTAAACAGGTACGTGCGAGCGTTCGTCATGGCTTTCTCCGTTTGATAAGTGTCTTTTAGGACCGATATCCGTGTTCGATCGTTTGCTCTCTACACTCCGAGCGCTACCATTCGTGATGAGAAATATGCGCATACAGTGCGCGTGAACCATCCGGTGTTTACTGTACGGGAGAGTCCGAATATGTCGGTGGAGCGATTAGTCGAGATAAACCGAACCGACGGTACGCGCGTCACGGGCCGGATTCGCGAAGGCGGCGGACCGACACTCGTCTTGGTTCCCGGTACATGGGGAAACATGCACACACGTGGACCGCTTATGGATCGACTCGATTCGTCGCTTCGTATCGTCAACGTCGCGTTACCCGGTCAGGACGACAACTGGCCACCCCCCGAGCACCCGTCGATACCCGAATTCAGTGAAGACGTGCTACGGCTGGCGGATGCCATAGGCATCGAACAGTTCGTCGTAGGCGGAAACAGCCTTGGCGGGATGATATCGGTCGACATGCTTCGATTTGCACCGGATCGCGTTATCGCCGCGATTCCGATTGAAGGGTGGACGCGCTCATCGGTGGCGAAGGATGCGTTTGGCGGTAACGTCAGCGGGCGCCTGACCGAGGAACAGCAAAAGTTTCTCGAGGAGGTCCGTCACGAGCTGCTCGATCGATGGGATGTCGAGTTGAGGCGACGATACTCGACCGTGTGGCACCAATGGGATGGCTGGGAGATTCTGAACGCGAGCGAGGTACCCGTCATGGAAATCTGGGGGGACCGTGGGCAGCCACGCCCCTCGAGAAGTCTGATGGCTATTCCAGACCGTCCGAATATCGATCTTCAATGGGTCGCCGGATGTTCGCACTCACTGCTGGTCGAAGCACCGGAAACGCTGGCAGACCTAATCAACCGCTTTATGCGTCGATTCGACTGAGTCGCGATCAGTGCATCATCTGTAGCTGCCGACCACCACCGGTCTGTTCGATATTCTGGAGGAGCTTCTGTGCTTTCGGGATAGCGTGACTATAGAAACGGTAATACGCCTCGCAGAGGTAGTCGAGCTCAAGGAACTTACCATCGCCGAGACTCCGATAGTGCGGACATCCGTTGTGACAAATCCCCTGGAAACGGCACGATTCGCATTTACTTGACGCGTTCGGCTTTACCTGCGTGAACTCCTTCAATCGTTCGCTTTGGAGCATCTCGGCAAGGGTACCATCGTGAACGTTCCCCAGTTTCCAGCGATCTTCGACGAAGAAGTCGCAGGGGTAGATGTCACCGTTGTATTCGACAACCACGTAAAGTCCGCCGCATACCGCATTCAACTGACACGAGCCGGGTGGATGCCCCATTCCGATGCCGAGTAGCTCATCGAAGAGTCGAACACTTACCGTTGGCTTGCCGTCCTGGTACCAGCAGTCGAACATCCTGCAGAGAAACGTGCCGAATTGTTTCGGCGCGACGCTGAACGATGTCACCCGACCTTTCGCGTCGCGTTCAACGGCTGGAATGAACTGCAGCCACTGGAATCCTTGTTTCGTGAAAAACTCATAAATCGCTTCGGGATGATTCGCCGTGAGTCGATTCACGACGCAGAGCAGGTTGAATTCGACATCGTGCTTCTGCATCGCCTCGATCGACCGCATGATGCGCCCAAACGTGCCCTTACCCGCGTAGTCGAACCGGTACCGATCGTGGAGCTCTTCCGGTCCATCGAGACTCAGACCGACGAGAAACCGATGCTCATGAAGGAACTCCGCCCACTCGTTATCGATGAGGACACCGTTTGTTTGCAGCGCGTTGGAGACGGTCTGGCGTGGGTCTTTCAGCTCCTGCTGTCGCTTCACTACTTGCCTGAAGAAGTCGAGGCCCGCGAGCGTCGGCTCACCACCTTGCCAACCCACGTTCGGATTCGGACCCGCCAGTGGCAACCATTGCGAGAGAAACGCATCCAGCGTCTTATCTGACATCCGGTGCATCGCGCCGTGGCGGCCGTCTCCCGAGCCTTTGTAAGGGTCGCTCGCCCGTTCGTGATAAAAGCAGTATTCGCAGTTGAGGTTACAGTCGGCGCTCGCCGGTTTCACGAGCAGACCGAGGGGTTGACCACTGTGCGGCCGCACTTCTCGTCGCCGGGGAACACCGGGGAGAATTTCGGGTAATCGTGCGGTGTTGTTGCCTTTGCGGGAAACAGGTTTACGCGGTGTAGGAGGCATCTATGAGAATCCGTTATGTGTCCGGCGACGATGAACTGAAGTATCGATAGGGAATATGCGGCCGATGGTACGGCTCGACAAGGAGCGTTTCGCTCAGTACCCGCGTTTCACATCGACAACGTTCCGCAACTCCGCGCCGTTAACGTAGCGTTCCAGATTGTCGAGAAAGAGGTCGATCGCACGTTCGTCATAATGCGGAGTGTTTCCCGCGTAATGTGCCGTGATGATGACATTCTCCATATCCCACAGGGGTGATCCCATCGGAAGCGGTTCCGGCTCGGATACGTCGAGGCCCGCGCCACGAATCCAGCCCTCGCGTAATGCTCGTACCAGTGCGACATGATCGATGATTTTTCCCCGCCCGATATTGACGAGGTAAGCCGTCTGCTTCATCGCGCGAAACTCATTCGCGCGGAACATATGGTAGGTTTCTCTCGTTCCGGGCGCAGTAACAACAACGAAATCCGCGTCCGGAAGCACGCCGAGTAGTTCATTGGGTCCGACCATCCTCGACACGTTTCGATTCTGCAGTTCTGGACAATTCCGAACACCGATAACCTGCATGCCGAACGCCTTCGCTACTTCCGCGATTTTCGAGCCGATCGCTCCAACCCCGACAAGCAACATCGTCTTACCGGCGAGTTCAAAAATCTCGGTCTCCTCAACCGGTCTGGCCCAACTCCGCGCTCGCTGCGCACGGTACGCTTTCGGGAACGACCGAGCGAACGCGAGCAGATATCCGAAAACATGCTCAGCGATGGGTATTGCATGAATACCCGACACGTTCGTAAGCGTAAATCGTATCTCGTTATCCTGCGAATACCGCTGCACCCAATCGACACCGGCGTTCCATTGTTGAAACCATTGAACGTTCGGTGCGGCAATCACGATGTCGCGCTTTATTCTGGCTGCCGCGATTTCAACGGAGTCGATCACCATGCGGTGTTCGGCGTCATCGGTTGTAATGAAAACATCACGGCTGCCCGCAAGCGTGTGAAGACGCGCCATCTGCTCGGATGTAAACGCTGTGGCTTTCAAACCTATGAGAACGTTACCCATCTATTGCTCCGTCTCGAAACTCGCTTAAGTCCGTCAATGCATATACGGAGATACTAATCGTCCGAACCGTTACTCAAGGGTTTGTCAGTCGCGCCGTTTCCCGTTGCTTGGCTACTTTGCGCCTAACTCATTTTCCCGCACCACGCTCTTCGACCGCGCGAATGCGCTCGGGGCTCCAGTTCGGTGGCCACACCGTCTCGCGTCTGCCGCCCATATTGCGCGCGTGGTAGAGGAACTCAGACCGCACATTGAACTCAGCGCGGATACCGTACTCATCGAGCGCTTCATCCGAGGTTATGATCCGATCGTTGAAACGCGCCATCTGCATGTCGAGCTCTTCGTCGAGGCGGTTACGGACATCCACCAACGACGGGTCATCAGCGAGATTTTCCAGCTGGTACGGATCGGCTACGTCGTCATACAGCACCCACGGACCCTCAACTGCCCGCGCGTACGTGCAATGATTCGTTTTGATACCGCGCCACGGTGTGATTCCCTGACCTCCTGCCTGATCAACACAGAAGAACTCCGCGAGATAGATCACCCGACGCGGATGCGGCGCTCCGTGGGCAATCTGCGGCGAGAGATCGCGCCCTTGCATCCGTACGGGAACTGGCGCTCCGAGCAGACCAAGTATCGTCGGCGCGAAATCGAGAAGACTGAAGAGCAGGTCCGATCTTGGACCGCGAAGTCGCTCTGGACCTCGCATAATCAGCGGTACGTTGATCGATTCCGCCCACGGTTGCTGTTTGTGATATTGTCCCTGCGAACCCAACATCGAACCATGGTCACTCGTGAATATCACCAACGTGTCTTCGGCGTGTCCCGTATCGTCGACAAAGTCGAGGATGCGCCCGAGCTCCGTGTCGAGTGCGGTGATATGCGCGTAATATCCGGCAAGATCGCGACGATGATCTGGTGTGTCCGGGCAATTCGGTCGGAGGATCAACTCATTCGGATCATACATACCGCCCGATCCGGGAGGCCACGGTTCATAGGGACTGTGTGGCGGTCCCCATGAGAGGAACATGCAGAAAGGTTCATCGGTGTGCTTAACGAAATGATCGCGCATGAAGTCGAGCGCGAGGTCGGTTTGCACCGTCGGCTCATATCCTTCGGCGACAATCGGCGCAGTGTCGTCGTTCACGTAGTATTTCGGTTCGAAATAGTTGTGATGACAGTTCCACGACGCCCAGAATGCGTCGAAGCCCAGCCGTTCCGGACCGGGTGGGATTCGTCGATTGCGCGGAATGCCGCCGAGGTGCCATTTTCCTATATACGCGCATCGGTACCCACGATTCTGCAACGTCCACGCAACACTTGGGACTTCGGTGCGGATCGGTAGATCGTTGACGATTGCACGGTGTTCATTTGGAAAAAGGCCCGTGATCATCATTCCACGCGCGGGTGTGCATACAGGGCTATTCGAATACGCTTGGGAGAACAAGCGACCGTCCGCAGCCATGCGATCCATGTTCGGAGTGAGAACGTTCGGGTCGCCCGCGCAACCCATCGCCTGCCCACGCATCTCGTCGCCGAAAACAACAATAAGGTTCATCGACATATCGGCCTCTTTCGAGATACAATCTCACCGACGGAAAAACTCAGATCATGCGTTTCGCGATATCCGTCGAGAGGAAACGCGGATCGATAACACGGTTAAGTCGTTTGAGATCAAGCCGATCGGCGTCCCAGACGCATGCGGCGATTGGATCCTCGGTGGTTTTCCCATCCGCGTGCCAACTGATCGCGTCGCAGATACGCTTTCGGCTCTCGTCCAGCTCGGGGTAAAACCGTCCAAGCAGCCACGCTGCAAGGATCGCCGAATCGATCGCATGGCCTCGTCCGCCGCCGTCGTGTGTGCGAGCGCAGTCGTGGAGAAACCCACCGACGACCACCGGCCAGACGTCTACACCAAGCTCGGTGGCAATCAATCCCGCTGTCATCGCAACATTCCCGAGGTGCGGAAAGCCGTGGATACCGAGGTCGGCACACGTACAAAACGGCTCGCATGTCGCTTGCACTGACGAAACCATAGCTCGTACGCGATCTTCCATGGCCGACTCCGTCTCACGTGGGCAGAACAGCAAAACGAGACCGATGTTTCCAAGCGCTTCAGTACATCTATACAGGAAACACCGAGTATCCGCAACCAACAGCACCGACGGTGCTATACATGCCAGCGCTCATGACGTTCTGTGTGCTTGGCGAGCACACTTGCCGAACGCGCGGAAAACGTCGATTTTTGTCGGTACGATCACGCGTCGTGCGACGATCTCGAGAGGAGGCGCCGATGATACGGAAAATTCTTGCCGCACTGGACAATTCGGATTGTGGCCGGTCCGCCGGGAAATACGCTGCCTATCTCGGCGCGGAGCTGAATGCCGGCGTCGAAGCACTCACCGTGGTCGATATCCGACCACTCGAAGGTCCGATTCTTCGCGATTTTACCGCTCACCTCGGACTGGAACCTTTCGAAACCTACACGCAAGCACTACGCGACGTGCTCCAACAGCGCGCGGATGAGGTACTTGCGCATTTCAAGCAAGATGCCACCGAGCAGTCACTCGATCCCGAGCAGATCTCCGCCGGATCGGAACTCGGCATTGTTGCCGAAACGATCTGCAGACGAGCAAGTAGCGCGGATTTAGTCGTGATTGGGCAGTTCGGTGAATCGCCGGTTTCGTCTGGCGGACTACTCGGGTCTACCAGTGAGCAGGTTGTGCGCCGTACGAACCGTCCGGTTCTCGTCTGTCCACCGACATTTCGACCGATTACCAAGGCACTCGTAGCGTACGACGCCACTCCGAAAGCCGAAGACGCGCTCCACGTGGCCGCCGATTTCGCCAGTCAACTCGGTATCGCACTGACAGTGCTCGTTGTGCGTGACGGCGAACAGGTCGACGAGGAACGTGCGGAGGTTATTCGAGATCAGGCCGACCGGTATCTCTCGAACGCGAACCTCCGTGCCGAGTTTACCATTGTCGACGGGAATCCCGAGGAGGTAATCCTCGCATACGCGGATAACGATGAACATAATCTGATAGCGATGGGTGCATTCGGACACGGAAGGATTCGTCAGCTATTTGTTGGCTCGGTTACCGCACACGTCATGCGTTCGAGCAAAGTGCCCGTACTGTTGTCGCGTTAGGCGCGGGGCGTGCCAGTGAATCAGCGGGAGATCAACGCCAACTACCAGTGCGCCGTCACCCTTGCACGCGATATCGCGCGCGAGCACCTGTTCGCGCATATACACGGAGCACCAAATCCCGACGACGCTACCGAAGACCTCGCAGAGTCCATCGTCGGTACCGAAGCCGTCGTGCGTCTGCTTACGTCCGTACCGTTCGATGAGGACACCTATCGCCCGATTCTGATTCACGCTGCCGATGAGGTCGGACGGCTCTTCTTCCCGGATGTCCATAAACGATTTATCAGCCGTATCGACAGCGTTCCAGAACACGCGCTCACCCGTGATGAATCGCTCTCGGAACCGGAAGAGCCACTTGCGTCGAATCCGGCGCTTGAGCACCTTCCCGACGACGTGCGCGAGTACTTCGAGAAGCTCGTGGAGCATCATGGCGTCGACCGACTCTCGTCACGCATGTGGACCGACATCGACGAAACAGCTTTCGTCGCACGCATCGCTCGTCTTCGTCGTCACTTTCCAGATGCAAAACTCCCATTACATACCGATATCGATCTCGATCGCGACCTCGACGACGCGGAAATACTGAGTATCGCACGTCTCGTCGCGGCGGGAATTACTCCTGCGTTCCCGTGGGGATTCTTCTCGCGGCAAACCAAGAGGCGCATCACGGTTGCAGCAGAATATCTGATTCGTCATGAAATTCGTCGGTCACCCGAAGAGATACTCGACGAAGGGATGATACCACTCGTTGCGCTCGGTCTCGGGCCGGCTATTCGTCGTTGCGGTGGATCGGTCAACCGACTCCTCGCACACGCGTTCTCCGATGAGGTCCGTCCATGGATGTCAAGTCACGTTCCGACGGGGTACTGGGATGACGAGAATCATCGAAGGGACGCCGTTCGTTGGCTCGTGGAGGAGTCTGTCGGCGTTCAACCCGGCGTGATCGCAGAAGCTATACACACGGGGCGTATTACAAAAAGCAATTTCGCCAACGCGGGACTGACGTGGCTGCTGAAGGAAGTCTATCGCTGGTCCGTAGCCGATGCGCTCGCCGAAGCATACCCCTCGCTGGAGCCATGGGAACGTCTTCGCCGTCTCCCCACCGATTTCTGGCGCGGCGACGAAGGCGAGGCCGTCGCTGCTCGAGCGATCCGCTGGGCGCTGAATAGAGGCGGAGTAGAACTTGACGATCTGCGTCACCAAAAGGCGAGTCGAACGATTGCCGCCGTACTGCGACCGTGGAAACTCACCTCGGCGTTCTCCGTAGGGTTTGACGGCGACGCCTTTCGGTGTCTAAACGCGCTTTTCCCGGGCGTGTTCCGACCGTGGGAACTGGCGAATATGCCGCGCGATAGCTGGAACGACGCCGAACTTCGTCTGGAAGCGCTTCTCTGGCTCCTTGACCAACTTGAGATCGCGCCGAAAGAAATCCCCGCAGCGATTGCGCAAAGCCGTTTGACACCGGCGAGCTTCAAAGACACCGGACTCGACGGACTACTGCGCGTAACAGGAAGTGTGTGGCGCGCGGTGTGCGACGTGTTCCCGGACCGGTTTGCGAGATGGGAACTCAGCACCGTGCCGCGAAGTCATTGGCGAAGTCGCGCAAACGTTCGTGAAGCGGTGCTCTGGGCGATGGGGCGCCTCGGTATCTCACAGGGTGGGCTCAGCGCGGCGATTCGTGATGGAACGTTCACAGCGAATACAATGGTAGATCTCGGACTTGGTTCGTTGATCATAGGTGTATTCCGCGGCGACGTCACCGCGATGTGCAAAGTCGCCGATGTGCTGCCGTCGGAAAGCTATGTACCGCTTTCGAGATATTACCGGCAAGGGGTCAGCAGACCATCCTCCGACCGCGCGACATCTCGCCTCGATGCCGCACGAAGGCGTGCACAATCCGATCTGATGAACGATAACGAACTCGATCGAACCCTCAGCGTGTCACGCTCCATCCGGGAGCGACGTCGGCGTCGAACCGAGTAACGTGACTAATGCCAGACCTCGTCGATCACTTCGCGCGTGATCTTCACCCATTCGCGTACACGATTCGGGTCACACTGAACCGTTTCCACATCCTTCAACGTGATATCCACATGCAGTCCGCTACACGCTACGAGGTCGCCGCGGAGACTGTCGCGGATGTACTCGGCGTCGAAGCCCGACGCGATCGTCGCTGGATTGGGTCGATAACTGATGACATAGTCGGTGCCGATCCGCTCCGCTGAAGCGGCGACATTCGCCGACGGTGCAACCGCAATGCGACGTAGATTCGGAATCGTCCGTATCGCGTCGATTTTGTG
>CAZWQW010000065.1:0-2697 GCA_964635955.1 uncultured bacterium | reverse complement strand
GTGCAACCGCAATGCGACGTAGATTCGGAATCGTCCGTATCGCGTCGATTTTGTGCGTGAGATCTTCGCAGCAGCCGTATGCGACGAGTCCAAACGGCTCCATGATCGGGAGTTGGTATTGGAGCATGAATTCGTCAAACATTCTCGGTCCGACGCCGGTTGTCTCCTGCGAGGCACAGTAGTACCAAAGATGCCTGCGCGTTACCGGTTCGCCGCTCGGCGTCGTCGCGCTCGGTGCGGGATCGGGCAGCTCGTTCGCGTACGGCATCGCCTGATTCAGATGATTGATCAGCGACCAATCGCCCGCTTCTTCCGCCTGTTGGTGTGTCCGCATGATTCCATCGCGCATGAACGTGAGCACGCGATGGAGCCATTCGGGCCGGTCTACCATATCCACCATAATCTGCTCGAGGCCGCGCAGATACGCGATCTGCGTGGATATGTCGCCGTTCCACATACGGTATTCTGGAGCCCTGTCGGCGAATACCGGGAGGATGTCGCCGAAAACCTCCGTCGTACGTCCCAGTCGTTCGGCAGTGAGATCCTCGTCGATGACATGGTGTGGCGGGATGAGCTTTGAGAAATCGTCCTCGGTTGCGATCGGCGGTATCCATTTCTTCGCGCCGCGCGGGACGCCGCTGTCAATCGCCGTCGGGCTCACCCCCCATACGCCACCCGCGGGTGTAATGACAGCGGCGCGCATACCGATCCATGGCTCGAACACCGAGTCATCGTCCAGCGACGCCCAGAAGAGTCGCTGACGAAGCCAGTTCTCGTACCCGCGGAAGAACGGGTCTCTGACGGTAAGGCGCGCGTCCGGCATCTCGTCCCACGCGAACGCTCGAACGTAAATAAGCGGACGCGAAGCAACGAGACTGTTATGCGCGCGCCAGAGGTTGCGTCGCTCCGCGTTCACATCGCGCGAACATACTTCGAGATAGCGCTTCGCCAGTTCGCGCAGCGTGTCGCGTTCTGATTGTGTCAGGGGCATACGCGCGCTACTCCTTCGCTCTGAGAACAAGCACCCAATCGTGCACAACTACCGGATGCGGCGCGGTCCACGAACCGTCCGGCTCGTGTGTTACGTCACCGATATCGACCCTCTCACCGGTCACCGGATCAAACCAGAACGCTGTATACGCGACGTCGGATTCGATGTTGAGCACCTTCGATACGTTCCACGTTCGCGGCATATAGATAACGCGAAGCTTCCGTGGGATTCCAGCGCAGATATTCCGGTCCGGATCGACGCCATCCCACGGGTTTTCGACCCACTCGTTGTGCGGCTCAAGCTCCCACCACGGAATTGTCTCCAGCAAACGCCGCGCGTAGCCTACCTGTCGCGAACCCGGAAGACGATACGCCTCCAGCCACGTTGCCTCGCCCCACGAGCGGCCGTGCGGCGACGGACCGTACGGGTCGTCGTCGCGGCTCATTTGCCAGATACCGTTCGCGCCGTAGGTGTGGCCGAACGCACCGCTCAACACCGGCTGCCAGAACGACGCGCGCTGAACGTCTTCCCACGAACGGCCGAGGATGCCTTCGTAGTTCACCTCGCTGACGTACGTCGGCATGACTGGCTCCTCGGCGTATGCGGTCCGCACGGTTTCGACGTTGTTTACGAGGCTAAGATGTGAGCTGTGGCCGGTCTGAAGCATTTCGAAATCGAGCACACTTGGATCGGTAACCTGTTTGCGGCCGTATTGTGTAGGATGAATGGTAATCGGGTTACGCCACCCATCGATGTTGCGGACGTAACGGGCGACTTCCGTCCAGCCTTCGAGTTGTTGCTTCGCTTCGGCTTCACGGTTCTCGGAAAGGTACCACGCCATGGTGCCCTCGCCGGCGATGCACCAGCAGACGGGATACGCACCATACCGCGCGACGATGTATCGCCAGTATCGTTTGATTCGCTCAACACCGATCTGCGGCAGGTAGTACCCCCACATTCCGACGATACACGGCATGAGTCCAAGGCGAACGAGGTGACCGAGCTTCAGATCGGCGGCATCGTAGTACGCCGGATTGATTCGCGTAAAACCTTCGGCAAATGGCAGTCCCGCCTCGTTACGACCGCGCCGGTCCCACGCGTCCATATCCGGGTACGGTCCGGTGATAATCTGGATCGCGGTGAAGCCTTTCGCGACGCGGTCGGCGGCGAGTGTTTGGAAGCCCTGCGGCCAGTCGAGACGGGTGGAGAGTCCCATCCACCATGTGTCACCAATCCAGAGGAACGGGGTGCCGTCTACGTGTTCGAGGTACCGACGGTTCGTCGAAACACGGAGCCTCCCCCGACGAAGGAGCTGGTTATACCCGTCGTATGGCGACGCGATAATCTCGCCGGACTGACCACTCAGACCAGCGTCGTCACCGTGGTTACACACAGTGCGGTACGACCACGTGCCCTCAGACGGCGGTGCGAATCGGACCTTCCACGCGTTGTCGCCCGCCCAAAAGCCCGGCACGATGATCTCGCGACCATCCCGACCACGGAAGCGGACGTCGAAGTCAACGTCGTTATACGGATCGGCGTACGTCCGCTGTGAGACTAACGCGATCTCGGTCATCACATTAACCGCGGCGTGGTATTTCGGCATTGTATGAGGCTCCTTTTCCCGGCGATGTGTAAGGCACACTTTCCTTAAAACTCCGCGTTCGGCCAGACGCGTTCGCAGCCGGCTTTCACCGCTCGACAGA
>CAZWQW010000064.1:0-16464 GCA_964635955.1 uncultured bacterium | reverse complement strand
CCGCCTGCGCGAAAACGACGCACCGTTCGCAGCCGCACACGAACTCAGCGCTCCAGCTCGCGTTCGCACCCCATTCCACCTACGGTCTTCAGAGCCTTTTGCGTAAATTGAATAAACCTACCGTACCGACTCAACCTCACACCACACACAGGACGACACCATATGGAGCGCGCATACAAACACGGTCTCTATCCACCTCCGGCCGCTGCGCAATGGGGCGAAGGGCTCTTCGATCTCACCGGTGGCGCCATATTCGAAGCGAGCGCCGCGATACCCGCCATCGATTCCGAGCGCTTCGTCAACGAACTCCGCGACGCCGGCTGCTCACCGATTGCACCGTCCATCAGCGAACAATCGGGCGGATCGCAACAATCCACCAAACCGGCCGGCGACATGCTCCGCGCGACGCTCACCACATCCGCGCGCACGCCCGCTCCCGACATATCGACCGATCCGCTACCCGCCGAGGGCTTCCGCATCGTAATCAACCAGCGCGGTGCAACCGTTCTCGCCGGCGATACCCGCGGCATGGCGTATGGTCTTGACGCCGTCGCTCGCATGGCACAGGTAAACTACGGGAAGCTCCCGCACTGCCAGATCGAAGACGAGCCGTCGGTCGAAGTGCGCGGCGTTCACGTCTTTCTGCCCGCGCGCGCCGATCTCCCGTTCTTCCACCGCATGCTCGAGTTCCTCGCGCGCTATCGTTACAACACCGTCTACCTCGAACTTGCCGCGGGGATGCAGTTCGAGTCGCACCCGGAGATCAACACGGCGTGGGAACGGTTCCATCGCGACCTCATGACGCATCCGCTCGGGCCGAAAGGTCTCCAGGAGAGCATGTGGTTTGACTGGAAAAACGATCCGCACGCCGATCTCGCCGGCGGAACATGGCTGACGAAGGACGAAGTTCGCGGCATCGTCGACACCGCGCGCAATCTCCATCTGGAGATCATCCCCGAAGTACAGTCGCTTGCCCATTCATACTGGCTCACGACCGCGCATCCGGAAATCGCCGAAGCGCAGGACGACCCATATCCCGATACCTACTGCCCGTCGAATCCAAAGTCATACGAGATACTGTTCGACTGCATGGAGGAGATCGTCGAGATCTTTCAACCTCGCACAATTCATATCGGCCACGACGAAGTATACACCATGCATCGGTGTGAGAAGTGTCGGAAGCGCTCCGCCGCGGACCTCTTCGCCGAGGACGTCATGCGAATCCACGATTGGCTCGCCGATCGCGGTATCCGCACCGCCATGTGGGCCGACAAGCTCCTCGATATCCACCATCCCGACGGCAACCACTATGGTGGCGTGTTCCGTCGCGTGTTCAAAGGCAAGCAGCAGTGGGTCATGCCACCCACGGCAAAGGCGGTCGACTCTCTCTCGCGCGATATTGTGCTCGTCGACTGGTATTGGATGCTCGACGACAAGACACCCGACCTCATGACCGAGCGCGGATTCACCGATCTCGTCTTCGGGAACTTCACCCCGGGCGCGATGGCGCGCTGGAAGGAATACCGCGAAAAGGGTATCGTCAAAGGCGCGGAGATTAGCACGTGGGTTGGCGCGTCCGAGCGGATTCTCACGCAGCACACCCGTTTCCCGCAGCTATTCATCGAGGGCGCTGCGAACCTCTGGTGGCGCGACTACGACTCAGCCATCCATCGCGACCCGGCTCGCGTCATTGCGCAGCAGCTCACACCCGGCGAGCGCGTCCGCATCACCGAAAAGCCACTCCTCATCGATGCCGCGCGACGTAACCCCGATCGTTACGCACCGATGTCACTCGACCCGGCGCTTTGCGATCCGTTCCCGCCTGCACCCGCAGCGAAAACCATCGACGGGTTCGCATCCGGCGGCGGACAATACGACGGCATCCCCTTCAGCGTACCCGACGTGGACGGCATCCCCGGTGCGATTACCGTGCGATTCACCGCGCCGATCAAACGCATCGGACTCAACGTCAACGCATCCGGTATTATCGCGCTGATCGGAACATCAATCAAACGTAGCGGACGCTCACGCGAGGAAGTATTCCATCTCGGCCCCGATGTTGCCGCGCAACTCCGCTTCTGTTACGGTGCTGAAGACGACCCGGACCGCGATCGAATTGTGCTGGACCTCATCTTCGGCGAAACGCTCTTCCCATGGAGCGAACTACCGCGCGGATATTGGGCCGATCCAGTCGTTCAGGCGAAAGCGGACAAAGCGCCGATCACCCTGTACGCTGTCCCGTGGGTGAATCCGTGGCCGAACCGCGCCATCCGAACGGTAGAACTCGTCTGGCGCGGCGGACGCACTATGGAGGGCGAAGTCAGCCTGTTCGCGATCACTGCTGAAATGGCCGACTGATCACATTTCGATAATTCGCGAAATAACGACGAACGGGGTGGAGAATCGCTGAATTCCCCACCCCGTCGTATTTTATCGTGCAACGGTTGCGCTATTCGTTCTTGCCGTGACAATACTTGTATTTCTTGCCGCTTCCGCACGGACATGGCGCGTTCCGACTCACCTTTGGCATCGACTGACCGCCTGAACCACCGTCGCCACCTGCTGCTTGCGCGCGCGGATGTTTGCGTACCGTCACGCGCTTCCGCGCACCCGGACCGGCCGTTTTCACTTCCGGCTCGCCGACGGTGACAGGTTCGCCGCCATCGCCGCCCGCGCCTTCGAAGTCGGCGTGCATCGCGCGAAGCCGCTCCGCCTCGAGACGCCGCTGTTCGACTTCGCGTTCGCTCGGAAGCTGGCTCTTGAATACCATCTCGATCGTCTGCCGATCCGCCTCGTAGAGGAGGCGTTCGAACATATCGTACGCCTCGCGCTTGAATTCGACGACCGGGTCCTTCTGTCCGTACGCACGAAGGTGGATGCCGCCCTTCAGGTCGTCGATATCGGTGAGATGTTCGCGCCAACGGTCGTCGATCGTTGCGAGAATGGCGACCTTCTCCAGTCGCTTGACGAGCGCGTCACGGTCCGCCAGACCAATGCGGTCGGCCTCGTGACGGAGACTCTCGCGTCGTTCGTTGTACCGGTTGTTAATCGCTTGTACGATGCGCTCGCGGATCTGCTCCTCACCCATCGGCACGTTCGGGTCGTCCGGGTCGAGGTCCGGCTCGACGCCAAATGTCTTCGCGACGTCCATCGTGAGCCCGTCGAGGTTCCACTCCTCTGGCTCAAGATCCGGTCCGACGTACTGCGCGATGAGTTCGTCGACGATCCCCTCAATGATCGACTCGATCTCCTCGTGGAGATTCTCATGTTCGAGTGCATACCGACGACGATCGTAAATCACCTCGCGCTGCTGATTCATCACGTCATCGTAGTCGATGAGCCGCTTACGAACCTCAAAGTGATTCGTCTCGACGCGTTTCTGCGCACGGTCAATCGCCTTGGTTACCATCGGCGATTGGATAACTTCGCCTTCCTGTGCGCCGAACGTATCCATGAGCTTCGCGATGCGGTCCGAGCCGAACAGGCGCATGAGGTCGTCTTCAAGCGAAATGAAGAACTGTGACGCGCCCGGATCACCCTGACGACCAGATCGACCGCGTAACTGCCGGTCGATTCGCCGCGCATCGTGCCGCTCGGTTCCGACAATGCGCAGACCGCCCGGATCGTTGGTATCGTAATCTTCGTCGTTCGGGTCCGGTACGACGCTTTCGCGCACCACCGACGGATGCAGTTTGATATCGGTTCCGCGTCCCGCCATGTTCGTTGCGATGGTGACCGCTCCGGGTTGGCCGGCCTGCGCGATAATCTCCGATTCGCGCTGGTGGTATTTCGCGTTCAACACGGAATGCTGAATCCCACGGCGCTGAAGCATGCGACTGAGCAGCTCGCTCACTTCCACCGAGCGAGTTCCGATCAGCACCGGGATACCATGCTTATTCAGACGTTCCGTCTCTTCGATGACCGCATTGTATTTCTCGCGACGAGTCTTGAAGATGACGTCGTCCATATCGTTCCGGCGAACCGGCTGATTCGTCGGGATGACGACCACGGGTAACTTGTAGATTTGGAATAATTCGTCTTCTTCCGTCTCGGCGGTTCCCGTCATACCGGCGAGTTTGTCGTACATGCGAAAGTAGTTCTGTACGGTAATCGTCGCGACGGTCTGCGTGTCCCGCTCGACGGTAACGTTCTCCTTCGCTTCGAGCGCCTGATGGAGCCCGTCGGAGAAGCGGCGACCAGGCTGCATACGACCGGTGAACTCGTCGACGATGACGACCTTATCGTCCTGCACGACGTAGTTGACGTCACGTTCGAAGAGTGCATACGATCGCAGCATGTTCGATACGGCGTGTATTCGCTCGGCGACGCGGCCATACTCACTGTACGCCTGCTGCACCTTTTCACGTTTTTCGTCCGGACTGAGCGACTCGTCACGCTCTATTTCGTCCACCTGCTCGCTCAGGTTGGGCAGCACGAGAAGCTCGGCCTGGTTGGGAGAGAGTGTCGAACGGCCGCGCTCGGTAATCTCCGCCATGTGCTGCTTCTCGTCGATGACGTAAAGCAACGCCTCTTCATCGAGCTCGCTCGTGCGCTTGTCGCGCTGGTAGTCGAGTTCGACGCGCTGTATGATCTTCGATACGCCGCCTTCCTCGCGCAGACGCATGAGCTTCCGCTGTCTCGGCGCGCCACGGTGTACCTGAAACAGCTTGATACCCGCCTCATACTCCTCGCCTTCATGCCACAGGCGTTCACCTTCATCGGCGAGTTGGGCCGTGACGCGACCTTGCTCCTTCACGAGCCGCTCAACCATCGGCTTGATCTCGGAGTAGACCTTGTCGCGCGATTCCGGCACCTGACCGCTGATAATGAGCGGCGTGCGCGCTTCGTCGATGAGGAGTTGGTCCGCTTCATCAACAATCGCGTAATGGAAACCCCGATGACGCAGATCGTTCAGATCCCACGCCATGTTATCATAGAGGTAGTCGAAGCCGAACTGATCCTGCCGTCCATACGTGATGTCGCAACGGTACGCCACGCGACGACTTACTGAGACGAGGTGATATCCCTTCTCCTCGTTCCACTCGAGTTTCAATGCCTCGATACCGTTGTTCGCGTTCGGGTCCTGCAACACGGCGACGGAAAGACCGAGCCAGTGGTAGATTGGACCCATCCAGCTTGCGTCGCGCTTGGCGAGGAAATCGTTCACGGTGACAAGATGCGCGCCTTTGCCTTCCAACGCGTTCAGATACAACGGCATGACGGCGACGAGCGTTTTCCCTTCGCCGGTTGCCATCTCGGCGATGTTTCCCTCGTGCAGAATGATCGCGCCGACCAGCTGCACGTCGAACGGAATCATGAACCATGCGCTCTCGTTCCCGACAACGTCCCAGGTGACTTTCCGCTCCGCGAACCGGCGCATGACCTCTTTCACGACCGCATACGCGTCGACAAGGATATCGTCCAGCGTCTGCCCCTCACCGAGGCGGCGCTTGAACTCGTCGGTCTTCGCGCGGAGTTCGTCGTCAGGTAGATCGCTCAGCGTTTCGTAGACGGCGTTGATGTCGTCCACGATCTTCCGCGTGCGTTTGACTTCGCGACGACTCGTGCTGAATAGCTGCTTCAGGAAATTCACGTTCAATACTCCAGTTGAGCGGTATCATCGCTCGCTCGTTTATACACTCTGAACCCTGTAAGGTTTACTGTATCGTATCCGAAGGCTCATTCGCCGCGCCGCCGACGCGGCACCATTCGGCGGGCTGTAGAACGCCGCCGGAATCGATCACGCGACGGCAATAATCCAAGTCCGCCGCGCTGATCTCCGCGAGCGGCTCCGGCAGGTCGTCAAGATCGAACCATCCAATCGCCGAGCATTTATCCGGCTCGGTGATCCGCGGTGTACCACCGACGTGTCGCACGACAAATGTCGGCGCGACCCAATGCTGCTGCTCGGCCGCGATAATGTGATTGACGACCCGCAACACTCCTTCGACGCGAACATCGATACCGAGTTCCTCGCGGATTTCTCGCACAATCGCCTCGTCGAACTCCTCGCCGAACTCGAGTGATCCGCCCGGGTTTTCCCATTGGCCGACGCGATTCCGCGCCTTCGGACCGCGCTGCGAAAGAAGCACCTGCCCGAGGTCGTTGACGATGATCGCGCCAACGCCAACGCCGATGTAATCGATGCCCGGTCGTAGTTCGCTCACGCGGACGCCTCTCCGATCAATACGCCTTCGCGAAGATCACGCGACGCTTCGACGGCTTGCCCGTGAGGATGTCCGTCCCCTCTTCGCGGTCGTCGTCGAGCGGGATGCAGCGAATCGTCGCCTTCGTCTCTTCGTTGATGCGCGTTTCCGTCTCCGAGGTACCGTCCCAATGGGCGAGGAGGAATCCGCAACCGCCCTCGACGGACGTCCGCTCCTTGAAGTCGTCCCACGTATCGACGCGGTGGGTGTTCGCATCGCGGAACGCGATCGCCTGACGGAACATCGTTGCGTGGATGACGTCGAGCAGCGCCGTGATGCGTTCGACGACACCGTCGCGCGACATCGTTTCCTTCTCGCCGAGATCGCGGCGGAATACCACGACGTTCCCCTGCTCGATATCCCGCGGGCCAAGCTCGATGCGAACGGGGATTCCGCGCAGCTCTGCTTCGTTGAACTTGAAGCCGGGGCGAACCGTATCGCGGTCGTCCACCTTTACGCGGATACCCTTCGCTCGGAGGTCGTCGGCGATCTGGTTCGCGACGCTAAGCACGCCATTTCGCTGATCGTCGGTCTTGTAGATGGGGATAATGCCGACCTGATGCGGTGCGAGACGTGGCGGCAGACGGAGTCCGTTTGCGTCGCCGTGCGCCATGATCAGCGCGCCGATGAGTCGCGTGCTGACGCCCCAGCTCGTAGCCCACACGTAGTCCAAGCCGCCCTGCTCGTTTTGGAACTGCACATCGAATGCCTTCGCAAAGTTCTGTCCGAGGAAGTGCGACGTTCCCGCCTGCAACGCGCGCGTATCCCGCATCATCGCTTCGATGCAGTACGTTTCAACCGCGCCCGCGAACCGCTCCAGCGCCGTTTTGATGCCCGGGATCACCGGCACCGCCATCCAGTCCTCGGCGAAGGTGCGGTAGACATCAAGCATCCGCTCGGTCTCTTCCTGCGCTTCCTTCGCCGTGGCGTGTGCCGTGTGACCTTCCTGCCAGAGGAACTCCAACGTCCGAAGGAACAGGCGCGTGCGAAGTTCCCACCGTACGACGTTCGCCCACTGGTTGTAGAGAAGCGGTAGATCGCGGTACGACTGAATCCAGTCCTTGTACGCGTTCCAGATGATCGTCTCCGACGTCGGGCGGAGCACGAGCGGCTCTTCCAGTTCCTTACCACCGCCGTGGGTAACGACCGCTAACTCCGGCGCGAATCCCTCCACATGCTCGGCTTCCCGCGCGAGAAAGCTCTGCGGGATGAGCATGGGGAAATAGACGTTTTCATGTCCCGTAGCTTTGAACATGCCGTCGAGTGCGCGTTGCATGTTCTCCCAAATCGCGTATCCATACGGGCGGATCACCATACATCCGCGGACTGGTGCGTAATCGGCGAGTTCGGCTTCGCGAACGACTTCGTTGTACCAAGCGGAAAAATCGGCGTCGGGTGCTGTCAATTTGGGCATAATGCGCGGTCCTGTAGCGAATGGGAGAACCGTCGGTGCGGTTCGTTGAGGTTTTGCGACCTGTCAACGCGGCTCGGAGAAATAGTACGGTACATCCGTAACGTCTGTATAAGGATAGCGGTCCGGCCGACGCTCCGCCAACGGACTGCTCGATTGCCTTGCTGCGTCGGTGTCGGAATACGGCCTGTTCATGGGCCTTGTCGCGTTTTCGCGAGAAATCGTTGCGAGCACCCATTGCGTACCGGTTTTCCGAAAGTATCTTAACCAGATTGAGATTGTACAAATGGTGATATTCGTTTTCGTATCATCGGGAACCGTTGCGAGCGCTGGTGCATTGAAAACTCGTAAGGCATACGGAATATCGCCGTTGTAGACCGGGCGACGATTCATCGGAGAGAGGCCGGTGAGTCCATCGCACGGGGATCGGAGCCGATACGACATGAGTGACCTCGGACGCTGGCTCGTCATCATCGGCGTCATCATCATCGTGATCGGCGCGATCTTCATGGTTGCTGGGAAAATCCCATGGTTGGGGAAGCTTCCCGGCGATATCGCGTGGCGCAGAGGCGACTTCACACTGTTCATCCCGTTCGGAACGATGCTCCTCGTGAGCGTCGCGCTGACGGTGATTCTCAACATCATCGGTAGATTTTTTAGATAACGTAGTCGCACGCATAAGATTAGGCGCACGCATCCCATATGGTGCGGAAGTTTGTTGCGACCGACGCCGCGACCCGGCATTCGGCGCACTGGTTCACCGGCTCTCACGAGGAGCGCGGGTCCGTTTTGAGCCACACATACTGGCTCGGGAACAGGGGGATTACCATGAGAGGAACACTCGGCTTCGTTCTCGCGGCGATGTTCGTCGTCGTGCTGGGAACGCGAAGCCATTCCATCCGCGACGCAGTTGACGTCTCGCGCGACACCACTCCGTCGGGTGTTTTGCACGCTGTTGGCGTGATTCCCGCCGTCGATCTTACCGTCGACGCGTTTGTGCGATCCGCGGAGCGTTTCGCCGCCGGTCTGACGACGTGCTTCACATCGACCGAGCGGTGCTTGTCGCGCACATCAAGCCGCACTGTCGATCTCGCCCGCCGCAGCAGCGTGCGTACCGAGCGTGACGTTACCGCGTTGGTTCGTCGCGTGATTGATACAGTGAACGCGCGTGTATATACCAGTCGGGTGAAAACTACGCCGCAGACGGTTATTTCGTCAGTTCGCGATATGACGAATCGCATCGTGATCCCATTCGTGCGCGGATTTTCCGTGCTCACGAACGTGTTGAGTCCGGCGGATGATTCGCATGCGGGCGAGCACAACACGCGCGGCAATTCCACCCGCATCAAGCATATCGGTGGCTGATATCTCGCAGATAACAGGCCCGCTACGACTGTATCCCATACAGGAAGCGGGCCTGTTTGGTTTTATGAACCGAAGCGGCGAGACGGTCATCGCACCTCAGTATCTCCGTGTTTCGAGTTTCTTCGATGGTGCCGCGCGAGTCCTGGTCGAAATCGAAGGCGCCGAACGATGGGGCTACATCGACTCGCACGGCGAGTGGATCGCCCCGCCGCGCTGGGATGACGCCCGGGATTTTGCTGAAGGACGCGCGCGGGTCCAATCCGGCCTCCATTGGGGCTTTATCGACGGCAACGGAGACCTCGTCATCCCATGCAGGTACGAGAACGCGTTCGGCTTTTCCGAGTCGCTGAGCGCCGTATTCGCCGATGGTAAATGGGGCTTCATTCGCTCCGACGGCGAGCTCGCTATTGAACACCGGTTCGACGAAGCTGACAGCTTTTCCGAAACCCGCTCGGTGGTGCGATTCGGCAGTCGTTGGGGCTACATCGATCCGAATGGAGCGTTCGCGGTTGAGCCGACGTGGGAGAATGCGATTGCGTTTTCGGAAGGGCTCGCGCGGATCGAACGACGTTCACTTCGCGGATTCGTATCGCGGGACGGCGAATGCGTCATCGAGCCGCAGTACCTCGACGCACGCGACTTCCACGAGCGTCGCGCGGCTGTTCTCATGCGCACCGACGGCGGCGACGCGTGGGGCTACATCGACCGGAGCGGACAGCGTGTAATCGAGCCGCGGTATCGCGTCGCCGGAGACTTCGTTGAGTCACGTGCGCGCGTCGGTTTCGGCGAGAAGGTAGGTTTCATCGATCCGGATGGCGACGCCGTCGTCGGTCCGGAATGGGATCGCGCGGCTGACTTTTCGGAGGGGCGTGCGGCCGTATCGCGCGGTGGTGTGTGGGGATACGTCGATCGCGACGGCGCTGTTGTTATCGAGCCGCGGTTCGATCGGGCATGGCCGTTCGTGGACGGGCTCGCGGAGGTCGAGATCGGCGATGAGTGGGGCTACGTAGACACGGCCGGTGACTGGGTGCGTCGCACTCGGAATGAAGCACGGTCGCGTCAGACGGAGCCGCCGAAACGATTCTACGAAACGTTCGGTGGGTTGGTAACGGATGAGACACGGCGCGACCCCAAGGATATGCGTAAACTACCACTTATACACCCGCAACAATCGGGATCCGAAGACGAGTAACGACTCACAATCGTCGTAGATCGCGGTCTTTCGGTTCACCGGTAATACTTTGGGTGATTCGGCTCCAACCGTATTATTAGTCGACACTTCCTGTTGCACATTCGGAGCCATTCAATACAATGAGTCTTACCCATATTGTCCTCTTTGTCGCCGGTCTTGTCGGGCTCATCTACGGCGCGCGCTACCTTATAAATGGCGCCTCGCGACTCGCTACATCGTTCGGAATACCGCCGCTGGTCATCGGTCTGACGATCGTTGCGTTCGGCACCAGCGCGCCGGAACTCGCAGCAGCGTTACAGGCATCGTTTACCGGTCGACCGGCACTCGCACTCGGGAACGTCATCGGCAGCAACATCTTCAATGTGCTGTTTGTGCTGGGTGCAGCGGCGATCATCGCGCCGATTGCGGTACACTCGCAGGTTGTGAAGCGAGATGTGCCGATCATGATCGGCATTTCGCTGCTCATGTGGGTTCTCGCGCTGGACAATATGTTCGGTCGCTTCGACGGGATCCTCTTCGTTTCGCTGCTTTTCGCCTATCTGGTCTACGTATTCCGGACGACCGAAGAGAAAGACGTGCTCCTGCCCGAAGGTGCGGAAATCCCGAGCGATTCATCGAGCGATTCATCGAGCGATTCATCGAGTAGAGACGACGCCAAAGCGGACAGAACTTCGTCCACGCGGATGAAGAATGCCGGGCTGGTGATCGTTGGCTTGGCGATGCTCACGGTCGGGTCGCGCTGGCTGGTGGATAGCTCGGTCGAATTTGCGCGGGCGCTTGGGGTGAGCGAGTTGATCATCGGGCTGACCGTCATCGCGATCGGCACGTCGCTGCCGGAAATCGCGACTTCGGTGCTCGCGAGTATGCGTGGGAAGGGCGATATCGCGGTCGGGAACGTCGTCGGAAGCAACCTCTTCAACATACTGAGCGTCATCGGCGCGACTGCTACGGTATCGCCTCACGGTATCGCGGTGCCGAATGAAGCGCTGAGCTTCGATCTGCCGATCATGATTGGTGTTATCGTCATGACGCTGCCGATCTTCTACACAGGTTTGCGGATATCTCGATTGGAAGGATCGCTCTTCCTTGGGTACTACGTCCTCTACACGGTTGGACTGTTCCTGATCGCGCGGAAATCCGACGACCTCGATATCTACGCTGCGGTCATGCTCTGGTTCGTCATTCCGCTGACGGTGCTCACGCTGGGATTCTTCTACGTGCGTGCGCTTCTTGCACGGTACCGAGAGCGGACTACGTAACGAAACAGGTGCGGGAACAGAAAAAAACGGGCGCGCCATCGGATGATGACGTGCCCGTTTGTGTCTTTGTATCGGATCGAGATCAGATCTGGACGGTGAGCATAACCTTCGCCTGATACGCATCGCGCGTAACGCTCGGCAGGTAGATGCGCTCCCATTTCACGAACGGCACGAGCGCGTAGCGTCCACGGATGAGATTGCGGATGTCGGCGTACGCGTACACGCGGTACTGGTCCGGGTTCCATTCATACGTTGCGCGGAGGGTCAGGTCGATACCCATGATGGTGTGCTGTTCTTTCGCGAGTGATATACGGCCGAGTGTCGCGCCCTGCTCGAACCAGAACTCGGTATACTGACGCGTAACACCGAGACCGACCCACTCCATGATGATCGCTTCTACGTATCCCGTATGCAGTTTCAGATTCGCCGCTTCGTTATCGACGATACGTAAACCGGCCTCGGCATACTTGTGCTTGTACTTCCCCTGGTATTCCTGATTGAAAAACTTGTTGTTGTTCTGGCGCTCGTAGACCTCATTGACGATGAAGTGCCACGGTCCGTAGTTGCCGTCGATTCCGAACGATACTTCGTAGTCGAACGGGTTCTTCAGCGTATCGGCTACGCCGTTTACAATCACGATGCGTTTTTCGGTCTGTGCATTCCGAAGTGACAGCGACGACATGAACATACCTTTGAACGCGGTACCCGCTGCCGCCTCTTCTTGCGCGCTGACCGGCGCGCTCCAGCCGGCTGTGAGCAACGCCGCTGAGAAAAGTGCAATTAGCATGCGTGTCATAGTGACTCCATTTCGTTGTGATGGGACCGCGCGGGTATCAAACCGTGTATCGTCGGTGTTTTGCTCATACCGACGGACGGATTCCCCGCGAAAAGTTACCTACTAACCGTACCGGAAAACAGACACGGACACAAGGTAGTCAAACTGCGAAATCGTAATTGAGACAAAGAGTTATGCCATCATGCGGCATATACCGTGTGTGCCGAACAGCCCGGCTGACGCTGCGCGGACCCGATTGTGCAGCGGTACGAAAAAGGGAGCACGTTTGAACCGTGCTCCCTGAACGCGATCACATCGCGTGTGCTCGATTTAGTCCCAGAGACGCTCGATTAGCTGAGCGTATTCCGTGTTGTTGATGTAGTATCCGTGTTTCGCATCCCACTCATCGGCGTACTGCTCGAAGAGTTCGCTACCGGCGCCTTTTGCGTAGAACGGTACGAGCTGGTTTGTATGACCGCCGCTATACCATGCCATGTTCGGCATTTCACCGATACCGTTGCCGGTAATCGGGTTCCACACGGCGGTTACCTTGCCGTCTTCACCGGTGATGTTACCCGATTCCGGACCACAGAGATAGCCGGTCTCGTGATCCGCGGTCACGATGACGAGGGTCTCTTCCCAACTGCTGTTCGCTTCGACCCACTCGATGACAGCATCGACTGCGCGGTTCATCTCGATCTGCTCTTCGAGCATGCGTCCGCTCTCGTTTGAGTGGCTCGCCCAGTCCACTGCTCCACCTGCTTCGACCATGAGGAAGAAGCCGTTGGGGTTCTTCGAAAGGACGTTGATCGCCGCCTTGGTAATCGTCGCGATGGAGGGAACCGTCTCGAGGAACGGCGTCTGGAACGCGACTTCAGTCTTGCGGTCGCCTGCGCGACGCTGTTGGAGCGTCGAAGCGGTGCGCGCAAGACCGAATACACGCTTCGGCGTCGCGCCGGTGGTCAGCGCCTCGAAGTCGTCCGGTGTCTCGACGAGTGTCCACGCGTCGGCCTTGCCGTCGCCGTCGATGTCCTGAACGGTGTTACCGTCGGCTTCCGTGCCGCCGGAGACAAGCATATTCCAGACTGCCTCGGTGTCAACGCGTGAGAAATCGGGCGTTTCAAGAAGTTGACCGTCGTTGTCATAGAGTGGATGACCGGCGCCCATGATGACTTCGGCGTTGCTGAAAACCATCTGACGGGCGATGTCTTGGAGGTTGCCACGACGCTCGGTGTGCGCGATGTAGCCCGCAGGAGTGGCGTGCGGGAAGTTCACGCTCGTGGCGACACCGGACGCCTTACCGGCTTTCTCAGCGATCTCGCAAAGGTTGATAATGGGCTCTTTGTCCATGTCGACGCCGATTGCGCCGTTATACGACTTCTTGCCGGTTCCCATAGCTGTCGCTGCGGCGGCGGAGTCGGTCGGACGCTTCTTGAAGTAATCAAAGTCCGAATTGGCTTCGACCTGATTGTACCCGATGCCGGAAGCCGAGTACGTCGACATACCGTACTGCACGGGGAACTGCTGGTAGCTCAATCCGTCGGGCGTACCGGTTTCGTAGTAGCTCGACGCGGTGACGTGGGCGAAGCCCATACCGTCGCCGATGAGCACGATCACGTTCTTCGGACCCGATTTCGCCGGAGCGGACGTGCCACATCCCGCGAGGAACATGGCGAAAGCAGCAGCGACGACCGGAATAATTATCCGGCGAATTCGTGATCTGGAGGTTCGCGCGTTATACATTTCAGCGCTCCGATCAATGATGTAATGAATGGAAAAAGCCGTGTCGATACCGCGTTTTCTACGGCATATGCGGCACGCAACATTAACACAAATCTAACACAATGACCACGCGACTCAATGCTTCACATGAAACTCAATACGAATAATCGCGTGATTCTGCGAGGATTGTGTTCAGGCGAATAGGGGAATGGAGCGGAAAGAGAACGCGGATGTGTGAGCTATGATACCGGAAACCAACTACGGGTTTTGTTGGCGAATCGAACCAGTGCAAGCATCACGGGTACTTCCACTAATACGCCCACGATTGTGGCGAGCACAGCCGGTGAGGTGGCGCCGAATAATGTAATTGCGACAGCAACCGAGAGCTCGAAGAAGTTCGACGCGCCGATCATACCGGCGGGAGCGGCTATCTCGTGCGGAAGGCGCAGTCTGTTGCCGACGAAGTATGCGATGGAGAAGATCAGTAACGTCTGAATGATCAATGGAACTGCGATGAGGATGATGTGCACTGGGTTTCCGAGAATCACCTCGCCTTGAAATGAGAAGATCAGAACCAATGTCAGCAGTAAACCGCCGATGGTGACGTTGTTGAATTTTGGGATGACGGCGTTGTTGAAGTAATCGGTGCCGTGCCGTTCGATCACATAGTGACGGGTAAGTGAACCACCTACGAGCGGGATTACGACGAATAGCACCACCGAGATAAAGAGCGTGTTCCACGGAATGGTGATTCCGCCGATGCCGAGAAGAAGCGCCACCGTCGGTGTAAACGCGACGAGGATGATCAGGTCGTTCGTTGCAACTTGAACGACGGTGTACGCGGGATTCCCTCGCGTCAGATGACTCCATACGAATACCATCGCCGTGCACGGCGCGGCACCGAGTAGAACGGCTCCGGCGAGGTAGTCTTTCGCTAATTCGGGCGATATCAGCGATGCGAAAATGACGTAGAAGAACAGCGCGGCGATGCCGAACATGGTGAACGGCTTGATGAGCCAGTTTACGACCCATGTCAGATACAAACCCTTTGGGTTCCGACGGACGTTTCTCACACTGGCAAAATCGACCTTCATCATCATCGGGTAGATCATGAGCCAGATGAGAACGGCGATGGGGATGGAGACGCGGGCGTATTCGAACTTCGCGAGTGTCGCCGGGATTACTGGGAGAAACGTACCGATGAGGACACCCGCAACCATGCAGAGAATCACCCACACCGTCAGGTTCTTCTCGAAGAAGCTGATTCCAACCGATTTCTCGCGATTACTCTTACTCATTTTTCAAGCGCTTCGGGGAGTGACTCGATAAACGCACGGATTTCATCGCGGACACGGTGGTAATGAACGAGCGCCTCTTGTTCGGTCGTCGCGTTCTCGGCGAGCTTGGGTGGGTCTTCAAAGCCGCGGTGGATTACACGACCCTTCCCGAGCCACATCGGGCAGCTTTCGTGTGCGTTATCGCAGACGGTGACAACGTAGTCGAACGCCATGTCGCGGTAGTCGTCGACGTTCGTTGACTCGTGCGTGGAAATATCGACGCCGGCTTCCGCCATCGCTTTCACGGCGAGGGGATTCAAGCCGTGCGCTTCGATACCCGCGCTGTATGCGTCGATCACGTCGCCACGGAGATGCCGCGCCCATCCTTCGGCCATTTGACTCCGGCACGAGTTTCCCGTGCAGAGAAAGAGCACCTTCACGCGCTTGGTTGTGTTCGACACAGTTCCTCCGGGGACATCGCGAGAATCCTGGTGAGCTTTTCGCGGTCCGTAGCGATTTGCGGTTCGTCTTTCAGGTGCGCAACGACATAGCCAATCGCCTGTCCGACGCGAAGATCGGCGGTTTTCGGATCGGGGAGCCGGTAGTAGACCCAACGTCCTTCCTTGCGACTTTCCAACAGACCCGCGTTGTGCAGGACCGAGAGATGTCGCGAGACGGTGGAGTTTGCCAGCCCGAGCACTTCAATGACCTGACACACGCAGAGTTCACTGCGCCGCAACATCATAATGATACGGAGCCGACTGTCGTCGGCGAGCGCCTTGGTAATCTCGAGAACGTCTTTCATAGCGTCACCTCCATATTTCGCCACATGACGAAATGTATGGTGTAATCACTGAGAAGTCAATGAATCACCGTCGGGGTCTGTTTGTTGTTTTCGTGCTGCGATGCTTGCATGTCATTGCTTATTTTGCCATATTACCAAATAAGACTCCAGGAGGTAGGTATGGACGTAAAGACAAAGGCGAAGTATGAGCGGCGTGCGAAGGTGCTCAAGGCGCTTGCGCACCCGACGCGGCTGTTCATCGCGGATGAACTCGGGAAATCGGAGCGGTGCGTGTGCGAATTGACGGAAATGATCGGCGCGGACACGTCGACGGTGTCGAAGCATCTGTCGCTGATGCGTGAAGCGGGCATCGTTGCGGACGAAAAGCGCGGCACGATGGTGTATTATCGCCTGAAGACGCCGTGCGTCCTTCGTTTCATGGACTGTGTCGAGGATGTGTTGGAGATCAACCT
>CAZWQW010000063.1:5842-16705 GCA_964635955.1 uncultured bacterium | reverse complement strand
CAATCGTCCCCACGTTCACGTGCGGCTTGGTCCTCTCAAATTTCGCCTTGGCCATGAGAGTCTCCTCTGACTTTCTTTCGTTACGCCAAAAAGCGCGAAGGCCCCGCCCTCACGCCTTCCGCTCCGGGAACGCGTCGGTTCCATGAACATCTGGAGCCCGGGATCGGACTTGAACCGACGACCCCGTCCTTACCAAGGACGTGCTCTACCGGCTGAGCTACCCGGGCCTGATTCTGTACTCACGGGCCAGTCAACAGCCGTCCCGATCAATTCCGCGCACTAAACGCGAAAAAATGGAGCGGGAAACGGGGCTCGAACCCGCGACGACCAGCTTGGAAGGCTGATGCTCTACCAACTGAGCTATTCCCGCTCGGTTGCGCAGTCAAACGCTCGGTTGCGCCGTCAAACCCGAAATGGCCAATCCGCGGCCTCTATGAAATGGTGGGCGTCGAGGGATTCGAACCCCCTTAGGCGTCAGCCAACGGATTTACAGTCCGCCCCGGCTCTCCCACTCCGGCGCACGCCCATTGAACCAAAAGATCGAGTCTCTGGAATCGCTTCTGTCGTCACGTCGCCGAGTGCGCCACACTCGACTAATCTCCATCGTCTCAACAACAATCAATGGAGCCGATGGAGGGAATCGAACCCACGACCTGCTCATTACAAGTGAGCTGCTCTACCAACTGAGCTACATCGGCAGTACGTGAGACTCTCAATGTTACCACGAGATCGCGAATCTGTCAAGGGTAAATAGAAAAACTACGACCCGCGCTTCGTATCGTCAACTCTGATACAAAACACGTTCCGTATGTGATTACCCCTATGACACGCGAAATCCGAAAACTTCGGACGACAGTCCGCAAGTTGAGAAAGATAACGACGAAGATGCGCGACGTAAAGTCTCCGACTTATTCACCTTCGCCGATCTCCTGAAGGAAGCGCATCTCATCCCAGACCTCGATACCAAGCTGCTCCGCTTTCGCAAGCTTGGACCCCGCGTCTGATCCCGCGATCACGATATCGGTCTTCTTCGATACGCTCCCCGTAACCTTTCCGCCGAGTCGTCGTATCGTTTCGCCCGCGTCTTCCCGAGTAAACCGCTCAAGTGCGCCGGTAAGCACCACAGTCTTCCCCGCGAACGATTTCGCACCCGACTGCTCATTGCCGGTTGACGACTCGTCTGTCGTCTGCAAACCGTGCGCCGCAAGCCGCGCGACAAGTTCACGATTTTCCGAGACACCGAAGTACTCCACGATACTCCGCGCGACAATCGGCCCGATGTCGGGTACCGCAACGAGGTCAGCTTCACTCGCTCCCATGAGCGAATCGATGCTGCGAAAACGCTCTGCGAGAGAACGCGCTGTTGTCGCGCCGACATTCCGAATACCCAGCCCGAAGATGAGCGCACTGAGCGGCCGTTGCTTCGATCTCTCAATCGCCGCGACAAGGTTTTTCGCCGACTTCTCCGCCATCCGATCGAGCGAGCTGACCGACTCCCACGTCACATCGTAGAGGTCGGCGATGTTCTTCGCCAGGCCGCGTTCTACAAGCTGATCAACAATCGCGTCGCCCAGCCCGTCGATGTCCATCGCGCCACGCGAACCCCAGTGCAGCAGTCGTCCACGAACCTGCGCCGGGCATCCGGCATTGTCGCACCGCACAATTGCATCACCCTCGTCGCGATGAAGCGCCGATCCGCACACGGGACACCGTGACGGAAAAACGAAAGGTTCCGAGTCCCGCGGTCGCTTTTCGAGAATCACGCGCGTGACCTTCGGAATCACATCGCCGCCACGCTCAACCTCCACGGTATCTCCCACTCGTATGTCCTTACGCGCAAGCTCATCGGCGTTGTGCAACGTCGCTCGCGTCACCGTCACACCGCCGATGCGCACCGGCTCGAGGTGTGCAACCGGCGTCACTGCGCCGGTACGGCCAACTTGCAGTCCGATATCGTTGAGTCGCGTCGTTGCCGAACGTGCGGCAAACTTGTACGCGATCATGTAGCGCGGACTTTTCGACGTGTTCCCGAGTTCGTCCTGCTGATCGAAACGATTCACCTTGACAACCGCACCATCGATCTCGTACGCGAGTTCATCGCGGCGCTCTTCCCAATCGCGACAGAACGCCAGCACCTCGTCGACACTATCACAAAGTCGCCGGTTCGGATTCACCCGGAATCCCCACCGCGTAAGCGTCTCAAGGGCAGCCCATTGCGTACCATCAGTAATCGTTTCCGGAACTACCCAATACGCCATGAATGCAAGCGGCCGACGTGCGACTTCGCCGGAATCCTGAAGTTTCAACGTACCGGCTGCAGCATTACGTGGATTCGCAAACACTCGGTCGCCGGCAGCTTCTCGAGCTTCATTCATTGACCGGAACGCATCAATCGGCAGATACACCTCGCCACGCACTTCAATACTCACGCCGGATTCACGCAATCGTAGCGGAACGGTGCCGATCGTCCGCACGTTCGCCGTCACATCGTCGCCTTCCACCCCATCGCCCCGCGTTACCGCTCGCACAAGCCGGCTGTCTTCGTACGTCAGACTCAGCGCTACACCGTCCAGCTTCAACTCAGCGACGTACGCGACGCTATCACCGAGTACTCGCGCGACGCGGTTGGCGAATTCGCGGAGCTCATTCTCGTTGTAGGTGTTGTCGAGACTCAGCATCGGACGAGCATGACGAACCGTCGGGAATTCACCAGTCGGCGCACCACCAACCCGACGCGTTGGCGAGTCCTCCCGCGCCCAATCGGGATGCGCCCCCTCGATCTCACCAATTCGTCGGACGAGCGCGTCGTATTCTGTATCGGAGATGGTTGGAGCGGCAAGCACGTGATAGCGGTACTCGTGCTCTTGCGCCTCTTCGACGAGTCGGTCGTAGTCAGCACGTGTCATACGAGAAACCCCTGACAAACACTTGAGAAGACATACGCGAACAGCAGAAATGTACCCCAACCGAACCGAACCGCGCGAGGGGTATTCTACCTGCGTCGCACGTTCCGTTTGCGTATATCAGACCTGCGCCTTGACAATACAGGGGAATCCCCGTATACTGAATACTTCCAACGCGGGGTGGAGCAGCTGGTAGCTCGCCAGGCTCATAACCTGGAGGTCGGAGGTTCGAATCCTCCCCCCGCTACCAAGTCATCGACCCGCACGTACGAACGTATGGGTATCAGCGTTCGACGGGTCAGAGTGGAGCGTGGTTCTTGGTCGCGTATATCACCAACTTCGACATCACGACATATCCAAGCATGTGTGCTTGAGTCCCAGTGGTCTGTACGAACCGTTGGGGCTTTTTGTATTTTTGTCGATAACTTGATGAAACACGACCAAATACTGACTTAACAGTAGCTCTATCACCCACGGAATTCGTGGGATTTGGCAAGCGGCACCCGGTCACGCATGTGTGCTTTGACACCGAGCGTTCCGGTCGCAGGACTTCCGTACGAAAAAGTTGAGTTCATATCACGAGTACTAACACAATCGGTGACGAGAACCGGCAGGTGTCCGGCCCATCGCTGCCGATGCGACCGGCAACCGATCGCGGCGTATGACCCCGACGGTGCCAGAGGACACAAGTATGGCGCAAGGCAAAGTCAAGTGGTTCAACCACGCGAAGGGCTTCGGATTCATCGTTCCGGAGAGCGGCGACGACCTGTTCGTTCACGTGACGAATATCGATCCCGCTGACAAAAAGCGGATCAACGACGGCGACCCCGTCGAGTTTGAGGTTCGTCCCGGTCGAAAAGGCGAAGAAGCGTATAACGTTCGCGTTACGCGCTAATCCTGCCTGATCTCGTCAACGTCAATGCGGCGGCGCGCGATTCGGATAAAGGTTCCGAAACGGTGTCCCGCACAGTAAATCAGGAGTAACACATGGCTACTGGTAAAGTGAAGTGGTTCAACCACGCGAAGGGCTTCGGTTTCATCGTACCCGAAGAAGGTGAAGACCTGTTCGTGCACGTTACCAACATCGACCCAGCAGATAAGAAACGCATTACCGACGGTGATCCCGTCGAATTCGACGTGCGTCCCGGCCGAAAAGGCGAGGAAGCATACAACGTCCGCGTCACGCGCTGACGCGAGCGTACATTCGGTCGTTTGAGGCGCCGCTCAGGTGAACGAACGCCTCGACGATCTCATTGAGTTGAGTATCAGTCATTCGACGTCAGCGCGAAAAACTCGCTCACGACGATGGCACGCGCGGGACCAGCGGATTGGTCCTTGGAGTCTTAGTATGGCTACCGGAAAAGTGAAGTGGTTCAACCACGCGAAGGGTTTCGGATTCATCGTTCCTGAAGAAGGCGATGACCTCTTTGTGCACGTCACCAACGTCGACCCCGCTGACAGCAAGCGGATCAACGATGGCGACCCCGTGGAGTTCGATGTACGCCCCGGCCGTAAAGGCGAAGAAGCGTACAACGTCCGCGTTACGCGCTAAGTCGAAATACCGACGAAACGATACGGCGCTCGGCCTATACGGTCGGGTGCCGTTTTCGTTGTACACCCACATTCCTCATGCGAAACCTACGTATCTCGAAAGCGTTACACCCTAACGCACACTCGATCGGCTTCCTATATTCTTCACGTCACCAGTGTTCGCGAAAGGCGACGGGATGCGGAAACGGATCAGTCTCATCGGAGTCATATCAGCACTACTCAGTGTATCCGGATGTAATCTGTTCGATCTTCAGTCGAGCGAACCGGGCTCCGAAGCCGACCGTCTTCAAGAACAACTGAAAGCGTTCATCCTCCCGATGAGTAAGATTACGCTTACCGTCGAGGACATCTTCGAAACCGCTAAGCAAACAAGGCAACGAGCCGGCCTTGGCGTTCTCGAAATAACACAGTTGCTGCTCCGCCCACCCGACGGCGAACGAATACTCAGTTTCCCGTTCGAAAATCTCACGCCGGGCCAGCGTACCGCGCTCTTGCCAGACCTCCGCATCATCGATCAAGCGACCACGCTGATCGTCATGGCGCATCAAGAAGGCATACGTCGGCAATCGACATCGCGACCCGCACGAACTCTGCAATACATTCCAAGCGACGACCAACTCCGTCTCGTCGCGCGACGCGTGATCGTTACTCCGCAAATCGCACCTTGCTCCGTGTATTCCGATTTCGTTATCGCCCGACTTCTCCGCATCATGCTCGAGTTTCGCATCGAATTACAGGATATCCCCGGTATCAGTATCGTCGGAACCGAACGCGGATACGGCATCGTCTGGCTCGCGCCGTCGTACGTATCCGAATCCGACGTAACGAAGCTGAATGCCGCGATCGCCGACCTCCGCTCGCAGATCGACACCGAGCTGAAGCCGTACCTCGATCCCTTCGATGCGTTTGGATGCGACGTGCAGAACACGGAGATCATCGATCCGACAGCAGTGGAAACCTATGCATACGAGCTTCTACTCCCCTCACTCGAGCTCTACCGCGTAAACACTGGCGCACCCGGCAACGACGGAATCGGCGATACGGACGGCGACGGACAGGTCGACGAAGAGATCATCGATGGCAACGACAACGACGGCGATGGCCTCATCGACGAGGACGCGCGCCTATGATGAAGCGACACGTCGTCCACGTCCTCGTATGCGCCGTCATTCTTACCGTTCCATTAGCGGCGAGCGCTCAGACGAACCGAAATGTACCGCACAGTTTCCGCGAGGAGATCTTCGTTCTCGGCATGGGCGGCGCGTATACAGCGGGAGCGTGGCGTGGATCCGGGTTGTTCTATAATCCCGCATCACTTGCGTACAAACGATTTCATCTGAACGTACCGCTCCGTCTTGAAGTCGGCGGTATCGGAGGCATTACACAGGCGCAGGAAATTATCGATTTCTATAAGGCGAATGAGGAGAGGCTACGAAACATCGCGGACCAGTCTCCAGCGCAGGTTACGGCGCTCGACGATCAGACACGCGCGTTGGACGGCACGGGAGGTGTTGCGCGCGTATTCCCGGCCGTTCGTCTCGGTTGGCGTAACTTCGGATTTCAGACATACGCAAGCTTCAACGGCGTCCCGCAGATCGATTCCGGCGTATTCCAGCCCCGCGTTGACCTCAACGGCTACAGCGATATCGGCGTAATCGCCGGATACTCCCGTCCATTCTATTACCGGACGCGACGTCTCGATATCAGGTGGTACGGCGGTGTCGCCGTGAAGGTGTTCGGCCGCTGGGGCGTCAATCACGGATTTACCCTATCCGAAGCGACACAGGGGTACGAGTTCTACAACGAGGTTATTGACGCTGTTGACGACACGCCCGAATACGGAGTCGGCGCCGATATCGGCCTGTTGGTCCCGCTGACCAGAGATCGAAGCGCGAGCATTGGCGTCGTCGCGCAAGATGCAATCACGTACGGTCAGGTACGCCCGGAAATGTCAATCAACGTCGGTGGACATTGGCGGATACTCCCCCGCATCAACCTTGTTGCCGACTACCGCGACATACTCAACACGTCGGACACCCATTGGCCGATGCATCTCCACTTTGGCGGGGAATTCGATCTCACCATGTTGAGATTGCGCGCTGGAGCATATCAAGGCTATCCGACGCTTGGTATGGGTGTCAATCTATGGTTACTCAAAGTCGACGTCGTCTACTACTCACAAGAACGGGGCGAACGACTCGGGTATCTCACGGAAAAAAACATCGCACTCGAACTCCAAGTCGGCCTCGATTGATTCTCCGCAACACCGAAGCTCATTCCGTATACACCATGTACATTGTAGATTGAACGAACCAGTTTACGAAGTCGTAGCCCATTCGTAACCGTTGGATACCAGTATGCACCCGAGATCACCACGAACCATCGCCGCCCTTGTTCTCGTTGTATCAGGGATTTCCGCGGTAACACTCGGCATCATCGAAGCGCTGTCGCTCCAAATATTGGGTGAGCGCCACGTGATCGTATCGACGATTGCGGTCCTTGTAATTATCGTGGCGCTGTACCTTCTCGCCCGTCGA
The DNA here is from genome assembly GCA_964635955.1 of uncultured bacterium. Classification (GTDB taxonomy): domain Bacteria; phylum Latescibacterota; class MWCZ01; order MWCZ01; family MWCZ01; genus CAZWQW01. Next base: position 9,714 of record CAZWQW010000063.1, on the reverse strand, counting down.
TTCGTAACGCGCCCGATTACTGACATCGCCGCTGTGATGAAGCGTTTCGCCGCTGGTGAAACCGATGCACGAGTCGCGACAGAAAGCGCGTACGGCGAAGTCGGCATTCTTGCATCCGAATTCAACGCCATGGCTGACCGTCTCCAACAAACACGGGCTGCATTGGAAGTCTCCGAATTACGCTTACGACGCATCGTAGAATCCACCGGCGAAGGCATCCTTCTGACCAGCCTTAACGGCACGATCATCAGCGCGAACGAAACATTTTGTAAAATGTTTGGCTTCGGTGTTACCGACCTGATCGGTAAGCGCGTTCTCGAAATGGTTCGCGAAGAGAATCGCGAGAAGCTTCGAAAACTCTTTGAGACCGTGACGCCTGACACCACAGTCAAGGACGAGATCCGGTGCAGCCGCGTCGATGGAACTCCGATCGACGTCACGATCGGCGTCATCATCGTAGACGTGGACGGCGAGAAATTCGCCTTATTGCTGTTCGACGATGTCACGGCGGAACGGAGAGCAACACGAGCACTCAGAGACTCGGAAGACCAGTACCGTGGACTCGTGGAGAGTATTAGCGATATCGTCTTTTCACTCGATGAAGAAGCGATCTGCACCTACATCAACCCGCAGATCACTCGTCTGTTGGGAGTTTCGTCTGATGACGTGGTAGGTAACACGCTCAATCGGTTCATTCATCCAGACGACATCGAGCCGGCGTCCCGTTACTTCCGCGACGTTTTCGCGGGCACTGCGGACGATTCACCAATCGAGTTCCGCGTCGTGACGAAGAGTGGTGACCACCGGATTGTCCGAACGCGTTCGCGCATCGTCAACCGCGCAGACGGCACCCACTCGTTGGTTGGTATCGCCGCTGACATCACCGAATACAGAATGACCGAGTCAGCTCTGCGCGCGAGTGAAGAAAAATACCGGAAAGTCTTCGAAAACGTTCAGGATGTTTTCTATCAAACCGACCTCGCGGGAACCATAGTAGAGATCAGCCCGTCAATCGAGCGGTATTCCGGATACCCACGCGAAGAGGTCATCGGTCATTCGGTAGAAATCTTCTACTACAACCCGGAAGACCGAATCGAATTGACACGCGCGATTCGCAGTCGAGGCGAAGTCGTTGATTTCGAGGTGCGCCTCAAAACCAAGGACAACCGACTCGTCTGGACCTCGGTCAATGCGCATCTACTTGTGGACGATAACGGCCAACCGACAGGTATCGAAGGAAGCCTGCGCGATATTTCTGAACGCAAGCATACGGAACTCGAATTAGTCAAACTCAGCCGCGCGCTTGAACAGAGTGCCACGCTGGTTGTCATCACGGATCGTGATGGGACAATCGAATATGTGAACCCACGTTTCGAAAGCGTCACCGGATATCGAGCAAGCGAAGCGATCGGGCAGAATCCGCGGATACTGAAATCCGGTCACAATCCCAAATCACTGTATGAGGATATGTGGAATACAATCCTCAGTGGCGAGAACTGGCGCGGGGAACTGCGCAACAAAAAGAAAAACGGAGACGTATTCTGGCAACTGACGACCATCTCACCGCTTCGCGATCTGAAGGGAAACATAACCCACTTCGTCGCAGTAAATGAGGATATCACCGAGAAGAAGCATGCCGAGGAGGATCTCCGGCGGCGTGAAGGGTACCTGGCAGCCCTTGCCGACGTCGAGCGCGAACTTCTCGTATCCGCCGACATCGACAGTAACGTGTATTCCCGTATCGTCGAATCACTTGGTCATGCCGCCGATGCCGGTCGCGCGTATATCTACGGCGTCAACAGTGACTCCAACGGTAAATACTCCTTGACGCGACAGGTTGAATGGGTTGCCGACGAGATCCCGTCGCGAAACGGCAACATCGATGTTCGACAAGTCTCACTCTCTGAAATCATGCCGCGATGGGCACAAAAACTCAGCGTAGGTGAGCATATCTGCGGCCGCGTCGATGAGTTCCCCGAAGACGAACAACGAATCCTCCGTTCACAGGGCGTCGTATCAATACTCGTGCTTCCGTTGACAGTAAACGGTCGACTTTACGGTATGATCGGCTTCGATCACTGTATCGACGATCACGTATGGCAGCCAGTCGAAATCGATCTACTCCGTGCGGCGACAACGGCAATCTCGCTCGCGCACGACCGCCGAATTGCTGCCGAGCAACTCCAGAAAAGCGAACAAAAGCATCGATCCGTCGTCGAAAACCTCACCGAAGTCGTATTTCAAACCGACCGCGACGGCAACTGGCTGTTCCTCAATCCGGCGTGGACGGACATCACGGGCTACACGATAGAAGAGAGCATTGGAACCCCGTTCTTCGACTATCTCCATCCTGACGATCGCGTACGCACCGATGAGCTATTCCGTCCACTCATCGACCGGGAAAAGGACTTCTGCAGGCACGAAGTGCGCTACATCACGAAAGGCGGCGCCGTCAGTTGGATCGAGGTATACGCGCGCCGGACGGAAGACGCGAACGGCAATATCCTGGGTACGTCGGGTACGCTCAATGATGTGACCGAGCGACATCACGCAGCCGAGATGCTGAACTATCGTCTCGAGTTCCAGCGTGTACTCAACCGTATTTCGACGAAATTCATCAACCTCGAAGCGGAAAAGGTCGACTCCGGTATCGACTACGCACTGCAACTCGTCGGCGAATTCGAAAAAGCTGACGCAGGATACGTCGTACTGTTTGGCGAAAACGACGGAATTGTCACTGAGACGCGGGAATGGCTCGTAGACGAAACCACGCATTCCCGGGTCTTGCATGCTGATAAAAACCTCAACGAGTACACCGTTTGGAAATCAGTTTTGCTGCGTCACGAACCGGTGATCGTTTCCGGTGACACATCAGCGATTGTGGAAGATAGTCGTGAGCAACAATTCCTTCGAGCAACTGATGTCCGGTCGCTGGTGCTCGTTCCTCTCGTATTCGAACGAGGCGTACTCGGGTTCTTCGGGATCGATAGCGGAGAACGCACGCGCGTTTGGTCAGAAGAGACAGTCAACCTCATGAATATCGTCGCGGAGATCGTATCCAACGCGCTCCAACATAAACGCGCGTCACTCGCGCTTCGAGAAGCGAAGGATATCGCCGAGGCTGCCAATCGAGCAAAGAGCGACTTCCTCGCGAACATGAGCCACGAAATCCGCACGCCGATGAATGGCATCATCGGTATGACGGAACTCGCCCTGGACACGGATCTTACACGGGAGCAACGAGACTACCTTCACGTAGTCCACTCGTCGGCCGACGCGCTTCTCCACATTATCAACGAAATTCTCGACCTATCAAAGATCGAAGCCGGACAACTGGAGCTCGAGGACGAAGATTTCAACCTCCGCGAGACCGTCGAAAGTACCGTCGACACACTTTCAGCAAAGGCCACGGAGAAAGGACTCGAGCTCTACTGTCGGATCGATCCAGACGCTCCCATGCAGCTCAACGGAGATTCCGGCCGTATACGTCAGATTGTTATGAATCTCCTCGGAAACGCGATTAAGTTCACAGAGAGGGGGTATGTATTCGTCGAAATTAGCACGAAACACGAGAATGACTCGATCGTCCTGACCGGCCTTGTTCGCGACACCGGTATCGGCATCCCCGCCGACCGTATCGACGCGATCTTCGACGCTTTCTCACAAGGAGACACGTCGATCAGTCGTCGCTACGGAGGCACAGGACTCGGCCTATCCATCACGCGACAACTCCTCGTGATGATGGGCGGCGAGATATCCGTGACGAGCGAAGTCGGAGTTGGCAGTGAGTTTACCTTCACCGCGAAACTCCGCGCAGCCGAGAAGCCGATCTCCGATGAACGTATACCCGATCTTCCCGACTCCACGGTCCT
>CAZWQW010000063.1:0-5742 GCA_964635955.1 uncultured bacterium | reverse complement strand
GCAATCGGCGCACGCGGGTACCTCACGAAGCCCGTGAAGCAATCGTCGCTCTTCGAAGAGATCTGCCGCGTGCTGACAACAGCTGACGACACCGCGTCCGGTACCGATGACGATGTCGATCGGAAACCGATCTCCGACGCCAGCGGCACGATTCTCCTCGCCGAAGACAACCCCACGAATCAGAAGCTCGCGACCATCATCATCGAGAAGGCCGGATACCGTGTCGTCATCGCGAACAATGGCGAAGAAGCGTTGGGCATCCTCGATTCTCAGTCGGTCGACCTCGTACTCATGGATGTTCAAATGCCCGTGATGGACGGCTACACGGCCACTCAAATGATCCGCAAACGGAGCGAGTTCGCCGACCTACCGATCATAGCGATGACAGCACACGCGCTAACGGGTGACCGTGAAAAGGCGCTCGAAGCGGGTATGACCGACTACATCTCGAAACCGTTCCGCAAAGAGGACCTTCTCGAACTGATCGCACGTAGCATCGCTCGACGACATCCTACACGAGAAACATCAACCGACACGAGCATGCCGCATACCGATGATGATGAGGTGCCCGTATTCGAACGTGAGCGGTTGCTCGAAATGGTCGAAGGGGACGCCGACGCCTTCGCTGAACTCCTGACCAGCTTCAGGAAAAACGGCGAGATCCTTGTAGAGCAGCTTCGAGACCTCGATCTCTCGCAGGAATCCGGTCTCGATGCGGCGCGTCGTGTCGCACACACGTTGAAAGGTTCGGCTGGGAGTTTCTCGGTATTACGCCTTCAACACGCCGCAGGGGACCTCGAAGCGGCATGTCTTGCCAACGACCCGCAAACAGCGTCGGAAGTACGCACCGTCATCGAGCAGGAGTGGCAGCGCTTCGAACAAGAGGTGAAGGGGAACGTTTAGACCGCGCGGCACAAACAACATTCATAGATGGGGGCGTACCGCCGTACACCCCCATTCAATACCCTAATGAAAGCGCCAGTGCGGGAACACGAGGTGCATCGTCGTGCCCGTGTACCAATCGATCGCCAGCCAGAGTCCCACCGCTACAAACTCACCGATGAGCAGACCGAGCGCAATCACCTTGAATCGGTTGTATGAATGAGCGCCGGCGAACTTGATTACGAGCACCTTCGCAAGCCACCCGAGAAAGACCGGAAACCAAATCTCGCCCGAAGCTACCGTGCCCCCGATAATGAAACCGAGCGGATAGAGCGGCCACCAGAGAAACGTTCGGTGGAGCCACATCAGTCCCCCCATGAAACCACCGCCCGCCGCCATGATACCCATGACCGTCCAATCGGTCCAGACGTGGTACCGCTGGAATCCGGCGACGCGGTTAAACACCCAGTTACCACCGCCCTCGAAGCTGTAGTTCTCGAGGTTGATTCCGCCGTACGTATACCCCATCCATATGACCATACCGAACGAGATCACCACGGCGGCGATAATCCCCAGCGCCATCCCGAGGAAGAAGTGCTTCTGCGTAATGCCCGTCTCGCGCGCGATCTTCATCCCGTCGAGGGTCTGCGGCATGACACTCGTCCGGTTCCCCAGCATCGCGTAGTCGACAAATGCCACCATGGTAAACATCTGCGGACTGATACGCGCCGTACCGAGGATCTTCTGTAACCCCTGCATCGGAACGAAGAAATCATACACCCAGAGTAATCCCGTAGCCGCAACGATGCGTGCTGCGGTCACCGCAAGCAGGAGGAAAATCACCAACAGCACCGTCGATACAACCAGATCAAGACCCGCGATGTAGGTCCATCCATAGTAGATCGCGAAACCAACCGCCATCACCCAGAATGTCCACCACGGAATCTCTGCCTCACCGGTGACCGTATCTTCGCCGTTTGCTAAGCGACGCCGACCAAACGCTGCCTGCATCATCTCACGAAGCTCATTCCGCGACGCGTAGAGGAACACACTCGACGCAACGATGATAGCGCCGACGCGCTGGTACCGTGCCGATAACGAATAGCCGAACGTGTGCAGCGGCGACCAGTTATGCTGTCCATGTCCGATACCGCTTATCTCGAAAACAATCTCTTCCAAACGGTAGAGCCATTCAAACACCCACACACTCAAGCTCACCTCGGAACGCAGCAAATAGCTGATCCCGATTACCGACCAGTAGAAATTGAACCGAATACCCGCCCACCGATAGAATGGCGGCTCCATGAGGAACTGCGACCCGCTGAAGAGGTCTGTCATCATCAACGCCGTAAGCTTAATCGGCGGTACGACCGGGAAATAGACGTGTAATCCGTTCATTCCGTGAAAGAAGAACGGAATTGCGAACCCGATCCACAGAAGGGGATTGCGAAACAGGCGCGAAAGCCACGAAGGATGCGGGTCGTCGCCCATGACCATGAGCGGCACCTGCGCGAGTGGGAATTGCAGCCGCTCAGCATCCATCCAACGCTTTCGGAACGTGATCGAAAGCGCCAGGATGATGAGATACAGACCCGCCGCGAGCAGTGACCAGATCGCCAACGGCTGTATCCACGCACCCCACGGTATCGACGCGCCTTCAGGCAATCCGGTGAAATACCACCGTGCTACATCCGCGCCTTGCGGCGTCATCCATTTCGGAATGTGCGGGTGATGGAGAATCGACCACTCATTCACCGGCGTCGCGTAATAGTACACGTTCACCAGCAACGGCGTGACGCGCATAGCGAGTCCGGTCGTCGGAATCGCTGAGGGAATCAGCATCGTCACGTACGCAAGCATGATCTCGCGCGGCGAAAGCGGCATGCCGAGGCGGATGAGAATCGTATTCAAACCAAGGATGAGCAGAAAGAGAAGGAACACACCCGTCGGGAGGTACGTCGCGGCAAGCTCCGAAGCCTGAAGGTAGCCGTATGCATACGGCGAAATGAAGCTCAACGCGCAGATGCCGATTAGTCCGAGTAAGAGCCCACGCCAGGGCTTATCACCGCGAACTACCGGCGTCTCGACATCCGGCGAGAGATTCTCCGTCTCACTCCGACGACGTTGTCGCTCGTGAATGATCTTCGCGATATGTTTCGGAAGTTGCGCCGAAGATGCCGACGTATTCGGTGTGTTCTCTACGGTCATCGCTCAACCTCGGTGACGATCTCGGTTCGCACGCTACGCTACACATTTCGTGTCGCGCGAAGTGAATGAACAACATAGCACGCCGAAATCTCAGTGACCAATATCACGAGGGATATAGTACCGGAGTTTTCCCCACGATGGATACACACGACGATGACAGACGAAATCGATCTCAACTACCTCGATCGCGGATAGTTCTTCGGTGTCGTATCGCGTCGTGGTAACGTAAAGCGCTCGATTACGCTCCCATCATCCGCGTCATATACCGTGAACTCCGCTGACTCGGTCCCGACATCCACCTGAACCAGATGGAATGCTCGCGCCGCGGTAACCGTAAAGCTTCGCGGTCGAACATCGTGAAGTGTCGCGCCACCGCCGCCGGTGACGATATAGTGAATGTCGTTGACGACGTTATGCTGGTAGCTGTGATCGTGTCCGCTGAACACCGCGGTTACTTCCGCCGCCTCGAATATCGGCGCAAGCGATTGCTGAAGGTCGATGCACTCCACGCGACGGTGGAACTGATTCGTACACGAATAGATCGGGTGATGGAGTTGGATGAAGATATACGGCTTGTCGTACGCGGCGCGTAAATCGCGTATGAGCCAGTCCCGCTGCGCTGCGCTCGACCGATAGGGCGCGTTCGAATCTAACGTAATGACGTGCACGTCACCGTAGTCGAACGAATACCAGCGCTCATTCGCCGGCAGCGAGAAGAGGTGGAAGTAGGCGTCGGCGTTGTCTTCGTGATTACCCAATGCAGGATACAACGGTGTCGTCGCCATCCGTGCGCCGTTGATCATGAAGAACTCACGCCATTCCGGCCAACGCTGACCGTAGGATACGATGTCGCCATTGTTGATAAGGAATCGCGGGTCGCCACCAAGCTCGTCGATGAGATGCATGACCGTGCGATCAGATCCCATCGGACGCGAGTCGCCCCACGCGATAAATCGAAACGGCGTTCCCGGTCTGACGGCTGTCGTGAACGTAAAGGTATCGCTCACGACGTCATCGGTGCGTACGCGATAGTAGTACCGTGTATCTGGAGCGAGGCCGTCAATGCGAACTTCGTGGAACGCGACAATCTCCACGTCATCACCCGATGTCCATACCTGCCGCTTGTGATTCAGCTCCGCTGTAGCGCGCTGTCCGACACGCCGGGTCGCGCCGAATTCCACAATTGACGAACCGACGAAATCAGTCGTCCAACAGATCGTTACGCCCGTCGTATCGACGTTCTGGACATATGGTCCTTTATCGATCGTTGCGGCGTTCGGTGTCGTTACGAGAAGGAGAAGCGCTGCAACTGCCACGAATAACGTGCGCATACGATGCATCCTCATGTACGGCTGTCGGTATGCTCGGGCCGTGGTTTTGCGAGCCGTTCAGTTTCCAGTGCGATCGCAAGCTCTTCGTTCGTCGGTATGACAACCGCTTTCACACGACTGTCGTCGGTGCTGATAAATGCCTCTCCGGAAGTTGCCGCTTCGTTCCGCGCCTCGTCGAAATCGAGGCCCATGAATCCGAGTCCCTCGCACGAAACACTCCGCACGAACGGGCTATGCTCACCGACGCCTGCGGTAAACACCACAACGTCGAGACCACCCATCGCACCGGCGTACGCCGCGATGTATTTGCGGATCCGGTACCCGTACACCTGCATAGCGAGTTTCGCGCGATCATTCCCGTTCTCACACTCGGCGAGCACTTCGCGCACATCACCTGATACACCGGAGAGGCCAAGCAACCCACTATGCTTGTTCAACAGCGCATTCGCTTCGTTTAGGCTCAACTCTTCTTTCGCAACGACGTGGAGGATGATCGCTGGATCGATATCGCCGGATCTCGTGCCCATTACGAGACCTTCAAGCGGCGTGAACCCCATCGACGTATCGACCGACTTCCCGCCGTCGACCGCCGCCATGGAACAACCGTTTCCGAGGTGACACGTCACGATCTTGAGGTCATTGATGTCGCGTCCGACAAACTCCGCACCGCGCTGAGCAACCCACGCGTGCGATGTCCCGTGGAAGCCGTACCGACGGATCGCATGGCGGGTATACAAGGTCCACGGAAGCGCATACATGTACGCGTAATCCGGCATCGTCTGATGAAACGCCGTATCGAATACCGCCACCTGAGTCGCGGCTGGAAGCAGCCGTTGACACGCTTCGATTCCGCGAACATTGTGCGGATTATGAAGCGGCGCAAGCTCGATACAGTCGCGAATCTCTGCCATCACTTCGCTCGTGATGATCGCGGACGCACTGAATTTTTCACCACCGTGGACGACACGATGTCCGACCGCGTCAATCTCGGAACGATCCTTGATCACACCATGCTGCGGGCTGAGGAGGATCGCCAATGTGTATTCGATCGCTTGAATGTGATCGAGAATCTCACCGGTGACGGTCACCTTGTCGCGGCCATCCGGCTTGTGAACAAGCATCGCGTCGGCCATTCCAATACGCTCCACCGATCCGACGGCAAGCGCTTTCTTCCGCGTCGAATCGATGAGCTGATATTTGACCGATGAGCTTCCGGCGTTAATGACGAGGACATTCATGGTATCGGGGCTCCGTTCCGGGGGGATATATGGGACGGGATCATATCGCATTCATAGTAGAGAGTCTATGTCGGTCGCCAGAT
>CAZWQW010000062.1:13227-16989 GCA_964635955.1 uncultured bacterium | reverse complement strand
GCGAATGAATCCGCGGGCTGTTGATGCAAAGTCCGCCTGCGCGCAACCGACGAACCGCCAAACGAACGCCTCACTTCGATTCCCTCACCTCCCGCTCACAGGTTGCGGGTTTTACCCATAACTTCATATACTCACACGGCAGATATTGGGTTATCTGTTACCATCACAATTCCCGCCATAATCAAGAAACGAGAACATTTCATGAAAGAACTTCTCGAACAGGTGCGTGATCGTGCGGTGACGCGCGGCGTCCAATTCATGGATGCGCGGTACGCCGTCGGTGACCGTACGGGAATCCGTGTGCAAGACAATCGTGCCGATGAACTCAGCCAGACGAGCGGCTTGGCGGTCGGCATCCGCGTGCTCATTGATGACGCGTGGGGATTCGCGTCGTCTGACGTGCTCACGGCGGACGCACTCAACGCCAGCCTCGACGCGGCAATCGCCATGGCGCGTGGCTCGGCGGAACGGGTGCTCGATCCGGGTGTCGTCGCATCGGTGCAACCGGTGGTCGATACGGTTCGCGTGACGGTGGAACGCGATCCGCGCGACATCGAACTGGCTGAGAAGGTGCGTCTCGCGACTGCGTACGAGAGCGCCGGACGCGCCGCAGGTGGTGACGCGATCAGCAATTCGTTCGTCGGAATCGTAGACTCGTGGTCGCGCGAGATCATCTGCAATACCGTTGGAACGTTGATCGAGCAGGAGGCACTCCGCACACTGCTCTTCGCGATGTATACTGCGTCAGACGGCACAACCCGACAGCGATCATTCGAGGCGCGTGCAGCGCAACGCGGATTCGAACTCGTCGAAGAGACATCCGCCGAAGACCTGAGCGTGAAGGCGGCGCGCGCGGCGGTCTCGCTCCTGTCGGCGAAACGTTGTCCGTCGGGTCGCTTTACGGTTGTGCTCGATCCGAGTGTCGCCGGGGTATTCGCGCACGAAGTCCTCGGACACAACGCCGAAGCCGACCACGTCTTCGCCGGCACGTCGATCATCGAAGGAAAAGTCGGTCAGCGGATTGGCTCGGAGCACGTCACCATCGTGAACGACGCCACGATACCGCAGGCGAACGGGTCGTATATCTACGATTCGGAAGGCGTCCCCGGTGCGCGAATACCGATCATCGAGCGCGGCATCCTCACGGGATACCTCCACTCGCTCGAGTCGGCGGCGCGATTGGGTGCAGCGCCGAATGGATGCGGACGCGCGCAGGACAGCCACAGCCTCCCTCAGGTGCGTATGAGCAACACGTTTTTCGCCGGCGGAGCCAAGTCGTTTGACGAGCTCATCGCGGACATCGACACCGGCATGTTGATCGAGGACGCCGGCGGTGGGTATGTATACCCCGAGCGCGGAACTTACACCGTCACGGCTGGGAAAGGCCGCATGATCCGCAACGGCGAACTCGCGGAGCCGATACGCGAAATCACCTTCACCGGCGTTCTCCTGGAGACGCTACAGAACGTCGAAGGCGCGACGAAAGATATTGAGCTTCTGCCCGGCACATGCGGCAAGGGCGGTCAAGGCGTTCACGTAACCACAGGTGGCCCCTGCGTCCGGATTCGCGACGTCGTGGTCGGCGGTCAGGAGTGAGGGGAACACGATGAACGATCTGAAAACATTAGCACACATCGCGTGCGAAGAAGCCATTCGTGCAGGTGCAGACTTCGCCGACGTGTCCATATCGCGCGGACGGAACACGCGGCTCAACGTCGAGAAGAACGGCATCCACGACATGCGCGAACGCCGTAACGCCGGTGTATCGGTGCGCGCGATTGTCAACGGTGGTCGAGCCTTTGCGTCGACATCGCGCATCGACGAAGCGTCCATTCGCGAAACGGCTCAGCGCGCGGCGGCCGCAGCGAAAATCGCCGAACCGGATCCCGACTTCGTTTCGCTACCCGGACCGGCTGAATACGCCGTGATTGAAGGCTTACGCGACGACCGCGTCGCCGCAATCGATCCTCCGACATTGATCAACGCGCTCATGACCGAAGTGGACGGCGCCCGTGCAGTTGATTCGCGGGCGATTGTCGAAGGTGGCGCAGGCGCTTCGGAAGGGGAATCGGTGATCGTGAATTCGCTTGGCGTTGAAGGTATGAGCGCGTCGACAAGTGTTTCTCTACATGTAAGTTGCGTCATTCGTGTCGGCGACGATGTTGGCTCATACTACGACTATACAAGCGGACGTGTGCTTGACGATTTCACACCGGGCGGACTCGGTGCGCGTGTCTGTGAGCAGACGAAGCGCTTCCTCAATCAGCGTACATGCAAAACCGCAGTCCTCCCGATCATCGCCGGACCAATCGCCGCGAGTTCATTCATTGGCGCGCTTGCGAGTGCGGCGAACGCCGAGCACATCCAGCGCGGACGCTCGTATTTCATCGGAAAGCGCGGCGAGAAGATCGGTCCCGATTTCCTGACGATTGTCGACGACCCGTTCATTCCGCGCGGTATGGGCTCGGGCCCATTCGACGATGAAGGAGCTCCGGCGCAACGCGTGGCGATCATCGAAAACGGTGTGCTCGCGAGCTGGCTACACGGCAGCTATACCGCGAACAAGGCGGGCGAGCCGAATAATGGCCACGGTACGCGCTCGGGCGGCGTTTCTCTGTCGAACGTGAACCCCGCGCTCGGTGACAAAACGGCCGCAGAACTCATCGCGGAGACGAAGGAAGGCGTCTACATCGACCGGGGGAATCTCGCACCGAGCATGGCGTCGGGAGAGCTTTCCGCAACGGTCGACTTCGGATTCAAGATCGAAAACGGTGAGCTCGTATATCCGCTGAAAAACACGATGATCGGCATCGGCGTGTGGGATATGCTCAACAACCTCGAAGCGATCTCGTCAGATTACCGCGCGGAACCGGGCTCGATTATGCCGACGATCCGCATTGCCGGTGTCCGCGTCGCTGGAGGTGACTGATATGACCACCGGCGGATCGTCGGCGATTATTGTCAATGCCGAGGAATCTGCCAGCGTCGGTGGAGTGTACGTGCTGAGAATCAACGTATCGACGCTCGTACACGTCGCGTTTGGTGAGTTCGCGAACGGGAATCCGATCTGCGTCGAGCCGGGAGAGTATGTATACACCGGCTCGGCTCGCTCAAGTAGAAGCGGGACATCGCTCGCCGCGCGAATAATCCGACATGCGACTCGCAGCGGCGATCGTCCGCCGCATAAAATACGCTCTGATCTCATCGATACGTTCAATCAAATCGGTATCTGGAATGGTCGCATACCGTCCGGCAAGAAGCTCTTTTGGAACATCGATCATCTCCTCGACCGTCCAGAAGCAGAGCTCGCCGCCGTGATCGCCTTGTTCACGTCGGACCGACGCGAAGGCGACGTCGCGCGGTACCTTGAGAACGATCCGCACACATCCTACCTCGCTAAGGGCCTCGGTGCGCACGATATCCCCGGGAATACCCATCTCCTACGCATTGACAACGTCAACGTGTCGTGGTGGGAGAACCTCGCCGACACGTTTCTGTCTCTCGTCAATCGAAAAGCAGACTGATCTCTCATAACGTAAAACGGGGAGCCGTTCTTCACGACTCCCCGTTTTTTTTCTATTCGCGTGCTTCGTTCGGTTAGAACACCACCGACGAGATGCTCTTCATCACGAGCGACACGGCAATGGACGTCATCGCGATAAGCCCCATGCCGCACCCGTATCCAGCGAGCAAGACCGGCGCGTACCGCCGCCATCTCTGCTGGCCGAACTTCGGGAAGAAGTAGAACTTGTTCAGCATCGC
>CAZWQW010000062.1:11965-13127 GCA_964635955.1 uncultured bacterium | reverse complement strand
TTCGCTGAGAGCCAGAAGTCGAAGTCCACGGAAATCGTCGTGGGAATGAGCGACATACCCGGTTCCCACCGTTCCATGACACCGTTGTGATAGAGAATCGGGTTGATCAGGAAGTTCTTGATCATTGCGCCGACGAACGACCCGACAACCGCCCAATACGGAACGACGAATCCCGCAAGAAGTCCGCTCAGTTCCGTATTGACCGCGAGCACGGCGGTCGGAAGTATGGAGCGTAAATTACCGGTAAAATCGATAAATGGAATGGGTAAGATGGTCACCGTTTCCGTGAGGAACGTACTGGATAACGTTGGAATGACGACGTAAATCGTACCCCAGATAAGACCAAGCACCGTTCCGATGGAGAACACGCGCCAACGCCACGTTTCCGATTTCGTCGCCTGCTCGGCAAGAGCCGTGGCACCACCGGCGGCAACCGGCGCCATCGGGAACGGGAGCTTTTCGATATCCGACGTGACACGGAATACAAGGTATCCGAACGAGAGCGAGTTGATCTGGAAGAACAACCACGTCGCCAGCACCACACCGAGCGGCTTGAGCCAGAGTGTGCTCATGAACGTCCGTTCGATGAGCGGTGCGCTGCCCTTCGGCGGCACAACCCACGTCGGAATATGCATGGCGATCGCTTCGGCCTGCGGCGATTGAATCAGGTACTGATTCCAAATCATCGTCGCGAACTGACCGCCCACAATCGCGTGAGCACCCGGCGCGACGAGACTCGCAGCGGCGAAGTAGATAATGATGAGTTCCTGCCGCCGCATCGTCACGAACGAACGCTTGGCGATCTCGAGGAACAGGATGATCGTCACCCATTCCGCCGCACCGCCCATGCTCTGACCGGCGACGAGACCGAGAAGAATCGCGCCCGGCATCATCACGACGCCGATGAACAGCATCGCCGCTATGGTGTTCCACGTGAACCCGTCGACAAACGGCTCGTCGATATCGGCCAGTGCCGACAACGTTTCCGGTTGCTTCGGCTTCGGCTCTTCCTTGGCGTCCTGCGCTCGAGGTTCTGTGCGTTCACTGGCCACTGATCGATCTCCTGACATATCCGCGTCGGATCTCAAATCCGACAACGGCACCGGTCATAACTCCGGATATCGCCGCCTGTTTGTCTCAGGCAGTCGTCTCGTCCGTTTCA
>CAZWQW010000062.1:0-11865 GCA_964635955.1 uncultured bacterium | reverse complement strand
ACCGCGCTATCAGCCGCCATCTTCGCCGGATAGAGCGAGGAGAGCAGCACCGTCAGCATAACGATCGCGGTGGACGACACCGCACTAAGCGAGGAGTAGTTCAGAGATAGCCCCGCAAGTAAGCCGGTATTCGTCAGGGTGATCGCGAGTATCTGTCCGATGAGATAACCCCACACGGCACCGATTACCGCGAACACCGTCGCTTCGGCAACGAACAGCGCCGCAATATGGAACGGCGTCAGACCGATCGTCGCGAAGATCGCGATCTCGCGTTTCCGGTCGTACACCGCACCGAGCATCGTGTTTAGCACAATAAGCGCGGCAACCACGATCGGCACACCAAGATTCGAAAGACCCTGCAACGACGTCGCGCCGAGACTGCTGTAAACAACAACCCGGTCGTCCTGACTGACGAACGCGGTGATTGCGACGCGCGACATAAAGTCTTCGACCTGCTCGAGCTTCTTCTCAGGCTCGTAGAAATTGCTCACGGCAACCGACCGTGCGATACCACCGAGCAGCATCACATCTTCGTACGGGAGAATCGCCACGTTCTCAGGCGAGATGTGCGTGAAGGTCTGAATCGGCGCTTCCGCAGTCTGCGTCGGATCCTCTGCCGAGGCGTCGGTCAGACGCTGCTGTTCGGCCACGAGGTCCACCGGTGTGAGGATTTCGTCGTCGAGGTCCTTCAACTCGATCATCGCCTGCTCGTCGACCAGACCGATAACGGTCCATTCACGACCGAGCATATCGATGGTTACCTTGCCGACATCCTCCGGCGTGATATTCACGATCGACGCCATGCGTTCCGGCAGAATCGCCACGCCACGCTCGCCCGGATTGAACCACCGACCCGCGGTGATTTTATCCGACATGTTCGTGACGCGATCCTCTTCCGGCACCACACCGAGAAGACCGCCGGCGAAACTCCGCTCGTGGTTGTCGAGGTTTACGAAGTCGATGAACGCTTTGTCCGCACGAACCTGCGCCATAAGCCAACTGCGCGGAGTGATAAGCGCCTTATCGTGGAAGGCTGTCGCGACGTACTCGAGCACGCTCGGCTGGAGACCCATCCAGTTCCGGTCGCGAATCAGCATACCGTCGTACGTTGGCTCGTTACTCCTGTTGATCTTGTAGAACTGGAGCGACGTAACCACCGACGTGAACGAGAGCACCGAGAACGTCAGAATCGCGATCGTAACGGCGGTAAGCGTCGTACGGAGCGGACGCTTCCGCAGGTTGTTGATACCGAGACTGATCGCGGCCGCCGTCGCCTGAATTCGCCCGACATCCGCTTCATGCATACCGGACTGGGCCTGTTTCATCTTCTTTAGCTCGTCATTGAATCGCCCGACGACGATTACCGTGACAACCGTGCCGAGCGCGAAAATCACGAATCCGAGGAAGATGATATAGGGCGAAGAACTTAGCTTGAAGGCGGGATGCACAAACTGGAGAATCATAAAGACGCCGACGAAAATCGACGCGAATCCGAGCAACTGTCGGCGAATATCCACGGCGCCGATGACCATGCGCTCCATGAAGTACGCGAACGGCAACAACAGCGCGAAATAGAATACGACACCCTGCACCGTATCGACGGCCGTTCCCTTTACGTCGGGATACGCACGCGCTTCGAGACCCCATGCGTGACGCGCTTCACGTATCCACGTGCCGTAGTCACGCGCTTCGAACGCCGCATCGGCATTGACGAGTGCCTCGCGTGCCTGTGTGTGGAGATCGAGCACGCGCTGGTTCACCACGCCGTACCGCTGGAGCGTCTTCATCCGCACGTCGTCGATGACCCACATGTCCTGCGCGACACGCTGTGGCGTCTTCGTGATGACACCCTCATCGATGAGGTAGCCGATACCTTCAGCGATCTCTTGTGCCTCGGGATTGGCTTGACGTGGCGTGATCGGATTCGTGAAGAGATTCTGCGGGGTGTTGATGAGTAGATACTTGATACCGAATAAGCTTGTGCTCATCATGACCTTGACGCGCGTTCCGGGACGTGCAAATACCACTGCCGCGTTCTCGACATTCCCTTCCGCACGGCTCTGCAACGGTACAACTTCCATACCGAAGCTACGTAACTCCGAACCGTCCGGTCCGCGGAGATTCAGCATGTCAAGTGCTGTGAGGTAGCGACTGTCGACGATCTCGAACAGCGTCATCGCACGCGACTCGAAGAGCACCTGCAGCGTCTGGATCACGGCCGATGACGTGCCGACGAGCATCGGGTACGTCTTGTCGCCTTCTTCGCCGAGGTCCGGCGCCATGATGATGCGCCCGCTGTCGGCGATCTTATACGCCTTCACCGTCACCGACGCGACGTGCGGCGCGAGCATATGGAACCGGAACCGACCCGGATCGTCCGGACTCTGTCCGATGCCGCTCTCGCCACCGAGGGTGTATCTGAGCCACTCGCGCCCATCCTCACCGAAACCGTTTGTCAGCGTAACGTTCAATCCGCGCACACCGGTGGACGTCTTCTGACCGTAGGCAACGGTTACAACAGCCTCGGGAATCGGTGAGTTGGGAATGAATGACTTGCGACGGTCGAACTGGAGGATTCGGCCGGTCAGCTCGCGCTGGGTGTCTTTCGGCTGGATCTTCGTCTCTTGGAAGAAGCCCTGATCCTTCGATCCGCGATAGAGCAGTCCGGCAACCGTCCGAGCTTGCGTCAGCGTGTTCTGAATCTTCACCGCGCCGAGTGTGTCAACCGGCGTGTCGACGCGAATACGCGCGTCGTTCGTTGTCGCGAAGCTGATTGCGCTCAGGCCAACGTAGTTGACCGGCTCGTGATCAAACGCGAGCATCGACGGCATGTATGTGCGCCACGTCCGCTTCGCCGGCGCCACGGCGTCAGCATACTGCGGATACGCCTCGTTGACTTCCTGACCGGGGAAGAGCTCCGCCGAATACCGCAAGAACGCCCTGCCATATCCGGTGTGCATGTTGGTGCGACGTGCGTCGGTATTCCAGCCGGAGTAATACGTGCCCTGCGCAAACGCGCCGATCTGGTCGTTTTCGCTCGAGAGATCGAGGCCGATGAACAGACCGAATTCGATGCGCTGATCTTCAGGTATGTTGTCGAGGAACCGACTCTCCTTCCGAACGTGCCGATAGAGCCACTCGTTGATACCGGTCAGATTCGTGAAGTGCCCTGATGTCGCGAGGAAGGTGAACGGTATCTCCGGTGGATGCTTGCTGAATGACTCTGCAACATTGAGCAAGGTCGCCATGCCAATGGCGTTTTCCGCACCGATCGCACGACGTGGTACAACGGACATCGCGTCGTAGTGCGCTTGCAACACGACGGTCGAGTCCTTCGCATTCGTTCGCGTGCCGGGGATCGTTCCCCAGATATTGTAGGACGTAACCGCGGTCCACTCCATGCGGCTGGTCAGCGTCACCTTGTTACCCGGTACGCTGCCGAGTGCCTTTACGCGTTCCGCGGTTTCGCCTTCAACCCAGAAGCGGGGAATATCGGCCGGGACTCGGAGGAACTTCCGCTCCGCTTCGGAGCGGTTGACCATGCCGTCATCGACGAAGATGACCGCGTTCGCGCCGAGAATCCGCGCGTTGACGAAGTTCGTGCCGCTGGTGAAATCCATCACCGCGATCGAACCGACGACCTCACGATCGTTGAAACCACTGTAATCGCCGTTTCCACTGTAGACGAGTTCGCCGCTGATACCCGGCTCGAATCGGAGTGGCGTGGTATCGCTCTGGCCGCCACGCTGCAGGATCTCGCTCATACCGATCGAAAGCGAGAAGTAAAGCATGCCCTCAGGAGCATCGTCGGGCAGAGCCATACTCGGATCGAGAAGAACCGTTTCGCTGTAGTTCAGGAAGATGACGCCGCGAGCGCCCGCTTCGTACGCGCCGCGAACGTTGGCAACGTCCACATTAACGGAGTCGCGAGGTGCTTCGCGCGTCGGGACGACGCCGACCATGTCCAGCACGACGATTTTGCCATCAACATCGTAATCGTCGAAATCGACGATATTCCATACGCCCGGCTCACCACGAACGACGCCGAACATCGTCTGTTCGGCTTCGGTGAGAATCAAGTCTTTCCGTGGAATGTAGGAGTATGCGCGGGTTTCGCCTGAGGTGGATACTTCCCACGTCTCAGGCCGATCGGGGAATACGGCGTCGAGCGGGCCGATGAGACTATCACCGTAGATTACATGCGCGCGTGCGATGGTCGGCGTCTTGACCTGATTCGGCCACAGTGCGTACAACTCGCCCGCGGTTCCGTCGGCGAACTCGATCTTTCCGCCCTTGTCGAGCGGAACGACGACTTGGAACGTGTCAATACCGATATCGCGCAGACCGAGGCTCTCAAACTGCGTCCGCACGTAATCCCACGCCATCTCTTCACCACGGTACCCGACAGCGCGCGAGTGTTCGGAGACGAGCCCGCCGAGATGGCGCTGCACGTCCTCCTCGGTGATCTCGTTCATCACCGCCATGACCGATTCATCCACGCGGCCGCGCTCAATATCCGCTGCGGGCGGCGGATTCAGGTCGAGTCCGAACAACCAAACGGAAATTTGTTCGGGATTGAAGACGGTGACAGAGAGCAGTTGGAACACAGCGAAGACGATCAGGAACCACTTGCCGACAGTTCCAAGAACGCGCCAGACGGGCGACGCGGTTTCGCTGGTTGCGCCGGCACCGTCGCTGGGCGGGGTGGTCGTACCGTTCGTGGTCTGCGTTTCGTCGGGCATTGCTATCTCCGCATGCTGCGTGAGGAGTTACCGCGTGCCGCTCGCATAGCTCTCAAGATCGGTTGCGCGGTGTCACTGCGTGCATGGATACGTCCGGCTTCCGATGCGCTCCGCGGTCGGATGGGAAGCGCAGGCTCTCGTGCTCAGAACGTGGAGCCGTTACGGAATAACACGGGATCTTCAGGTTGAAAACTCACATTATCCGACGCTGATCGACGGGAAACATGCGAGGTCGACACACATACCGGTGTCGACGGCGTCGGGTCGTCGTTGCATCGGTGTTGTCATACGTACAGCCGCTCGGATTTTCCGAGCTATGATCCATCATAGTATAGTCACACGGCTTCACCCGTCCAAGGCGGAAAGGGTGCTTTGCGTTTCTGTATCCACGCCTGTCGAGGACGATGAAACCGCCTGAATTTCGGCAACGAGTGAATCGCCCCAGAGCTCTCGGAAACCGAGCCACGTCCGCTCGGCTCGTTCGCGAAAAACCGTCAGATCGGGGCGCAACACAATCATGCCCTGACTTGCGAATTCTTCGACGAGCCGCGCCTCTTCCTCTTCGATGATTCGTCGATTGTATTCGCCGCCCTCACGGAACGCCTGCGTGATGATCTCCTGGTCGTCGGGCGAAAGCTCGCGCCAATAATCACCGTTGATCACCGGGAGTATCGTACCGATGATATGATTCGTCAGAACGAGATACCGGCAATGCTCCTGAAAGCCCATCGCTTTGATTGTCGGAAGCGGATTTTCCTGCCCGTCGATAATCGCCGAACGAAGACCGAGATTGACGTTTTCAAACGCCATGGTCGTAGGCAAGGCACCGAGCACTTTCGCCGCTTCGACAAACATTACCGCGCCGGGAATTCGCAGCTTTACGTTTCCGAACTCCGCCGGCGTCTGTGCGGGCGTATCCCGCAGCGTCACCTGTCGCACGCCCTGATGCCATACATCCAACACGTGGATGTTCGAGGCTTCTTCCGATTCGCGCAGGATTCGCTGGCCGATCGGGCTGCGTATCGTCGCGTAGAAGTGATCGAGGTCGCGGAACACATACGGCGCTTCGAATACGGCGAACGGCGGGAAGAAGTCCGCGACTCCTTGTGCGCCGGTCATACCGATCTCGCGCGAACCCGCTCTGATATCCTCCATCTGCCCCGGCACCGGAAGTGACGCGATCGCTTCCACGGTGATTCGACCATCCGTGCGGCTTTCAAGAAGCTCGGCAACGTGGAGGAGTGCGCGATGCTGAGGTTGCTCGGGAGGCGCATTATGACGGACGAGGAGCGTGATCGTGTCGTCGCGCGAACATCCGGAAAACACCGGCACGACGACGCCGAGTAGCGTGGCGATTAAAGCGACGCGGAGTGTTGCCGGAATGACGTAATTGCGGGTCATAGTAAGAGCTTACCGTGTACCGCGCGGAACACCGGTAATCGCCACGTCACGGAGTGAACCGCACAGTCCACGTCCGAGGCGATTAGAAGCCGGCGAGCGCGTCGTCTTCGTTTCCGAAGATATCCACATACTGCCGTAAGCCGACCATGGTGAAGATTTTTTGGAAATGTTCCGACGGCTGGACAAGGCGAATGCGCTGACCGGCTTTCGTTCCGGCGATCGCAATGTTGATGATGATCGCGATACCACCACTATTGATATACGCGTCGGGGCGGAACGTGATTACGACACGCTCAGTTCCCGCGTCGAGGACCTCGCGATGGGCTATTTCAACCGTTTCACGGGCGTCCGGTGTGAGGTCACCGTCAATATCGATGATGGCGATGCCGTCGCTTGCTCGTACATTCGCCTTTGTCTTGTTCTTCTCTGGCATCGAATCCTCTCAGTTCATTACCACACCAGACGACGTCTACGATTCAACGGTTCAGGATGTACGCTCGGAATCCGGAGCGTGTGGGTCAAGCCGGATGACCATGCGCGTCGCGTTTCCATGATCGGAGTGAACGTTGAATTCGACCTCGTCCATCAGCGCTTTAATCAGGAACATGCCCCACCCTCGCGCCTGCTGCTCACCGGCGAATTTCTTCTCCATATCCGGCGGTTCGACGCTTTCGGGGAGTCCTTCACCTTGATCGGTCACGTCGATCTGGAGGTGCTCGTCACCGATATTGAGCGCGACAACGACCTTCATCGCCGAATTGAACTTGTGTGCGTGCTCAATCGCGTTGATGCACGCTTCGGCGACCGCGGTACGAAGGTCATCGATTCGTGACTTGTGAAATCCTATCAACTTTGCCGCAGCCGCAGCAGCGTCCATCGCGACGCGTTCATACCCGAGTCGACTCGGGAGCTGCAATTCGATCGTCTTCATATCGCGCTCCATGATGCGATTCCTTCTCCGCGCGGAGACTCAGACGCTTCATCGTTTCACCTACTCGTACAACAAGCAACGTGATATCATCGTCTGGTTCGCGTTGATTGAGATGCTTCGAAACGCCGTCAAGCAGTCTGCGTCGCACCTCGTCCACCGTTTCGGCGCCTTCCACGGCTTTGGATACCCGGTCGAATCCGAACAATTCGCCGCCGGGTGATTTCGCCTCGACAATGCCATCGGTAAGAAAAACATACGTATCGCCAGACTCTAAAGGAATTTGCCGCTCGTTATAGAATACGCGCGGAATCATTCCGAGCGGCAATCGATTTCCGTCGATTTCCAGTGGCTCGGCGCTTCCCTCCGAGCGTCGGAGCGGATCCAAACCGCCGGCGTTCGCGAACGACAGCATGCGTTCCTTCAAATCGAACACTGCAACAGTACAACAGATAAACGTGTGGGAATCCGTACGCGTGTAGAGTGAGTCGTTGAGAATCGAGAGGATTTCGTTCGGACGATGCGTCTGGCGGGCGGCGGTAACGAGCATACCGCTGAAAAGCACCGCGGGTATCGCGGCCTGCATCGCGTGACCGGTCACGTCGGCGATGACGATACCGATTCGGTCCGATCCTTCGTGTGCCCAAAGGTAGGTAAAATAATCGCCGCCGACTTGGCTCGCAGGAATGCAGGTGCCGGTTATCTCGAGACCCGGTACCGTCGGATCACGCTGTGGGAGCAGACTCGCCTGAAGCTGATGCGCGACTTGCAGCTCGCGTTGGAGTTCGCCCATGAGTTGTGATTGCGCACGGCGGTATTGACGACTCCGAGCCGCCGCGATACTTCCCAGCACCGTCACCGCGACGATGGCGGTGATCGTGGGAATGAGGAACCACCACGTCATCCAGAAGGGCGGCTCGACGAAAATCGTGCCGACCGCACCGATCCGATCGATATTGCCCTCCTGATCGATCGCGTGTGCTTCGAACACATGGGTTCCGCGGGAAAGACGCGGGAACGTGTGCGTCATCTGCTTCGTCAACGGGCTCCACGGTCCTCCGTCGATTCGCCATCGGTACCGGAGGTCTTCCGGTTTGGTGCGATCCCACCAATCACGCCCCCACCAACGCACCGTTACGAAGCCCGGGTGCGCGATTCGCTCTGGAAGCGGTTCGATAAACGTCTTCGGCGACTGATTGTTGATCGCGCGGAACTTCGTCACGCTACCGCCGAAATGCCCAAACCAGAGCGAACCCTCACTCGCACAGAACGCACCCCATACCTGACTGATCGCGAGACCTGACTCCTCGGTAAGCGTCGTCCAGTCGGTGCCATCGAATCTGTTTACCCCGTGTGCGGTTCCGATCCAAATGACGCCATGCTCGTCTTCGATGATCGACCACACGTCGTCACTTGCGAGACCATCTTCGACGGTAAAATGCGTCCAGACGCCCTCCGCGTACCGACTCACTCCGGCGTTCGGAAGATTTCCGCCGATCCACACGCTCCCATCGCGAGCGCCGAGTATTGTCCACGCGTGCTCGGTCATCAGGCCGTTCGCACGTGTATGCGGATGCCACGCCGCTCCGTCGAACCGCGCGGCGCCGCGTGGTGTCCCAATCCAGATACCGCCGGCGGCGTCTTCAGCGATGCTCAGGATACGACTCGATCGGAGCCCGTAGTCGGAATCGGTATAACGCGTCCACCCACCGTCGTGTAGTACCGCGACGCCGTATCCGTTTTCACCGTTCCACTCGCGTGTACCGATCCAGACATCGCCGTTGGATGCGCGGAACATCGTGGTAATCGCGGCTTCCTCGTCGAGAAGCGGCGTCGTAACGACACGGCTCCACTCAGAACCAACGAGCCGCCACACGCCGGTCCGAGAGACCGGTGAACCGCCAGCTGCCCAGATGCTCCCATCGGGCATGGGAAGGATCGCGCTGATTCCCTGATCAGTCAGTTGCGCGAGTTCCGGCGGAGAAGCAAACTGACCGTCATGGAAACGAATAAGGCCGGCGCTTGTGCCGAACCAGATAGCACGGTCGGCACTTTCTCGGATAATTGACGTGGATGCATCTGACGGGAAACCGTCGCGCGACCCATACACCCACCATGGTCCGCCACGCCGGTCAAAACGCGCGAGTCCGGAGCCGGGAATGACGAACCAGAAAGCATCGTCGAACGCGTAGAGCATCCGATTCACTTGTCGGCCCGTAATACCAACCTCGCGTAAGGGGTAGCTCATCCATCGACCGCTATCCCACGACCACAGCGTCCCGGCAGGCGCACCGGCTGCCCAGAGCGTTCCATCAGGCATTGGAAGGAGTGACGCGGCGGTAAACGTTGCGAGATCGGCTTCGTCGGAGAATGTATCCCATGTGCGCCCGTTCCATCGCCATACGCCCCGGCCGTAGGTGCCGAACCATAGTGCGCCGTCTCGAGTCTGCGAGATCGTCAGAACGGTGCCAGACGGAGGATTCAGTGCGCGAATCATATCGCGCCACCGTGTGCCGTCGTAGCGGAAGAGGCCGTCCATGCGTGTGTCGGTGCCGTACACCGCCCATACGCCGCCCTCCGCGTCTCCGTACAGACACTGAATACGTCCCGCAGGGAGTCCGTCGGCGCTTCCGAATCGAGTCCATGCACCGGTTCGGTACCGATAGATTCCCGGTTCGATTGTCGGCTGAATCGCCACAGCGTCGCGTTCGCCCGAAACTCCGACCCACACCGTTCCATCTACGGACTCGGTAATGGCGGTAATGTCGCCGCTGTCGAGCATCAGGCGCCACTGGTGACCAACGTAGCGAATCAACCCTGAGGACGTTCCCGCCCAGATCGTCCCGACAACATCGTACAGGAGTTTGTTGTAGCGCACATCGGATGGCAGGAATTCGGCGTCGCGCGGTGTATAAACGGTTCCGTCATGGGTGCCGATCGAGCGGTCGGTGGCGATCCAGAAATCACCGCTGATTGTCGCGGCGATGTCGTTTACGTAAAGATTCGGTAGTTCGCTCAGGTCGTCGAGTGTGCGCCACCGCGGTTCTTGCAGCAGCGGTTCGTAGGCGTCGGCTCCGGCAAATCCGAAGAGGAACGCGACGGCCAGACCGCCTACGATTCTCCTGCATTGCCGGATCATTGCATTGCTCCGTGGTGACGTATTGCGCTCATCTGTGTGAACGCTCCGAAACACGAGACGACTACGAACCGATACGTATCATACTGCGCGTCATCGCTTGCGCCAATACCGATCGCATTACCGATGGCACGCGCAACGGCAGGCCGGGCGTTCCGTCCTATCGCTTGTCGGTGCGATGTGGCACGACGTCGGATGTATCGAGGTAGTGCGTCAGGAGACGTTCTTTCAGTGATGCAAGCACATCCACGTATGCGGGATCTGCGATCACGTTATGAAGTTCCGCCGGATCGCGCCTGAGATCGTATAGCTCGTCTTGCTCGTAGAGCCGGCGGACGTATTTGTGCGTGTGCG
The DNA here is from genome assembly GCA_964635955.1 of uncultured bacterium. GTDB lineage: Bacteria > Latescibacterota > MWCZ01 > MWCZ01 > MWCZ01 > CAZWQW01. The sequence goes on along the minus strand of CAZWQW010000062.1, from coordinate 1,304 downwards.
TGCGGCACATAATCGCCTTTGTATGCTCGGGAAGTTGCTGTTGCAGGTTGACGCGTGGCCAGTATTCGCCCTCGGGCGTCTGCGAACTTGACGACTCCAGCTCCATGCAGTGCGTTTCGCCTTCGCGTCGCCCGCCTTCAGCGAATACGGCATCCCGGTGCTCCGTCGCCTCGCCGGTAAGCAAGGGAACGAGCGAACGTCCGAAATGCGTGTGGTCCGGCTTGATACCGCAGAGATCTTCGACGGTCGCTTTCATGTCGATGAGCTCGACCAATGCATCACACTCGCGCGGTTCGACATCGATCCACACGGGCGGTTTGACGACGAATGGAACCCGACTGAGGCAGTCCTCGAAGGTGTTCTGGTTCTTCTCGACAAGTCCGTAGTCGCCGGTGAAGTCACCGTGATCGCTGAAGAAGAAGATCGCGGTGTCGTCGTAGATACCCGCCTGCTTGAGCGCGTCGACAACGAGTCCGAACTGGTAGTCCACACGCGCGCATTGTCCGTAATACGTCGCGCGTAGCTCCGTCCATCGATCTTCGCTCCACGATTGCATGTTTTGCCGCTGCCAGATGCCACGGAGCATGCTTGGTTTACCTTCCCACGGTCCTGGTGGTGTAGGAATACGCGGTGGAATGGCATCTCGGTCGATCATACTGTAGAACGGTTCTTCGACGCGGTACGCCGGATGCGGGAAACCAATCGGCAGGTATACACAGAGCGGCCGGTCGGTATCCGCGCTTCGAATCATGTCACACGCTGCGAGGATGTGGCCCCAGTCGTGATCGTAGGGACGTTCGGCTTCGGGCAGTTCGATCTTGCCGGTGTAGAACGAGTAGTAGGTGTCGCTCCCGGGTTCGCCGCGGGCGGCTTGTACGCGTTCGCGTTCGTTCGCGCGATATTCGAGCTCGGGCGGACGAGGAGGGATGCGGTTGCGCACGTGGCAGCAACGGCCGGTCGGTTCCTGTCCGGGCGTGAGATCGTTCTTGCCACCCCACCAGACGTAGTAGCCGGCGTCCTTGAGCATTTGGAGCAGAATCGGCTCGTCGGTGACGTTTCCGTATTGATGGAGCATATGGTACATTGTTCGGTGCCCGCGCACATGCGGATACCATCCCGACATGAAACTCGCGCGGCTCGGCGTGCACACGGTTGCCTGACAAAACGCGCGGCTGAATGAGACGCCGTCCTTTGCAGCAACGCGGTCGAGGTTCGGTGTTACCGCGGCGGGATTGCCGACGTGACGCAAGGTATCACCGCGCCACTGGTCCGGGTTGAAGATGACGATATGCGGTCGTTTAGGT
>CAZWQW010000061.1:14540-17081 GCA_964635955.1 uncultured bacterium | reverse complement strand
CATCTACTCTGATTCGTTCACCACAACCCCGGTTGACGCGCCACACGTTTCGCGGTCAGTTCATAGTGTACGGTGCGCACCTCGCCATGCACATTTCATTCGAAGAACGTAAAAGGAGCGAGACCATGAAACTCACGCGCGACGGCAAACAGCTCTTTCCGCTCGGTATGTACGACATGCCGCGCAACAACGACGAATGGCGCGTCTGGCACGATTCCGGCATCATGCTTATGCCGTGCGGCTCTCGCGAACGACTCGATAGCGCGGCCGAACACGGTATGATGGGATGGGCGCGCATGCCGATGATCGTTACGAACTCCACCGATGAGCAAACGCTACGGGAGCGCGTTGAGGCAGTGCGCGATCATGAAGCGCTCGCCATCTGGCAAGGCCCCGATGAGCCGATTCATTTCGCATCCAAAGTGCCACTGAAAACCGGACGTCCGGTGAAAGAGCCGTGGCTTCTCTCCGATGACGACCGCGCCGCGCTTAAATCACAACTCGATACCGTCGTCGACGGGATGATTCGCGGCGCTGAGATCGTGCGCGAACTCGATCCGACACGCCCCATCTGGCTTAATGATACGGCCGGAACGTACCGAGATGCATTGGCCCGCGTCGCCCCGGCGTTCGACATGCTCGGTTTCGACATGTACCCCGTGCGCGATCCAATTGGCGATCCGATGAATCTGTTCGGGCGCATTATCGACGAATACGCTCGATGCGCTCCGCGCGCCGAGATGTGGCCTGTCCAACAGGCCTTTTCGTGGCACCTGATCAACGAAAACGTAAATCCGGCGTACCCCAATCCGCGCGAACTCCGATTCATCGCGTGGCAATCGCTCGTCCACCGCGCAACGGCGCTCCATTGGTGGGGTATTCGACACGTTCCCGAGCACGATCCCTTCCTCGACCTCGTCACTGATTGCATCGCGGAAATCCATCGTCTGAACGATATGCTTCTGGGAACGGAACTCCCCGGTATCGAAGTGGGTACCCACTATCTCCGTAACCCGGCGATTATGGGTGTTTCGCGAGTCGCACGGAAAGCAAGCGACGGAACAACGCTGCTCGCTCTCGTAAACGAGGACGGGTACCGTCACAACGCAGTCGTCCGCGGCCTCGAATCCGCGGGTGTCGATAATCCGAACGAAATGCGACCGGTGTACTCTGAAGGTGACGATCGTTTCCACCAGATCGACGGCGGTTGGGTAATCGGTATGGACGGGTACAGCGTGCGCGTCTTCACGACCGCGTAGGGAAAGGACTGCGGTATGCGTGCGATTATTCGACAAAACGGTGTCCCCGTTTTTCCACTCGGGATGTATGAGTTTCCGCGCGATGAATCCGAATGGAAGGCGTGGAGAGATGCAGGGATCAATCTCATCCGTTGCGCAAATCAAGAGCAACTTGATATCGCGCACGACCACGGTGTCGCTGCATGGGTCGCGGTTCCGATGATCGTCATCGACGACCAGAGCGAGCAACGGCTGATTGACAAGATCGAACCGCTTATTGGGCATCCAGCGTTGGCAGTGTGGGAAGCACCGGATGAGGCCATATGGGGAACGATTCACTTCGGCCCGGACCGAGCGCGACGACTCTGGGAAGAGCCTGAGGACCGCGTTGTCGAAGTGGTACGACGGCGCGATGAACTCGTCAAAGGACTTGCGCGCGGTGTGAAGATCATCGCGGAACGTGATCCGGGACGCCCGATCTGGCTCAATGAAGCGACGCCAAGCGACCAGGATACACTCGCACGGTGTCTACCGTGGCTCGATATCGTCGGATTCGACTTTTATCCTGTGCCTCCATCAATCGAACGCCCACTGCACGAGTGGGGTCCACTACTCGACAAATACCGTCGAATAGCGCCGCGCCACGAACTCTGGGCGGTGCAGCAAGCGTTCTCGTGGTCGAGCTTACCGCGACACGGTGAAGGAAAGTCACCATCATACCCGGACACCGCGCAAGCTCGCTTCGTCGCATGGCAGGCGATCGCTCACGGTGCGACAGGGTTGCTCTGGTGGGGTTCGTCACATGAGGAACGACCCGCGCCGTTTCTTGCCGATCTGATGAACGCGGTGAGCGAACTCAACGAGGTCCAGCCATTCCTCACTGCCGCGAACATTCCATCGGTGCACATTGCAGCGAATCAACATCTGCGTCCAAGTGTCTTGGGAGTCTCCGGATTCGTGCGACAGATCGAAGATGCCAACGGAATGAAGCGTCGGATGCTCGCCCTCGTAAACGAAGACCCTTGGGGTCACGACGTCGAGCTCTCCGGTCTGAGTGACGTTGGGATTCCCGATCCAAACGAGTTGCGACCGGTAACACCGGTCAGTACGTGTCCGTTCGTTCGCCTGACCGACAACTGGACGGTTAGTCTTGAAGAGTACGAGGTGCGTATTTACGTAACTCCATGATTACCACACTCATCGTAACGTTCGGAGATGACTGAATGATACTTCGTCGGAATGGCCGCAGGTTGTTCGCACTCGGGATGTATGAGCTACCGCGTGATGCTTCGGAATGGAAACA
>CAZWQW010000061.1:11478-14440 GCA_964635955.1 uncultured bacterium | reverse complement strand
GAAAGTGGGAAAGAACCTCGACGACTTGGTTCGTGGGTACGAGCGCGGTTCGCAGATAATTCGCGAGCTCGATCCGAACCGAGCCATTTGGCAGAACGAATCCGGAAGCAACCAGTCCGCGCTCGCCCGTATTATGCCCTACGTTGACGCGATCGGATTCGACGGTTACCCGGTGCCCGGGCGCGTTGAGAAACCGTTACAGCACCTATATGGCGATACGACACGCTACCGCGCCATGGCTCCGACGAAAGACATCTGGATCGTTCAGCAAGCTTTCGCGTGGGCAAACCTCGGCGACGCGTATGCTAACCGACCCGTTGTCTATCCCACCGTAGAGCAGTCGCGATTCATGGCATGGTCGGCAATCGCAGCCGGCGCTACAGGCATCAACTGGTGGGGATCGCATTCGACGCCGCGGCCGTCACCGTTTCTCGACGACCTAATGACGGTGGTGCGTGAACTAAGCCACCTTCACGACTTCCTCGACGGTGGCGAAGTAATCTCCGTGCGGTCGTGGGTCGATGGACGCGCGTACCCGGCGACACAACTTGGTGTGCGTCATCTGTGCCGACGTGCGGGTAACCGAACAATGTTCGCGCTGATCAACCTCGATCCATTTCGACAGGACGTCGTCGTATCGGGTATCGATTGGATCGACGTAGCCGACATGGAACCGATTGTCGAACCGAAAGGTATGTCAAAGCAAACGCACGACGGCTGGATTACCGATATGCAGCCCTACGAAGTCCGTGTATACGTGTCTCGCTGAAACACGTCGCTTCCGTCCGAACCCGAACTCAGGTATCATTTATCGTCTCACGCCAACGCGGCGAAATGTCTTCCACGCCGCGTTGGCGCTATTTTCCAGAACGTTTCCATCGTAAAGGCACACCATGTCGCGTAACTCGGTTCCGTACAATCCAAAGCAATGGGAAATGCGGTGGCATCCACTTCGACGCGAGTGGGTGGGGTACGCTGCACATCGCAACCAGCGACCGTGGCAAGGCGAGTGCGTCGATTCAGGCTCGGACGCCGCGAAGCACGACCCAACCTGTTACCTCTGTCCGGGAAATACGCGGAATACCGGCGCAATCAATCCGAAATACGAGAAGACGTTCGTCTTCGATAACGACTTTCCACCGTTCGGAATGAACGCGCCGACGGACACAACGAGCCACGGCTTCTACCGCGCTGTGCCGGCGGTTGGTCGCTGCCGTGTGGTCTGTTTTCATCCCCGACATGATTTGACACTCGCCGAAATGTCGGTCGACGCGATTCGCTCGGTTATCGAAACATGGCGCGAAGAGTACCGCTTGCTCGCGGCGCACCCATCGATCAACAACGTGCTGATTTTCGAGAACAAAGGTGCCGTTGTCGGTGTGAGTAATCCGCATCCGCACGGGCAGATCTACGCAACGGGAATCGTTGTGCCGACAATCGCGGCGGAATTGGATGCATGCCGCGAATTCACATCAGAAAGCGCTCGCACGATCATCGAAGCAGTCGTCGAGCAGGAGATGACAGACGAGGTGCGCATCATCGCGCAGAACGAATCCATGGCGGCATTTGTGCCGTATTTCGCGCGATGGGCGCACGAGGTCTACATCGCGCCGTTTCGGGCGGTGGAGAATGTCGGCGAACTGACACCGCGCGAGGCTGATGACTTCGCGGCGATTCTCAAGACAACGCTCGTCAAGCTTGATAATCTATACGAGATGTCGTTCCCGTACATCATGGTGTTTCACAGCGCGCCAACCGACGGTGAGCGGCATCCGGAGTTCCACTGGCATGTCGAGTTTCACCCGCCGCTGCGGTATCCCGGAGTGATGAAGTATCTCGCGGGAGCGGAAACGGGCGGTGGCGTGTTTCTCAACGATACGTCACCCGAAGAGAAGGCTCGACAATTTCGCGAAGCCCCGGACGTACACTATCGAGAGCACCCGTAGCCAGAGAAAACGCCCCGTATAAAGACCGAATGAAACGATCCAATACGGGGCGTGTTTCGCGCAATATTGTCTGATGACGCGTTACTTCGTGTCGAGATTGAAGAACTGGCGCATGTGCTCGTAGAGCACCTTCCGATGCTCGGGGTCGGCGAGATTCAATCGATACTCATTGATGAGCATCACTTCACCGCGCATCCAGTCGTCCCAGCATTTTTCACAGACGTTTGCGTGTATTTCCTGACCGATCCGACCTCGAATCGGGGCTTTGGCCATTTGTTCCGCCGTGGCGCCGCAGCGTGTGCACGTGATCTCGGCCATGGGTTCTCCTTCACGGATAATGTGTGCATTTTTCAACATATGTATCGGTGCGTGTGCTGATTGGTTTGCACAAATTGAGCATACAACAACGTTTTCGGTGACGCAAGTTGCGTTACCGACGTGTGGGCGAAACCGATTCCTCCTCATCCAGTGCTGATGATGAACGAAAAGAACGGCGAGACTCCCCGTATACCAGATTATATCGTCGAGTGGCGCGATGTTCGTAAGTCGTTCGGCGACAATCGGGTGCTCAACGGGGCGACACTCGGTGTGCAACGCGGCGAAACACTGGTCATTATTGGCCAATCAGGCAGTGGAAAAAGCGTTCTCGTGAAGACACTGCTCGGTCTCGTCGTGCCCGACGGCGGTGAGGTGCTTGTTGAAGGAAGGAACATCCTCGAGAACCGTCACGCGATGGACGCCGGCCTCAAGCTCTTCGGGATGGTGTTCCAAAACTCCGCGCTATTCGATTCGATGAATGTCGCAGAAAACCTTGCGCTGCCATATTGGGAAAGCACGAGTTGGACGCGTGAACAGATCATGCAGCGTGTGACTGAACTACTCGGTATGGTCGGGTTACGCAACATCGAGCATCTCATGCCCTCGGAGCTCTCAGGTGGGATGAAGAAGCGGGTCGGACTTGCGCGTGCGCTGGCCGATGAGCCCGAGATCATCATCTACGACGAACCAACAACGGG
>CAZWQW010000061.1:4067-11378 GCA_964635955.1 uncultured bacterium | reverse complement strand
GTCGCGTGCGATGGCGGTTCGCGTTCGCGACGGTCTTCGCCGTATTCGCTGCAGCGCTTGCCACACTTGGTGCGTGGATGATGGTCCCACTTGGCGCGCTGCTATTCCCTTCGGAATCGATGGTGCGCACCGGAGCGGGCCCGGGTGGGGCGTTCATCGAGCGAATCACCGTCCTTTTTGGTTCACTCACACCCGGACGCGTTACACTTCTCATCGTTACCACGTATCTGGTGAAGAACGTCTTCGAATACGCCACGCGGATTATCACGGATACAATCGCTGCGGATGTAGAGCGAAGCGTTCGCAGTCGCGTGTGGAGCGCTCTATGGCATCCGACCCGACTCCCCACGCGCACTGAAGAACGGCAGCGCACAGGTCACATGCTCCTGGTCGACGCACGTGAAGCGGCAGCCGGATTCGCACTGGGGCCACTTCGACTCGTTGGCGATCCGGTGACCGCGATCGGTTATCTCGCGACGATGATCTCGATCAGCCCGATGATCGCGCTATGTCTTTTCGTGACAATACCGATCGGAGGATTACTCGTTCGACGCGGACTGACAAGTATTGCGGCGCGCGCCGGTGAACGGGATTCGTCGCGGGTTCGACTCGGCGTTCGGCTCGCCGAACTGCTCGAGCTCGGTCCGGTTGTGCGAGTGCATGGAGCCGAACGCTGGGCGGAGTCCGAAGTAGACCGTGCGGAACAGACCGCGCGGAAGTCGGTAATCGCGTGGGCGAAACGGACGCGCGCAGTACCCGCTATTGCCGAATCGATCGGCGCGACCGTCGGCGCCTTCGTCGTCTGGCTCGGATTACGCGAGGTATCGGTCGGTACAGCATCAGGCGCAGAGTTCCTCGCGTTTCTCACTGCGCTCTTTCTCCTGTTGCCGATTATCAAACGACTTGCCGCACTCGGTGGTGATCTGCGCACCGCCCACGCCGCATGGGAGCGATTGGCAAACGTCGCTCACTCAACGGGCGAGTTGACCAAACCGCCTGCGTTGACTCCGTCGTCACTTCGGTACGAATCAGCCGTATTCCTCGACCGTGTCTCTGTAGCGGATGTACACGGCATTTCGTTACTTCGCGAAATATCGTTTTCAGCTCCGCAAGGCGCGATCGTAGCGATTGTTGGACCGACGGGAAGCGGTAAGACGTTACTTCTCGAAACAATCGTCGGACTTGTGCAGCCATCGAGTGGTAGTTTATCTCGGAATAGTACACACGTTGGGTACGTGCCACAGGACGGATGGACAATACAGGGCACCGTCGCGGAAAATGTGCGACTGGGGCGACCATTATCTGACGACGTGGTTCGCGCGGCGCTCGACGTGGCTGCGCTGCCACAGATACCGCTCGCTTATCGGCTCGGTGAGCGTGGATCACCGTTGAGCGGAGGCGAACGTCAACGGATCGCATTGGCGCGCGCAATTGCGGGGACGCCGGATCTGCTCGTGCTTGACGAGCCGACCGCGTCACTCGATGTAACCACAGAGCGACGCGTTATCGAGACACTCGAGCGACTACGCGGGTCCACGACAATCATCGTTGCGACTCATCGTTCGGCGCTCCGTTCGATTGCCGATGTTGTTCTTGTACTTCGCGATGGGCGTGTGGGACGCGTCGATCTGTCAGAATCCGCAACATTGCAAACCATATCAAACGGTGGTGAATACGCTTGACCCAGAACGACGTCGTTCCGAACATCGGTAACCGAGCCGCGAAAACCGCTTGAATACGGAAATAGAAATGAGTGATACGGTTACGCTAAGTACCGGTGAAGAACTCGTCTGCCGCGTAATTGATGACCCGGATGACGAGGCCGTTCCTCGCCTCATGGGACTACTCGGGCACAAGGGTGGACTCTGGCAATACCATCTCGACGAGTGGCGCGCGGGAAACGTCAAGCGACTGTCGACGAGATTTTATGTCGGCGCGATTGGTGACGAACTTGTCGCGAACATCATGGTGGTGAGCTTCCGCGGAATCGGACTCATGGGGCATGTGTTTACCAACCCGAAGCACCGACGCAAGGGGATCTGCGACGAGCTCATGCGGTTTCACATGAACGACTGGAGCGAACGCGGCTGTATCGCGCTTTTCCTGAATACGGGGTACGGTTCCGCACCGTTTCGTATCTACGAGCGCCACGGATACCGCCCGATTCAATCTCGCCCGGGTTCGATGTGGTGGTCCCCGACGGTGACGGAACTCGACGAAGTCTGGGAGCGGATGTATTCCAATCTTGACAAAGCCGAAACATCGGGTCTCCATTGGCAGCATTGGCCGTCGCTCAATGCGTTTACGCAGCTTCCAAGCGAGCAGACAGTTCGTAACGTCACCTACGACCTGTACGGCGTCGCCGCATCGGAAGGAACGTTTCTCGATATCCGTCACGATGCATCAGAAAAGAAATCACAGGTGCGAACACTTGAAACTCGCGACGGGCACGTATGCGCGCTCGCGACATTAGCGCCTGAGCGTCGGTGGGGCCGAACCGCGTCCACATGGGTGTTCGATCTGTTCGCGCATCCCGAACTTGATGAGATCACGTCCGACCTTGCGGACGAATTCGAGTGGCCCAACGCTCATGTTGTCGCATACGCGGCGGATTCCGACAATCAAACCATAGACACGCTTGCGAGTTTGGGATTCCGCCCGCACAGCCATGTCGAACGCTTTTTCGACGGAGAAATCGGGCTGGTCATCATGGACCGAACGTAGATATTTCTACGTCGCAAGTACGACCTCGGTGCGTCGGAAAGGTCACTGACCGGTCATTCACTGGCTATTCGGGCGTAAATGAGCGTCGGTGGTTGGTGATTGTGTGCCGGTTGCCAACGCACAGGTAGTACCAGTACCTTAGGCCTTCACGCGCCGAATGACACGACCGGTGCGCATGGTCGGACGCGATACTCGCCACAAGCGGAGACCGCGCCAGCAGGTTCAACCCATACAGAGGAACGAGCCGTGTATTTCGACTTCGGGAACGTGCTGATTTTTCTTCTGTTCGGCGCTTTATTCGTTATTGTTGCCCTCTTCCTCAGCCGCATCATTCGCCCCGCCAGTCCGTCGGCCGAAAAGCAGAGCACGTACGAATGCGGTGAGATACCGCTCGGCGGATCATGGATACAGTTTAATCTCCGATTCTACGTGATCGCGCTCATTTTCCTCATTTTTGAGGTCGAGGTGATTTTCTTGTTTCCGTGGGCCGTTGTGCTGAAGCAAATCGGCGTATACGCGCTCGTGGAGATGTTCATCTTCATCGGCATTCTGCTCGTTGGTTTCGCGTATGTGTGGAAGAAGCGAGATCTCGACTGGATCTTGGTTCACGAAGTGCACGTGCGAAAGCCGGCTACTCGCGCAGAGGCAAGTGACGGTTCCAGACCGATCGATGACCGCGTAACCTTGCCACGAGAGAGCGTACCGACGACGTAGATGATGCCGTGCGTGCCACGGATCTCCGATAGGTAAACGAATGGGCATTCTTGAGAACCGTTTCGACGAGAACATACTCACGACGAATGTGGATGCGGTGCTCGATTGGGCGCGGAAATCGAGTATCTGGCCGATGACGTTCGGACTCGCTTGCTGCGCGATCGAGATGATGGCGACCGGTGCGAGTCGGTACGATCTCGACCGGTTCGGCGCTTCGGTGTTTCGTGCATCACCGCGTCAGTGCGACCTCATGATCGTTGCGGGCACGGTTTCCATAAAGATGGCGTCGCGTGTAAAACGCCTGTATGACCAGATGCCGGAACCGAAATACGTGCTCGCAATGGGTAGTTGTGCGACCAGTGGCGGACCCTATTGTGAGCACGGATATCACGTGTTGAAAGGCGTTGACCGAGTCGTTCCGGTGGACGTTTATGTGCCCGGATGCCCGCCGCGTCCGGAGGCGCTCATTGACGGTGTTTTGCAGCTTCAGAACAAGATCATGCAGCAGCGGGTAATCCGCCGAGCATCGTAATAGGCGAAGGATAGACGATGGAAGCGCAAGCGCTCTTTCAAATACTCCGTGACCGATTCGGCGACGCGATCATCCAATTGGAGCAACCGGATACTGATCCAATTATTCGGATAACGCCGGAAAGTCTCGATAAGGTCGGCGTAATCGTCAAAAGCGACGGCAATTTCCTCTGTAACTACCTCATGTGCATTACCGGCGTCGATATCCCACCACCCGCGAAGAAAAAAGGTCCGAAGAAGAAGTGTGAACCGGGAGAAGAGCCGGCGGAAGACGATGGCGGCGATCAGGAAGTCGAGCCGGTCTATGAGTGCGCGGTGCTCTATCACCTGTATAGCACGAAAAATCGGAACCGGATCACGCTGAAGGTTCAAATGCCACGTGACGGCGCGCATGTATCGACGGTCACGCATCTCTGGAAAGCCGCTGAATGGCACGAACGCGAGGTCTACGATCTGCTGGGAATCGTATTCGACGGACATCCCGATCTACGACGAATCCTCCTGCCGGATGATTGGGACGGGTACCCGCTTCGAAAAGATTACACCGTGCAAGAGTTATACGACGTTGAAGGTGTCCCGACTCGCGTTCCACGCGGGTGGTGAATTTGAATGATCGACGAGGTTCATACCATATGGCGTTGAAAACCGAGGAGATGGTCCTCAATTTCGGACCGCAGCATCCGTCCACCCATGGCGTGTTGCGGATCGAGGTCGTGTCAGATGGCGAACTCATCGTTGAGTCGCATCCGCAGATCGGGTATTTGCATCGGTGTTTCGAAAAGCATTGCGAAGCTCTCAATTATCAACAGATTATCCCGTACGTCGATCGCATGGATTATCTCGCGTCGATGAATAACGAGTTTGGTTGGGTGGTCGCCGTCGAACGCCTCATGCAGCTCGAAGTAAGCGAACGCGTTGAGCGGATCCGCGTCGTCATGGCCGAACTCAACCGAATCGCAAGCCATTTGCTCTTCATTGCGACATTTGCCAACGATCTTGGCGCGGGGACGCCGTTGCTCTGGTGTTTCCGTGACCGCGAAGTGATCCTCGATTTTTTCGAAGAGACCTCTGGCGCGCGACTACTCTACAACTACTATCGCGTCGGTGGCGTAGCCGCGGATGTGAGTGTTTCCGGGCAAGACGCGATTCTCCGTTTTCTTGAGACGGAGCTCGAACCGAATCTGAAAGAGCTCGACGACCTTTTCACGTGGAACAAGATTTTTGTTGAGCGCACCGCGGATGTTGGCGTCGTAAGCACTGACGAGGCGATGAATTGGGCATTGAGTGGCCCGATGCTGCGCGGTAGTGGCGTTGATTGGGATCTCCGACGCGACGAGCCGTATTCGATCTACCCGAAGTTGTCGTTTGACGTTCCAGTCGGCACAGGCGAAATGGGAACCGTGGGCGACTGCTGGGATCGCTACATCGTCCGGCGTCGCGAGATCGATCAGTCGATCCGACTTATCCGACAGGCATTTGACGGTATACCGGATGGCGACGTGACAGCTGACATACCCCGTAATGTTCGTCCACCTGCGGGCGAAATCTACGTACGCACGGAAGCACCACGTGGCGAACTTGGGTATTACATCAAGTCGGATGGCGGCACGAATCCGGTGCGGGTGAAGGCGCGTGCGCCAAGCTTCTGTAATCTCAGCATTCTCAATCATATTGCACGCAATGTGCTTGTGGCAGATTTGATCGCGATACTCGGGAGCATCGACATTGTACTCGGCGAGGTCGATCGGTAAGCATCCACGAGTTTCGGACGCAGCGCGGGCAATTCAATAGGAACGCGACTCCATGCGCGAATTCTACGACATGTTTTTGAACGCGGTTGGGCTTGCGGGGCTGATACCGGACTGGATCTGGTACGCAGTCATCACGCTGATACTTGCGTTGGTAGTATCGCTCTTCGCGGCGTTCATTCCACTTGTTATGGTGTGGGCCGAGCGGAAGGTCTCAGCGGACATACAGGACCGCATCGGACCAAATCGCGTCGGTCGCTGGGGCATCGCGCAGACGATTGCCGATACAATCAAGCTGATCATGAAGGAAAACATCACGCCGCAGAAAGCCGACCGTTTTCTCCATCTCTTCGCGCCGATCTTTGTCTTTATCGGAGTGTTCGCTCCGATGGCAGCGCTCCCCTGGGCAGCTGGAATCACCGTTGCGGATCTCGATGTCGGAATCCTTTACATCTTCTCGGTTGCGAGCTTCACGGTGATCGCAATCATCATGGCGGGTTGGGCGTCGAACAATAAATGGTCACTCCTCGGCGGTATCCGGTCGGCAGCACAGATTATCTCGTACGAGATTCCGAACAGTCTTGCGGTTCTCACGGCGCTGGTATTCCTCGGCACGCTAAACATGAACCAGATTGTGGTGGAGCAATCGGGTGGTCTTTGGACGTGGACGATTTTTCGCTCGCCGTTCACCTTCATCGCATTTTTCCTCTATCTCGTAAGCGCTTTCGCCGAGGCGAACCGCACACCGTTCGACCTACCGGAAGCGGAATCGGAGCTCGTTTCCGGATACCACACTGAGTACACCGGCATGCGTTGGGCGATGTTCATGATGTCGGAATACGTCGAGCTGTTTGTCGTCACTGCGGTCATGGTGACGGTTTACCTCGGCGGATGGGCGAGTCCATTCCCCGGCGAACCGCTCATCGGTGGCCTATTCTGGTTCCTGCTCAAGGTCGGCGTCTTCATGTATAGCGCCGTCTGGGTGCGGTTTACGTTGCCTCGGCTTCGGGTCGATCAGCTGATGTATACGGGATGGAAAGTCCTGATACCGTTCGGATTCGTAACGCTCATTGGTGCGTCGATTCAGTCGCTTATGGGGCCGACGGTGCAAATCGTAATGAGTGGTATCACGTGGATACTTTTCGCGGTGTTCGTGTGGTGGGTCGTGAAGCTGGTTCGTGCGACAGGCCACGTCCCCGCGATGAAGCGGCAGATGTCGTCTACACGAACAGACGCTGCTGTCGAAACTGCAGTATAACGATACTGCGTGACAAGTGAATAGGTTTGGGTATGCATACGTGTGAGATTGATCGGGAAGGATTCCCGTGGAGAGATATATGAACGCGCTTCGTCAGTACTTCCGGAATATCGCGGCTGCGGTAAGCACGATCATCACCGGTATGGCGGTGAGTATGCGCCACGTCGGGAGGAAGGAAGTCACGGTCCAGTATCCCGAACAACGGCACACGTTACCGCCGCGAAGTCGCATGTCGCTGTTCATGAATGCGGATGAGTGTATCGCGTGTAATCAATGTGCGCGCGCGTGTCCGGTCGACTGCATCTACATCGAGTCGGAGAAGCGGGAAAAAGGCGA
>CAZWQW010000061.1:0-3967 GCA_964635955.1 uncultured bacterium | reverse complement strand
TAGGACATAAGTACCTCTACTGGTGGCAAACCGGTCATCTCGATTTCTACGACGAAAATCCAGTGATCCCCAATCATCCGAATTTCTATGTCGGATGGGTTAGAGAAGCTCAGTATATCCTCTGGCCTACGGCGAACATACTATCCGCAACGTCGTGCTGGCTGTTCTTCCATGAGCTCGGCCTCTACGATCCCGTCTCCGCACATCATTTATTTGTGCCGATTCTCGTCGCAGGCTTTCTCTACGCCCTTTACCGGTTCGTTTCTTCTCATTGGCAGCCTCAGACGGGACTCATCTCGATACTCATTTTGATAACATTCCCACGATTTTTTGGGCATTCGTTTAATAACACCAAGGACATCCCATCTTTGGTGTTTCTATCTTTAGCAATTATCTCATATGCTCAATGGACACACACCTATAGGAAACGATGGCTTGCGGCGGCTTTCGTTGCATGGTGGTTCGCGCTTACCACAAAAGCGGATGCCGTAATGGTGGTCCCACTCCTTGTTATCTGGCAACTACCAAATCTTATCGCCGCGCTACGAGAAAACCAAACGATCTCGCTACGTACGTTGTTGTTTTTCTTCGCGGGTGTGGTTCTTGTATCTCTTGCATATTTCGCTGCATTCCCGCCAATCTCACCATTTCCTGATAGTACAGAGGATCTGAAATTCGTTGCGCGGCATTTGCGTTATGCGGTTTTACGGGGCACGGCAGGACACTCGGTAGCAGTGCACGGGAGTTCGGGTGGCACCGCAGCTGTTTCGGACTGGTTCAGTTTCTCGCTGCTTGGTGAGAAAGTCTGGAACATGCGAAGTATGGTTCTTCTCGGTCTTACAGTTCCGATCATGACGGGGGTTGCATCGATTATTGGCATGGTAAACGCGCTAAAAAAATACCGATCTTCGATGTATCTGCTGCTGCTTATTTGGGTAGCCGTACCAGTGCTGCGACATTGCCTGCCCACGCTCCTGTTGTATGATGGCATTCGGTTGTTCCTTTGGTTCATCGTGCCGTTCTCTGTGCTCGCGGCGATCGGCGTGGAACGGGTTGCTCGCTTGGTATCCGAACGATTACCCATCCGCCGTGCAGCAGTGATGGTTGTTCTCTCGATTTTTGTTGTTGCACCGAACGCGTCGGCGATCATCAGCACACACCCGTACCAGACGACATATACGAACGCGATCCATCGTGCCTTGAGAGAGACCGGAATATGGCGTGACCGGCCTCAGAAACTCAATCTCGCAGACTATTGGATGAATTCATATAAAGAGGCGTGCGCCTGGCTTGATGAAAACGCCTCTCCAGATTCGTATATCGCCGCATATCCGATCCCGAGTACTCTCGATTACTATTTCGAACGAACGGATTTACAGACAATCTGGATTCATAACGTCGACCAAGAGCTTCTGACGGCGGGAAACGTCTACACGATAGTTATTCCGACATCTTACTCCGGGTATGATCGTGTGAAGTCGCTGATTCCCCAAATGACTCTTGTTCACCGCATTTCAAGACAAGGCCGTGAGATCGTTAGCATATACCATAAGCCGGGAACCTCGGTAGACGATAGCGGCACTACAACGCGTTTTTGAGAAAAACGATGACAGCGGAACACGTAGCCTTCGCGATCTTGGCGGTGCTGACCATCGGCGGCGGTATCTCCGTTGCGTTCAGTGCGCGGGTTATCTACGCGGCATTCAGCCTGCTGTTCACGTTCATCGGTGTAGCCGGCATGTACGTCTTACTGGCGGCTGATTTCCTTGCCGTAGCGCAGGTGATTATCTATGTCGGTGGAATCCTCGTGCTGATTCTTTTTGGCGTCATGCTCACGCAACGTATTTACGACGTCCGCCTCAAAGCGCAGCGAATTCAACCGGTGGTAGGCGGTATTGCTGCGGCCGCGGTTCTCGCGCTTCTGGTTATCGTGATTTTTGGAACCGAATGGAACGCTGTTGTACCGGGCGATCCAGAACCGACGACCGAGGTGCTTGGCCACAAATTCATGAAGGAATTCGTGTTCCCATTTGAGTTCGCATCGATTGTATTACTCATCGCGCTCGTGGGAGCGGCACTTATCGCACGGCGAAACGACAATGGCGACGGCTCATCGGGGAGAAAAAAGCGAATCGCGAAACGGGAGGGCGCCTGACATGATCCCGCTGAACGCGTATTTGATCGTCAGCGCGATTCTCTTTTCGCTCGGGGTCGTGAGCCTTCTGACACGAAGGAACGCGGTTGCCGTTCTCATGGGCGTTGAGCTCATGTTGAACGCCGCGAACCTGAACTTCGTCGCGTTTGCGCGATTCTCCACGACGCCAATCGACGGGCAGATGTTCGCGATCTTCAGCATCGTCATGGCCGCCGCGGAAGTCGCCGTCGCACTTGCGCTCGTGTTGAATATCTATCGGCACATCGGCACCATCGATGTGGATGAAGCGGATACTTTGAGAGGCTGACCGTGGCAACATCCATCACGACATATGCGCTCATCCTGCTCCTTCCACTTGCGGCATTTGTGATCCAGATGCTCGTCGGTAAACGACTTCCACGCGGCGGCGATTGGGTGGTACTCGCCGCAATCGCCGGCTCGTTCGTGCTTTCCGCGATTGTCTTCGCGCAGGCGTTGTTTGGACACACGTTCGCCGACAGTGCCTATCAGTGGGTCATGACCGATTGGTTGCGGTCATCGGAATTAGCGCCCACTGGTTGGACGCTACCCATGGGCATCCTCGTCGATAATCTCACGGCGATGATGTTGATCGTTGTCTCGGGGTGTTCCGCGCTGATCTTCCTATTCAGCGTCGGGTACATGCACGATCATCCGCGGTATAGCCGATTTTTCGGATATCTGTCGCTATTCGCGTTCAGCATGCTGCTGCTTGTGCTTGGTAACAACCTCATCGCGCTATACGTCGGATGGGAGCTGGTTGGTGTTAGTTCGTATCTGTTGATCGGGTTCCTTCACGACGAAGAAGTCGTCTCGCCGGACATTAACCCCGGCTATGCCGCGAAAAAGGCGTTTCTCACGAACCGCGTCGGCGATCTCGGATTCTTCCTTGGCATCCTGACGCTTTTCCTCATGACGGGCGCGGTTCAGTACACCGATGTCTTCGGCGCAATCGAGAATGGGGCGTTCGACGTGCGTCCGTGGCTACTTACGGTGGCCGGTATTCTGCTGTTCATGGGCGCGATCGGTAAGTCGGCGCAGTTCCCGCTGCATATCTGGTTGCCGGACGCAATGGCGGGTCCGACCCCGGTGAGCGCGCTCATTCACGCGGCGACGATGGTTGCCGCGGGCGTCTACATGGTCGGACGTATTTATCCGCTGCTCACGCCGGATGCGCTCCTTGTCGTGGCGTATGTCGGCGCGATTACCGCGTTTTTCGCGGCGACCATCGCCATCGTTATGACCGATATCAAGCGCGTGCTCGCCTATTCGACGATCAGCCAACTTGGATACATGATTTTCGGCTTGGGAGTAGGCGCGTATTCAGCGGGTTTATTCCATCTCATGACGCACGCAGTGTTTAAGGCGCTGCTCTTCCTCGCGTCGGGCAGTGTGATTCACGCGATGCACAGCGCGTATCATCATGCGCATGCGGAATGGAATCCGGTAACGGGGGAAAATGACGCGCAAGATATGCGCAACATGGGCGGTCTGCGAACGTATCTGCCGATTACATTCGGCACGATGTTCATCGCGACACTCGCCATCAGCGGTGTACCGTTTACCAGCGGATTTCTTAGCAAGGATGCCATTCTCGGTGGCGCGCTTGCGTTCGGATGGTACATAAATCCGCAACATTTCCTCATTCCGTTGTTCGGATTCCTCGCCGCGGGTATGACGGCGTTCTACATGTTCCGCCTCATCTTCATGACATTCTTCGGTGAAAACCGAACCGGCGAGCAAGCACGTGCGGGCCTCCATGAATCGCCGAAGACCATGACAATCCCGTTAATC
>CAZWQW010000060.1:12831-17383 GCA_964635955.1 uncultured bacterium | reverse complement strand
TCGTTATGGTTACGCCGTCTCATACTCCCAAGTCATCTTCCGCCCAGCGAGTTGACAGGTACTGACCGAGCCGACCGCCAACAGGAGAATATCTGTGACACGTCCAACATGGGCTCCGAAACACGCCTCCTGGATATGGATCGCGGGAGAGGAACGGCCGACGAACGGATATGTCATGTTCCGTCGCGCATTCACTCTGACATCGAGTGCAGCCGATGCGACGCTTCGCGCGAGTGCAGATTGCCGCTACCTGCTGTCGGTGAACGGCGAAATCATCGGGCGCGGACCAATACCGACGGATCCTCGGTTCAAACAGGTAGACCACTACGACGTCGGACCGCTCTTACGTGTTGGCGAGAACGTCGTTACGGCGCTCGTTCTGCAACGTCACGCAAAAACCTCGCGTCTATGGCCAGTCCGCGGTGGATTTCTCTGCCAACTGGACGGCGACGACGTTTGCATAGGAACCGACACCGAATGGCGGTGTCGCTGGGCCAACGAGTATCGCTCAGACACACCGTTCATGACGCACCAGTACGGGAATCAGGAATGGCTCGATGGGCGCGAGACACCTGTCGGTTGGCGCGAACCGGGATACGATGACCGCGCGTGGCGATCGGCGATCGTCGTTCCGGATGCGGAGCGATTCTGGCCGACCGCACTTGAGTGTCGACGCGTGCCGCACATGCTACGCGAGATCCTGCGCCCGAAACGCCTTGTCGGATACTTCAGCGTAACATCGCGAGGTCGCACGGCGGAGGAGGAACACGAACCAGCGCGACAGCTCGAGATCGACTACGTGGGAAGCACTACCGTGGTGCACGGAATCGAAAACGTCGGGAATCCGGAGCAGGGTCCGATCATCTTCAGCGACCGCGAGTTCGATGGAGTCGGATTCGTCGTCGACATGGGCGAAGAGATACTCGGGTACCCTTTTATCGAGTTCACGTGCCCGGCGAACGTGACGCTCGATGTCGGTCACGGCGAGGTCCTCAGTCGAAACCGTATTCAGGTCGACATCCTTCCCGAAAGCGGCGCCGAGCAGCGATATGCCGACCGGTACACGACCCGCGCTGGTCGGCAGCGGTGGGAACTCTTCGATTCGAAAGGCTGCCGATATCTTGAGTTCCATTTCCGGCGAGTACCGAAAGAAGACGACGGCGCGTTTCGGATAATCGTTCACGAGGTCGGCGTAGTGCGCAGCCGTGATCCGAATGAGCAGACGACGTCGTTCGCGTGTTCTGACGATCTACTTACCCGCATTTTCGAAATCTGTCACCGTACAGCCGAGGTGAAACATCAAGACTGGCATATCTGCGATGCACAGCGCGAACAAAATCAATGGCTGGAAATGTATCAAGACATGCTTTACCCACAGGTATATGGCCGAAGCGCGCTTCTACGGGATACAATCGACGCTTTTGCTCGCGGTCAAATGCCCTCCGGATTCCTGCCAAGTACAATCCCGTCGATTGAGAAAGAAGAGCCGACACCTGATACGGTATATCTGTTTTCGACGGTGTGCTTCCCGCTCATCGTTTGGATGGACTGGCTCTACGGAGGACCCGACGACCGGCAACCGGAATGGCTCGACGCGGTGCGCCGCGCATTTGACGCGCTTCTCGCGTACGTTCGTCCCGACGGTGTATTCGCCAACGCGCCGGGGTATCACTGGGCTGAATGGAGCGGCATGGATGCCCGCCCTGGCGGCGGCGGTGGACCGGTCAAGGAATCATGGGCGGTTACGTTCTTCAATGCGCTCCTCGTGCTTGCGTTGGAACGCGCAGCGGATATGGCGGCATCGATCGCACGATTCGAAGACGCGCGCACATGGCGGGAACGCGCGCAGACGATTCGCACCGGAGCGAACCGACACTTCTGGTCGGACTCGCGCCATGCCTATATCGATGGCGTCTACGACGGAAAGCCAAGTCAGATCGTCAGTCAGGCGACGAACGCCATCGCTGTACTCGCTCGACTCGGTGATCCGGATCGGTTACGTACCGCACTATCGACGGCTCTCGATCCCGCGCGTTGTGACGTCGAGGCGAGTCTGAATAACATGGCGCTCCTCCACGAAGCGATCGAGAGCATGGAGTGGGATACGGAGATCGAGTACGGCCGTATACGCAGGATATGGGGCCGCATGATCGATCAAGGCGCGACAACGACGTGGGAACAGGAAATGGCGCTCGAACGGTCGAACGGATGCTGCTTCGGCTTTTCCGCGCATCCGCTCAACGTTCTTGTCCGGACGGCGTTAGGGATCGTGCCGACTGAACCCGGCTACAGACGATTCTCGTTGAGACTCGCCCCCGGCGATCTGACAGAAGCATGCGGTCAGGTAGCCACACCCGCCGGGATGATCGGCGTCGAATGGAGACGCAAAGGTGATCGAATCGTCCTTGATCTCGATGTTCCAGACGAATGCGAAGCCATCATCGCGCCACCGCGAGTAGACAACGACCCACGTCCATGGTCGGTACGATTTGAGGGTGGTCCAACGATATCCATAACTGCTTCGGTCGCGACATGCACGTTCCTGCGCTCAGACGCGTCTTGCGCAATGGTAGGCTCGGGACGACATCATATCGTGTTTCACCGAGAACAACTATCATGAACTCGAACACATACCCTTCGCTCTCGGATGCCGAGCGTCGCTGGTTCTTGGCCCTTGATTCGGCGCACGGGATCGTCCATTTCGGCTTCGACTCGGAATGTACCGGGCGCGAGACGACAAATATGCTCGCCGGGACACCCGTCGTCAGGTGGCTTGGCACAGAGCCGACAAAAGCCGACTGGTCTGTTCGTTCGCCGGATCGATGGCAGTGCGAATTGTCCGGTGCCGACGGCTCTCGTCTCATCTGGACCGTCGAACGCGATATCGATGACCTTGTCATGTCGTTTGCGAATAACGGTCCCACGATAATCGACGAACTCACGCTCTCGTTTCCCATCGACGCGCTCGTTGCCGTTTCTGTGCTCCTTCCCGCTTCAGTCGATGCGGACCGCTGCGGTCGACCACCGTGGCTCCTCGTTGCAGCCGACCTTGGTCACCTCCGGATCTGCCCCGAGCCGGCAACGATGGCATGGCACGCAGTCAACCGCGGTACCCGGCGAGGTGCAACGAAACACTGTCCTTCCGAGGGTGTAGACCCACGTCTTCGCGGAGATGAGTGGAGGAACGCGACCGGACAGACCGATGACTACACGCCGAGTACGCTCGATCTGAGGTTTGTTCTCGACGACCGACTCGGTCAAAAAGAAACGGTCGCGCTCCGCTTCAGTCCGACCGCGTTGACGATGCCCGATGGAATCGGAGCCGACATCTGGCGAAGGATCCGTCGACCGTTACTCAATCACTGGCAACCGTGCGGCGACTGGGCTGGGCGAGATCTTACGTGGCTACTCGCGAACAACGTGTTGTCCGATCCCGCGTCATGCTCTCTCTGGTTCTACGGCGAGCCGATGCTGTTCTGGCACGAACCGGTACCCGGCATCGACCTGCGTTCGTTGCTGCGACTGTCGCTCGATCACTGGCTCGACCATGGTGTAAGCCACCACGGACACGTCAATGCGTTCGGGCGGATGTTCGATCTCTACGTTTTCACCGGCGCGGTTCTCGTGATCGCAGCGTGGGATTACTGGACCGTCAGCGGTGATCACGCGTGGCTCAGCGGGAAGATCGAGCGTCTGCACCGCGTCGCGGACTATCTCATACGTCGTGACACCGACGGCGACGGAATGATCGAGAGTATTCATAGCGGGAACGCGGGAACGCTGCGCGATCCGGATCGAGCCGACGTCTGGTTCGAGATGATGAACTTCGGCGGGAAAAACGCGTGGACGAACCTGCTCGTGTACCGCGCGTTTCTCTGTCTCGCCGAGATGCTCGATTCTCTCGGACAGGAATCCGGCGCGTCGTGGTACCGCATGAACGCTAAGCGACTTCGGGAAACGTTTCGAACACAGATGATGGGAGAGAACGGGTGGTTCGTGAGTTGGGTCAGCGAGGACGGCGAAGTTCACGACTACTGCCACACCTTTATAAACGGGATGGCGGTTGCCTACAACATCGTCGATCCCAACGAAGGTCGTGCGATCCTTTCGCGGGTCGTCGCACAGTCGCATCGAATCCGTTTCACACGATGGGATCTCGGCGTGCCGGCGAACCTGCTTCCGTGTCGACAGGCAGATATGATCGGCCCGCGTATCGGCATCGATGGTAAAGCGGTCGATGACAATTTCGCGTGGCCGGAGGGACTCACTGAGCACGCTGCATTCGGACACCGGTACCCAAACGGGACGATTCACCCGACGCTTGTTTGGCCGTATCTCCTCGGACTCCAGATTGCAGGACTCGACGCGGAGGCGGACCGAATCCTCGAAGCCATGATCTCATCCGCCGAATCCGGGGTGTTTCAAAACGGGTTGGTAAACGCGGGATACGGTGGCGCCGAACATTTCACCATCGATGGACGCACCTGCGGGTATGAGGGATTTCTCCCTGAGAGCTGGAACTTCCTGATGGCGGCGTTTACTCGCGATCCGG
>CAZWQW010000060.1:11481-12731 GCA_964635955.1 uncultured bacterium | reverse complement strand
CCCCCGAACAACGAGGATTCCCATGGCACGACGTCTTCCCGCGACGGGAGAAAACCTGTTTCAGCGCATCAAACGCATACGTAACGAATACGAACGACGCACCGGCAACCGGTCCGTGAACCTCAGCGTGGGAGAGCCGGACGGCGTCCCGACAGAGATTACGCGAAGCGCTGCGGCGGTCGCGTGCATGTCCACCGAGCAACGCATGCACGTCTATCAGGATAACGGCGAACCCGAAGGTTTCAGTCGGAAACTCGTCGGATACCACCTTTCCGAACGAGTTCTCGGTCATCCCGGTCTGAAAATGCTACCGCTTCCCGGTATCAAGCCGATGATCGGCCTATTACCGCTCGCGTGCGGCGCGAACCGGGACGATTCGCTGCCCGTTATTGTTGCCGGCACAACGAAACCCGGATATCCCGTTATCAAGACGTGGTCAACGTACCTCGGTTGTTCGTATGCCGATTGGCCGCTTTACGCGCGAAACAACTTCCGACCGCAACTCGCCGATGCACCGTTCGCGCGCGACGACAAAACGAATCGGCTTGTGCTATTCAACTATCCAAATAACCCGACGGGTGCCGTCATGTCGCCTGACGGTTGGCGCGAAATCTGCCGTTGGGCTGTCGACAATAACGTGCGGCTCGTCAATGATGCGGCGTACGCGGGTCTTGTCCACGGTAATCACACCATGCTCGGTGAGATAGCGATCGAATTCGACGGCCTCGAGTGGATCGAGCTATTCAGCGCGTCGAAGAGTCACAACGCCACTGGATGGCGTATCGGCGCGGCTATCGGCAGTGAGGACTTTGTCGCCGATCTCGCGATGATCAAGGGCAATACCGATAGCGGGTTCTCTGCGCCGATGGCCGTCGGTATCACGCGCGCAGTCGACGAGGATCGCGAGGGACTCGAACGAATTCGGGCAACCTATGGGAAACGAATCGAGATACTCGTATCACTCCTATCACCGTACCTGAAGCTCGCAACGAAACCTGACGCCGGATTCTTCACCTTCTGGCACGCTCCGAAATCCGCATTCTCCGAGCAATTCGATACAGCCGACGCGTACAACACGGCGATGATCGAGCGCGTGGGGCTTGTCGGGGTGCCCTACTCCGGCTCCGACGGCGAATACATTCGCTACGCCGTCTGCTTCCCCGTAGAGGAACAGCGCGTACAAGACGCCATCCGTAAAGCGATGGACACCGCGAAACCGGCGTACGAGTGAAAACAAAACGGTGGACGCG
>CAZWQW010000060.1:0-11381 GCA_964635955.1 uncultured bacterium | reverse complement strand
CAAGCATCGCGGGTCCACCGATACCGTGTGCGAGGAGAAGCGGCGGACCACTTCCGCGAATCACCGTCCGCGCGTCAATATCGTACTGCCGTGCCATGCGGTGCCCTCCTCTCGGCGGGATCGGCAGAGACAGCAATCCCGCCATCTCAGACGACCGGCCTATCATCGACACTACAGGTACGTACTAAAAGTACGCAATACGACTCAATTACCTTCACATGCCGAAAAATCGACACATTCTCTGCGTCAAACATTCAAACAACCGTCGTTTGTCACTCAGTACTTGAACAACAGCGTACGCGCGAAACACCGAAAAGCCAAGGAGTTCCGCGCGACCTTTCCCGAGATGCCCGACGGATCGAACTCCCGAGTGCTCATCTGCGGACTGTAACATCTCACAGTTCACCACGTCTGACGGAGTGAGCAGTGAGAAACAACGAAAACCCGAGCCAAAAGCTCATACATACGGAGGCGCACCATGGCGAACACGATTCTTCATGCAGCAGTCGCCGTTGCGATAACCGCAACCGGATTTGTGGCAGCGTTTACATCGACAGGGAACGACACCCAGTCTTTCGGCGACATACCACCGATCATCGTCTACGCCGACCGCGAGATCACTCCCGCGCACGGCGACATTCCCGACCTGATCATCACGGTTGACCGCGACGGCAAAACGGCTCCCACGGCGGAACTCTCACACGGCCCCAAGGTCGGCAGTGACGAGCTCGCAGCCCGGACCCACACCGAAGTATCGACGTTTTGATGACATACACCGGCACACGTCGTCGTTACCCGACGACATCGCCGGACAACAGAAAACGCGCGACGTACCGATGACCTCGATGCGTCGCGCGTTGGTTTATATAGCGTTGTGCTTACTCAGAAATGGGATTCGATAGTACCTCCACCAACGGACGGTCGGCGTCGGGAAGATCGAGATCGGCAAGCTCGCACGGAGTCACCCAGCGGATGTCGTTCACTCCAATACATCGCGGTTCACCGGAGCAAATCGACGCGCGATAGAACGCGATGCGCACCGACTTCGCGGGACGCCCGTCTCGCGCGGAATACTCATGCTCCGTGCGCACAACCAAACCGCCGATACTTGCGTCGACACCAAGCTCCTCGCTAAGCTCCCGCCGCAGCGCTTCTTCGTCGGATTCTCCCGTTTCAGGTTTTCCTCCGGGGAACTCCCATTTCCCACCAAGATGCGCGCCAGCGAGTCGTTGCGTCACCAAGATGCACCCGTCATCACGAATGATTACCGCCGCAACCACCGAGACGACATCCGTCGTATCCGTGGAGTTACTCGGGGCGCTTGAGCTCATACCGTCGCATTTTGTTGTAGAGCGTGCCACGGTCGATGTTCAGCATCTTCGCGGCTTTCGATACGTTCCAATCGGTGCTCTCCAACACCTCTTCGATGTGCTCCCGCTCCACATCGTCTAACGAAACAGGGGTATCGTCGTCTTTTTCGTTCGACTCCACCGACGAATCCGAATCCTTCGCCAGACTCGTGGTGATGAATCCCTCAGAAAGCTCGATGTCTTCCGGTGTTATCATTCGCGTGCGCGCCATAACGATCGCGTGTTCGAGGACATGTCGCAGTTCGCGCACGTTCCCCGGCCACGTGTAGAGCTCGAGTTTCCGCATCGCCGCATCGGTGATACCCTCGATCGGTTTGTGGAGTTCGCGCGAAAGGCGTTCGCGGAAGTGCTCGGCAAGGAGTGGCACGTCACCCTGACGATCGCGGAGCGGTGGCACGCGAATGGTAAACGCGTTGAGCCGGTAGTAGAGGTCCATACGGAAGGTACCCCCGCGGATAAGCTCCTGCAGGTCGCGGTTCGTTGCGCTAATCACGCGGAAGTCGCTCTTGATCACCTTCGTGCCACCGACTCGGGTAAACTCCTTCGTCTCCAGCACGCGGAGCAGATCCGCCTGCGTCTTCGGGCTGACATCTGCCACCTCGTCGAGGAAGAGCGTGCCACCATCCGCCACCTCGACCTTACCCTTTTTCTGATACTGTGCTCCCGTAAAGGCGCCTTTTTCGTGACCGAAGAGTTCGGATTCCAACAGCCCTTCCGTCAACGCGCCGCAGTTCACCGTAACGAGCGGCATGTATCGACGGCGACTCTGCCGATGAATGGCGTGTGCGATTAACTCCTTACCCGTACCCGATTCACCGAGTACGAGCACCGTGGCATCGGTTTGTGCAACCTGTGCCACCTGCTCGAGCACTTTCCGGAGTTGTGGGCTCTTTCCAATGACGTTTTCGAACCCCTCCATGTCTTCGATGCGCTCGCGCATCTGCGTGTTTTCCCATACGAGCCGACGGTGTTCTACGGCATTTCGTATGATGCGCGCGAGATCATCGGGATCGAACGGCTTCGTGATGTAGTCGTATGCGCCTTCTTTGAGCGCTTGAACCGCGGTGTCTACAGACGCGTAGGCAGTCATGATGATGATGACGAGGTTTTCGTCAATCTCGCGGATCTTCTGCTGAAGTTCGAGACCGTCCATGCCGGGCATCTTGATATCGATGATGGCGATGTGCCACGTCTCGTCCTGCAGCTTCCCGAGCGCGTCACGTGCGTTCGCCGCGGTGCCGATGCGGTAGCCATCCTCCTCGAACCAGCTTGCCAAGGACTCTCGCACGATCTGCTCGTCATCGACAACGAGGATTCCGATTTCTTCAGACATACCTATTCACCGTATCGAGACTACACACCGTCTGTTACGCCGACGGACTTTCCTCTGGACTCTCGTTCTTGGCGAGGCTTCCGGACGACTGGGTGCCCTCTTCCGTGAAACCTTCCACCGGTAACGTGATGATGAACGTTGTGCCTTCGTTTATGACCGATTTCACATCGATCGTGCCGCCGTGCCGTTTGATGATCCCATAGACCACGAAGAGACCCAGTCCAACGCCCTTCCCTTCAGTTTTCGTCGTGTAGAACGGCTCAAACAGATGGGGGATTGCCTCGTCCGGGATCCCAATTCCCGTATCGCTCACGTGGATACTGACGGCATCGGCGTCGGCGTCGTATCGGCTGGCGACCTTCACGCGACCGCCTTCCGGCATCGCTTCCACGGCGTTGATGAGAATCGCCAACAACGCCTGTTGAATGTGGTTCGGGTCAGCCTTTACTTTCGGCGCGTTCTTGTCCGTGTCGGTCACCTGTTCGACGTTTTGCAGGTTCATCTGGTGGCGGATCAACTGCATGCTTCGCTCAATAATGGCGTTGATGTCCGCTTCTTGTCGTTCCGGTGACGACGGCCTGCTGAAGGCGAGAAGGTTCTTCACTATGTTGCCGACGCGTATCGTCTCACCTTCCGCCATACCGAGGTAATCGTCCGCCTGATCGGTGTCGAACTCCTGCCCACGCTTCTTGATCATGCGACGGAGGAGCTTGATGTAGGTGAGAATGCCCGCGAGCGGGTTGTTGATCTCGTGTGCGACGACTGCAGCGAGCTTTCCGAGCGACGCCATTTTCTCGGTCTGGATCATTCGTTCTTGTGTCTCTTCGAGCTCCGCCGTCTTCTCCGCGACGCGGTCCTCAAGCAACCGATTCCACTCGTGCACCTCGTCACGCGCCGACCGCAGATCCGCTGTCATCGCGTTGAACGATTGCACCAGACCATTGAACTCGTCGGTCTCCTGCTCCGGTAGTCGGTAGTCGAGGTTTCCAGCGGAAAGCTCGCGGGTGCCGATGGTGATATCGTGAATCGGTCGGTAGACGAGATGCCACACGGAGATACCCGTTGCGGCGACCATGAGGAGACACCCCAGAATACTCACAATCGTGAACTTGCGAGCTTCATCTGCGAGAGAATTATGCGTTTGAACGAGCGAAAGATTTACATCGAGAACGCCAAGGATCTCTTTATCGGGAGGATGCGCATGGCACGGCGCGTTGGAACAGTCCGGCTCATTTCGAATCGGCGTAATCATTCCAAGAAACGGCGATTCGCCACCGTTGTCGAACGTGTATGTGCGCTCGGGATTGGCGAGCACCACTTTCGGCGTCCCCTCGACGTGACAGACGATGCACTGCTCGTTACTCAGGGGTACAGTGGTACCGACTTCGCTCTCGTCGGTGCTGACGACAACCTGTCCCGATTTGTCGAAGATCCGGATCCGGTCGATGCCGGGTTGCGTCTGAATCCTCGTGACCATCGAGTCGACGACGTTAAATCGGTTCGCGTGCATGGCGTCGCGCAGGCTGAGCAGCATCGTCTCCGAGAGCAACGCGGCATGCCGAACGACCTCGTCGTTCAGATGCTTCGAGTGCAATCGCCACGTCACAGCCGACACCAAAACAAACAGAAGCGCCGTCAACAGGCCTACGGCGAGCATGAGTCGCATGCTCAGTCGATGAAGCAACCGGATTCTCCTCATGAGCTACTCGACATCTCCCGCGTTTCGAGGACCTCAATCAATGTACTGTTGAAAAGCTCTACATGTGCAAGAGTCCACCAACAACACCGAAACGGAGGTGTGCCGTCGAGACACTCCTCCGTTTCGGTAATGTGGACATGGCGTTTCACGCAAACACCGTGTTGATCGGCTATTTATGCCGGAGACGCACCTGCAATCGCGCGACCCGTCACTCGTGACGACGATGTTGCGCTCTGGCGTTCCGCCGGCACCTTCTGGTACGGGAAGATCGGTAGATACTTCGCCGCAATACTGAAGACCGCAACCGGAACGGCGATCAGCAGTAACGTTATCGCGATCTCTTCCCAACTCGGGAAGTAGCTCCCACCGAGGTACCGCTGCATGCCCGTCATTACGACGTTCCCGCGGTGCAGGACGAATCCGAGGATCGCGAGCACCGAGCCGGTGAAGAGCCAGTTCGCGTTATGACGGAACCTTCGCAGACTCAGTATCACGATCGGAACAATCGCGCCGAGCACGAACTCCAGTGCGAACATGAATGTTTCGAATCGCCACATGAAGACGTACGATAGCGACCCCTCTACGTAGAGGAAGTTGATGCGCATTACGGCAAATACCGCGAGTACGACGACAAGTGCACGCGCCACGCCGTTGAGCACGTCCATGTCAAACGCGCGACCAAACGCACGCGACGTCAGCGCCGATTCGAAAATCACCATCGCAAGACCGACGGCAACTGCTGAAATGAAGTAGAATATCGGTAGTTTCGGAGAATACCAGAGCGGATAGAGCTTTTCCGGAACAATAAGGAACATCGTTCCCAGCGACGACTGATGCAGCGTCGAGAGGATGATGCCGAAGAGTATCACCGGAATCATCACCTGATGGAGGATGTGCCCAAGCTTGTGCAGTCCAAACCGTTCCAGCACAACGGGACTGAATTCCAGTGCGAGCACGGTGAGATACAACATCACGCACCACGCGACCTCGAACATGACCGAGTGCGGATTGTGGAACACTACCGGGTGCCAGATGCGCCACGGAAGGCCGATCTCGTAGATCAGCGTGGCGCCGACCTGCATGTAGCCGAGAAACGCCAGCAATACGCTCGACCGGGCGACAGCGCGGTATTTCTCCAAATTGAAAATGTAGACCACCGCCGCGACGGTGAATCCACCAGCGGATAGTCCGACGCCCGCATACATGTTAAATGCGACCCACAGGCCCCATGGATACGTGTCGGTCAGGTTCGTCGACGCGCCAAGACCGAGCCAGAACCGCTTGATCGTCGCGTATCCGCCGGCAAGCAGGATGATGACGAACACCACCCTCCAAAACGTGATTTTTGGCAGCTTGATGTCTTTCATGATTGATGAACCTCGCGCGAAATCGGCGTTTCAGGCTTCGGATTCGTTGGATTTCTTCGTCTTTGACGGTTTCTGAGACGATTTACCTTCGGCGCGGCTTACCTCGTCACGTCGGTTCGTAATCCACCAGATACCGGAAAGTGCCGTGCCAAGCACTAAGACGAGACTGGGAATCTGCGAGAGCACGTTCCACGTCAACTGCGGCATTTCCGTTCCCGGCAACTTCCGCAGTCCGAGCGACTCATATTCTTTCGGCAGAAGAATGAGCACCGACGTGCCACCGACTTCGTGCTCACCGTAGATATGATCGAGGTAGACATCGGGCTCTTCGGCAATTCGACGACGCGCTTCCGCGAGCATCTCGTCGCGGTCTCCGAAGTTCGTCGCGTCTTCCCAACACGCTTCCGCGCACGCCGTCTGCTCGCCCTGACGAACGCGATCGTAGCACATGTCGCACTTCTTCACGAACGGCATTGCCGTATCCCACTCGTACCGCGGGACATCGAACGGACACGCAATCATACAGTACCGGCATCCGATGCATCGATCCGGATCGTAGATTACCGCGCCAACCTCGGTCTTCGTGAATGCCGCAACCGGACACACCGACGCGCAGGAAGGATCTTCACAGTGCATGCAGAGCTTGCGGACAAAGTAGTCGCCGCGCTCTTCGACAACGGTGAACGTATTCGCGCTGAGTTTCTTGGTGGGCGTGCCAGGATTCCCGTGGGATTCGTGACACGCCTCCACGCACAGATTGCACCCGATGCATCGCGCAACGTCCACCAAGATCGCTTTTTTCGCCATCGTCACTCTACTCCTCGGTATTGTTTCGCGTCTCTACGAGGAAGAACTCCTGCAGTGCCTGTTCGACCTGCTCCGGCTCCAGCGAATCGATCACACCCGACATGAGCTCGCCACCGTCATTCATCACGACGCCGAGTTCCGGGCTGAAGATGCGACTGAGCCTATTATACGACTCGTCCATCCAGTGACCCGCGAGCGATCCATCGAGGAGGTTGCGACGGTCCGCGCGGAAGTTATCCGGCCGCACCTTCACCAGCCAACCGGCATCGTACGGATCGGATTCGATTACACTCGGATCCTTCGTAGCGCGCTCATTCACCGCTACGACCTCGCCGTTGATCGGCGCGAGCATGGTGATATCGCGACCACCGCGACGAATCGTCCATGCCGGCTCGCCCTGCATAATCCGTGTGCCAGCCACCGGGATGCGAACCTCTTCCGGCTTTCCGACGATGGTCTTCGCGAAGTTATCGAGTCCGACGAGAACGCCGTCGGCGGCTTCGCGCACCCATGTATGTCCGCGGTGAAACTGAATTCCGTCTGGCGGCACAGTCAGTGATAAGCGCGTGGCTGGTTGCGGTGTGACGACATTGAGCTTGCGACCTTCGAACTTACCGGCTATCAACTCGGCGATTACGAGTGTAGCGATCATACCCATGATGAACAGAGCAACCATGGCAGTGTTTCTCCTATCGGTTATGAATTGGTTTCGCTCATGAACTGTTCGCGACAGATTGCGGCCCACTCGTCATCGTTGAGCAGGGCGCCAAGATCGTCCGCGAGGATTCCACCATCGGCCATGACCGTGCCGAGATTTGCGTTGAAACGATTCTGTATGCCGACCACGGCGTCCTCGATCCAGCGCTGCACCACCGGTCCGTGCAGGAGGTTGCGCATATTCCGCCCAAGCTCGGCGACCTTGATTCGAACAATCCATCCTTCGTTGTACGGATCGGTGTGGACATTCTCGTGGTTCCGAAGTACCGCCGGATTCACTTCGTCGACGACGCCGTCAACCGGCGAGATCATCGACACCTTCCGACCGTTCCGCGTCAATGTCCAAATGGACGAGCCCTGCCGTACCGTGCGCCCAACTTCCGGCGGATCGAGTTGCTCGAAATCGCCGGCGAGTCGCTGTGCGAAGTCGTCCATACCCACGCGCACGGATCCGCTGTTTTCTATCGCCATCCATGTGTGCCCCGGATGGAAGTAGTAACCCTCAGGCACGCGCACCGTTGCACCGGTTTGCGCGTGAACGGGAACCGGAACTGGAACCGTCCGCAACTCGGGTGCGGCCGAACGCTCTTCGGCGCGGCGGCCGCGCAGTATGTAGTCCACCAGAATGCAGGTGGCTACTGTAGCAATGAAGAGCAGAACAACCATTGTCCCATCCTCTCCTTCAGTGTTTATCGGCATTGTACGCCGATGCCTTGATCTCGTTGTCGTTCGTGTTCGCCAGATAAGGATGCAAGTGCCGTGCCAATGCCGCCATAACGCCTTTCATCTCCCATCAGTAGGGCTTCCACCCGAAATGGAGATCGCGACGTCTTGTGGATATTGTGGGAAGAGTGTTGAAGGGATCAACAGTCGAAAGGCGATAAACTCTTCTATGCATCGACAACATATTGTATATAAGATATTTATCGGTGTTGTTGAAACGTACGACAGTGTATGTGTATAATATCAACACATATGGTATAACAACCTATTGGTGGGCATTTACAACGCGTCGGCAAACCCCTTCAACGTTCCATATCCCACGGCTTGATCAGGTCGCGGAACGTTCGCGCTTCCTCCGTGCGATCGGCTACAGGATCGCGTTCCTCTGGCGGGAGAAGGCGTTTGAAGAGTTCGCGCTCGCCGGTCGCTGCGAACATAGACGGGAATGTCATTGCGGCGAGTGGGATACCTACCTGTGTGAGGACGAGGAGGCCAGCACCGATGAGCGTGCCGATACCGAGGAAGAACGATGTCGCCGGCATTGCGAGGGCTACGTAGAGCGCATGACGCAACGCGCTTCGTACGCCGGCAGAACGATCGCGCGCGAGGATGAGGCCGAGATGATAGCCGAGCGACATCAACGCGACGAGCGCCCAGATCGTGACGCCGGCAAGCAATAATCCGATCCAGTGAAATCCGCCGGAAAGCGAGAGGTAGAACGCTCCGTTCACACCGAGAATCAGCGCGATTGCGAACGCTGCGATGCTCAGCCAAAGACCGGTGAGGAGACGCGCGCGCAGCAGCCCCCACATCTCGCCGCGAGAAAGACTCTGGTAGTCAGCCCAGTCGCTCGCGATCGAAAGAACCCATAGACTCGCCGGATTGAGCCAGACTGAAAGGATCCACGCCGCGGCACCCGCGACGAGTCCAGTAACGCCAAGCATGCCCGTAAGCACACGTACCGCGAAGAAGCCGCCGAGCAACCACGGCACGCTCACGAAGAACCATGCGAGATTCAACAGTATGAGCGTGCCGAGGTGATCGAACGTATTCCAGAACGTTTTTTTCAGAATCGTGCCGAACATTCCGTCATAGCATCGGTTCGAGAAGCTTCATCGCCTTGAGGATGTCCGTACGCTGCTGTGGACCGCTGATTTCGCGCTCGATGGTTAGAGGTCCGGTGAAACCCTTTGCTTTGAGCCGCGGAATCAGCAGCTCGAAATTTACGGCACCTTCCCCGAGCGCAGTTTCGTGTCCGAGTGATTCGTCGCGATTCGGCCAGACTCCATCTTTCGCATGCAGACCTCGCACGTATTCACCGAAGATCTCGACAGCGTCCAGCGGGTTCGATTTGCCGTAAAGGATGAGATTCGCCGGGTCGAGGTTCACGAACATGTTCCCCGTTCCGATATCGAGAATCGTCCGCTTGAGCGTGCTTGCGAGTTCCTGACCGGTCTCGAAGCAGAAAATCTGATCGTTCTTCGCGCAGTATTCGCCGAAATCGCGCATGGTGTCGATGAAGCCGGGATAGATCGGATCGTTCTCGTCGTCTGGAATGAATCCGATGTGGCACGTAATGCTATTCACTCCCATGCGTTTCGCCCAGTCGCTCAGCGCTTTGCCGGACTTCACCCGTTCAGCGCGAAGGTTTGGTGGCACGAGTCCCATCGTCGCCGGACCGTCGATATTGTTGTATTTCTGCCCCTCCCACACGAGGAACACGGAACTGACCCGCACACCGGCCGCGTCTGCCGCGGCACGCATCTTTTCCGGATCGGGGTATTCGCCACGCATGAGCGGCTCACCGCTTCCGTTGAGTTGACATGTCGGAATACCGAGATCGGCAACCTTCTTAAATGACTCGCTCGGGTCGCGCGCGATACCCACAATCAAACCAAATTCCATCTTCGCCACAGGTGATCCCTCCCTAAGGTGATTGAAAATCCTATGCTACCATTCCGATATCGGCCATTCCGGCTGCCATTCGACGTTATCAACCATGACCCGCGTG
Source organism: uncultured bacterium (assembly GCA_964635955.1). Classification (GTDB taxonomy): domain Bacteria; phylum Latescibacterota; class MWCZ01; order MWCZ01; family MWCZ01; genus CAZWQW01. The sequence continues at coordinate 1,354 of CAZWQW010000060.1, read as the reverse complement.
ACGCCACCGGCATGCTCAACGCGCACGTCCGGTACCTCGTCGGCACGAAATGGCACAAGCACGACCGCGTATTCTGTTGGAAACCCTGCGCGACGTTCCGCCGCAAGCTCCCATGCCGGATCGATCTTTCCATATTCCTCGCTGTACCATCCGCGCACGGGATCTTCCCGCCCGATCGCTGCGTCAAGCTTCACTGTGCTCGCATCGGAGAACACCAGCGCTACTCCGACGCCCGATGGATACATCACCGTCGCAGTTCCCGTGCGCTCGTCAAGTGTGAGATCAGCTCCGGGATAAAAGTGGAACAGTGTCCGAAGCACGTGCTCCGCCGCATCACCGTCGCGTGAAAGACGATCCCGTATGAGCCAATACGGACGCCCCGCATCCTGCCGCTTCCGAAACGCCATCCAACGTTCATGTACCGTACCGTTAATCGTTTCGTCGGACCATGGCATCTCGTACCGAGCGTACGCAAGATCGACCTCCGGCGTGCTCTGCCACGGAAGGTCGGTCGGAGCGGATGCGACCCACGTCGAGCGATCAGGATCGGTGCGCGTCCACTTCTGCGACGCGCCGTCCACGAGTACCGTGTTGTGTCCTTGACCGTTCACGAGGTAGATACGTCGCGGGATGTGTTCATAGGTAAATCGCCCCATGGTGCCAATGAGCTGCTGACCGTACGCCATGATCTCGAACGTCAACATATCTTCGTGCACGTGCCCCGCACCGAGTGGCGCTGTCTCGAAAAAGCCGTACAGCGCGTCCTCAGCCCACGGGTGGGACGATACGCCGTCACGCATAACGACTCGGCGCACCCACGGGAAACGATGGCTCGCATCCGCCGGCGGAGTGCCTTCCGCGCCGTTCGTCGCCGCGTAGGCGAAATCGGGGCGATTATACCGTTTCCCGGCCGCAAGCAGACGGGGACGGATATCGGCTTTCTCCCCATCATTCAGCATCGGTTGAGCGCCATCCGGTCGCATCATGTACAATACGTGCTCCCACATGGCGACGACGCGATCGCGGTATTCCTGAGAGAAGCCTCGCCCGGCACCGAGCACACGGTCGACTTTGTCGCATGCGTCAGCGAAATGCACGATCGCGACGAAGATATACCCCGTGCTGTATTCACAATGCGCACCATCCGGGTGCACCTGACGCTTCATCTCCGTTTCGAACCGTTCGATCCCGATCCGCACCCATTCAGCGGCGCGTCTAAATTCCGGGAACAACAGCCCACACGTGAGCAGACCGTTCGACTCCATGAGCAGCCAGTTGTTCTTTTTCGGGTGCGCGATGAGGAACTCCGCGTGTTCGTAAATCGCGCGGAGGTAGTACAGCCACACCTCACGCG
>CAZWQW010000059.1:9799-17390 GCA_964635955.1 uncultured bacterium | reverse complement strand
TCGTCGCCGCATGTCAGCGCGGGAATCACCGTGCCATCCTCGGCGCGAAGTGCGACGCGGTCCATGTCCGTCGGTTTCGGGAACGCGATTATGCCGCCACGTGCCCAGTTCACCGTGTTGAATACGACGACCATGCGTTCGCCGTGATTCCGTTCGACGTCCGCGGCGATGAAGCGCGACGCACGGTTCTTTGCCTCCGTGGCGAGTTCGAGCGCCTCGCGATAGCCGGCCATGAGATCGAGATAGGACATGTCGCAAGGCGTGCCGGTGATCGCGTCGTGATGTTGCCCGAAGAGCAACTGCCGCCACGCTTTGTCGATCTCGGCTTCGGGGTACGTATCGCCCATGAGCGCGGCGAACGTAGCGAGCGATTCCGCGCCATGCAGCGCGACTTCACCGAGTCGGTTCGCGATTTTGAGCTCGACTCGACTGTGGAACGTGCCGACGTGATGCTGCGAGTAATTCCGGCTCGTGACCGGCATCGGCGCGCCGTCTTCGTGGAGCGCGTCGGCGAACGTTTCGGTACTCGTCATGACGACTTTCGGCCACGAATCCGCCATCTCGCGCGCTTGCCCCACCATCCACGCACTCGGTGGACGGAAGTCCGAGCCTTCGATCATGAGGTGCCGCTTCACACCGAGCGAGTGCTTCTCCTCGGTGAGCGGTCGAATGATGCGGCGGAGATTATCGAGCGAGGTGCTGAACCATGTGTAGTACGTGCGGATATGGAGCAGCGTCGAGCCATCGGGTGATACGTGGCGGAAGATCGGTAGAAATCCCTCGATCGACTTGTGCCATACCGCAGCGTCGTGTCCCGATTTCGCGAGGATCTGATCGAGCTGCGGAACGTGTCCGAACACGTCCCATGCGTGGTACGCACGTGGATTCCCGCCGAGAAACGTGCGATGGAAGCCATCGCCGTAGAGGATATTGCGGACAATCGCCTCGCCGGAGAGGTTGTTCTCGTTCGGCTCGCTGTATGACGTGCCGAGACTCACACGCCCGTCGCGAACACCCGCGAAAAGCTCGTCGCGGTACTCTGTGTACTCGTCGGCGAACGCTTTCAGATAGTCGATCTCGTGTACGAAGAAGTGGTACGACGGATCAGCGCGGCAAGCATCCAACATCATACGGACGTTATCGAATGAGATGAGCTGGTAGTGATGCTGATCGCTTACCCAGACCGGGTCGCAGTGGAATCCTTCGAGCACGTGCACGGTGCTCCACGGCGGTCGCTCGGGAATCGTAGCGTCGAACTGGAGCACCGTGTCTCCGCGTGTCACCGAGACGACAATCGGATCGCCGGTTGATCTTGCACCCGTCGGTGCATCGATGCGGACCGAACACGCTGTTCCAGCATCCAGCCTTGATCTGTATGGTTTTGAACCGCGAGAACCGCTAATTGCTGCCACGGTATCGGAAATGTCGACGGGTGCGTCGCTTACGTTCGCCAGAGCAAGGTCAACCTCGACACGCGGCGCGTCTTCGGTTCCACGCCACGTTCCGGGTAGATACGCGAGTGCTCCAACGAGGTTTTCGCCGAGTGCGACAGGCGTACCAATGCGCACCGCGAGCGGCCATGCGAACGCGGGAGTCGATCCACCGGACACCTTCACAAGCAGCACATGCTCACCGGCGGGCACGGAAACGAGTAGCGGTGCGCCACCTTGCCCGATTTCGACGCCGTCGAGGAACACTTGCACCGTCGCCTGCTGATACACGTCGATGTCGTCGGCGAAAAGCATGATAGCGCGCTCAGAATCGCTGTACAGATATACTGCGCCGTACATTACAGCGCTCTCGATGCCGGGGTATATCTTCTTGAAATCGTAGGCCGCGCTGCCGGAGAGTCTCGTCCATTCGGCGTATCCGGAGGGCGATGTTTCACACACATGTCGATCGCCTGCGACTGGTCGGACGGTGCGTTCGTTACCGAGTGGATCGATATCGACAGCGTCTACGTGGCCGATGGTTTGCTCGCGCATTAAACCACCGGGTACGGATACGGGGAACGGTCCGATGGTCAGCCAATCGGTAATCGGTACGTTTTGGCCGATGTCGTTGAGTGAGATAACCGGTCGACAGTCGTCGGTCCACAGGATATACGGTGCGGTATGTGACATAGTTGTCTCCGAGATGGCGTAAAGATCGACGGTGGGTGTCCGCAAAGATGGAACGATTGCGCGGTTAAGGGGACAAGGGGTTGTGCATTAGCGCATGAGTTGATGAGGACTGTGCAGACATCGCTGATCAGATTTCGCGTTTTGTAACGAACGCGGCGAACTCGCGTAGTCTTTCCTTCGCCGGCGACTCATCGATCACGCCGTCGAGTGCGCGCCAGGAATGTTCCATAAGCTCGCGCGCTTTCCGCAACGCGTATTCGATCGCTCCGGAGCGCTCGATGATCTCGATCGCCTCATCGATGACCGTCTGATCGGTTGGGTGCTCGGCGAGTATTTCGCGAAGCCGCTCCGCGTCGCGTTCAGACGAGTTTTCGAGCGCTCGCAAGACGAGTAGGGTGAGTTTTCCTTCGTGAATATCCTCGCCGCGACCTTTCCCTTTGGCGAACTCGACGCCGGTGAGGTTGAGGATGTCGTCCTGTATCTGGAATGAAACGCCAAGTGTCTCACCGAAACGGCCGAGTTCCTCGACTTGCGCTTCCGTACCGCCGGCGACATACGCACCGAGCTTCGCAGCGAGTCGCGCGAGCACGCCGGTTTTGTACGCGCACATCTGTAGGTATTCAGGCTCGCCGATCTTCCGGTACGGGTTCTTATGCCATGCAATGTCGAGCGCCTGCCCACAATGACAGCGAACGAGTTCCTGTATCACGAGATCGTAAATCTGGAGGCGTTGTACGTCGGTGTAGGGTGCATGCTTACCGTAGAGAATCACCATCGGCACGAAATACATCGCACTCCCGACATTCGTTGCGATGTCCACGCCGTAGAGTTTATGGAGGCACGGTCGTCCCCGGCGGAGTTCGCTGTCGTCTTCGAGATCGTCATGCACGAGGGTGCCATTGTGGATAAACTCGATCATTGGAAGGAGCGGCTCAGCAAGCGCGACATCGCCACAGACGGCTTCAGCGGCGGTGAGAAGTAGCACTGGGCGCCAACGTTTGCCGCCGCGATCGAGGAAGTCCCACACCGGTGTGGAAAGCGACTCGCTGAGCGTTTCGATATCGACGTCGTACGTGCTGTTACCGAGTACCTCACGCACCCATTCCGCCGTGACTTCTCGGGGGAGCACGAGTTCCATGCGACGGTCGATCTCGTCAGCGCGTTCCTTGAGATAATCGAGCATGAACGGGCCTTTCGGGCTCGAATGATCGGGACTATTCGGCATCAGCGCGCACCGGTCGTGTCGTCGAAGCGAAGCAGCGGGACGATGTGGTATTGCATGGGCATGGTGGTGACTTCCGCCGTACGTTCGCCGATGAAGATATTCACCTCCGAGCGCATTCCGAACAGATCGAGATAAATACCCGGCTCGACGGAGCAGCAGATATCAGGTATCACCGTTCGTTCGTCATTTGTCTCGAAGTTGTCGAAATGTACCGCCGTGCCGTGGTCATCTGTGCCGATGCTGTGGCCAGTGCGATGGATGAACTTGTCACCGTATCCCGCGTCGGCTATGACCGTGCGTGCGACGTCGTCCACTTCGTATCCGCGTATCTCCCGTCCCTCGGAAACCGCTGCCTGTATGAACTTTACCGTGGCGTCGCGCGCGGCTGTCACGACGTGGAAAATGCGCGCCAAGTCTTCCGGGACGCGCTCGCCGACATATCCCATCCACGTTATATCCGCGTATACGGCATTTGGACTTGCGAGCTTCGCCCATAGATCGATGAGGACGAGATCGCTTTCCTCGATCACCGACGTGCGTTTCTCGCTCGGTTGGTAATGCGGGTCACCGGCGTTTCGCCCCACAGCGACAATCGGCGGCGACGAGGTGACGAGGTTATGCTCGCCGAAGTAGCTGAGTATTCGCTGCTGAACGTCATACTCAGTTATGCGTCGGGCGTCACGAATGCTCTCGCCGATGAAGCGGAACGCCAGTTCGCGCGCTGTATTCAGATGTCGGCTCGCTTCCATATGTGTGGCGAGTTGATGCGTCGACCAGCGCGCTTGACACCATTGGATCAGATCGGCGCTCGACACCAGTTCGACGTCTGCCGCGGCGACCATTTCCAGTGTACCGCCATCGACACGGGAAATGGAGGGAATCGAACCATCGGGCGCGTATTCCATCGCGACAGCTTTGCATCCGTTGAGCACACCGTTCAGTTGCTGCTGGAGATCGCTCCAACTCAGGTACGCGCGGACTTCGCCCTGGACGTTCGCAAACTGACCGCGTTCGATGCGACTTACCAGCCAAACCGGTGGACCTTCACGGCGAATCAGGCAGAACCAGCGTCTCGTGAGAAACGTCTCTTTCAGCCCAGCGATTTCGCACGCGATTGGGTTGATGCCCTGGAAATCGTAGAGCAGCCATCCATCGAGATCGAGCCGCGTCAGTTCTTTACGTATCCGTTCGATATCCATCAGCATTCCGTTTCCAGATTCTTCCAGCTGGGTCGCTTCGCGCGCGTCACCCTTCGTTCAGATGGTACCAACGGTTTCCATACTGAGCAACGTGGAGCGTATACATCACTTGACGAGCCAAGTGATAAGGACCACCAGACCGAGCATGAGCCAGAATGCGACTTTCGCTACTGTCATACACGACTTCGCACAGCCAGCATTCGTCTTCTGATTCTCACCGGCACTGACCGGCGTGACCTTCGGTGCGTAATCCTCGGGCGCACGAACGATAACCAAGTACACCCATTCGACGAATGCGACGAGATCATCGATGGTAGCGCGCCCGGTATTGCGTCGGAAGACGGTATATCGGGGGTTGTCTTCGTCATAAGCGGATTCGAACCCGGCACCGGTCAATCGCCGAGCGCCTTCGTCGTTAATCGACGTCGAACGCACCGATAGCGCGATCACACCGGGCGTCCGTCCATTAATGGAGACCACTGTCGCCGATTCCGCGGAGTCCGCCGGCCACGAGATTGTGATGAAGCGGAACAGGATAGCGTCGCTCGTCATCGCAGTGCGAATGTAGCGTCGAAGTATGTCACGACGCGTTGCCTGATCCATCGCGTGCTCGCTTCCTGTCCTCACAAATCGTCTTGGAGGGCACCTTGTGCGGGTAAGCCCCGAAGAATAACATGCGTATACTCATTGAATACGAACGGGTCCGCGCTTTTCACAAGCCCGCGCGGGTTTCCATACGTCGCGTCCACTCGGAGAGATTGCCGTCGTGCCGACATTGCCGGAAGTCACCGATTCAGGGCTAAGACCTACGACGTGGCATCTGACGCTTCTCGCGACGAAACTGGGTGCCATGCGCACCTCGCGCATGAAGATGATCATGCTCGCGTATCTACCCGAGTGGAAACGTGAGCTCGATTGTCGCACAGAAGACGTGGTCGGGATCATCGAGTACCTTGTCGAAACGAAACATCCGCTCATGCTTGGATTCGGGCTTGATATGCACCTGATCGACGCGATCATGCAGTGCCGCCTACGTCGGCAGGGGCTCTACAGCAGAGAAGAGTGGACCGGTATTCCCGATCGGTAGGAATGTATCTGCGCGGAGGGCGCTGTCGAATATGATTCTACTCGTCGACGATGAGGCATTGCTTCGCGATGTCACGCGCGACTATCTCACGTTGAAGCGTTTCTCCGTTACCGCAGTAGAAAACGTTACAGCAGCGTACGCGGCGATTGATGAACTCGGCGACCGGCTTGCACTTGTTATAACCGATCACCGCCTCCCCGATGGAACGGGGTGGGATGTTGCGGCGTACGCGCGAAGAATGCAGCCTGCGTTGCCGGTGATACTCGTTTCGGGCTACTCGGAACTCCCGACGCAGGATGGCGACGCGGTCGACATGACGCGCGTGACGTTTCTCCCGAAACCATTTGAAATGAGCGACCTTGTCGACGAGATCAATCGGGCATTGGAAGCAGATCGAGAGTGAGGAGGTGCGCGATGGAGACAATTGCACACGGTACAATATCGGAAGTTATCTGCATCGGCTTTGAGCGAGGTGATCTTTTTCTCGAAGGAATCCGAGACGCGATCGCGGCACATAATATCGTCGACGGAGTAATCATTTCCGGATACGGTACATTCAGCACCACGCGGATGCATTTCACCACACGTACCGGGTTGCCGCCGCACGACGAGTTTGTGAAACTGCCCGATCGCGCGCTCGAACTCGTCTCGCTCCACGGAATGATCGTCAACGGAATGCCGCATATCCACATGACCGTCGGCGATATGGAACGGACGTGGGCCGGACACCTCGAGGACGGCTGCGTCGTGCTCTACCTCGCCGAAGTTTCCATTGGGAGGTTGACTGGCATGCACATGGAGCGCATCGAACGGGATTACGGTATCAGGAACCTCAAACGCGCGGAACAATAACCATCACGATGGTGTAACGATACAATCCATATTACGGAGGAATCGTATGGCGGATTTACGAGATCGAGTATTTGGCTGCATCGCCGCGTCACAGATCGGTTCGGCGATGGGTGCCGCGGTCGAAGGCATGCATATGAAGGACATCGAAGCGAAATACGGGCGCGTGGACGGCCTCATGCCGTATGCGCACTACGATAAACGCTGGAAGCGTCCGGCGGGCACGACTGAGGACGGAATTGAACGCCAACGGATGATGGCGAGCGCGATCATTGAGAAAGGCGACCGTATCACCGCTGAGGATCTCGCCCGCGTCTGGCGTCGCGATATCGATCCGGCGCATTTCTTCGTCATTCTGGAGCCGTGCGATAAGCCGCTTTGGGAACGCGCGATGCAGGGCATGCCCGCCGAGGATATCGGACGGGGTACGCCATATCCGGGCGTGAATTCGTTCCCGCGCTCGTCGCACTGTGTCGGGGTCATGAACGCGCGAAACCCCGATCAGGCAGCGGCCGACGCGCTAAGCATCGGCAGTATCTACCAGGAACCGGGCGGTGAGTCGCTTCACTGGGCCGCGGGCTTCTGCGCGGGTATTGCCGAGGCGATGAAAGACGGCGCGACCGTGGAGAGCACGCTTGCCGCGGTGCGGTCACATATGCCCGCCGATATTCAGGCGAAGTTCGACATGGGGCAGGAGATGGCGGCGAAGTATGACGACGTTTTCGCCATGCGCGAAGAGTTCTACGGCGTATGGAACCGCACTGACGGTGTTTACCCGATGTCGATGGCGGACGAAGTGGTAAACAAGGGTTTCGCCGTGTTCCGCGTCGCGAAGGGCGATCCGAAGGCGTGTATCATCGGATCGGTCAACTTTGGTCGCGATACCGACTGCCTTGCAGCAATCTCGAGCGGGCTTGCCGGTGCGCTCAACGGCTCGGCGAGCATTCCGGCGGAGTGGGTCGAAACCGTCGACGAAGCGACGCGGCAGAATCGCTACACCGTTAGCCGTCGTACGCTTCGCGAAACCGCCGATGGACTCGCGTGGGTCGTTGAAAAGGTGCTCGAACGTTCGTAAGGCGTCTCACGCGAAGGCGCGAAGAACGCGAAG
>CAZWQW010000059.1:6244-9699 GCA_964635955.1 uncultured bacterium | reverse complement strand
TCACGCGAAGGCGCGAAGAACGCGAAGCATCGCGAGTGGCATAACAACGCGAAATACGTCCCGACCGTTGTTGAGCCCCGTCATACGCAACCGGGGAATTCGCGGCCGGCCACGAGCTCGAAGTCCGGTTTCTCGTCGTCTCCGATGTACTTCGATTCGGCACTCATATACGCGACAGTGAGCCCGATACGACGATTCGGACTCGTGTTCGCGTCTGTGCGGTGGAGCGAAAGGCTGTGGTGGAGTTCGCAGCTTCCCGCTTTGAGAGGCACGGCGACTTCTTTCGAGTAATCGATCTTCTCGTCCTCGACGCGGTAATCCTCGAGATGCTTGTGCTCGATGACACCGAGTTTGTGGCTACCGGGAATGAATCGCATGCAGCCGTTGCCTTCGGTTGCGTCATCGAGCGCCATCCAGCAGACGACGAGGTTTGGTGGGTCGATATTGCGCCAGTAGGCCGAGTCTTGATGCGGCGGTTTCGCGGAACCGATATAGGGCGGCTTCGCGAGCGTCTGATCGACGAACACTTTCACGTTCGGTCCGATAAGACTGGTGACCGCGTCGAGTATCTTCGGGTGCCGGATATACGCGGCGAAGAGCGCGTCGTGTTTCCCGAGATTGGTGAATTTACGGATGTTGTTAAACCGCACCGGATCGGGTTTCGCCTCGCCGTTTTCGATTGCCGGCTCTATCTGCACCAAGTTTTCGGGGAAACTGATAACACGGCTGCCGATATCCTCCAGCCGCAGGTGGAGTGCGGTGACTTCGAGCGGCGTGAGTACGTCGTATAGGGGAATGAATCCATCGCGGTTGAAGGTATCTATCTGGCTCTGGGTAAGCGGCATAGTATGTTCCCTCATGGGGTTTACCGGCCTTACATGAGCTTATTCGGAAACGGTATTGCGTCAGAAGAATCGGGCGTGCACCGTTACCTAACGGTGTATGACGCTCAAATCGAGGAGTTACCGAAAACGGATGAACGAACGGCGTAGAAAGCTCGTCGAACGGTATTACGAGAACAAAATCCACGGCATCGAGCTTTTCATCGATAATGTGCACGACCCGCACAACGTCGCCGCGATTTTACGGAGTGTCGATGGGTTCGGCATCGCGAAGGTGAATCTCTATTACACCGTCGAGACGTTACCGAATTTCGGGAAAGCCGGTACCAAATCGAGTGCGAGCGCTAAGAAGTGGGTTCGGCGAGAGCGCGTGGAAGACCTCGACGTGTTCGCGGCGGAGAAAAAAGCGGCTGGATACCGGTTCGTCGGCGCAGATCGAACTGACACCTCGATTGCATTGCCGGATTATGTGTTCCCCGACCGGTGCGTCATTGTCATGGGATCGGAACACCACGGTATGCGGCCTGAAGTTGCCGCTCTGCTCGATGGCACCGTGCACATCCCGATGACAGGTATGGTTGAGAGCTACAACGTCTCGGTTGCCGCTGCGGTAATCATGTACGAGGTGTTTCGCCAGCATGGACGCGGGCTGATCTCTCGCGAGGAGTTGGGCGTCAGCGAAGCGCGTTGATGACGAAGGCATGGCGAAATGAGCGCGCGTGACTTCACCGTTACGCGGACGAATCGTATATTCGAGGCGAACGTCGCGCGATAGCGATGTCGTGCGATGGTATGTTATTTCGTGTTGCGAGCGAATACCGCGGATCGGCTGAACGTTCGGACGGTCTGCAAACACACATGAGAAGCAAGGAGTCGATACGATGGCGTTGAAAGACCTGCGTGGCCAAAAAACGCGCCGTACACCCGAGGAAATGATTGAGCATCTGAAGAAATTCGAGCTCGATCTGAAGTTCTCCGCGGGTGTATGGTTCTTCGCTCCCGGTGGCGGCCGATTCCATGACCGCTATCAGGACGAAATGACAATCAAGGAGCGGCTCGAAATCGCCGCGGAGCTCTCCGAGTACGGACTCAAAGGCGTCGAAGCGCACTATCCGAATGAGGTGAACGAAGACAACCTTCACCTCTACAAAGACCTCGAGAAGAATTCCGGCGTAAAGCTCATCACCGTGATTCCGAATCTGTTTTACGATTCGCGGTATGAGTGGGGTTCGCTTTCGAGTCCGATCAAGGAAGTCCGCCAGCACGCGTTGGATCGGACAATTGCGGCGCTCAAGATCAATAAAGAGCTCGACACGGATTTCGCAATCGTCTGGCCGGGTGGCGATGGATACGAGAACGGATTCGGCCTCGACATGGTTGCCGCGCGCGATCGATTCGCGAAGGGACTCGCCGATGCGATGGATGCTGTACCGGGTGTCCGCGTCGCCGAGGAGCCGAAGCCGTATGAGCCACGTGGCCACATCTTCTACGGCACAACGTCCGAAGGCGTTCTCCTGTGTGAGAAAGTCGAATCGTATCTGACCGCTGAAGAGAACAAGAAGCTGCTCAAGGAGGGCCATGCGCTCATGACGATGAACCCAGAAGTGGGTCACATGCTCATGGGATACGAGGATCCGCCCTACAGCTTCAGCCTCATCATGGAGTTCGGCCGTCTCGCGCACACGCACTGGAACAGTCAGCCGCTTGGTAACTACGATCAGGACCTGAACGTCGGTGTTCTCTCACCGGAATCGACCGAGTCGGCGATGTACGCGTTGAAGATGCATGGCTACAACGGCTATTTCGGCCCGGACATCAACCCCGAGCGGATGCCGATTCGTCAGGCGCTCAAGAACAACTTCGACGCGCTTCGTGCGGTCAACGAGCGGATCAACAACTTCGATCACGAGAAGATTGTCATGTCTCACGCCGAGCCGCGGAAGAATCGCGGTTGGCTCGAGGCGTACCTGATTCGGAAGCGTTGGCCGGAGACGAGCATTCCGCCCGCGCCGCCGTTCGAAAAGTAACGTTGTACATCCACACGTTCCGCGTCGATGTCTATCGGCGCGGAACGTGTCTCGCCCGCGCCCAACGATGATATCACGACCGAAAACCCGAGTTCGCGGCCTTGTGCGTGCCATGCGCTACGTGCAGGACCGACTCGCGTTGGGTGTTACGCGGGATGAAGCATCGCGGCTCGAACTCTACGTGCGCGACGTTCTCTCCGCAATGGAACGCATTTTCCACGAACACCGGTCTGCTCCTTCATCGCTTCCTCGGCCGTCGCGCGAGGCATACCACTTCTTCTGTCGCGTTCAGAAAAACGGTATTACGGCCACCGGACGACAGGCCGCTCCGCACGTGAAGAAAACCAGCGAGCCGGCAAACAACCTGCGTGTTCCCGGCATTGTCGCAGCGCAGCGCGGCGTTCTGGACGACGTAAGTATTCAGCTCGAAAATGCACATCCGACCGCGGTTATCGCGACAGTCGCGCCTCGAATCGCTGCGGAAGTGGATCGAATCGAAGCCGCGTGCGACGGTTATGGTGGCACGCCGGCGGATCTTGCCAGTCCGTCGCGCCGAGCGTACTCCGTACTCGCGTTTCTCAACGAC
>CAZWQW010000059.1:3372-6144 GCA_964635955.1 uncultured bacterium | reverse complement strand
TGCCACGATGAGTCGTTCTGCGGTGTCGTGCAGGAAATCGAGGACCTCGCCGCGCCGCCAGCTTCAACACGCGGAGTGGTATACGACCTTGCGGAGCTTTGCGACGTCGTTCGAAGGCGAGACTTTGGCAGCGAATTGGGCGCACCGGCAGCGCTTGCGTGGAGTGAGCAGCGGACATATCACACGTTCGGCTATTACAGCAGCTTGCGCGACCGAATCACCATCAGTTGCTCGCTCGACAATGCACGTGTTCCAAAGTACGCGATCGAGTTCGTGATGTACCACGAGCTGTTGCACAAGAAGCATGGAATCGGCTTCGCGACATCGCGTCGCACGATCCATACGAGTGCATTTCGTGACGAGGAGCGTCGCTTCCCTCGTTACGATGACGCCCGCGCATTTCTTCGCGGTTGGGCGGTGCACGTGAAGGAGCGGCGAAGATGAGGGAGGCGCGTTGTGAGTGAAGTGCTCAAGGTGACAATACTCGGATCATGTAGCGGCACGGAGCCGATGCCCGGGCGGCATCACACGTCGATCACGATGGAGTTCGGTGGGCGAACGTATTGGTTCGACGCCGGTGAGAACTGTGCTCATGCGGCGTATACCAGTGGAATCGACTTACCGTCTACCGAGGCGATCTTCATCTCGCACACGCACATAGATCACATTGGTGGACTACCGAATCTGCTCTGGACGTTCCGCAAAATCATTGGCAAGTCCGAAGACGTGAAGAAGCGATTTGACGGACGCTCGATCGATGTCTACATGCCGGAAATGCGACCGTGGACGAGTATCATCGGGCTGTTCACGAACGGTGAGATGGAATACAACGGACCGTATAAATTGAATCCGCAACAGTACGACGATGGAGTGATTTTTGATCGCCACGGCGTGCGTGTCACCGCTCTTCACAACGATCATAAGAAAAACGCGAACGGCCATGACTCGTTCTCGTTCCGAATGGACGCCGGTGGGAAAGCGGTGGTATTCAGCGGGGACGTGAGACACGTAAGCGAAGTCGCGCCGTTACTCGACGGTGCGGACTTTTTCCTCATGGAGACCGGTCACCATCTCGTCGAAGACGTCTGTACTTGGCTGAAGAACTCGGATAAGCGCATCGGGCGATTGGTATTCGTACATCATGGCCGCGCGATACTCCGCGACCCCGCCGGTGAGCTGGCAAAAGCACGCGCGATACTCGGCGAGAACGTCGACGTCGCCAATGACGGCACGGTGTACACGCTGTGACAGCGATACGCGGGCTCTATGCCGGTAACGCGGGATTCCCGTCCCATGTGCGCGCTGCTCGGGCGTCATGCCATGGGTTGGTCGTAAGGATGCGGAGACCGGGTGTTGATCCGGCACCGCATCCGCAGACGTAGTTCGCCGGAGTGAATCCGAGCTCCGCGCCGAGCGACTTCCACATCTGACCACTCTCGGTCGAGATCGTCAGCGGCAGGTCTGCGTCCCGCCGTCGTACCGATGCGAGGTAGTGACGGTAGATTTCCTCGCGCACCCGGTGCGGGTACGGACCGTAACGGAACCCTTCCGTCTCCTCGGTGAACTGCTCCGCGGCGTGGAGGAACTCCGCGTCGAGCAGGTCGGGCGAGATGCACTTTTTTACGTCGTCCACGGTCATCCACATGAGCACGGTCATACTCAGGTTGTCCGGTTTCGTCCGTGAAAGTGCCAAATCGAGCGTATAGTCGGCTTCTTCACGCCAGTTTTTCACCGGCACAATCGGCTTGAACTTGTATCGGACCGTCATGCCGGCTTCTTGGCAACGCCGAGCGGCTTCGATTCGGCTTTCGGTTGTACCGGTTACCGGCTCGATCTGTCGTGATTGCGTCGGCCCACTCAAACTCCACGCAATGATCGTGTTGTTCGGAGCACCTGCGTCGATGAGTGCGTCGACACGGTCGGTCTTCGTGTGGATGATGAGATATCGGTCGCCGGTGCTTTCGAAGAAACGCATGAGTGGCGCGAGCGTGTCGAGCTCGGGTTCCAGCGTCGGAACATCCATCACATCGTCGTAGAGCCAGGTTTTTTGCCACGGATTCTGCGCGAGGAGATCGCCCAGTCGCTCGATATATTCCTCGGTGTTTACGTGGGTGATGATGAAGTCGCCGAGGCTACAGTAGGCGCACTGATGGGGGCAGCCGCGTCCTTGGTGAATCCGCCATTGCGGCCGACAGACGTGCTCAGGGTTCGGTCGGATTTCGGAGACACTCTTGCAGGAGAAGTTTCGGCTTTCCGACCTGAAGAACACAAACGCGCCGCCACCCGCTGCGAGCCCAAATGGGAAGCCACCGTTTCCCTTATATGCTTCGCGCATCCGCTTTTCGTCGCGCGCGACTGCTTCGTCGTCGAATCGGAAGAGGCCAAGAATCGGAATCGGCGGCGGTACTTCGGTCATCGTTCCCATCTTCGCCTGACGATCCCATCCCTCTTCGACGACGATATCCGGCAGATCGGCGTAGGAAAACGTGCGGGTCTCCGTGCGTGGCCATGACGCGGCGAGACGTTCAGCTCGACGTGCCGCAAGCGGGTTGTTCCACACGGCATCAAGGACATACATGCGTGGCGGCTCAAACATGGGCATGCTGGAATGAGACACGAAGAACCTCGTTTCCGTTCGTGAATGACAGAATATGTGCGAGGATACGGCGACTGTTACTGATCATTGTACTTGCGAACGGTGGTGGGGATCAACGCGCGAACTCTCGCGCATGCTCGAGTTCGTTGAGGCGAAGCGACTCCATCGCTTCGCCG
>CAZWQW010000059.1:0-3272 GCA_964635955.1 uncultured bacterium | reverse complement strand
GAACTCTCGCGCATGCTCGAGTTCGTTGAGGCGAAGCGACTCCATCGCTTCGCCGGGCGTAGCGGTACAGTCGGCGTATACATTCCTATGAAAGCGAGCGCGTACCGTGTCAGCTGGATGGGAAACGCTGCGAACTCTCGCGCATGCTCGAGTTCGTTGAGGCGAAGCGACTCCATCGCTTCGCCGAGGGTACCGAGACGGTGTGTTGGTACAACCAACTCGAACTCTCGTTAGTGTTCGAGTTCGGATTGGCAGAGCGCAAAGCACTTCGCCGGAAGGGCGATGAAGTGTTCGTTTTCACGGTAGTGATTTCTGACATATTCTGTTCTAACCTTGACATTTACATCGGAATCCATGTATATTGGACCATTCATTGGGATGAATAGTAAACCGTCGACGAGGAAACCTATTGAATCGTCGATACCACAGCGTCTCAGAGGAGACGCGTCGCAGGGCAAAGCGATGCACATGACCATGTCCACTGCGCCGAATTCCACTGCCCGCCGGAACAGCCGGGGGACGGTTACGCCGGAGTCTGTCCGGCACGCGTCGGACATCATTCGCCCCATTCTCCTTCAGACGCTCCTTCTTCTCGTACTCGTACTGGGCCTCCTCGTACCGGTATCCCGGTAGAGGCCCCATTTCCGCGCGAACGAAATCCCCAGTTCAGCGATCGAATGGAGCCTCGGGCCGGATGGTTCGCGGATAGGCCTTGTGGTGTTTGGTATCAGATAAATCGGTAAGGGATCGACAACATGACTGAGAAAGCAATGCGTAGCGATATGATCAAGAAGGGGTCCGAACGCGCCCCTCACCGCAGTCTACTGCGTGCGACCGGAGTGATCCAGTCCGATGCCGATTTCGAGAAACCGTTTATTGCGGTTGCGAACTCGTTTGTCGAGATCGTACCGGGGCACGCGCACCTGAACAAGGTCGGCGAACTCGTCAAACAGGCGGTTCGGGAGGCCGGTGGAATCCCATTCGAGTTCAACACGATCGGCGTCGATGACGGTATCGCGATGGGTCATCTCGGCATGAAATACAGCCTTCCGAGTCGCGAGTTGATCGCGGACGCCGTGGAGACAATGGTCGAAGCGCATCGATTCGACGGTATGATCTGTATTCCGAACTGCGACAAGATCGTGCCGGGAATGCTCATGGCAGCGGTGCGCTCGAATATCCCGACGATTTTCGTCTCGGGCGGTCCCATGGCTGCAGGTAAATCAGCGAGCGGCAAGGCGATAGACCTCATCAGCGTGTTCGAAGGCGTCGCGGAACACCGCACAGGAAAGATCGACGATACGACACTCTATGATCTGGAATCGCACGCGTGTCCAACGTGTGGATCGTGTTCGGGCATGTTCACGGCGAACAGCATGAACTGCCTGAGCGAAGCGCTCGGATTGGCGTTACCCGGTAACGGCTCGATACTCGCCGTGGATCCGCGGCGCAAAGAACTCTACAAAGAGGCCGCGCGGCGAATCATCGATTTGGTGAAGGCTGATCTTCGGCCGCGCGACATCGTTACCCGCAAGTCGGTTGACAACGCGCTTGTGCTCGATATGGCGATGGGTGGTTCGACGAATACGGTGTTACATACACTTGCGATCGCGAATGAAGCGGACATCGACTACGATCTCCACCGAATCAACGAGCTTTCGAAGCGGACGCCGAATATCTGTAAGGTCGCACCATCGAGCCACTATCACCTCGAAGACGTCGACCGTGCAGGCGGTATCAGCGCAATACTGAACGAGGTTTCGAAGATCGATGGATTGCTCGACCTTTCACGCCCGACAGTGACCGGTAAGACACTCGGCGAGAACATCGCCAACGCAGAGGTTCGCGACGCGGAATGTATTCGGTCGATCGAGAAGGCGTACAGTAAGGAAGGCGGACTCGCGGTGCTCTTCGGGAATCTCGCACCAGACGGCGCAGTGGTGAAATCGGCTGGTGTCGATCCGAAGATGCTTGTGTTCGAGGGTCCAGCGGTGATTTTCGAGTCGCAAGAAGAGGCGTCTGAAGGCATTCTTGGCGGAAAGGTCAAGTCGGGTGACGTCGTGGTTATTCGCCAGGAGGGTCCGAAAGGCGGACCCGGCATGCAGGAAATGCTCGCACCGACGTCCTACATCATGGGGCAGGGGCTCGGTGACTCGGTCGCGCTGATTACTGACGGCCGTTTCAGCGGCGGAACGCGAGGCGCGTGTATCGGTCACGTGTCGCCGGAAGCCGTTGCAGGGGGTCCGATTGGGTTGTTAAAGCCGGGTGACACGATCCGAATCAACATCCCGGAACGTCGTCTCGAAGTAGCGTTGAGCGATGCTGAACTCGCTGAGCGGAAGAAAACGTGGACGCCTCCGGCGCCGAAGTTCACCCGCGGGTGGCTATCGCGTTACGCCGCCATGGCCACGAGCGCGAATACGGGCGGTGTATTGCGGTGTGGCGGTGAGTGAAGGAGATCGCTTAGTTACGTGTGTGACCATAGTGTGAAGGCGCAGAATCGATGAAACGGGTTACGATCGTCGTTCCATGTTACAACGAGGCTGAACGTCTCGATACAGAACGATTTGCTTCGTTCAGCGACGATCGTTACGACGTACGGTTTCTCTTCGTCAACGACGGTAGCACAGACGAAACGCAGCGCGTTCTTGAAGGTCTCCGCAATCGCGCTTCTGAACGGGTCGAGGTGCTCTGCTTGCCCAAGAATCGAGGGAAGGCAGAGGCGGTTCGGCAAGGGATCGTGCGCGCGTTTTCGAGCGAGTGTGATTACGTGGGGTTTTGGGACGCCGATCTCGCGACGCCGCTCGATACGATCGCGGAGTTCTGTGAACTCTTGGATAGCCGACCAGATATTGAGGCGGTCATCGGGTCGCGGGTGAAATTGCTTGGACGACAGGTCGAACGCAGCACCTCTCGCCACTACGCGGGGCGGGTGTTCGCGACGACGGCTGCCTTCGTCCTTGACATACAGGTATATGACACTCAGTGCGGCGCAAAGCTGTTTCGCGCGACACCGGAATGGGCAAGGATCTTCTCCGCTCCGTTCAGCACGCGGTGGATATTCGACATCGAGATCATCGCGCGATTACGAGAGCTTAGGCGTGGAACGTCACAGCCGGAAGCGAAAGACGTGATTTACGAGTATCCGCTGATGGTGTGGCGCGATGTCGAGGGTTCGAAAGTCAGATTGAAGGATTTCGTTCGCTCGATTGCCGATATGGCACGCATCTGGAAACGCTACGGACGAGGGAAAGGTCCGAAGAAGATCGGTG
>CAZWQW010000058.1:6091-17413 GCA_964635955.1 uncultured bacterium | reverse complement strand
TTCCCGTCCGCGTTGGCGAAGCTGTTGTTCCAGCCGCGTCTATTGGTTTTCCCGTCCATGATCCGGACAGTAGCGAGGATGCCGAAAACGCACTTGTCGACGCGTTACTCGGCGGATTGGTCGATGCGGGTCACTGCGTGACTCGGGTTGTTGGAGACAGGTATCACAAACACGGTTTCGTCGGCGGAATTATCCGACATAGGTGTCAGATAATTTCCACCGGTACCGAAGTCGGCACACCTCTCGGATGGGGTGATCGTCCGATAGGTACCGACGATATCAATGCCGTTGTGGAGCTGTACGCGCGCACAATTGGCACGCGTACACTTGAGCCACAATTCACCGCCGATCATTGGCGCGCGCGGATGGATGGCGGTGCGCTTGCCGACACTCGCGTTGTGTTCGATCCGACTGAACGGCTTCGCGGATACGCGATTATCAAACCCAAGAATCCAACTCACGTTTGCGAGCTCGCCGTCGATGACGACGGTACTGCAGCAGTAGCCGCACTCAGTATGTTGTTCCGATACAAACAGAAGCAGAACATCGATTCGCTCACCGTCGACGCTTTGCCGGATGACGCGTTCGCACACATAACACTCGAACAATTCGGTGTGACGTGGCAGCGACACACGGATGTCCGGAACGGAACGCTGTACCGCATCGTCGCCGTAGAACCGCTCATGCAGTTGCTTCAGTCGACACTCGCGAATCGGTGGAAACGGCGTCCGTATGGGACACCGTACGCGACGGTTTCGTTACGGTCACCGGTTGGGCGGTTCTCGATCGTTCCAAGTCGTGATTCGTTCTGGGTTGTCGCGGGTAGTGAGGTTGGACGTCCGGTATCTATACCCGTCGATGCGCTGACGCGGCTGGTACTCGGATTCTGTACCGCTGGCTGTGTATTGAATGCAGCGGGTGTTCATGTGCCGAATGAGGCTATCCGTGTTCTTGACGCTGTTTTTTCACCGCCACCTTCTCGGTGGATGTAATTGTCCCGCAACAAGATTCTTACCACATCAGAGGAGTGCCGAGCATGGAGGCGACGTTCGCCAGTACACCAGAACTTGAACGGGGATATGCGGAAGTGAGCGGTCATGCGTTCAAAAAAGACACCGAGTTCCGCGACCGCAAACTCCAATGGATGAAGCGACCGAGATATCGACCGGAGCATACGCGGATCATCATCGACAACGGCGAAGTCGTTGCGGGCGTAGCAATAGTCGAGATGCCCGTTCGTTACGGCGATGCGACGCTGAAGATGGGTGGTATTAGTACTGTTGCAACCGATCCCGACAAACAGGGTCGCGGATACGGCCGTGCGAATATGGAAGATACCGTTCGTTACATGGAGCAAGACGGCTACGACATTTCGTTCTTACTCGGCATCCGGAATTACTATCCCAAATACGGGTATCGAACGGCTCTTGTATGGGCGCCGGTCGTGGTCAATGTTGCGGATACGTCTTATCAGATGCCCGATGGTTGGACATCGCGGAAAATCGAAGAGTCGGATATCTCGGCGTTAGACGAGGTTTACCGGGAGACTATCGGTGCGTGCGATCTCTCTGTTCGGCGTACAGAAGCCGATTGGAAGTGGTACTTCACCTTCGGTCGAATGGGGCGAGAACATGATCGCGTCATCGTAAACGCAGACAATAAGGTCGTGGGATACTTTACGTTGCAGGGTCGCGGCGACAGAATGCGCGTTGACGAACTCGGCGTCCCCGATGATATGGACGCGTACGCGGCTGTTGTGGCAACGATGCGCGAACGTGGGAAGGACCTCTACGCGCGCGAAGTCGAAATTTATACGGTTCCAGACGGCGGATTCGCGCGCTGGGTGCTGTATCGCGCTCGTGGAAAGTGGTCTCGCAGCTCCGATTACGTCGGTGGACCGATGTTCCGTTTATTCAATGTGGAACGGCTCTTCGGAAAGATAGGCGGTACGCTTGCGAAACGGTGGGGAAATGCGCCACGTAGTACGCCGGAAGAGGCAGTGACGATTCGTTGCCCACTCGGACAAGTCGCACTGGTGCCTACGGATGGGAAGCTAATCGTACGTCCAGGTGAAGCGACGGGTACAGTCGTCGAGATGCCACACGAAGCTCTGACAGAATTGGTACTCGGATTCCGGTCCGTAGAGGACGTTCTGTGTGACGACGGTGTTTCGGCGTCCGAGGCGGCAAAGCGCGTTCTTTCAGCGGTCTTCCCGGTTGGGATACCGTTTATACCTCCGACTGATCATATCTGAGCATTTGTAGAAAGAATACGTGGGAGCGACAGCACGGTTGCAATCGGCTTGTCGCTCCCCGTATGATCATTTTGACGGTTCAGCGTCCCCCACGAGAACCGGGTACACTCATTCGCGTAAAACCTACTGCGATGTCGATCGTACACATCGTACCCCATGTCGATTGAGTGGGCTCGACTTCGCGTCCCACCCGACATGACAATGCGTTGGAGTGAGTTCGGTAGCACGACGATGCACGTACTCGATGTGAGTCACTAACGGATGAACGAAACCGCGGAACGCAACGGAATAGTCGTAGTCCCGACGTACAACGAGCGAGACAATCTACCTCGGCTTGTCGACGCGATTCACGCGCAGGACCTGAATCTCGATATTCTCGTTGTCGACGATAATTCGCCCGACGGCACAGGCGAAATCGCCGACGACCTCGTACAGCAGGGGAAAGTCGTTCATGCGCTTCATCGACCCGGAAAACTCGGACTCGGTTCCGCGTACGTGGACGGGTTTCACTGGGCGTTGGCACGGCAGTACCCGTTGATATTCCAGATGGATGCGGATTTCTCACACGATCCCACATCGCTTCCGGAGTTCGTCAACGCTATTCAGGACGTCGATATCGTCATCGGGTCGCGCTATATCAGTGGAATCACCGTGGTGAACTGGCCGCTGAAGAGGTTGCTCCTCAGCTACTTCGCGAATATGTATGCGCGGTTCATCACAGGGCTGCCGATACGCGATACGACCGGAGGCTTTAAGTGCTTCCGACGACGCGCGCTCGAGGCGATTAATCTCGCGTCGATCAGCTCTGAAGGTTACAGCTTCCAAATCGAGATGAACTTTCGTGCGTGGCGTGCGGGATTCCGTATGAAAGAAATCCCTATCTTCTTCCGCGATAGACAGATGGGAACATCGAAGATGGACTTCAAGATCAATCGCGAAGCAGCGTGGATGGTCTGGGAGTTGCGGTTCAAAGCGCTCATCGGGAGAGAGTAGTGGTGACCGAGGCGTTTCCTGAGCACGACGAGATCGGAACCGGCGAATCTGTCGATCTTACGGTCCTCATCCTGAGCTATAACGTCAGAGAGCTACTCGCGCTTGCTTTACGGACAGCAAAATCGGCGGCGCGCGGTTTGTCGGTCGAGCTGCTTGTCGTCGATAACGACTCACCCGATGGCAGCGCGGATATGGTTGAGCAAGATTTCCCCGATGTGCGTCTCGTTCGAAGTGGTGGGAATCTCGGTTTCGCGGGCGGCAATAATCTCGGTATGAAGGTTGCTCGCGGGAGGTACATCCTCCTTCTCAATCCCGACGTACTGGTTCATCCGCGTGCGTTTGCCGTACTGATCGACTATATGAACGCCCATCCGGAAGTCGGCGCCGCCGGTGGACGCGTGATCTTGGGAGACGGCTCGATCGACCATGGTGCGAAGCGCGGGTTTCCATCACCGGCAGCGGCATTCTACCGCATGGTCGGCCTAAGCTACCTGTTTCCACGAAGTCCGAGGTTTGGTCGCTACAACATGACCTTCCTCGATGACAACGAAGAGGCCGAGGTCGAAGGTCTTTCGGGCGCGTTTATGTGCGTTCGTCGCGCTGTTATCGATCAAGTTGGTGGCCTCGACGAGGCGTTCTTCATGTACGGCGAGGATCTCGACTGGTCATACCGAATCACCGAAGCCGGATGGAAACTTGCGTACGTGCCGAGTGCGGAAATCGTCCACTTCAAGGGCGAAAGCGCTCGGACGATGCCAAAGCTACGACAGCTTTACGAGTTTCATCGCGCCATGGTGATTTTCGTCCGTAAACACATCGCAAAGAATCGAAATCCTGTATCGGTCGCGCTGATCGAAGCTGGTATCGTGTTGCGGGGCATCGGTGTAACACTGTGGCGTTTCTTTCTCGCAATCCTCCGACCACTGCTCGATCTTTTCCTTCTCACAATCGCGGTTCTTCTCGCGCTCCTCACGCGAACACTGAGCGGATGGACGGTGCCGCCGTTCAGCGGGAAGGAGTGGGTGCTTATCGCTATCGTGTTCATCTTGTCCGGGATAACTGGCGCTGCGGTGACAGGACTGTACCGAAAACAGCCCGGGGCGATGGATAAAGCCGACGCCGGACGCGCGATGCTTGCAGCGGCTGTCGGCGCGGCTATCTGCATCATCGCAGTGTTTTTCATCAAGACGATCAATTTCTCACGCATCGTGACAGCGTTGGCTTGGGTATACGCGGGTGGACTTGGCGCCGCGTGGCGCTGGTTGGCTGCACCGAGTGGAAATCGGCCAAGCGGACGCGGGATTGTTATTGGTTGTGGTGCACGGGCCGAGACGTTTCTCGATGCCTATGTCAAGCCCGCACATAACTACCGTGTCATGGGGGTTGTTCGAGGCAGTGACGACGACTCCGCGTGTTCTTCGGTGGCTGGGTATCCGGTGATTGGAGACCTTTCCGATCTTCCCATTCTGCTCCGAAGATTGAAAGTCGACGACGTGATTGTCGCGTGGGAACACTTCCGGTACGCCGATGTGCTCGGACTTGCACGGCGCGGTGGTGGGTATCCGCAGCGAGTTCGACTCGTTCCGGATGGCTTGGAGCTCAATGGTGCGGCGAAATCGGCACAGTCTGAAGGCGAATGGCCGTTGATCGACGTGAAGCTGCCGAAGCGGAGCGTCATATGACCGCGGATGGTTTGCGCCGGTCTCGCGCGCGTCGACGCATCGTGTTGGCGATTATCGGTCTCGCGATCGTAACCGTCATCGCACCGAAGGTTTGGGCATCCGCACGTGATTTCTACACGAAGCTGCAGGTGTTGAGCACGATAGTGAGCCTCGCGCGAGATGTCTACGTCGACGAGGTAGACCCGAGTGATCTGATGGACGGCGCGATCAGCGGACTCCTCGGTAAGCTTGATCCCCATAGCAGCTACCTCGCGAAGGATGAGGCGCAGCGTTTTACTGAGAAGGTCCAGGGGAGCTTCAGCGGCGTGGGTATCCAGTACTCGGTCGTCGAAGGTGTTCCGACGGTGATCGCGACAATCGAAGGTGGTCCGGCTGAGCACGCAGGGGTTCTCGCGGGTGATCAGATAGTTCGAGTAGACGGGCAAACGACCATCGGATGGCGCTCTGACGATGTCCAGTCGCATTTGCGCGGCCCCAAAGGGACGCGGGTGTCGATATCCGTCAGCCGCGCTGGCGTTGATGATCCGATCGACATCGAGATAACGCGCGGTGATATCCCGCTTACAAGCATTCCCTACGCGTTTACCCTAAACGACTCGACCGCGTATGTGCGCATCACGAACTTCGCCGCGACCACCGCTCGCGAGTTTGCGACAGCGATGGATTCGCTCGATCGGAACGGTATGCGGTATCTCGTGATCGATCTCAGGAACAACGCGGGCGGTGATATGGACGGCGCGGTTGCTATCGCAAATCATTTCCTGAGCGACGGATCGACCATTGTTTCGCAACGTGGCCGTTGGGAACCAGCAAATCAGGTGATCTACGCGACAGGCGGCGCAAGGAAATACGACGTACCTGTCGTTGTGCTTATTAACCATGGCTCTGCGAGTGCTTCAGAGATTGTCGCGGGTGCGCTGCAGGATACGGACCGCGGAATCATCGTCGGACAACGCAGCTTCGGTAAGGGGCTCGTGCAGCGGTCGTTTGATCTCAGCAGTCGAGTTGACGGCGGCGGAATAGTGCTCCTGACCGTTGCGCGGTACTATACTCCCACTGGACGCTTGATTCAACGCGATTATAGCGCGGGGACGGCGCAATATATACTCGAAGGCATGACCGATCACGCATCGATTGATACGACAACTTTGCCGGCTTTTTCAACACCGGCGGGCCGTCTGGTATACGGCGGCGGTGGCATATCACCCGATTTCGAAGTCGATGCGCAGACGGTCGACCGGGTAATCGTGCGACTTGCGAATCGTTCGGCGTTTTTCCGATTTGCCGATGAACTGGCGCGCCGAAACCGCATTTCCCCTGAGACAAGAGAAGCGTATCGTTCATCCGACATCGATGACGGATTGTGGTCGGACTTCGCCGAGTTTGCGATGTCGACTGATACTACCCTTACCGAAGACGACCTCGAACGGGTCCGCACCGACGCGACACCATACGTGCTCGCCGGTATCGCGGGACGGTTCGACGGGCCAGAGGCACGGTACCGGTTACTACTGCCGATAGACACGGAGCTCGCAGCCGCACTCGATCATCTCAACGACGCGGCGGAGTTGCGAAGGGCTGGTAACGCACGGGAGAACCGACATGAGTGACACAGAACGGGACGCTCGATCGCCGCGGTCGAGTGATCTGCTCTCTGCGGAAGAGGAAACGCGAATCCGCGAACAGGTACGCAACCGCCTAAGACCCGAAGTAAACGGTGAAATGCCTCGTAGTACATCCGACCCGTCTCGGCGCACTTCAGAAAAACAGCCAACGCGTGACCGAGAGATTATCTCCGAGCGGCTTCGCATCATGCGGGAAGAAGAGGACCGCATATACGCGGAACACGGTCTTTACCGGTACAAAAATCACCGCGGCGAGTACGAGTGGCTTACACAGGACCAAATCGACAAACGGAAAGATCGCCGTCGGCGGTCGCGCGCAAAACGTCCACGCGAAAGTAAGTCGTGGGTACCCCGGATCACCAGTCACAAGCTCGACTCCGTACTGGGACCGGTGTTTTCCGCTGCGCTCGTGCTCGTGATTCTCGCAACGGCGATCTACCTGATCGTTCGTTCCGGCGAAGTGGTCACGCCGTATGCGATACACGTAACGTCGCTGCCGGCTGGTGCAGCGATTTTTGTCGACGGTGTCGCAACGGGAAAGACAACCGATGCGTACGTACACGTCGAAAGCGTCGGTGCATACGAGATATCCGTTCATTTGCCGGGATACCGGATCGTTCCAGAGTCGTTCACAGTCGATGTTAACGACGCCGAATCGACGCAACAGGTCGTTTTCTCGCTTTATCCACAGGAATCCACCGAGTGAACACAACAGTACCCTACCCACATTCCGTAGTAGATCGAGCCCGCCAACTTTTTCGCGATACATGGGATAGCGACCCTGAACTGATCGCGTCTGCTCCCGGCCGAGTGAATCTTATCGGCGAGCATACCGACTATAACGACGGTTTCGTGCTTCCCATGGCGATCAATCGTCGCACTGCCGTTGCACTCTCCCGTTCGCAACACGGCGGCGCGGAGTTCGTTTCGGAGTACGACTGCGATCGCGTGCACGTCGCGGGTCCTCCATGGAGCCCCACAACGAATCAGACGTGGGTGAACTATCCCGTTGGTGTAATCGACGGGATAGAACGGCGCACCGACTTGCGCTGCAATGGTTTACGCATTGCCGTTGCGAGTGACGTACCAATTGGCTCCGGATTAAGTAGTTCGGCTGCGCTGGAAGCGGCGACGGCATCCGCCGTGCTCGTATTACTCCATATCGAATTGTCGAAGCCCGACATCGCCGCAATCTGCCAACGAGCCGAACACGAATTCGCTGGCGTGCGGTGCGGAATAATGGACCAAATGGCGAGTGTCCTCGGTGCGATCATCTTGCTCGACTGCCGCAGTTTGGAGGCTGATCTGATCGCACTTCCCGAAGAGTTGAGTATCGTAATCCTCGATTCCGGTATTCCGCGCGGACTGAGCCAATCGGCGTATAACGAGCGACGTGGGCAGTGTGAAGACGGTGTCGCCCGGATGCAAAAGCGCTGGCCCGATATTCGCGCGCTTCGAGATGCGACGTCACGCATGCTTCACGATGCGTCCGATCTGCTACCCGAACGTGTCGCTCACCGGTGCCGGCACGTAGTCACCGAGAACGAGCGGGTTCTTGAGGCGGCGGATGCACTTCGCGACGGTGATGCGCCGCGCTTCGGTGCACTCATGGTGCAGTCTCACGAGAGTATGCGCGACGATTATGAAATTAGCCTACCGGAAATCGATCGCCTCGTTGAGCGCGCGATGGCTACCGAGGGGTGTTTCGGCGCTCGGCTTACAGGAGCGGGATTTGGTGGAGCAGTTGTGGCGCTCGTGCAGACGAAGTGTGCACAGGAATTCGCGTCGGCGGTGATCGCCGGGTATAACGAGGAAACGAGTCGGAAGGGCGCCGCGATACTGGTTTCGGCCGATGTCGGTGCGCGTATTGAGGCCCGGTAAGTATTGATCGCAACCGATCGCAGAGCTAATACGGAGGGTATCCATTGATGGCACCGTGGAATGTCTATGTAACTCGGCGTATCCCCGAAGCAGGACTCGATCTCCTGCGCGACGCGGGAATCGATTTTGATATGAATCCGCACGACCGTGTACTGACGCGTGAAGAGCTTCTTCAAGGCGTTCGCGGACGTGACGCCGTGCTCTGTCTTCTCACCGATACGATTGATGCCGAAATCCTCGATGCGGCACGTGGTGCGCGCGTCTTCGCGAATTATGCTGTCGGTTTCAACAATGTCGACGTCGCCGCGGCAACGGAGCGTGGGATTCTTGTGACAAATACGCCGGGGGTTCTCACCGATACAACGGCGGACATGGCATGGGCGCTGATGTTCGCCGCAGGACGTCGCATCGTCGAAGCGGATCGATTTACGCGAGCAGGCAAGTTCGAAGGCTGGGGTCCGATGCTGTTTCTCGGCCAGGATATCACCGGCGCGACACTGGGTATCGTTGGGCCAGGACGTATCGGTACCGCGGTGGCTCAGCGCGCGAAGGGATTCGATATGCGCGTGCTAATAAGCGGCCCAAACCCGTCCGAAGAGATTCTCAGCATCGCCGATGCGCAGGTATCGCTCGATGAGCTTCTGCGCGAATCCGACTTCGTTTCGATTCATGTTCCGCTCGTGAAAGACACGTATCATCTCATTGGCGAACGCGAGTTGAGGCTTATAAAGCCGACCGCGTATCTCATCAACACAGCGCGAGGACCCGTCGTCGACGAAAAAGCGCTTGTAGCCGCGTTGCGAGACGGTGTAATCGCGGGTGCCGGACTCGACGTGTTCGAAGACGAACCTGCGCTTGCACCGGGGCTTGCGGAGCTTGAGAACGTCGTGACCGCTCCACATATTGCGAGCGCAACCAACGCGACACGATCTAAAATGGCAACGATGGCTGCGGAAAACTTGCTCGCGGGTCTCCGAGGCGAAACGCCACCGAATCTGGTGAATCCGGACGCGTTAGCGAAGCGATAAGTGCCTTTCCTCCGATATCACCCCTTCGCGGCATACTGAAGGGGTGGTATCTTTGGAGAGAACGTATTACACGAATTGCACAGCGGAACTGCTGCATGACCATACGCGCGTCTGTCGACCCGCAAACACTCCCTACCGCAGAAACGGTTTTCCGGTATTGTCTTCCGTCGGGAGCCGTGCTTCTGATTCGGCAAAACGCAAGTAGTCCTTCCGTGGTCATAAACGCCTTTGTGCGAACGGGTAGTGCTGCCGAGCCAAGTGATCGTCATGGTCTCACGCAGTTCATGACGGAGATGCTGATACGCGGGACGCATACCCGTTCGGCGGGGGAACTCTGGGAGTCGGTGGAGTCGCTCGGAGCATCGCTCGGTGTGTCACACACGAAGCATACGATTGTCTTCAGTGCGAAATGTCTTGCTGAGGACACCTTCACGCTGCTCGAGCTACTCGGTGACATCCAACAAAACCCGACGTTTCCCGATCTCGAAATCGAACGAGTGCGTGGCGAGATGCTCACCGAACTCGACGAGCGAATGCACTCGACACGCTACGTAGCGTCGCGCAGTTTCCACGAGCTCGCGTTCCCGTCAGATCACCCGTATTCAGCTCCCGATATAGGGACTCCGGAATCGGTTTCGGCAATCTCGCGCAACGACCTCGTCGGCTTCTTCGAAAAGACCGTACCGGTACGTCCGGTAATCATCGTTATCGTCGGGCAGGTCGAGCCGGAAGCCGTGCGGGACTACATCCTCGCGCATTGGGAAAACGGATCTGGTTCGCGGATCGCCGAATCGACACGGTATCCGGATGTATCCGCACGGACAAGCCCAACAGAGCGCCATGTAGTCGTCGATGGAAAGGTGCAAATCGACCTCGTTTTTGGCGGAATCGGTCCGAGTCGGACCGATAGCAGCTTTCTCGCGACGAACCTCGCGAACGTTGTGCTGGGTGGCTTCGGTCTCATGGGGCGTCTTGGGCTATCGGTTCGCGAGGAAAAGGGTCTCGCATACTACGCAACTACTCGACTCGCCGGCGGACCGGTACCTGGTACGTGGCAGTGTATCGCGGGCGTTTCTCCCGAGCATTACTACGAGGCCGTCGATACAATACGCGCCGAGGTGGAGCGGATGTGTCGCGAACCGGTTCCGGACGAGGAATTCGCCGACTGTAAGAGCTGTGTCATCGGTTCGCTCCCGCTCGCGCTCGAATCGAACGAGAGCATGGCGTTTGCGATGATGGAGATCGAGTACTTCGATCTCGGATGGGACTATCTGCTCAGATACCCCGACTCAATTGCATCGATCACACAGGAAGACGTGATGGATGTGGTTCGGCGATATCTTAATCCGGCGACCGCGATACTTGCGAGCGCGGGTCCGGAAAAAAACGGAACGGAGGGCGCGGAATGACGCGAATCAGTCGTTGGACGACGTGGGCGATTCTTGGCCTCGTCGTCACGATACTCGCGATGATATTCGATTATCTTCCGGCAGAGCGCTCGCTTGCCGGCGCGTTTGCGAATCTGCCGCCGATGGGTTTGTGGGACCTGTTTAATGCAATTGTCGGCTCCACGTGGTTACTCGGAGTCTTCGTCGCAGTCACGACGCTGATCCTCTACGTGATTTTCCTTCCGCGTGAATCGATCATTCCGCTCGCCGGTATCATGGGTGGTGTTCTCATCAACTGGATACTCGCACCGTTAGTCGGGCGGCAGCATCCGGGAATCGGGTTTGACGAAGCTGCATTCCCGGCTGCTGGAGCCGTTCTCTGGGCGACATGGATCGGATCAATCGTCGTTGTGAGTGTGCGGAGAATGCGGTCGGGAATCATTCGGACTGTGGTGATTAGTCTCTTCACAT
>CAZWQW010000058.1:0-5991 GCA_964635955.1 uncultured bacterium | reverse complement strand
GTAAGCACGGTCCGTTGGAGTGGTCCGTCACGGCGAGTGTGCCGCACATCGACGGCTTCGACAATCGGATCTGCGCACTTCCGCTCGCGTTTCCACGGATGCGTACGGCGCGCGATGCCGATTTCGCGTAATCTGTCCGTGTCGGTAAGCGTCTCGATCGGTGATCCATCGAGCACGATTCTACCGCGCTCCATGATGACGACGCGGTGAGCGTGCTGTGCCTCGGTTAAGCTTTGGGTGATGTGGATAACCGCTCGGTCTGGGTGTTGGGTAATCAGGTTACCCAAAAATCGCAACAACGCAGTAGCTGATGGTCGATCCAGCATCGATGTCGGTTCGTCGAGAACGAGCAATGTCGGTTCAGTAGCCCATACCGCGGCAATCGCAACACGTTGCTGTTCGCCGCCGGAAAGCGACGTCGTCGCGCGGTCGCGCACGTGATCGAGGTGAAACCGGCGAATGGTGTCGTCAACGCGACGGAGCATATCGTCACGTGGCACGGCGCGATTTTCGAGTCCGAACGCGATTTCATCTTCTACCGTAACGGCTACCATCTGGTCATCGGGATCCTGAAATACAAGGCCGACCGCCCGTCGAATCGCGTCCGTGTTGCTCGGATTCGTAGTCCTCTTACCGAGTACATGCACGTCGCCCGACGTAGGTTGAAGCATGGCGTTTAGATGCCGTGCGAGTGTTGTCTTTCCGGAGCCGTTAGGCCCCATCAGGGCGATGTATTCACCGTGCGCCACACGCAGTGATACGTCATCGATGAGCGTGTGATTGCCGCGTTGGTGGACGAGATTACGTATGTCGACAACCGGCGTGTCACGTCCGACGGATGTGTTACGAGTGTCGCTGGAGGCGCTGTCTTGCTCGTGCGAGGTCATCGACGTACCATATCTGTATGATAGGACCTATGGATACCAGTGGTGGCGAGCAAGGCAAGATCGAGATCAATCTTGGTGAGAACGTTTCCGGAACGTATTCGAATTTCGTTGTTATCACGCATACCGGAAGCGAGTTCGTCCTCGATTTCTCCGTGATGATGCCAGGGATGCAAAAAGCGCAAGTCGTATCACGCGTCGTGCTTACGCCAGAGCATACGAAGCGACTCCTCGCGGCGCTCGGTCAAAACGTTCAGCGCTACGAAGCGAAGTTCGGCACCATTACCCTACCGATTCCTCCGGGTGGACAGGGGCAGCAAGGCAGCGGAAACGCGTAACATCGTCACACATTCGTCTGCTTCGCATGTGTTGTAAACGCCCGACCGAACAATCTCAACCATAGGATCGATACGAGTACGGCGAACGCTGTACCGATCAGATCCGCCAATACGTCGGCCGCACTTGGTGAGCGACTCGGTGCGAACGACTGCAACCACTCCGAAAGAACAGCGATCGCGAGGCCATATCCGACGGTTAGTGCGATCCATTGTCTCATATGGATCACGACCGGCACCGTCAGTGCACCTAATCCGAGGAATGCCGACGCGTGAGCGATTTTATCCCAGCCAATGAGTGGATATTTATAGACTGTCTCATCGGCGAAAAGCGACGCCAAATACGCGATAGCGTGTGCGATCTTGTCCCAGCCGAACATGAGAAACTTGGGTACCGCTTCACTTGGCAGGATAGAGACACCGACCACCGCGACTGAGTACACCAACCAGATAACGGTGACGATTCGACGCGCATGCACCGGCACAACGGGCTTTCCATGACGCTGTACCGGCGGATTCGCCGTGATCGTCCGATCAGGCATACTGGACTTCCCCGTCCGAGCCGTTGCCGTCGACGACTTCACCGATCTGCCACACACGCTCTCCCGAACGACGCAGGCGTCCCATGACCGTTTCCGAGGCATCCGAATCGCAGATTAGCACCATGCCAACGCCCATGTTGAACGTTCGCAACGCTTCCGCTTCATCGAGATTCCCAAGTCGGTAGAGAGTCGTAAACACCGGTGGGATGTCCCACGTATCGCGGTACACCTTCGCTGCAGTTCCTTTCGGAAGCACCCGCGGTACGTTGTCTGTGATGCCTCCGCCGGTGATGTGCGCCATTGCGTGGACGAGTTCGTCGTCTAATAGCGGGAAAATCGCGTCGAGGTAAGGTCGATGCGGTCGCAGTAACTCGTCCGCGACGGTGCGACCCCATTCGGGGACGTGGTAATCGACGCTCCACTTCGCTTCGTCGAACACCAAACGGCGTGCGAGCGAGTAGCCGTTCGTATGAAGGCCGTCGGAGCCGATACCGATGAGCACGTCACCGACACGCACACGGCTCCCGTCGAGGATTCGCTTACGATCAACAACACCGACGATGGTGCCAGCGAGATCGTATTCCCCCTCGGCGTACATGTCTGGCATCTCGGCGGTCTCACCACCGAGGAGCGCGCATCCTGTTGCGCGGCACGCCTTGGCCAGACCGGCAACGACGTTTGCGACGACGTCGCCGCGATGTTTGCCAAGCGCAATATAGTCCTGGAAGAATATTGGACGCGCGCCCATGACGAGAATATCGTTGACGCAGTGATTTACGAGGTCCATACCGACTGTATCATGTCGGTTCGCTGCAATCGCGACTTTCAGCTTCGTTCCCACACCATCGGTGCTCGATACGAGGACGGGTTCCTCCAAATCAGGGAAGTGTGCGAGGAACAGTCCGCCGAACGATCCCAACTCTGTCAGAACGTTCGGTGTATAACTCTCGCGGACCAGTTCGCGCAGTCGCTTCTTCGTAGCGTTCGCCGCTTCGATATCGACACCGGCATCGGCGTAACTGATCCGCTTCGTCGACGGTGCGGCTTTTACTTCTTCCGCTTTGAATACGTCACGGAGCCATGACACGGTATGGTCGATAGCGATGCGCTCGTGTGCGACGGTTGCGAAAGTGTGATCTGCGCCGTCGACGACGTGCCGCTCGACGCGACCACCGACCGATTCAACCGCGCGGACGTAGGTCTCGCTACCTTCGACGGGCAGTGTTTGATCGGCTGATCCATGCACGATGAGCACGGGACCGCGCGCCGTCTTCAGCTCCGCGACCGGATCGATTGTTGGGAGTTCGCGCACGAGCGCTTCGCCCAGTAGTAATCCCCCTGTAAACTCCCAAGGGAACACCCTCTCGGTGGCGTTTCGGTGGTACGCGATGACCTTCGGATCGTGCACCGGTGCCCAGAGAACCGTCGCGGCGATCTGCTCCGACCGACCGGTCGCGCATGCGGCGACGCATCCACCGAGACTCAGCCCGAGGATGCCGATACGTTTTACGTCGATTTCGGGACGACCTGCGAGAAATTCGACAGCGCGTAGCGCGTCGGATATTTCACCGTTGACCGTCATGTCCTCGAACGCGCCTTCGCTGTCACCTGATCCGCGGAAATCGAACCGAAGTGTGGCGATACCAGCCTTTGCGAGTGCTCGTGCGGTCTTCGTGAAGAGGAAATGCGCTTCCGCGCGGTTTCCCGTAAACCCGTGGCACATGACAACACCGGGCACGCTCGACGCGCCGTCCGGCAGGTGGAGCACGCCGATGAGCTGCTGCTCTTCGTTTTCAAACGCGATCGGTAGTTCCATTATCATTCCTAAGGTAAATACCAGCTCGATTTTACGTTCAACTCTAATCTGTGTCTGTCGGGATATAATACCCGACAACGCGATTTGTACGCCTGAGTAGGCGGGCCGCGACACGTTGGATTTCCGTAACGGTTACTGCGGCGATCCGGTCGGTATATGTGTCGAGAAGCTCTGTGCCGAAGACCAAATGCGCCAACGTCAACATCATCGCGCGGCCCGAGATACGTTCGTTATCATACACGAGTGTCGCGATAAGTTGCTTCTTGGCTCGGGCAAGCTCGTCCTCCGAAACGGGGTGGGATGCCACGCCGTCTATCACACGATCGATTGCCGATTCAACCTCCGCATGCGTTCGATCCTGCCAGACCATCGCCGCGATGTCGATGACGAACGGCTCGATGGTCGCTTCCATGGAGCAACTGACATCGACAGCAAGCTCGCCTTCAACCAATTCCCGATACAACCGTGAGCTGCGACTCGTTCCGTCAGACCCCAGTGCGAGGCTGATCGGACCGCCAAGGATCGTGACGAGTAACGCAGCCGGAATGAAGTCGGGGTCCGCGTAATCGATCCCGCGGTAGGCAACCTCGACATACGCCGTTTCGCCGGGACCTTCCATTGGAACTCGTCGTTCGGACGTCTGCGGCGACTCGGTAATGCTCAGTCGTGGTGGTTCCGGACCGCGCGGAATATCTCCAAAAAGACGGGCGATTCGATCCTGCACCTCCGCGGTATCGAAACTTCCCACGGCGACTGCGACCGCATTGTTAGGCGTATAAAACGTTCGGTAGAACGAGTAAAGGTCGGCTCGCGTCATCGTTTCGAGATCGCGCCGGTGCCCGATGGTGTCGTGCCCGTACGGGTGACTGGGAAACAGCGTCGCGATGACTTGCTCACTGAGTCGCCAATCCGGTAGGTTCTCTGATTGGTTTCGCTCGGCGAGAATAACCGTGCGCTCTGTTTCGGTAACCTCGACGTCGAAAACAGAATTCGCCATACGGTCCGCTTCGATACGATAGATCACGTCAGCAGCCGTTGACGGCAGTGTAGCGTAATACGCTGTACCGTCAAACCACGTAAACGCGTTCGCTCGACCACCCTCCCGAGAAATAAGACGATCGCGTTCCGTGTGAGGGAATGCTTCCGTCGGCTTGAAGAGCATGTGCTCAATCCAATGCGCGGCGCCGGTAATTCCTGGGCGCTCGTCCCGACTTCCCACGCGATAACCCGTCCAGAAGCTGACGACTGGTGCCGTGTGCCGTTCTTCGGTAACCACCGTAAGCCCGTTCGCAAGTGTTATCGTTTGTATGTCGAGATTAGCCATGCGGTCGCCTGGGTCGATCGAACGTATTTCGAGCATTAACAAGAGACTTTAGAGTGTACCGCGCAGGTACGATTCGAGCAAGACTTCGCACGGCGACCGTTGGCCCTGACGCCGTGTAAGTGTTTCTTCCGCGCCAAACCCGTTTATCCGTGTATCGTCTGCAATGACGGAGCACTGACCATGGCACTGCGACCTGTATTCATTCTCGGCGGATCAGGAAGTGCGGGAATCGCCGTTGCGCGACTTGTCCTTGAGCGGACCACGTACCCGGTCATTCTCGGCGGAAGAAACATCCAGCGTCTTGAAGCCACGGCGCGCACATTGAATAACGAGTTCCTTATCGACCGCGTTCACGCCTACCATGTGGACGCGCGTGATTCCGATGCACTGACACGCGCTCTTTCCGGCTGCAAGATCGTCGTCGTTGCGGCACCACTCAGCGCATACGCGGTGCCCGTCGCTCGCGCCGCACTCCGCGCGAAGGTCGATTACGTCGATCTATACGTGCCGTGGAGTGGTGGCGGTCGTCTCGACGAACTCGCTGCCGAAATTCGACAGGCGAGACGCGTGTTTCTCACACAAGCGGGTTCGCACCCTGGTATGATCGCGCCGCTGGCGAAGTATGTCGCGGGGCAACTCGACACCACTCATCGCGTTGATGTCGCGATGTACATGAATTTCACCTTGGACTGGACCGATACGGGCGTCGAGTTTATTCACCAGCTCATGGAATACGACAGCCGTGTTTTCGCCAACGGTGAATGGCGACCCGCAGAATCTCACGATTATCGACGTACCGATTTCGGTGAACCCTTTGGCAACCATATAAGCGTACCGTTCGTCGTCGACGAGATCATCGACGTGCCGAACGAACTCGGACTTGATCGTGCCGGCGCGTACGTCGCCGGATTCAACTGGTTTGTCAACTACATTGTGATGCCGATCGGTATTCTACTCTCGAAGACCCGTCGCAGATACGGTGCGCGGAACCTCGGACGACTTCTTTACTGGGGTTTACGCACGTTTTCGCGCGAGCCATTTGGTATGGTCGTTCTTGCGACGGCTGAAGGCGAGAAAAACGGAGCGCCGG
>CAZWQW010000057.1:16215-17539 GCA_964635955.1 uncultured bacterium | reverse complement strand
GTCTCGGTCGCGCTGGAGCACACGTCGGTATCAACGATTTGACCGGCGACGCCTATGCAAAGACACTCGACTACTACAAAACCGTCGGTACGAAGTTCCTCACGATCCCCGGCCTTCCCGGTGAGTATACCGAGAGTGGCGATGCGTGGCGGAAGACGGCTGAGACGCTGAGCGCAATCGGTGGCAAGCTACGCGCCGATGGTATTCAGCTATCGTATCACAACCACGCGCACGAATTCAAGCTCTTCGATGGCAAATACGGCCTCGACATCCTCTACAGCCACAGCGATCCGAAAAATCTCCACGCGGAAATCGACACGTACTGGGTTGCTTACGGCAACGTCGATCCGGTGGCGTATCTCCGGAAGGTTGAGCCGCGGCTGTCAGTCATTCATATCAAGGACATGGCCGACGATCCGAAGCGCTCGTTCACCGAGATCGGTAACGGTGTGCTCGATTGGGAAGGCATCTTCCGTGTCGCCGACGACGCAGGCACGAAGTGGCTCATTGTCGAGCAGGATACGACACCTGGCCCGGCGCTCGATAGCGCTCGCATCAGCTTCGAGAATCTCAAGAAGATGGGTCGCGCCTGATCATCACACGTCACGCCTATCCTGTCAGCTTACTCTGCGACGCTCGGACCGTTCGCCAACACGGCGGTTCGAGCGTTGCGTTTCTCATCCGGTGCGCATTCCGTATATTCTTCGACTGATCCGACCACACGCGCCAGAGTATCAGGCGCCGATATCTGGTCGGAGAGCCGCAGCGCCGAGGAGACACGCTGATATATGAGTGAAACGCCACAACAGAAACGTCCGAAATCAAATCGCCCGGTTCCGCTGGATTTTGAACTCGAGCTCGCCCGTCTCGAAGACCGCATCGATGAGATGAAGCAGTGGGCAATCGATAACCGCGAGCAGGCCGAGAAGCAGGATATCGCCGAGGAGATTTCCAAGCTCGAGGCGAAGGCGATGGAGATGCGGGTCAGCATCTTCAGCAACCTGACTCGCTGGCAGCGCGTCCAAGTAGCGCGCCATCGCGACCGTCCCTATACACTCGATTACGTCACCACAATCATGGATGATTGGACGGAGCTCCATGGCGACCGGTACTTCGCCGACGATCCCGCGATGGTCAGCGGCATCGCGCGGTTTCGCGGACGTTCGGTGGCCGTCGTCGGGCAGCAAAAGGGTCGCTCGCTGGACGAAAAACTCCGGCGCAATTGGGGCATGGCGAGTCCCGAGGGATACCGCAAAGCGATTCGCGTCATGAAGATGGCGGAGAAATTCAGCATGCCCGTCATCAGCTTTATTGACACGCCGGG
>CAZWQW010000057.1:0-16115 GCA_964635955.1 uncultured bacterium | reverse complement strand
TGCGGTGCTGGTCGTGCAAAGTGCGCTACCGCATCGAGGACGATATCCCGATCATGCTTATCGATGAAGCGGAGCCGATCCCGGAAGGCGAAAAGCCGCGAGAAAAATAACGGCAATCACGATCCGTTTGTACACACGAAAACCCACCGATCCGCATCACGCGCCGAGATCGGTGGGTATATTTCGTTAACGATCGAATGTGTGGCGAAGATCAGGCCGCGACGCTCATCCGCTTCACGAACGCGCTGAGACGGCTCTTCTGCCGGGCGGCGGCATTCTTGTGGATAATTCCCCGTTCGGCTGTCCGATCGATGATGGGAATCGCCTTCTCGAGCGCTACCTGCGCGTCTTCGGGGGTCTGCGCGGTACGCACCCGCTTGATAAACGTGCGCAGACGCGAACGCCACATAATGTTGCGCTCATTCTGTTCGCGGCTCCGCCGCATCCGCTTTTTTGCACTTTTAACGGTCGGCACGCTTCAACTCCTTCGACGATCGTATTGATGAGATATCCAGTTTACCCGTTTCTATTCGGGAACTTCCTAAGGTACTCAGCCGACACCGTTCTGTCAATCGGTTCATTGCGATTCGGCTTCCGTTCCGCTACCTACCCTCTTCGCGCGATGCTATGACGATACGTTCGATTCCCGCAAGATCATGGATGACATCGACCTGCCAATCCGGTGCGACCTCCCGCCAGAGCAAACGCGCAGCTTCATGCTGCCCCATGCCGATCTCCAGCGCGCAGAATCCGGCCGGACGTACGTGTTGCGGTGCTTCTCTGACGATACGCTGTACCGTGTCCAGTCCGTTGGCACCTGCGAATAGCGCGGTCGCCGGTTCGTGATCGCGTACCTCGCGTTGGAGCGTTGCGCGGTCAGCCTCGGCAACATATGGTGGATTGCTCACGACAACATCGAACGTGCGCTCGGAGACCGGTGCGAAGAGGTCACCCTCGACGAACTCCACGCGATCGGATACGCCGAGACGTTTCGCGTTCGTGCGGGCGGTGTCGAGCGCGTCGGCCGATATGTCCGTCGCCACGACGTGTGCGTCGGTGCGTTCTGCCGCAATTGTGATGGCGATAGCACCCGATCCCGTGCCGATATCCAACACAACCGGATTCGCGACACCTTGCATGCGGTCGAGTGTCTGCTCGACAAGCACTTCCGTTTCGGGACGCGGAATGAGTACCGACGGATTCACGAGAAATGCTCGACCGAAGAACTCGGTGTGACCAAGGATGTACTGCACCGGCTCGCCCGTTGAGCGGCGACGGAGTAACTCGCGGTACCGTTGTACCTCGGGCGACGTCAGTGGTCGATCGAATTGGAGGTAGAGCTCGATCCGTTTCAGTCCGACTACGTCGCCGAGAAGGAGTTCCGCGTGCAGGCGTGGATTTTCGATACCGCGTTTTGCGAGAAAATCCGCGGCGAGGTTGAGAAAGTCGACGACGGTGACCGGCTCTCGTTCAGGCATTGGGTTTCGCGTCGGGTTCGACAATGACGAACGAGTACCCGGCATCGATATACGCGGCGCGGATCGCGTCCATGCTCCCCGATTCGCGAGGCGTACCTACGACCGCGCCACCTGATCCGCTGAATTTCGCCGCGGCACCGTGTTCACGCGCGATACTGATCATCTCAAGATTGTGCGCGCCGATCACCGCGTCGCCAAAAATGCGGCGGCGTAAGTCGAAGTTGCGATCCATAAGGTTCGCGAACGCCGGGTAGTCCCGTTCGAGAAGCGCTTGACGACCCTCGGTGGTGAATTCGGCGAACGTGCGCATAGCGGTTACGACATCGGCATCGCCACGTTTCCACCGTTCGCGGACGTCGCTGTGCACCTTGCCGGAGTCCTTCGGTTCGTCCATGTAGGCGAGGAATAACGGCGGGAGGAGATTCGGGTCGAGTTCCTCATAGTCGCCGTAACCGCGACTCTCGAGGAGTTTACGATCGAAATCCATGTAGACAAGCCCGCCGTAGGTTTGCGCGACGCGGTCCTGTAGACCTGCGCGTATGTCGAGTTCTTCCTCTTCGACGCTGAGGACGAGATTCGGTTGAAGCACCTTCGGGAGTTGGTCGTCAGTGATGCCGTAGAACGTTCTGAGCGCCTTGATTGTCGCGGTAATAATTGCGCTGGAACCGGCGAGGCCCACTTGACGAGGAATATTCGTGTCGTACCGTAGTGTGCAGTTGCGTTTCGGTAACGTGACGTCGTGACGGCGACAATACTCGGCGAATTTCTTCGCCGACGCGAGCAAAAGGCGAAGACCGCCGTAATATCCGTCGCGTACCGCGCTGTCGTGAAGCGCATCGATCGAGGTAAACTCACGCGGATCGTATTCCGGATGCGGTTCGACGACGAAGCAGTCCGATTCATGGAGATCGACGGTCGCGGCGAAATTGCGAATCGCGCACGCGATGGTCTTGCCGTAGTAACCGTCGGAGGGATTTCCAAGTAGGCCGATTCGTGCGTACGCGGTCGTTGTGAATGACATCATACAGTTACCTCTGGAACTTGCAGTAGATTTTGGTGTGGTCTACCTTTTGTAACGCGGACGCACGACGGATGGTCGAACGCCGCATCTGATGGGTATCACGAGCATCCGATTCGATAGAACCGGCGTCGCGATCAGGTCGGTACCGATGAAAGTATAGTGAACTTTCTTCGGAATCACCATCCACACGCGATTGACCGGTGCGTTTGGTTTGTGTATAGTACGGGTGTCTGTCGCATCTGGGATTTGCGGGAGTCCGCAATTTCGGACAGGTTGCGACGTTTGGCATTCTCGTATACATATTGCTTGGCACGCAAGACGCTTGGCACGCAAAAGAAAGATGCTCTCCGCCGAGATCGAATGGTCTCCGGGAGCGGTATCGCGTAGCACAGGAGGATGCAATGCACAAATCGTTCTTGACCGCGGTGGTTGCCGGTGGTCTCCTGATGGGGCTCATGGCCGGCTGTACGCCGAAGCCGAACGAAGAGCAGCTTCAGGAGCTGAATCGGGTGTGCGCCGCTGCGGATGAGGCGGAAAGCGCACTTGAGCAAACGCGCCGCGATCTCAACAGCGTGGAACGTCAACTCACATCGGCACGTCAGTCGCTCCAGGAGCGTCAGGCGTATCTGAACAACGTTCGTCAGAATCTCGTCGCAATCGAGCGCGACGCGCAGTGATTTCAACGGTACCGGTCCTTAGCCGATCAGGCACTGGACAAGGGTACCGGGGAATGACGGACAGAGACGATGTTACGTAAGCGGCACATTATCGGCGCGGCACTCGGAACGATGACGTTCCTCCTCGCCGCCTGCGCTCCGAAGGGCATTCGCCCCGAGGCGTTCGTGTCGCAAGCCTGTATGGAAGCCGATGCGGCGGAAGCACGGGCGAACGAGAACATGCAGGAGTACGACGTTCTCGCGTCGACGCTTGAAGAGCACGAAGCGCGACTCGTCGAACTTCAGCGCATGAAATCGCGTGTCGTAACCGGCCGCATGTCCGACGAGGAACTCGCCCAATGGCAGCCTGAACTGCTGCCGTGGGAAGAGCCTGAGCCAGAACCGGAACCTGAGCCGGAAGTAATCGAGTCTCCGGCTGAGACAGTTGAGTCGGCGCCGGATACCGTCAGTGTGACGGAAGCCGACGCGACGAGTTACGACCCCGACGCACGCGGTGCGGACGGAGGTTACGGATTCGAAGCAGATCAATCCGATGCCGCGGATTCCGACGCCGTCGAAGGCGCGGATGAGACGACGCCGGTAGATCAGGTTGACGATACGTCAAGTGACGATGCGTCGCGCGATGATGCGCCGGCTGACGAGACGGCTGACGCAGTCGAAGACGTCGATGCATCAGTGGAAGAAGAGACAAGCGCGCCGACTGAGTAGCGGTGCGTAGAGGTTTTGTGATCCGGTTTGCTGTTGTGTATTTTGAGTTGATGGACAGCGAAACCGGGGATGGACAACAGGCCCACAGTACCGGGAACGATAGGTGGGACAGGGGAGCAACCACCCTGGAAAGGGAGCGAACAAAATGGCTCGGCGACTGATACTCAGCGTGTTAGTAACGCTACTGGGCACGTCGACGTTTGCGCTTGCGCAGCAGTCCGAAATGACGATGGCCGAATACCAGGCTCGTCTTGCGGCATGCCGCGCACGGCAAGCAGTAGCAGATTCGGCGGCGCAGGTAGTAAACAACCAGATTGCTCAGCTTCGCGAACAGATCGACGACATTCACAACAATCAGATCGCACGGATCAACCGTGAAGTCCTCGATTTGATCGACGCAGACAGTGCCGCCGTTCGCAATTACCTGGCGGAACTCGACGCCGTCAATCAGCAGCTTCGCGCGATGCGGCAGCTTTCGCCCGACCAGATCGTGGACGCTCGTGAAGCGGGTGAACTCGCGGCTATCGAGGCGCGCTTGGCCGACCTTCGCAAGAGCAAGATCGCAGCGCTTCCAGAATCGCAGCAGCGTATTCGGACCGCCGATCAGCTCATTCAGGAGCTGCAGAACGTTCAGCGGCCCGCCCCCGTCGTTCGTCGCGACCAGTACACGGTCGAACGTGGCGACTATCTCTGGCGGATCGCCGGCAAGCCGACTGTTTACGGCAACCCGTATGAATGGGTGAAGATCTACAGCGCGAACCAGGACCTCGTCGGCGAGAATCCGAACCTGATCTATCCGGACTGGGTACTCGGTGTACCGCGGAATCAGGCGCCTGGAACCTACTGGGTGCAGCCGGGTGACAACCTCGTTGAAGTCGCGAAGAAGGTCTATGGCGACGCATCGAAGTGGACATCGATCTGGAACGCCAACGAAGATCTCATCATCAACACCGGTGGCGATCAGGGTACGATCTTCCCGCACATGGTTCTTGAAGTCCCGCAGCAGTAATCACTCCGACCTTCGGGTATGGGGTTGACGTTGCGCCGGCGACGGAACCTGTTCGACCGAATCGCAAGCCCTCAGGCCGACGCATCGGCGTGAGGGCTTGTTCTGTTCTCGCCGGAAGACAAGGGAGTATATGGCAACAGATCACGAACTCCTCGTGACGGAAACGCTCGATATCGACGGCGTCGATCTCATGCATCTGTTCGGGCCGTTCGATTCGTACCGAAAAGACCTCGAACAGCAATTCGGAGTATCCCTCGTATCCCGTCGTGGACAGCTCCTCATTCGCGGCGCTCGCGACCATATCGACGCGGCGGCAACCGAAATCCGCCAGCGCATCGCTGAAGGCACCGACGCGGAGTGGTCCGGTGTTCACGTAACGGGAGGCAATGGTGGCGGTAGCGCCGGTCATCCGCCCACCGGTTCGCCGTCCGGGCCGGTCATCGTGTATACGAACAATCGCACGCCGATCTCTGCCCGGTCGAAAGGGCAACGTGCGTATACCGACGCGATCGCGGAGCACGACATCACATTTGGGATCGGCCCCGCCGGAACCGGCAAGACGTACCTCGCCGTCGCGACCGCGGTCGCTGCTCTCAAACGGCGTCAGGTCAGCCGAATTATTGTCACGCGGCCCGCTGTCGAGGCCGGTGAAAGTCTCGGATTCCTGCCCGGCGACCTCAAAGAGAAGGTCGATCCGTACCTCCGCCCACTTTACGACGCGCTTTACGAGATGATTGCGCCGGATAAACTCAAGCACTTTCTCGATACGCACGTCATTGAAATCGTGCCGCTCGCGTTCATGCGAGGGCGGACACTCAATAATGCGTTCGTCATCCTCGATGAGGCGCAGAATACCACCGTCCGGCAGATGAAGATGTTTCTGACGCGACTCGGTGCGGACTCGAAAGCCGTTATTACCGGCGACGTCACACAGGTTGACCTGCCGGACTCCACCCGTAGCGGACTCAGCGACGCGCGGACTGTCTTGCGCGACGTGAAAGGGATCGCGTTCGTCGAACTCGGTGAGCGCGACGTCGTGCGGCATCGGCTTGTTCAGCACATCATCCGTGCGTACGATCGTCACGAGCGAGGTATCGCAAACGATCCTGTGGATGTCGGGCACGCCACTCACACGGGCGGGAATCAATAACCCGGCTACGGGAGATACGCGGCATGCTGAAGCAGTTGCGCGCGCTCTTCACGAAGAGACACACGTCGGTATTCCGACGCAGTAGATGGGCCGGATTGACAGATGCGCACCGCAACTGGATCCGCGCATTCGTCGGCGTCATCGGTGTCGTGATGCTGGTATGGCTCTTTCCGCGCGAGAGCATGACCGAGTTCAGCGGCTGGCGCGCCGGTATGGTCGCGCCGCGTGAAGTGATCGCGCCGTTTACCTTCAATGTCCGCACCGGTGATATCGAACTGGAAAACGCCCGTGCGAGAGCACGTGTCAGCGTTGCGCCCGCTGTGCGAGCTCTTCCTGAAGTCGTCGTAGAGCAGGAACGTCGCCTGACGGAGTTCCTTCGCGTGAGCGCGCAGTTCGCGCGACAGCCTGCGACCGCGATTCCCGACACCGCGTTTCCGCTACCGCAGGAGCTGATCCACCAGTCGACGCTCCATTGGCTCACAAGAGACGCGAATGTCGCAATGGCGCGGACGCTTACGCTTCCGGTGCTGCGCCGCATCTTCGAGCAGGGCGTGACCTCCGTCGATGACGCCGGTCAGCTCCGCGACTACTTCGACCGACGCCAAGCTCTTCTCGGTGCCGATACTCCACCGGAGCAGGTGATGCTTATCAACGACTCCGGAACTGAGCAGCTTGTGGCGTTTAGTCGGATCGAGAGTACCGAAGAAGTGCGCGACAACGTCGGGCAGATCATCACGAGTCGCGCACTATCCGCTGGAATACAGGTGTCATCGGAAGCGCTGCGTGCGCTGCACAACATTGTTACAAGCGCCGTCGTGCCGAATCGCATGTACGACCGCAACGAAACGATTCGGCGCCAGACGCAGGCTGCCGCGAACGTCGCGCTCTACAAACGGACCATCTTCAAGGACGAACGATTTGTCGCGAGCCATCAGGTGCTCACGAACGACGATATCGACGAGTTGCGCTCGTTGATGGAGGCGTTGCAGGAACGACAGCGCCAGACCGCTCGCT
The DNA here is from genome assembly GCA_964635955.1 of uncultured bacterium. Classification (GTDB taxonomy): domain Bacteria; phylum Latescibacterota; class MWCZ01; order MWCZ01; family MWCZ01; genus CAZWQW01. The sequence goes on along the minus strand of CAZWQW010000057.1, from coordinate 9,058 downwards.
GGCAGGAATCGGTACAGTGGATTGGGCGAGTCGCTATCGTAACCATGGTGTTGCTCATTCTCGCCGCATACATCCGGCAGTTCGAGCGCCGTGTCTGGCGACGACCCGAATGGCTGTTCCTTTGCGTATTGCTCGTGTGGCTTCCGCTGACCGTCGCAGGCTATGTTGCCGCGAATGTGGCGGTATCCGCCTACGTCATCCCGCTTGCTCTGACGGCGATGCTCGGTACGGTCCTCTTTGGTCCACAGATCGGCTTTGCGTTGAGCGCGGCGACTCTGCTCATCGGTGGCGTTCTCCTCGGGTTTGATTTCCACGTTGTATTCGTCAACGCGATCGCTTCAACCGTCGCAGTGTTCAGCGTGCAGCATGTGCGAAACCGCAATCAATTCCTCCGCGCGATGATCTATCTGCCGCTTGCAATCATCGTGACAATTGTATCGAGCGATATCATTCAGGGCACGACCGGATCGGCCATGCTCGGGCATCTCTGGCCCGGAGTCGTGAGCGGGCTGGCGGTACCGGTGCTCAGTATGGGTTTGCTCGTCGTGTTCGAAAAAGTGTTCAGCATCACGACGAATATCACGCTGCTCGAGCTTTCCGATCTAAACTCACCGCTTCTCCGAGAGCTGGCGATTCAAGCGCCCGGGACATACACCCACAGCCTCATCATCGCGAATCTCACCGAGAGCGCCGCGGAAGCCGTCGGTGCCAATCCGCTACTCGCTCGCGTCGGTGCGTATTACCACGATCTCGGGAAAATGGAGCGGCCCGATCACTTCGTCGAGAACCAGCTGTACAAGGGCAATCCGCACGATAAGCTGTCGCCGCAGATGAGCGCGCTCATTGTCGTCTCACACGTAAAGAACGGCATTGAGATCGCGAAAGAAGCCGGTCTCCCGAAACAGATCATCGATTTCATTCCGCAGCATCATGGAACGCTCCTGATCAAATACTTCTACCATAAAGCGATTGAGAAATACGGCGAGGAGAACGTCCAAGAAGAAACGTACCGGTATCCGGGTCCGAAGCCGCAGACCAAAGAAGCCGCGATCCTGATGATGGCCGATGCGGTCGAAGCGGCGGTCCGGTCGCTGCGAGAACGTACGCCGTCGCGCGTGCAGAACATGGTGCATACGCTCATTCACGATCGGCTCATGGATGGCCAGTTCGACGAGTGCGACCTGACACTACGCGATCTCGACCGGATCGAAGCGGCGTTACTGCCGGTCCTTGCCGGTACGCTACACGAGCGTATCGAGTACCCGAAAGATTCGCGTGTGAAAAAGCGGATTGTCGATACGGTGCCGGAAATGGCTTCGGCGCCGGAGGACGACAGACGCCAGCCGAAGCTACCGGATGAGTTCGATCGCGAATCTGACGACGCGGGAAGGGACGTCTACACCTGAAATCCGTGGTACTTCGACGCGGATTTCCTTTCGGGCGAGCAAGTTCCGTATTTTTAAGAAGCGTCTCAATTTCGAAGCACGAACCAACCACTTTCGGAACGCGAGCGCCGTATAGCGCTCGCGACGTGAAAGGTGTCGGTTGTTTTCTTGAGCGAAGACCGTCTATATTCTAACGTTTCGTCGGACGAACCCGACGACGCGCTTGAGATCGATATTGTTGTTGAGTCGGAAGCAAGCGAGCCCCTTCAGCCGCTTACTTCGGGTTGGCAAGACGTATATACCTCGATTCTCAAAGACCTCTGGCGAGCGGAAGCTTCTGATCGGAGAGGTCTCATTGGGATCATCCTCGTTGGACTCGAACGGATCCACGAGCTCAACCGTGATTTTCGCGGGAAAGATCAGCCGACGGACGTGCTGTCGTTCGATCTTTCAGACCGTGACGAGGACATCGAGGGAGAGATATACATCGGAGTGGACCGCGCCGTCGCGCAAGCCGAAGATATCGGCTGTTCTCTTGCAGAAGAGCTCGCGCGACTGATGATTCACGGTACGCTGCACCTCGCCGGTCACGATCACGAGAACGACGAGGAGGAGCGCCGTATGATCGCGGCTACGAACGGATGGATCGCCGAGTGGCGACGCCGGGCAGATGAGCCCGAGCCGCTGTAGCCGAAGCGCCGGATCCACCAAAGAAGGAGTATTCAGGTAAAGTGGACGACCCCGAAAGTACCACGTTTATCCTCGCGTATGGCATCACGCTTTTCCTCATCTGGCTTTTTGCTCATGCAGAGCGCAATACGACCCTCAGATCGCAGTCTGCGTTGGAGCGACTGATCGAACAGGCGCGACCGGCGGGATACCGCTTCCTCGCTCGCACCACAACGAAACGCCGTATAATCCTTGCGCTCGCGATCGGCGATCTTCTCGCTCAGTTGGTATTCGTCGTTGTGTCATTCAAGGCGGCCGGAAGGCTCATCAACGCCGATGTCCTTCCCGCGATCGTGGCATACGCGCTCGCGGGTGCAGTGACGTTGATTCCGTTGTTGTGGATTCACTTCGTAAGCCCATCGACCCGAGTCGTCGAGGATATCTCGCTCGGACGCGTCCGCGTCGCCGCGCCGATCATCATGGTGTGGATGCTCATCTGCTGGCCGCTCGTATGGCCGCTTGATCGGCTCCTGATCCGCCGCGCGCGTCAGCCCAAGAGCCGCGAAGCGCGCGAAGAGGCGCTGCTTGCGCTTGTTGAAGACGATACGGAAAGTGGCATCATCGAGGTGGAAAAGCGCGAGATGATCAGTTCGATCATGACCATCGACGAGACAACGGTGAAGGAAGTCATGGTCCCGCGCGTGGATATCATCGCCATCGAGCGCAATCGCAGCATTCCCGAACTCCTCGAGCTCTTCGCGGAGACACAGCACTCGCGTATCCCGATCTATGAGGACCGCGTCGACAATATCGTCGGTATTGTACATGCGAAAGACGTGCTCCAGATGGTGTATACCGATCACTCGCAGAACGCTGGATCACTGACCGTCGGCGATTTCGCGAAGGAGTCGTCGGTGCTCTTCGTCCCGACGACAAAACGCATCAACGAGTTGTTGCGCGAATTGCGTCGTGAAAAGAAGCATATGGCGATCGCTGTGGACGAGTACGGCGGCACGGCCGGTATCATCACCATGGAAGACATCCTCGAAGAGATCGTCGGAGAAATACAAGACGAGTACGATATCGAAGAAGAGCTTCCCTATCGATGGATAAACGAACAACAGATTGAAGTTGATGCGTCGATGGATATCGCCGACGTGAACGAGCTGATTGGTAGCAACCTCCCCGAGGAAAACGGGTACGATACCCTTGGTGGGTTCCTCTACCACATTTTCTCGGCAGTACCGGAATCCGGCATGGAAACGCAGTACGATCGCCACCGATTCGTCGTGCGAAACGTTGCGTCTCAGCGAATCGACAAGGTGCTCATTGAGAAGCTTGAGCCGGTGGAGACCGCTGAGAACGGCGGTACAACGTCCGAGTGAGCCAGACTACCACGCATACCCGCAAAAGCGTCACGACGCGTGACGTGGTAACCGTGGCGCTTGCCGCGGCATTGAGCGTCGCGCTCAGCTTTCTCCGACTGATCGAACTCCCGCAAGGCGGCTCGATTACGTTGGAGTTGCTCCCGGTTTTCTACATCGCGTTCCTTCGCGGGCCGTGGCACGGCGTCGCCGCCGGCCTCGTCAGCGGTACGATTCAACTGATCCTCCGGCCGTTCATCGTTCATCCCGCGCAAGTACTGCTCGATTACCCGATCGCCATGGCTGTCGCGGGTGTCGCGGGGTTCCTTCGCGGGTTGGACTCCGACCGGGCAGTTCGCACGGGGCTCGGTGCGATTTTCGGTATCATCCTCGTTGCAATCGGCGTTACAGGCTGGGTGCAGCTCGATCGAATCGGAAACGCCGACCGAGTGGTACTTTCTCGTGACGGCGATTGGAGCACCGTCGTCGAGTTCGCACCGGACACGGCACTCGGTGACGTGCAGGCGCGCATGCTCACACTCCGTGAGCGAGGCGACGGTGTAACCGACACGCTGACCGCAATCACATCACATGGCGACAAGGCGCGTGTTTGGCTAACGCAGGCGGTAGACCGGTTGCGGACGGAATACACGCGATGGTTCGGTGGGATAGCGGTTCTTCTCGTAATGACCGGCGGGATAGCGGTGATCGCGCGGTATTTGAGCGTCGGTACCGTCGCGCTTGGTGTGCTCATCGGTGGCGCGCTCGTCTTCACAGCGCACTTTTTCGCGGGGGTCGTATTCTTCGCGCAGTATGCTCCGGCGGGATCGAGCGTGTGGGTCTATTCAGCGATCTACAACGCGAGCTACGTCACGCCGCAGATCGTCCTGTCGCTGATTATCCTTCCGCCGCTTCTTCGACGAGCGCAACGGCACTAATCCGGCGGGTTCAGCGTAAACGGCTTTAGATGGTCGTGGGTGTAGGTCGCCGTAAGCTTATCCGGATCGAAGCGCCGGTCGATCAGACCGTAGACGAGGAGCGCGACGATAACTCCCACGACGAGCCCGTAGAGCGTGTGATCCCACAGGGGATTCTTCCCGAGGATGATGAAGTTCCGCCGAGCGACCAGCCCCGAGAGTACTCCGAGACCGATTCCCACAAGAACGATGAAGACGAGGATCGCGGCAATGCGCCGGCCGAGTGGTTGGCGAATGTCGATTTCTTGGTTTTCGTCATCGATGTGGATGACGGTGACCGGATCGCCTTTAAACGAGGCTTGATTGACACGATCGGCCGAACTGGCGTAGAGCAGGAGATGACGGCCGTAGTGGAGCCAGAGTCGCCCTTCTTGATCACGGAACATGACCTGATCGAAACCGTCTTTCGCCACGCGCGAAACATACGTCTGGAACAGCTGCCCCGATGCCGCTGATGGTGTGAGCTCGATTGTGTATTCACCGCCGCGTATCGGCACGCCGTTGATCTCAAGCTGCGCCGTGGTAACAGTGGGGATCGCCATCGAAGCGAGACACCCGACAAGGATCAGCGAACGACGATACGCGCGTAGATTGCGAGACATTGGCACACTCAGGAGCGGTGGTATATACTGGTTTACGACTGGCCCACGCACACCGAACACGATCGGTGCGGATGAGATTCGGCAACAAAAGTTACAACACTCAGTCAAGAGGTCAAGGATTTCGCCGCGCTTCACTCGGAGGAAAGCGAATGGCACCGCGTCAATTACCCATGGCGAGCGGAACCTCTATCGATCCGGGCACCGGGGTAACGCTGCTCGCGTTTGTCATCGACGAAGCGTCGGTAGAGCATGATTCCGGTGCACTCCACGGCATGAGTCGCGTAGAAGCCGGCATTACGTTCTCCGAAGATGCGGATGTAGCACCAGACGGCCGCCCGGTAACGATCGTGTGGGTTGGCGTGCGAGCGGGTATCGACGGTCGCGACGGGTACTTCAGCGCCGTCGCGAGCGCGCTTCGCATCGACACCGCATCATGCGCCGGATACCGACCGCCGACGCATTTCACCGACATGATCAAAGCGATTCATGGAGATATCGCTCTCGATACGCTCTCTTCCGAAGCGAAACGTGCGCTCGCACGGGCAATGGCCGATCATAGCGCCGAGATGTGGGCACATCGAAGCGTGTCGTTGCAGGATCTCCCTTCGGAATAACGATTTCCGCGTGGCGTTCCGTATCTTTTCCTATATTGGTGAGTGTATCGAGATCGCAACTGAGTGGCCAATCGGGTATTATCATTCATACACTCGAAAGATTCGTTCGGAGATCACCGAATGAGCGGTCAGCGCTCGTGGTGGAAGGTCGTCTTCAATCTTCCGCTTCGATATAAAATCATCGTTCCCGTCATCGTCCTCGAGCTCTTCGTGTTCGCCGCAGCCATGCGCGTCACGACGACGTCGGTCCGCTCGGTGGCGAATCGGAGTATGCACGCCGAGGCTCGGTCGCGGCTTCGTCTGCTTGGTTCGGCATATCTCCAGATGACCCTCACGGGCGAGCAGGAGTATTTCCGCGAGCTGGTAAACGTCGTCAGCCGCGCACCAGACGTCGTTTCTGTCGAATTGAGACCGGTTGAAGGCCAACTCCCGATGGATACCATGGTCGAACGACCGGACGGGACGCGGCTCTACACCGCGTGGCAGCGCGTTCAAGTTTTCGGCGATGCGACCGATATAGGCATCAGCTACACGGATCGGGGCGTGATTCTGGCGGTCAGCGACGCGAGAACGCGCTACGGTTGGATACTCGGCATCGGCGTGCTCCTGACGACGATCGTGTTGTGGGTGATGATCTTCGCGATAACGGATCCCGTCACGCGAGTCGCTGAGGCTGCAGATCGGCTCGCAGCAGGTGAGGAGCCTCCTAAATTCGATATTTCGCGACGTGACGAAGTGGGCACGCTTGCCCATGCATTCGACACCATGGCAGAGGAACTCTACCGGACGCGAACCCAACTTGAGACGATGCTCGCCGAACGAACCCGCCGTCTCGAAGCGATGTTCAGCAACCTGCCGGTTGGCGTGCTCCAGATCGATGCCGACCGCACTGTTCGCGCAGCGAATCCGGCAATGGCGGAGATGCTCGGGCTTCGTGAGGACGAAATCGTCGGGCGTCGCTGCTTCCAACTCGTGGGCGATGAGCGCCACTTCTGTGAGCACTGCCTGTTCAACCGCGACGACATCGCAATCACCCGACACACCCGCACACTCAGACGCGGCACTCGGAACGAACGTATTCTCGATACAACCATTGTGCGTGTGCCCGGGACAAACGGGAACGATCCGACGGTGTTGGAGCTTGCCCACGACGTTACCGAAGAACGGCGGCTCGAAGCGCAACTCATTCAATCGAGTAAACTCGCATCGATTGGACAACTCGCCAGCGGACTGGCTCACGAGATCAACAATCCCCTCGGGACGATTTTACTCCGCACCGACAGTCTCCTCGCCGATGTGGAAGAGCAGGGACTCCCTGACGGTATCCGCGACGACGCGGAGGCGATCCAACGACAAGCGAGTCGCGTCAGCCGGATTACCGAGGAGCTGCTCACGTTTTCGCGATGCACGAACGTTGCGCGTTCGCCAGTCGATATCAACGCGGTGATCGACAGCGCGATGGTTATCGTTGGCCTTCGCGCGGAAAAGCACGTGGTGAAGGTCGAGCGCACGGATATCGAGCCGGTTCCACCCGTGTATGGCAACGCGACGCAACTGGAACAGGTTGTAGTAAACCTCCTCGCCAACGCAATCGACGCGTCGCGGCCCGACTCGGTGGTGACCGTGGGAGCGCGAACGGTGCGCGAGGAGACCGACTGCCCCGTGGAGATCCGCGTGGAGGATTTCGGAGCGGGTATCGCCGAAGACGAGCTCGAGCATATCTTCGATCCGTTCTACAGCACGAAGGACGTTGGCGAGGGGACGGGTCTCGGTTTGAGCATCAGCTACGGGATTGTCACCGCGCACGACGGCACGATCAGCGTTTCGAGCCGATGCGGCGAAGGAACCATCGTACGCGTGCGCCTGCCACGTTTGAACGACACGGAGCTCGAAATCCGCAATCGAGGTGAAATCACGGCCGAAAGGGTGTCTACCGCATGACCGACGTCAGTGCATATACGGACGATCGGCACACGCTTCTCGTTGTCGACGACGATACCGACCTGCTCGCGAGTTACCAAAAGGTGCTCCGACGGGCGGGATACGGTGTGCTGCTTGCGGAAAGCGGTACCGAAGCGTTCGACCTGATGCGACGGCACAACCCGTCAATCGTCCTGACCGACATCCGCATGCCACGTATGGACGGTGTGACGCTACTTCGCGAGATCGCGACGAACTACCCCGATACGATCGTGATTATCATGACGGCGTTCGGAACCGTTGCGCGCGCGGTCGAAACCATGAAGGAAGGCGCGTTCGATTTCCTTACGAAGCCGTTCACCGCCGACCAGTTGCTTGAAGTGGTACGACGCGCTGAATACCGCGCGAACGTAATCCGTCGCAACCGTGACCTGCACGAGGATCTCGCCGGCCTCTGCGATTCGGATATGATCGTTGGGCAGTCGCCAGCGATGCGCTCGCTCTTCATCCACATACGCACCGCTGCACAATCGAACGGCAGCGTCCTGATTCTGGGTGAAAGCGGAACCGGCAAGGAGCTGGTAGCCCGCGCTATTCACGCGGGAAGCTCGCGGAGCAAGGGACCGTTCGTCGCGCTCAACTGTGGCGCATTACCGGATCATCTCGTCGAGTCGGAACTCTTCGGGCACGAGAAGGGAGCGTTCACGGGTGCGCATGAATCGCGACCGGGGCTGCTTACCACGGCGAACAATGGCGTGTTCTTTCTCGATGAAATCGGAGATCTGCCGCTCCACCTTCAATCGAAGCTCCTTCGTGCGCTTGAAGAGCGACGTGTTCGTCGCCTCGGTGGACGCACGGAGACTGACTTCGACGTGCGTGTGATCAGCGCGACGAACCGCGATATTGAGGAGATGGTGAGCGAGGGGCAGCTGCGCGAAGACCTCTACTACCGCCTCAACACGTTCAGCATTGTCATACCGCCTCTGCGCGAACGCGATGGTGACGTTCCCCTCCTCGCCATGTGCTTCCTCAAACATTTCGCGACTGAGTCTGGGCGCTCGACGCCAACCGGCTTCACCGACGAGGCGCTTGCCAAATTGAACGCGTACCACTGGCCGGGGAACGTTCGACAGCTCCAGCACGTGGTCGAGCGCGCGATTGCTGTCGCTGAGGGGGAGCAAATCGGCGTCGCGGATCTGCCCGTCGACCTGCGCGCGAATGGGGCCGCGCCAACGAATTCCAGCAGCGAGGCAGATTTCGCCGGTCTCCACGAGGAAGCTTCGCTTTACGAGGTTCCGCTTACCGAAGCGCGCCAACAGGTGCTCGACTCGTTCGAGCGACGGTATCTGATGCGTCTTCTGAGCAGACACGGGGGCAACGTTCGACAAGCGTCGCACGCCATCGGCATGGAACGGAAAAGCCTCTATCGACTCCTCGATCGCCACGGCATCGACCCGAATGACTACCGTGCGAACGCGGACTGACGTCCGCGTTCGTTAAGGCGAAGGTGCGAGGCGCCTTCGCCCG
>CAZWQW010000056.1:7985-18122 GCA_964635955.1 uncultured bacterium | reverse complement strand
GATAAGGCCGAATGGACATACGAGTTCATGAATCGCGAGCGGCCGGACTGGATCCGCGGAATCGTGACGGGTCCGTGGGACCCGGGCTTGCCGGAATTGAAACAGCGGATGCCGAAGGAATACCCGTTCCGTGCGTATCCCGACATCACGCACAACATGCGCGCGCAGTTTCCCGTGCCGTGGTGGGACCGCGCGCTTGATATGACACTTGGGCGCGAAGGTCCGAACCCGCGTCCGACGGAAATGGCGATCATCCACGAAGCGTATACCGAGGGCACAGAAGGATTTATTTCGTACACCGAGGGTACGCACGATAACATCAACCTCGTCGTCTGGAATCTTCGGAGTTGGGAGCCGACACCGTCGGTGCGGGAGATTCTCACGGACTACGCGCGCTTCTTCTTCGGACCGGACATTGCGGAGCCGGTCGCGGATGGCATCCTCGCGCTGGAACGGAACTGGCAAGGACCTCTGTCGACAAACGGCTCGGTTGCCACGACATATGCGTATTGGTCCGAACTTGAGCGCGAGCATCCCGAGCTCATGGGGAACTGGCGGTGGGAGTTCCTCCTCATGCGCGCCGTATATGACAACTACGTGCGCGAACGCCTGCTCCATGAGCGCGCGCTGGAGGACGAGGCGAACGCCGTGCTCGCGCGCGCAGGCGAAATCGGCTCGGACACAGCGATGACGGAAGCGGCGGCGATACTGGCGCGGATGGACAATCCACCGGTAGCGATCACGCGGATGCGCGCGAAGATCGTCGAGCTCGGCGAGGCGCTCTGGCAGTCGACGAAGTTTCAGTCGAGCGTTCCGTTGTACGGCGCAAATGGACCCGAGCGCGGCGCAATTCTCGATTTTCTGGACCTCGCATTGAATAATCGTCCGTGGCTGGAGGACGAGTTTACGGTGATACGGACGTTGGAGTCCGAGTCCGAACGCTGTGCGCGTCTTATGGAGATCGCGACGTGGGAATCGCCCGGCGAGGGGAGCTTCTACGACGATATCGGCAACATCGACAACATGCCGCACGTAATCCGCGGTGAGACACTCCATACCGATCCGTTCATGCAGCGGAATCCGAACCCGTTCAGCGTGTGGAATAAACGTGGTGGTACGCAAGACCGCCTGTCGTGGCTGAGCGATATCCATTGGCCGCTCGGTCTGCGCTATACCGACCTCGACGCCGACGCAGAATATCGGGTGCGCATGGTTGGTATCGGTGATATCCGGATACGCATCGACGGAGAACCGGTAGAACCGGTGGCGTACGGTTCGGAGCGGCGGGATGTGAAGGAGTGGGTCGTTCCCACGTCCGCGCTTGCTGATGGCGCGATTCTCGTGACGTTCGAAGACACCGATGTCGGCAATATCCACTGGCGGACTTGGTCGCGGGTGAACGAGGTGTGGCTACTGAAGCAATGAGGAGATCACGATGGTTTTGAGCCGGTATGTCGTTGCGCTGATAGGACTTCTCACTACAATGACAACGGGACGAGCCGAGGCATCGATGGTCGATCTATCGAACGCGACAGTGGTTTCGGCGGACGGAGTACCCGAGATCGCATCGCGTGTGCTCATCGAAGAGGTCGAACGGCGCACGGGTGTTCGTTGGGTTCGGAGCGATGAGCGGAAAGGTGACGGCGCGCACGTGCTACTCCAGTTCGCGAACGACCTTCCAAAAGAGGGATACCGTCTTCGCGTTGACGATGACGACGTCGAGATATCGGGAAAAACGACGCGCGGCATCCTCTATGGAATCGGTCGCCTGATTCGGGAAGGGGAGTTCGGCGCGGGATCGTGTCGGTTGCCGCGCATCGATGTGGAGAGCGCGCCGCGGTATCCGATGCGCGGGCATCAGATAGGGTATCGCAGTGCTGCGAACACGTACGACGCGTGGACCCCGGAGCAGTACGAACAGTATATCCGCGAGCTCATGTTCTTCGGCGCAAATGCGCTCGAGCTGATGCCGGGTCGCGCTTCGGGTGGCGTCATGCCGGTACCGGCGTGGGATTTCACGATTCGAATGAGCGAGGTCTGCGACGAGTACGATATCGACTTCTGGGTGCGGCAATCTGCGGGTTGGTATTTCGCGGAAGAGCCAGAGCGTCGCGCTCGCTTCCTCGAGTGGCACGATGAGTTTCTTGCGGCGCTACCACGGGTGGACGGCTACTTCTTCCCCGGCGGCGACGGTGGTGTCAACCATCCGCGCGACGTCATGCCATTCTTTGAGGACCTCGCGCCGATTCTTCACCGCCATCATCCGAACGCGAACATCTGGTTCTCTCTTCAGACGTTCACCCCGGATAAGGCGAACTGGTTTTACGATTGGGTCACCGAACACCAACCGACGTGGCTCGGCGGTGTGATTATCGGACCGCAGAGTCCGCCGATCGAGGAGATTCGTGCGCGGGTACCCGCGAAGTATCCGCTTCGACGGTATCCGGACGAGTCTCATACGGTACGATGTCAGTTCCCGGTTCCGTGGTGGGATCCGGCGTTTGCCCTCACGGAAGGACGCGAGCCGCCGAATCAGCGGCCCGTCGCATACGCAGAGATATTCCGACGGCACGCGGAGTATTGCGCGGGACACATCGCCTATTCAGACGGTGCGACCGACGACGTAAACAAGGTGATATGGGATGCGCTCACGTGGGATCCGGACCGCGACGTGCGCGATGTATTGATTGAATACGGACGCGTTTTCTTCGGGTCGGACGTCGCCGAGCGAGTCGCGGACGGTATCTTGGCGCTCGAACGGAATTGGGAAGGTCCCATCGCGACGAATGGATCGATCGACGCGACGCTCACTCATTGGCAGGTTCTTGAGCGCGATAAGCCGGACCTGACTCGGAGCAACTGGCGGTGGCAGTTCCTGCTCCTGCGTGCGTACTACGATGCGTGGGTACGTCATCGGGTAATCGCGGAGACGAAGCTTGAATCGGAAGCGTACGCGGTTTTGACACGCGCGCCTGAGATCGGCTCGGACGAGGCGATGCGGCAGGCGACTGCGGTTCTTGCGCGTGCGGACACCGACATTCCGCGTCCGGAGATTCGCGCGCGGCTGATCGAGCTGTTCACGGCGCTGTGGGAATCCGTGCGTTACCAGTCGAGTGTCGAGCGGTACGGTGCGAGCAGCGTTCAGCGGAGTGCGCTTCTCGACGTCATCGATGTTCCAGTAAACAACCGTTGGTGGCTCGAAGATCAGTTCGCGGAAATCGGTGGTATGTCGGACGAGCGCGCGAAGCTCGCGAGACTGCGTGAGATCGCTGATTGGGAGAATCCGGGCCCGGGTGGTCGATATGACGACGTGGGGCACGTCGGGCGGTCGCCGCACGTGTTGCGAAGTGTTGGCCCGGAAGCGCATCCGGCGGAGGTGCGTGGGCGTGTTCCGCATTTCATGTGGTGGGATGAAGGGCGGTGTCGGCTGCGTCTTTCGTGGCAGTCGAACATGCCGTGGCACGCGACGGTGCTCGTGTACGACCTGCTCGATGACGACGCGACGTATCGTCTGAGACTGACGGGGTTCGGCAGTCTCATGCCGATGGTCAACGGCGAGCGCTTGAACGCGATACGCGATAGCGAAGAGATCGGCGTCGTACGTGAGTTCGAGATACCAAACGGATTCGTTCGTGATGGGAAGCTCGAGATCACCTTCGACGACCCGGCGGATCGGCTCCTCAATTGGCGGCAATGGGCGCGCATTCACGAGGCATGGCTGGTTCGTTCAGAGTAATCAGGGAGTATTCGCTAAAGGACAGACGACACCATGATTGATCCATATCTGGATATGCTTTCCGTATGGGGGTTCGGCGCGTTGCGCCTTGTACTTGTCGTAGTGGCGGGGAGCATTATCGGGCTTGAACGGGAGTTTGGCGGGCAAGCGGCAGGGCTCCGTACGCACACGATGGTCGGGCTCGGCGCGGCACTGTTTACGTTGCTATCCGAGCACCTGTTTTTACAGGCGGGTGGTTTCGGTGATCGTTCCCGTGTGATCGCGGGTATTGCTCAGGGGATCGGCTTCCTCGGCGCCGGAACGATCATCAAGGACGATAACAAGATCAAAGGACTGACGACCGCGGCGAGTATCTGGTTCATGGGGGCGGTCGGGATCGCGTTTGGGCTCGGCGCGTACGGTCTCGGAGTGATTTCGACGATCATCGCGTGGGTCGTGCTCAAGCCGTTCAAGTCGATTGAGCGACGTGTCATGGCGATATCGGATCGAATCGGGAAGAAGAGCTCGGGCAACTAACGTGGTCTATTTCGGTACGGTAGGAATAGCGAGCGAATGAAGGTTCTTGACGTTCAGGATCGTTGGATTCATACGCATTTCATCCTCGATCGCGGCGACATCGCTCCGGCAGAGCGGTCGCTGATCGACGAGGTGGTCCGACCGGTATTACGGGAGAACCATATCCAAGTCGGATTCCACTTTCGCGAGGAACCGAACCGGGGCTATACACGGTTCGTGCTGGAGTGCGTCCCGCTGGAACATGTTCGCGACGAATTACGACGTGTCATCGCGGCGACGGTATCGGAGTTCCCCGGAGGCGGACGTCGTAACACGGTGACCGGTGTGCGTGTCGAAGAGGAGCCGCACGCGTGAGTCCACGAAGCGCAACGATATGGTGGGGAATGTTCGCGCTGATCGTGACGGTGCTTCGCGTCTGGCATCGCGTCTGGCTCATAGGACTCATCGTGGCGTTTTGGATACCGTTCAGCCTGAAATGGAACATACACGCTCTCGCTCGTCGCACACGTCCGCTCGGATTCTGACACCGAAACCGCGTCGTATCGTGTACCGGCCATCGTGTCTAAAACGCTTGCCAAATCCCGAAAATGCGCGCATATTTTTCAAGGCGACCGGAACTTACCGTATTTACTCTTGCCCGGTCGTTATTTCATGTAGTTGGCACGACGTCGGGAGGCATCGCGCGTGACCGTCACTTCACCGTTTCTCTATTTTCGTGATCGCAGACTTCGAATACTGATGCTCTTTGCGGATCTGTTCGTCATCGGATTCGCGTATTATGCCGCGTTCTATCTCCGATTTGAAGGTATTCTCGGCCGCGAATATATCGACATCATGCTTCGAACGGGACCGATTCTCATTATCGCGGGTTTCGTGTTTCTGCTCGTTTTCGAAGTTTACCGAGGTATGTGGCAGTACGCGAGCCTAAACGATCTCGCGCAAATCATCAAAGCAATAACGGCAACGTCGGCTATTTTTATCCTGCTCCTCTATCTCATCCGTCACGATCAGGTTCCTCGCAGCGTCATCGTCATTCAGTGGCTGATCTCACTGGTGGGGATTGGCGGATTACGGTTTTCGGCGCGGTTTCTTCGGAAGTTCCTCAGCGCGTCCAAACGTCGGATACCTGTGCTCGTTGTCGGGGCTGGTGACGCCGGTGAGATGATCGTCCGGCAAATGCTCAACAACCCGCAGTACGGATACGATCTGATCGGGGTGATAGACGACGATCCGCGCAAAAAGAATCTGCGACTCCACGGCGTGAAGGTGCTTGGTGGACGCGATCGTATCCCCACAATTGTGCAGCGCAGGCGCGTCGAAGAGATCATCATTGCAGTACCGACAGCGACCGGCGAACAGATGCGCGGGATCGTCGACGTGTGTAAGTCGGCCGGTGTCCGCTATCGGACGCTACCCGGGCCGCGCGAGCTCGTTGACGGCAAGGTATCGCTCACCCAGTTGCGCGAGGTGAAACTCGAGGACCTGCTCGGACGTGAGCCGATCGCCATCGACACGACCGAGATTTCACGCGTACTTACCGGAAACTGTGTGCTTGTGACGGGAGCCGGTGGGTCGATCGGGTCCGAGCTCTGTCGCCAGATTCTCGAGTATCGCCCGTCGCAGCTCATCTGCCTCGAACGCGCGGAAAATCCGCTCTACTTCCTCGAACAAGAACTCCGTCAGACGAAATACGCGAAGGAACATCGCGAGCGGGTAGTCCCGCTTATCTGCGATATCGGAAACCGTCCGAAGCTCGAAGAGGTGTTTCGCAAATATCGGCCGCACGCGGTCTTCCACGCCGCCGCACACAAGCACGTCCCGCTCATGGAATCGCATCCGGAAGAGGCGATCCTGAATAATGTGATTGGGACGCTCAACGTGCTTGAGGTTAGCGCGAATAGTGGCGTCGCGGAGTTCATCCTCATATCGACGGACAAAGCGGTTGCTCCGACCAGCGTCATGGGTGCATCGAAGCGGGTGGCGGAGCTGCTCGTTCAGGCGTACGCAAACGCCCATAGCGCAAAGACACGGTGCATCACCGTGCGGTTCGGGAATGTCATTGGGTCTAATGGCAGCGTGATACCGCTGTTCCAACAGCAGATCGCGCGCGGCGGCCCGGTTACCGTGACGCATCCGGATATGCGCCGTTTCTTCATGACGATTCCGGAGGCTGTGCAGCTCATTACGCAGGCCGCTACGATGGGCGTCGGCGGCGAGGTATTCATTCTCGATATGGGCAAACCGATTCGTATACTCGATATGGCGGAGCAGCTCATTACCCTGTCGGGATACGAACCCGGCACGGATATCGAGATCGAGTTCATCGGATTGCGGCCGGGTGAGAAGCTCGAGGAAGTGCTCTGGCACAAGTGGGAAACGCCCGCAGAGACGAGACATTCGAAGGTCTTCGCGGCGATGACGGAGCCGAAGGCGTGGGATACGATTATCGCGCAGGTCGAGGAGCTTCGTGACGCTGCGGAACGCATGGACCGCAAGGACGTGATCGTGACTCTACGGGAGATCATTCCCGATTACACACCGATGAAGAACAACGGTGATTACACACCGGTCAGCGTTCGCCGCGAACCGCAGGAAGCCGCACATACAACCTGATCGGCTACTTTTACTGAATGGTCGGAAGCTCGTTCGCGATGGGGATCGCGATACGGTTTCCGGGGCCCCGCACGTACGCTCCCATCACCGATTGCCACTGATGCGGTGACTCCACCTTCGGCGCAACTTCCGTGATAACCGCCACTTCGTCGCAGTTTGTGAACTTCGGGCAATTCAGGCAGTCCGCCCACACTTTATGCGGGAGCGTCTCCTTACTCACCTCGTGGAATCCGAGTTTCTCCGATAGCTTCCACATCGGCCCGTTGGGCAGGATCAGCATAAACACCTGATGGATTCCGAGTTCCTGTGCGTCCTTCATCGAAGCTTCGACGATGCGGCGGCCGTATCCGCGACCGGTGTAGTCGGGGTGAATGGCAACTGAGCGGATCTCGGCGAGATCGAACCAGAGCACATGGAGCGCGGCGCACCCAACGACGTGGCCGTCCTCTTCGAGTACGATGAAGTCTCGTAAATGCTCATAGATCGTATTGAGAGGACGCGGCAACATAAGATTGCGCTGTGCATACACGGTTACCAGTGCGCTGATTTCCGCGACATCATTGATCCGAGCAGACCGAACCGTCATCTCTCTTCGTGCTCCTTAAGCCACCGCCGAGCGGCTGAAAGTTGATCTATGACCGACTGACGAGCCGTCCCCCCGGAGACACTGCGTGCGTCGGTGCTCGATTCCGGCGTCAACCGCGCGATGTCTTCCTTCCGGAAATGTGTGCTCGCTTTTTCGAACTCGTCCCACGGCAATTCCGTGATACCAACACCACGGGCAACAGCCGTGCCAACCAGCCCGCCAACGATGTGGTGCGCTTCTCTGAACGGGACGCCGCGCCGAACCAGTGCGTCGGCAAGGTCGGTTGCGTACAGATTCGCGTCGAGCGCTTCACGCATCTTATTGCGTCTGACCTTCATCGTCTCGATGACACCGGTAAACACAAGTGCGCAATCCCGGGCGGTATCGAGCGCGTCGAAGAGCGGCTCCTTATCCTCCTGAAGGTCCTTCCCGTACGTAAGCGGAAGACCCTTTTGGATCGTTAGGAGTGTCATCAGATCGCCGTAGACGCGACCCGTCTTCCCGCGAATCAGCTCGAGCGAATCGGGATTTTTCTTCTGCGGCATCATACTGCTGCCGGTAGAGTACGCATCGTCGAGTTCGATGAATCCGAACTCGCGCGACGACCAAATAATCCAGTCTTCGGCGAATCGACTCAGATGTGTGACGAACTGAGCTGTCGCAAATACCGCCTCGGCGAGATAATCCCGGTCGGTGACGGTGTCGATGCTGTTTTCGGTCGATGCCGTGAATCCGAGTCGCTTGCAGAGGAACTCGCGGTCGACGGGGAATGCCGATCCGGCTAAAGCACCGGCACCGAGCGGCATTCGGTCAGCACGTGCCCGTGCGTCCCGCATCCGTTCGCGATCACGCCGCAGCATCCAGAAAAGCGCCATAAGGTAATGCCCGAACCGAATCGGTTGGCCCTGTTGCAGGTGCGTGTACCCCGGAAGGAACGTATCGATCTCGTGTTCCGCGCGGTCGACCACTGCACGCTGGAGTCGCGCGATTATTGCGTCGAGCTCGCGAAGCTCACGACGCACGAATAATCGTACATCGAGCGCGACCTGATCGTTCCGACTCCGACCGGTGTGGATTTTGCCGCCGGCGGGTCCGATGAGTTGCGTCAAGCGCGCCTCGACCGCCATGTGGATATCTTCGGTCTCTACTCCGGGGCGGTACGTTCCGTTGGCGATTTCGCGACGAACCTGATGCAGTCCGAGTACGATTTCGGCCCACTCGTCGGCAGTCAGAACACCTGCGCGACGCAGTGCCGCCGCCTGTGCAAGATTGCCTTCGATGTCGGCCTCATACAGCCGGATGTCGAACCCGATGGATGCGTTGAATCGCTCCATGAGTTCTGCCGTCGGACGCGAAAACCGTCCACCCCAGAGCTTCGTATCGGACACGACGGAACCTCAAACGCCTTTCGTCGCTCTGCGCGCGCCGACAGTGCGGTCGGGTAGCGTCCACAGATGCATGAATCCGGTGGCGTCACTCTGCTTGTATTCAGCCGATGCGCCGAACGTGGCGAGCGATTCACTGTAGAGCGAATTCGGGCTTTCGATACCCGCAACGGTAGCCGAGCCCTTATAGAGCTTCATACGAACCGAGCCGTCCATCCCGCGCTGGGTGCTGTCGACAAACGCGTCGATCGCTTCACGGAGTGGCGTGAACCATTTCCCGTAGTAGACGATCTCGGCGTAACGCTCGGCGAGAATATCCTTGTAATGCATCGTGTCGCGATCGAGGACGAGACTTTCGAGTTCCCGATGCGCCGCGTAAAGCACCGTACCGGCAGGTGTCTCATAGACACCGCGCGACTTCATCCCGACGAGCCGGTTCTCCACCATGTCGACGCGGCCGACGCCGTTCTTGCCGGCGATGTCGTTGAGCTTCGTCACGAGCGCAACCGGATCGAGTCGCTTGCCGTCGATTCCCACAGGAACGCCGGCTTCGAAGTCAACTGTGACATACGTCGGCACATCTGGCGCGTCCGTCGGATCGACGGTGAGCACGAACATGTCCTTTGGCGGCTCGTTCGCCGGGTCTTCCAGCGGACCACCTTCGTGCGAAAGGTGCCAGATGTTACGGTCGCGGCTGTAGATGCTCTTCCGGGACTGGGTCACGGGGATATTGTGCTTTGCCGCGTAGTCGAGCGCGTCTTCGCGCGATGTGAGCGTCCACTCGGGCTCACGCCAGCACGCGATAACGCGGAGTTGCGGCGCGAGTGCGGCATAGGTCGTCTCGAAGCGAACCTGATCGTTGCCTTTGCCGGTAGCACCGTGCGAGACGGCGTCAGCACCGACTTTCAGCGCGAGATCGACCTGCGCTTTCGCGATGATCGGACGGGCGAATGACGTTCCGAGAAGATACTTCCGCTCGTAGATCGCGCCGGCTTTAAGCGTCGGCCAGATGCAGTTCTCGATGAAATCGCGCTTCAAGTCTATTACATGACATTCCGATGCACCGCTTTTTCGCGCCTTTTCCTCGATACCGACAAGCTCGTCGGCTCCCTGACCGAGGTCCGCGACCATCGCCACGATCTCGCAGCCGTACGTCTCCCGCAGCCACGGGATAATCACAGACGTATCGAGACCACCTGAATACGCAAGCACCACCTTTTTCACGTCAGACGCCATCGCTCACATCTCCCTCGCTTTATCAGTTACGTTCAGTACGAATCCTGTCAGACCGCGTTCTGTTG
>CAZWQW010000056.1:1703-7885 GCA_964635955.1 uncultured bacterium | reverse complement strand
GCGAAGGACTTTTTCACGAGTTGCTCGGCGAGTAATGCGCCGGGAATCGTGTGATAGAGATTCGAAACGTGGATGAGTGTCGCGGATTGTTCGCGGATCACTTCGAGTACGTCGTAGTCGCCGTGTCCGAGTGCGTTGACCGCGAGGCCGCTTACGCAGTCGAGATATCGTTCGCCGTCGTTGTCAAAAACGTAAACGCCGTTCCCGCGTTCGAGCACGAGATCGGCGCGTGCATAGTTCTGGAGGAGGTACGTCTGGCTTTTCTGAAGCGCATCGCGCGTGCTGATATTCCGCCCGAGCGACGCAGTAAAACCCTTCTCGTCCATTTAAATGGTGTTCCTTTCTTCGGAGCCGAACAGATTCCGTATCGGCGCGAATACCTGTGCAGATACTATCAGCGAGCGATGACCGTTCCGCTACGACGCGAACCGTCGAGGTGTTCGCTGATGGTCATCGGCCCCTGCCATGCGAGAACGTGTACCCGACTCACGCCGCGCAATACAGCTTGCGCGCACGATCGGACCTTCGGGATCATGCCGCCGGTGATCTGTCCCGCCGCGATGAGGTTCTCGACATCGGCGATCGAGAGTTCGGGGATCGGCAGTCCTTCCACCAGCACTCCCGGTACGTCGGTGATAAAGAGAAGATCGTCCACCGGCAGTGCCATCGCCAGATCCGCCGCCGCATGGTCCGCGTTCACGTTGTATGCAAGCCCGTCATCGCCAAGGCTTATCGGCGATACCACGGGAAGAAATCCGTCATTCAGCAGCGTGCGAATGATCGTCGGGTCGACCGCGGTGACCTCACCGACGTAGCCGAGTCTTCCGTCGCCGTGTGGCTTCGCGCGGAACAAACCGGCATCGACACCGCTGACTCCGACGCTACGTCCGCCCGTGGCGAGTATTGCGCGCACGAGTCGCTTGTTCACTTGCGCGCTCAACACCATCTCGACGGTCTCGACAGCTTCGGCGTCAGTGACGCGGAGGCCGTCGATAAACATCGTCGGTTTACCAAGCCGATCGAGCGCTCGACTGATGTCCTTACCGCCGCCGTGAACGAGAATTGCGCGTCCGGAACCGAGCCGTACGAGGTCTTCGGCGAGTTCGCCAATGAGTCCCGGTGAATCGAGCGTCGATCCGCCAATTTTAACAAGTGCCGTGCCCATGGTGCGCGATAAACCTTCCTACCGGGGAAGTCCCTCGGTCTCGTCGAATCCGCAGCGAATGTTCATACATTGAACTGCCTGACCGTACGCGCCTTTCACCAGGTTATCGATGGCGCAGAACACGACAGCGCGACCCGTCCCGTCGATTACGCGGGCGTGGATGTCGGCGTAGTTCGTATCGCGAACGAACGCGGTTTCGGGCAGGTGATCGACGACGCGGACGAACGGTTCGTCGTCGTAGCGCTCGCGGAGGATCGCCATGAGCCGATCGGACGAAATGGACTCGTCGAGCAGATCCACGTAGATTGTCGAGAGAATCCCCTGGTTCATCGGAACGAGGTGCGGATTGAAGATCACACGCGCCCGCTGTCCGGCGGCGCGACTCAGTTCCTGGTCGATTTCGCCGACGTGACGGTGCGCGCGACCGACGTTATACGGCGCGAAATTCTCGTTCGTCTCGACAAAGTGTGTGCGCTGGCTGAGTTTGCGCCCTGCACCTGATACGCCGGACTTCGTATCGACGATGATGCGCATCGGGTCGATGACGCCGGCTTCAAGCAATGGCGCGATCGGTAGTATCGCTGAGGTCGGGTAGCACCCAGCGCACGCGACGAGATCAGCAGCGGCGATATTTGCGCGGTTCAGTTCGGGAAGCCCGTACGCTTTCGTCGCAAGAAGATCGGGCGCCAGATGGTCGACTTTATACCACTGTTTGTACGACTCGACGCTGTCCATCCGGAAATCGGCGGACAGGTCGATAACGATGCGTCCGTTTTCGATCAACCGTGGCGCGACAAACATCGCGGCCTCGTGCGGCAGGCAGAGGAATGCAACATCCGCGTCGACTTCGGTGGCTTCGTCTGCGGGAATGAGCATGCGATCGCCACCGACACCGGTCAGCCGTGGGAATATCGTCGAGAGAAGCTCTCCCGCGTTCCGCTCTGCTGAGACGGCGACGACCTCTACGTTGGGATGGCGCATGAGCAACGCGTAGATACCCGCGCCGGTGTATCCCGACGCGCCGAATATGGTGACGGTAATCGGTTTTTTCATGGAGTGAGAACCTGTTCGATATGAGACATGACGATCTGAGCGTCGCTCGGCGATCGGGTGATGATAAGTACGGTGTCCTCGCCCGCGATGGTCCCGACGACCTCGGGCCAGTCGGCGTTATCGAGCGCCCATGCGAGACCCGCCGCATGACCCGCAATCGACTTGAGGACGATGAGTTGTCCGGCGGGTTCAGTCTTGACCAAGAACTCGCGGAACGATATCTGCAACCGGCGACCTTGCGGGTCGGGTCCGCCTTTTCGCGTAGCCTGGTAGCGATACCCCCCGTCGGGCAGCGGCACTTTGACTAATCCCAATTCAGCGATATCTTTCGAAAGTGTCGGCTGACTCACCGCGAAACCACGTTCGTTGAGAAGGTCCGCCAGTTCGACCTGCGTGCGGACCGACTGCGATCGTACGATTTTCAGCAGTTCGCGTTGTCGGATGATTTTCCGATTCAGGCTCATTGCGTCGCCGCTTTGTGAATGTTTATAACCGGGAACGAAAGTATATTAGTATAGACTACGCGTAATCCGGCGTCAACCGTGCGCGTCGAGAATCAGGATCGATCCGGTATGATGCGAACTCTCAGCGCGCTTTTCCGTCTGATGCGCCCGCATCAGTGGCTAAAAAACGTCTTTGTTTTCGCGGGACTCGCGTTCGGCGAACGCGTCACCTCCACAGGCGATCTCGAGCACGTTCTCAGCATCGGCGATCCAGCGGATATTATTCGATCGTCGATCGTTGCATTCGTTGTATTTTGCGCGATTTCCGGTGTGGTCTATATCTTCAACGATCTAAAGGACGTCGAGCAGGACCGTCTCCACCCGCAGAAGCGTAATCGTCCACTTGCGGCGGGAGAGGTGTCGCCGGTTTTCGCGGCACTATTCGGTGCATTGGTGCTCGTAGCGGGACTGGCGCTCGCGTACTGGCTCTCGACCGGTTTGTTCTGGATCGCGACGGCGTATCTGGTCATCAACGTTGTCTACACGGTCTGGTGGAAGCACGCCGTCATCCTCGATATCTTCTCGGTCGCGTCAGGGTTCGTGCTGCGGGTGCTCGCCGGTGTCGTTGCGGTGGACGCGGTGATTGGCCCTTGGATTGTGATTTGTACGCTGTTTCTCGCGCTCCTGATCAGCCTCGGGAAGCGCCGCAGTGAAGTCGCATTGCTCGGTGAGAATGCCGGGAATCATCGGAAGATCCTCATCGACTACCCGTTGCCGTTTCTCGATCTACTGATCGTGAGTACCGCCGGTATGACGGTAATGACGTACGCGCTTTTCACGTTCGAGTCGGGTCGTGGCGTTGCGTTGATGTTCACGATTCCGTTCGTCCTGTATGGTGTCTTCCGGTATTTGTACCTTCTGTATGTTGCGGGATCGACGCTGCCGCCAGAAGCGCTGGTTGTGAAAGACCGCGCGCTTCTGTTCACGGGCGTTCTCTGGGTAGCGCTTACCGCGGCATTGATCGTTTTCGCGTAACGTTGAGTATTGATCGCGAACCTCATACTCCATTTATGAAACGAGAATCCAACCATGATTGATTCGGTAAAATTCGATGCGAATGGACTCGTCACGGCGATTGCACAGGATGCCGACAACGGGCAGGTGCTCATGCTTGCGTACATGAACGCCGAGTCGCTCCGCATGACGCTTGAGACGGGGATCATGACGTACTGGAGCCGCAGCCGTAAGAAACTGTGGCTCAAAGGGGAAAGCTCGGGGCACACACAGAAAGTTGTCGAAGCGCGGATCGATTGCGACGGCGACGCGTTGCTCTTTCGCGTGCGTCAGGAAGGCGGAGCTTGTCACACAGGCTACCGTAGCTGCTTCTATCGAAAACTCGACGGCACGGAACTCGTTGAAGACGGCGAGAAGGTCTTCGATCCGGAGACCGTATACAAGTCGTAACGGTTAGCGCGGCAGCGACACGGCAAATGGAACAGCCGAAAGCCAAACATCGTCTCGGACGAATCGGGGCTTGAGAGATGACGACGAATCCGAAGATACATATTCCGAAGGCGGAGATTGCCGACTTCTGTCGTCGCAATCACATTCGCCGATTGGCGCTCTTCGGATCCGTGCTCCGCGATGACTTCGGACCGGACAGCGACATCGATGTGCTTGTGGAGTTTGAGCCGGAAGCTCGCGTGGGATTGATCACGCTTGCGGGCATGGAGTTAGAGTTGAATGAGATTCTCGGGCGAAAGGTCGAAATGCACACGCGCAAAGGCCTAAATCCGCGATTCCGAGACGAAGTCTCATCGGTTGCAGAGGTGCAGTATGAGCAAGCGTGACGACTCCGTGACTCTCAACGATATGCACCAGCATGCGTGCGAGGCGCTTGAGCTTCTTGGTGATGCGAGTCCCGATGATTTGGGCCGGAACCGAGTCGTGCAGTTGGCTTTGACTCGTCTCATAGAAATCATTGGTAAGGCCGCTTATCGTGTTTCACCTGAAATGCGGGACGCGAATCGGCAGATTCCTTGGGCGCAGATCATTGGGATGCGTAACCGTCTTATTCACGGATACGATGTCATTGATTTCGATCTGCTATGGAGTACCATAAAGACCGATATACCGACGCTGATCGTTGCGATTGAGGAAGCGTTGAAGAAAACTGAGGACTGATCAGGGTTGTGAACGAATAGGTCGATGAGGAGTTGATCGAGAAGTTAGCAATCCGGGTTTAAGAGATGGTGACGAATCCGAAGATACATATTCCGAAGGCGGAGATTGCCGACTTCTGTCGTCGCAATCACATTCGCCGATTGGCGCTCTTCGGATCCGTGCTCCGCGATGACTTCGGACCGGACAGCGACATCGATGTGCTTGTGAAGTTCGAGCCGGAAGCTCGCGTGGGATTACGCTTTTTTGGTATGGAACAAGAGCTGTCAAAGATTCTCGGTCGCAAGGTGGACCTCAACACACTCGGATTCCTGAGCAAGTATTTCCGCGATGACGTTGCGGACGAGGCAGAGGTGCTGTATGACGCGGCATGACGACCCGAAAAAAAACCGGCGTTATTTCCGGGAAAGATTAGCGGTACCCGTCGTATATAGATGAAGGATGTTGAGTAGTTATCCTGTTTTACCGCCAACTGGCTAAACTGAGTATTTACGCCAGTTTACCTACGAGAAATCCAATCACCATCGAAATGGTGAAGTAATCCAACAGCGTGAGTTTCACGCGTATTTCTCCCACTTGGAACAGTCGCGTATCGCTGTTCCGCATGCAATATACAGCGGGCGGTGGGTGTCGTCAAATGAGTGGGTGATGCCGATGGGCCAAGCGCGATGTCTGCGGGAACCGTAGGTTGACATATCTTCGTATTGGGGCTATACTCTAAAATCTTTCGCCAGTCTGCTTGGAGAGGTGACCGAGTTGGCTGAAGGTGCTCGCCTGCTAAGCGAGTGTAGGGTCTTAAAGCCTTACCGCGGGTTCGAATCCCGCCCTCTCCGCCAGATATATCCAATGCCCCTCGTCTCCTGATTGTGTGTAAGGCCGAGGGGCATTTCCCGTTGAGCCGGTGGGAGGCGGTATGCGCTATACGGTGCGTCGCGTCAGCCCGTGGTCAGCCGTGAGAATCGGCGCCATACTCGGCATAATCCAAGGTCTTCTCGTCGGCGCACTCTTCATGGCACTCGCCGGAGCCATTGCGCCGTACGCCGAGGTATCGCTGCAATCGGTCGGTTGGACCGCGGTGATTCTCATGGCGTTGTTCGGCGGAGCGTCGTGGGCGTTGCTTTTCGTCGTTGGTGCGTTGGTGTATAACGTTGCGGGGTGGCTCGGCGCGGCGTTGGAAGTCGAGCTCGAACCGAACGAAGAGATCCGAACCGTCGTATCGAAGCAGCAATCCGAGAAGCCTGTTGGCAGCGATAAGGCCCGAAAACCAGACGATCCGTTACTCGGCACATCACTTTTCGATACTCCCTAACCTTTTACCAGATTGCTCATGATGACGAAAA
>CAZWQW010000056.1:0-1603 GCA_964635955.1 uncultured bacterium | reverse complement strand
CCGCCCGGGTATGACCGGCGGTGCCGCAATCTCTCGGACGACGAGATACAGGCGAACGTGCGCGCGGGCATCCCCAGCACGGTGCGGATGAAGGTGCCGCTCGATGGGCAGACGCGGTTCGAAGATGAAGTGCGCGGTCCGGTTGTCTACGAGAATCAGGTGCTGGACGATTTCGTGATTCTCAAGAGCGACGGATTCCCGACATATCATCTCGCGAACGTCGTCGACGACCATCTGATGAAGATCTCGCACGTCATCCGCGGTGAAGAGTGGATTCCGAGCACGCCGAAGCACGTGCTTCTCTATCGCGGGTTCGGCTGGGAAGACGAGATGCCGAAGTTCGTGCACGTGCCGTCGATTCTTGCACCGGGTGGCGGGAAGCTGTCGAAACGGCGTGGCGCGGCGGCGGTGACCGATTTCGAGGACATGGGCTTTATTCCCGAAGCGGTGCGGAACTTCATCGCGCTCTTGGGATGGTCGCCGGGTGAAGATCGCGAGAAGATGACGCTCGACGAGATGATCGATCTGTTCACGGTCGATCGGATCAATCCGAAGGGCGCGATCTTCGATGAACAGAAGCTCGAGTGGCTCAACAGCGAGTATTTCAAGGAGATGCCCGCAACCGAGCTGCTGCCACGCGTCAAACCGCTGTGGATATCGTCCGGACTCATTCCGGAATCGTATGCGCACGAGCACGCGGACTACCTGCTCGCGGTGGTTGATCTGTTCAAGAGCCGCATGCATCGGACGACGGACTTCGTCGAGTTGGCGGGATTCTGCTTCCGCGATCCGGAAGAGTTCGATGAGAAAGCGCGGAACAAGCACTGGAAGCCGGAAGCGGCGACGTGGCTACGCAGCCTCGCGGATCGATTCGCGGCGCTGGATTCGTTTGCTGAGGCGAACACGGAACAGGCGCTGCGCGAGTGCGCTGACGAGCATGAGGTCGGTGCCGGCAAGCTGATTCATCCGACACGACTTGCGGTGAGTGGACTCTCGTTTGGTCCCGGTTTGTTTGAGTTGCTTGCGCTGCTTGGGCAAAAGCGGGTCGTGCGACGGATGCGTAGAGCCGCCGAGATCATCGAATCGGATAATTCATAACGTTTTTCGTATATTAAAAGAGAATCCGTATAGATTCGGACGCGAGACCGTGCACGGAACTTTTTCGCGCACGTCTGTGTCTGATGAGTACCGAGTGAGAAGAGCATCCGCGGTTATCCGGAGTCGTAGCCGGGGCCGCGTTTCGGTCGAACCGGGGGCGCTCGGTTTCGACGGGGATATGGATGCTTCAGGTGCGCGTCGAGGTCGCACCGACCTCGTTAAACTGGTGCAAACCCTGTAAGTGCAGATTACGACTACGCACTGGCCGCCTAAGAATAGGTGACCCGTCCTCTCTCGGCTCGCTCATTGGCCGGGATGCAGGGCGTCGACAAGATGAGCTGGCTTCCGCTTCGTGGCCCGCCTTGCGGAGGTAAGATCGAGGGGCTGGTTGATTGGTGATGCGTGTTCGCCCGTAAGCCGATCGACGAGAACTGAAGGCGATCTACACGCGTAGGACCTGGGGTTGCCGTATTTTCGGACGTGGGTTCGATTCCCACCGCCTCCA
>CAZWQW010000055.1:0-18439 GCA_964635955.1 uncultured bacterium | reverse complement strand
ACGAACACGGCAAACGAGGTGAAATCAGCGCTTGGTGGATATCCGTATTACGCGACGACGTGGATCGACTTGAACGGCGGTCTCTACAAGTGGCTTATGATCGAAAAGTGGTTCGCATTCGTTGTGCTCAGTCTGATCATCGTCGTCGCCGCGTTCAACATTGTGAGCACGCTGAGTATGGTCGTGCTCGATAAAACGCGTGAGATCGGTATTCTCAAAGCGATGGGTGCGACAGCGCGTGAGATTTCGCAGGTGTATGTTTACCAAGGGTTCGTTGTCGGTGTGATCGGAACGCTTGCCGGAGGTGGGTTGGGGTATTTCCTCTGTTGGCTGCAGGACGAGTATAAGATCATCCGGTTACCGGCGGAGCTCTATCAGGTAAGCGCGTTTCCGATTGAAATGCGCCTGATGGACTTCGTTGCGATTGGGTCGGCTGCGCTCGTGATATGCGTGTTGTCAGCGGTGTATCCGGCATGGAAAGCGGCGCGGATGAAGCCCGTGGAGGCGATTCGGCATGAGTAGTCAGAATGACGCCGCGATCATCTGCCGCAAGCTGTCGAAGAGCTATCCGACGCCCGAAGGCGACTTACCGGTGCTTGTCGACCTCGATTTCGAAGTCAAGCGCGGTGAGATTGTCGCGGTAACGGGCGAATCCGGAGCGGGAAAGAGCACGCTGCTTCACTTGCTCGGTGGACTTGACCGCGCAACGAGTGGCGAGATTGTGGTCGACGGGGTTTCCTTGAACGGAATACCTGACGACGCACTGGCGCGTTTTCGGAATATGCAGATCGGGTTCGTGTTTCAGTTTCACTACCTCCTACCGGATTTTACCGCACTCGAGAACGCGATGATGCCGCGCCTTATGGCGGGAATCTCGATGGATGAGGCGAAGGCGGACGCGCGCGTGTTGCTCGATGCGGTAGGCATGGGGCGTCGGTTGGAGCATCGTCCGAACGAGCTTTCCGGCGGTGAGCAGCAGCGTGTCGCCGTGGCGCGTGCGCTGGTGAACTCGCCTGCAGTGGTGCTCGCGGATGAACCGTCGGGCAACCTCGATCACCGGCACAGCAGGCAGCTACACGACTTGATCTGGCGACTGGCGCGTGAGCGTTCGGCGACGTTTGTGATCGCAACGCATGACTACGAATTGGCGCGGCGAGCGGACAGGCAATTTGCGCTCTCGGATAGCGCTCTGCGGGAACTTTCGGAGGTCGGTCGAGCGTCGTACCATACGGAAGCATCGTCATCTGGGACGGCGCCAAACGAATAGACGGATTCCGGTCGATACCTGAGAATTCGGGACTGTGATGTGGAGATGGTCTGCGAACACTGTAAGAAGAATCCCGCGACTGTGGTCGTGACCACCGTGGTCGACGATGAGAAAACGATCCAGCATTTATGTAGAGATTGTGCGGTAGAATTGGGTATTGATCTTAGTGATGAGAAAACACCAATAAAGGAGGCGGTCGCGGTGATGAAACAAGCCGATGAATCGCTTCACGACGAAGAGAAGCATGACATTGCGTGCGATGCGTGTGGTTTGACGTATACGCAGTTTCAAGAGCGTTACCGACTTGGTTGTTCGTTGTGCTATGAGTCGTTTCGGGAGCAACTTGTTCCGCTATTACGTAAGGTTCACGGAAACGATACACACACCGGTAAGAAGCCGACTATGGGCGATGCGCCGAAAACGGTAGAGAACCCGGAATGGGCGCTTGAAGCGTTGAAACGACGGCTTTACGCGGCAGTAGAGCGAGAAGAGTTCGAAGAGGCGGCACGGTTACGCGATCAGATCAGCGAACTCGGTGCGAAGCGCGATGAGGAGTCTGACCAAGCATGACGCTTGACGAACTTATCGGACACTCAGCGGCGTGGCTGAGCGCTTCGGGGCCGTACTCCGACGTGATCATCTCAAGTCGTGTTCGGCTCGCGAGAAACCTGCGTCATATCCGATTCTCGACACACAGCACCGCGGAAGAAGAGGAACGTGTCGTAGAAGCGGTATTAGACGCGGCGAAGTCGTCGAAGCGCCTCGCCGGTGGCACATACTTCGATGTATCGGTGATGTCGGAAGCCGACCGTCAGCTCCTCGTCGAACGGCATCTCATAAGCCCAGCGTTAGCGTTGCGAACGGGTAAAGGCGGCGTTCTTGTTGGGCCGCGCGAGCAGTTCAGCATCATGATCAACGAAGAAGATCATCTTCGACTGCAGGCGTTATTCGCCGGGTTCGAACCGGAGGCCGCGTGGGCGTTAGTCAATGAGCTGGACGACGAAGTCTGCGGGGACCTTGATATTGCATATGATGAGCAGTTCGGATATCTCACGGCATGCCCGACGAATGTGGGAACTGGATTGCGCGCTTCGATTCTCATTCACCTGCCCGGACTGGTGTTGGTGCAGACAGTCGAGCAGGTCTTGCGAGGCATCAATCAGGTCGGACTGACTGTGCGCGGTTTTCACGGCGAGGGCACTGATGTCATCGGAAGTTTGTTCCAAATAAGTAATCAGGTCACACTCGGCATATCGGAAGCCGCGATACTCGAGACGCTCGAGCGGGTTGTACGGCAGATAATTGACTATGAATACGACGCTCGGCAGACGTTGGTGCGTGATGCGCGAGCGCAGATAGAAGACAAAATCGGTCGTGCGTTTGGAATCCTTTCACACGCCCGCGTGCTCAGTGGTCAGGAGTTTATGAGTCTCGCGTCAGCCGTTCGGTTGGGAGTGGGACTCGGCGTGCTGAAAAAACCGGACGCGCGCCTCTTGAACGAACTGATGGTGCAGGTGCAACCGTCACATATTCAACGACGTATTGGAACGCGCCTCGACGCTGAGACGCGTGATATGCACCGGGCGGAACTTGTTCGCGGGCGGATAGGCAACGGTTCCGTTACGTATACGGAGTAATGGGCACTGACTCGGTAAGCGAGTCGAACAGGCGTCTTACGGATTGCGCCGTGACTCTCTAAGGACTGAGAGACGCGTCCTTCCGTGAGTCGAATCGGACGCGGATCATCAGCGATCCGTCGGGATGCGGGCCGAACGATAGGGACCGCGTCGAAGAATGAATGCGAGGCGTGGTGATCTTCCATTTCTCGCTGCACAGGATATAGGCGGAGGCCACCACCATGGACCAGATGTTTACAGAACGCGTGAAAAAGGTGATGATATTCGCCCGTGAAGAGTCTCAGCGGCTTGGTCACGACTACGTCGGAACCGAGCATCTTCTGCTGGGACTGATCAAAGAAGGCGAAGGTGTTGCAATAACAGTACTTACGAACCTCGGACTTGACCCTGATACCATTCGCCAATCGGTCGAGGACGCTGTCGCGCAGACCGGCGGCCAGATGCTCATGGGGCAGGCGCCATTTACGCCGAAAGCGAAGGAGATTCTCGATCTCGCGACGAAAGAAGCGAAGGAGATGAAGGTCCAGTACGTGGGGACGGAGCACCTGCTCCTCGCACTGACCAAGGATCGTGAAAGCGTCGCCGCGCAAATACTCACCGCGTTGGGCGCAGACTATAAAACCATCAAGGAAGAGATCATTTCGGTGATTACCGGTGGAGGTAAGGCCGGCCAGCCGAAGGACAAGAAGAGCAAGACGCCGTTTCTCGATCATTTCGGACGTGACCTGACGAAGCTCGCTCGCGAAGGCGCGCTCGATCCGGTCATCGGTCGTGAGAAGGAAATCGAGCGTGTAAGCCAGGTGCTTTCACGACGTAAGAAGAACAACCCGGTACTGATTGGTGAGCCGGGTGTCGGTAAAACTGCAATCGCGGAAGGACTCGCCCAGAAGATCGACGCAAAGGAAGTTCCGCATGTGCTTCAGAACAAGCGCATCGTAACGCTCGACATGGGCGGCATCGTCGCTGGTACGAAGTACCGTGGACAGTTCGAAGAGCGTGTCAAAGCGATTATGAACGAACTGGTGCAAAATCGCGATGTAATCATCTTCATCGACGAGCTGCACACGATCGTTGGCGCGGGTTCGGCGGAAGGCACATTGGACGCATCGAATCTATTCAAGCCGGCGTTGTCGCGTGGCGAGCTACAGTGCATCGGTGCGACGACACTCGACGAGTACCGAAAGTACATCGAGAAGGACGGTGCGTTAGAGCGTCGTTTCCAGACAATCATGGTTGAGCCGCCGTCTATTGTGGATACGGAACAGATACTTCTCGGATTACGCAGTAAATACGAAGAGCATCACCGAGTGGAGTATCCCGATGCAACGATTAAAGCTGCTGTCGGTATGGCGGAACGGTATCTGCACGACCGGTATCAGCCGGATAAATCGCTCGACGTCATCGACGAAGCGGGTTCTCGCGTGCGCCTGAGTCGTGTGTCGGTGCCGCGGGAGATAAAGGATCTCGACGAACAGATCGCCGAGGTCGAAAAGCAAAAGGAACGCGCCGTAAACGATCAGAACTTTGAAGAGGCGGCGAATCTTCGCGACACGGAGCGGCGTCTGCGAGACAAACTCGCGGCAGAACGGAAAAAGTGGGAGCAAGCTCGCGAAAACGATGTAGTCGAGGTGACCGAAGATGATATCGCGTATGTCGTGAGCAGTATGACCGGCATACCGGTATTCCGACTCGCAACAGACGAATCCGAGAAGCTGTTGCATATTGAAGACGAGTTGCGGACTCGCGTCGTCGGACAGGAAAGCGCGATCAACGCGGTTTCGCGTGCTATTCGACGGTCGCGAAGTGGCCTCAAGGATCCGGATCGACCGATCGGTTCGTTCATCTTTCTCGGTCCGACCGGCGTTGGTAAGACAGAACTCGGGAAAGCGCTCGCGGCGCATCTTTTCGACGATGAGGACGCGGCGATCATCATTGATATGTCGGAGTTTATGGAGAAGTTCGCCGTGAGCCGGCTCGTCGGCGCGCCTCCGGGATACGTTGGCTACGAAGAGGGTGGTCAGCTGACGGAAAAAGTGCGTCGGAAGCCTTACTCAGTGATTTTGCTGGACGAGATCGAGAAAGCGCATCCGGATGTATTCAACATTCTTCTTCAGGTGCTCGATGACGGGCGTTTGACGGACAGCTACGGCCGCAAGGTCGATTTCCGAAACACGATTCTCATTATGACGTCGAACCTCGGAAGTCGTGATATCGGCGATGTAGCGGGATTCGGATTCACGTCGCGTGATGGCATTCCATCGCGTTCGGAGATGGAAACGGCGATCAATCGCGAGATGAAGCGAGCGTTTACGCCAGAGTTCTTGAACCGTGTGGATGAAGTCGTGATTTTCAATACGCTCACCCACGAGAACATGCTGAAGATCACGGATATCCTCATTGAAGACGTGACAAAGCGTGTTGTCGAACGAGATTTGAAGTTGACACTCTCGCACGACGCTAAAGATCTCCTTGCGGAAAAGGGATTCGACGCGAAACTTGGTGCGCGGCCGTTGAAACGGACGATACAACGTCTGCTCGAGGATCCGCTGAGCGAAGAGATCCTCGGTGGCAAGTTCCCGGACGGATCGACGATTCTCGTTGATCGAGATGGAGAAAAGTTGAGCTTCTCACTCGTCGATGTGTCTGGTGGTAATGGTGGAAATGACGACGGTGGCGATGAGGGCGGTCCGGAGGTACCTGAGCCGGAAGGTCCTGTGCACGCCGACGCCGAAGCTCGCTGAGTACACTCGCCTGGGTAGTTCTTACATCGGAGTCCCGTCCCCGTAAGGAGACGGGACTCCGTGTCTATTAATTGGGGAACTATTATTCAGTTTCGCGCATCGGCATATATATGCGTGAGTTTTGGACGGATACCCTCGTGACCCGGTTTCAATCTGAGTACCGTTAGTTTCTCTCGATGCTTTTCTCGATTACGGTTCAGCGGCATGCCCCGGTTCGTGCAAACATGGCCACGATGGCTCAAAGCGGCACTCCTTGTGTGCGCCGTTTTGGCCGTTGTTTTTGGGGTTTGGGCGGTTCGTACGGCGATAAGCGTTGCGGGTAATATCCAAGGGATTGTCTCGGCGGAGTTTGAACGCCGTTTCGGTGGGACACTCAGCGCTTCTGATGTTTCGTGGCATTGGGGACGAGTTGATCTTCGCGATGTGTCGGTAACATCACCCAGCCTTCCGGGCGAGATTACGATTAAACGAGTCAGGGTACGCGTATCGCTCCTCTCGGTGCTCCAGTATGATCTTGATTCGGCTGTCGAACGTGTGGAATTCGTCTCTCCAGAACTTCTACTCGATCGTTCGATCGTCAAACGTTTGCAAACGTGGCGAAGCCGCGAAAAAACCGAACCTATTGAGACCGTTCCGAATATCGAGTTCGTCATCGCCGATGGTTCGATCAGATTCGAGTCCACTCAAGCAGACAGCGCAATCCCACTTGCGACAGGTATCGTCGGGTGGATTCGATCGGCAAAAGATGTCGGAATCAATCTCAGCGGAAGCATGTTGAGTGACGATGTCAATCTGCGTCTTTTCGGCACGTTCCCACTGGACGGTATGACTCCGGATGTCCAACTCACCCTTGATGACGTACGACTCGATCGCCTTCAGACGTACCTCGACGCCCACTTCGATGGTACAGCGAATCTCATGGTCGTTGTCGACGATTCTCTCCACGCGGAGATCGGACTCGTAAACGCGGAATACCGACCGAGCGATAGTCTTCACGTCGGTCCGGTATCGGCGTTAGTCAAAATGGACGGGAAGGAAGCGTGGTGGGATAGGGTAGACTTGCCGGTTAACGGCCTCGTTTTCAGTACCGATGGCCGAGTTGCGTGGGGTGACAAATCCGAGATTGACGCCCGCGCAGAGTGGTCCGGCGATGTGGATCGTCTCGGAGGGCTCTTCAGTGAGCGCCTTGCTGACCTTCATGGAAACGTTCGCGGCGAGATCGAGCTTCGCGGTTCTCCGTCGAATCCGATTGTTGCATTCGATGTTCGATCCGACTCTCTGGTCGCGGCGGGTGTCGTAACACAAGATATTGTGTTGACAGGACATACGGAACCGAGTGACGATCCTGCCACACCTGTGCGCCTTACCGTCGACCGCATGGAAGTCACCGTACCGGGTGGTCGTATCACTGGCGGCGGCGACGGCACGATTCATCCGATGGATATGGCGTTTTATTTGAACCGCTCAGACATCCGCTTGGAGGGTATCCGATTACTTCGGGAAGCTGATGTGAGCGGTCGTGCAACACTTTACGGAGAGGCGCGCGTAACGAGCCGATCGCGAACAGCGAGTCTGTCGTTCGACGATTTTAATCTCGCCGTTCGTGGACGACCAGTGCCGGTGCAACAGGTTACCGCCGAAATCGACACAGCAGGAAGCATCGTTCTTCGCGGACAAGGTGCGACCTTCACCGGACGTGCCGAGGTTATCAAGGATACGCTGACGGATGCGCGTATTGAGGCGGTTGCACGGCTCAATCGATTTGAGCTGCCGTTCGGTGATACTCCGCCGCGTGTTAGCGGAGACGTATCAGCAACAATCGAACTCGACGCGCTTGCACTTGACGGTGCGCTTATTGTGGACACTGGCAAACGCCCGGCATTTCCTGTCGAGATTTCGCTCGAAACAGGATTGCGCGAGTCTACTTCGCCGTTAGTGATCAACATTGCAACACCGTCTCTTCCGGTGACGCGGTTACGGCCGGACGTGCGCGCCACGATCACTCGCTCCGATGGGATCTGGCATTTTGGAGGTGAAGCGTGGAGAAACAGGCTGCGATTCACCGGTAGCGCGGTATCCGCTGACGAATACTCCGCCGTTGTGCGAGTAGTTGATGCGCCGGCAGGGAGAACAGCGACTCTTGCCCGTCTCGAGACCTTCATCACAGGAGGGACGCTGAACGGCCGTCTCTCGATCGACCATACGGAACACACTGGTCTGATCGGATCAGGATCTTTCCGTATCGATCCGTTGACTATTCGCGATGTCGATGGGCTTCGTGCCGATGTCGACGTCGCGATTACGCCAGATAGTGTTACGTGGGCTTCCGGTCCGATTTCGAGTCGAGACGGTCGCGCGATGGCGTTCAATTCCGGTGTGTACCGCCTCAACGAACGCAGCGTCGATTCGCAGGTATGGAGCCCGCCAGACAGTCGACTCGAAGACGGTCTCGCGCTTGCCGGAGTTCCGCTTCAAGCTAACGGCGACGCGTTGTGGTCTGTCGAAATACATGACTCGCAAGGCGACACAGTGAAGCCACACTTCGAGATCGAAGTACTTGCAACGAAGGGGGAGCTCGTTGGGATTCCGTTTGACACGACGCACGTTCGTCTCGTGGGAGACACGCGGAGGTTCGCGTTTGAGCATGGGTACCTTACAAAAACGGGATTCTACGCGGGAGTAACCGAAGGTGGCGGCATACCAATAACCGAACCGAACGGCGAATTGGACATACCTATTCACATTCGACATGACACGGATAACGACGTGCTCTGGCTTCTCACTCACATTGTTGATCAAGGTGTCGAAGGGCACGGCTCCGGACACGGATTTATCCGAGTTGCCGGACCGCCTTCGGAAGTGGTCATTGGAGAGGGATGGGCGGAGGTTACCGACGGACGGATTACATGGCCGGGCGAAATCTGGCCGACGTGGCGCGGTGTGAACATACGTGCGTCGATCGAGCGTGGAAGTCGATTGCTCAGTTTCGATGCGTTTGAGGCGCGAGTCGGCGGAGGTGTCATACACGTCGAAAACGTGCCGAGTGAGCGGATCGGAGCGACGCCTCTGGTGATCGAAACGGTTGGTCTTACTCTCGGTGTATTGCAGATAACGACTCCCCGAGAAATCCCGTTTCGCATTCCCGGTGGAGTACGCGCAGGCGAATGGGTCAATATTCGGCTTCGAGGAAATGAACGTGTCGATCGTTTCACAATCGCTGGACCGATTGAACGAATGCTCTTTGTTGGCGAGATAACCGCCAGTGACGGCTTTTTCACGTACCCGTTTGAGACCTTGGAGACAGGATCGGACTCCGAAGGTGCGGATTTCATTGGGAATGCCGAGTGGCATGTCGATTTCGTTGTTGGACGGAACCTCGTGTACGAAACGAGAACAACGCAAAGCCTTTGGCGGAGTCTTCTCCGGAATCCGATCGAGTTGCTCGGTTCGATGGCTGCGGAAATCGAGGCGAGACTCGCAGAAGGTGGTCGCATTAAGATTCGTGGATCCTACGGAGACAAGAGTCTTACCGTCATTTCGGAAAATCTCATCAGCGAGCAAGCTCGCTTATCCGTACTCGATATCGAATTCAGTCAGGACGGTCCGTTGGTTTTCGATTGGGACAGTCGACTGGACTCGGAGCCGGTGATACGCGGACGTGGAGTGGCGACGGTGGAGGTGTCGTCCGGCGCGGATATTCTCCCGACTCCGGGAGACGACACACCGCGCGGGAGGGAGTTTCAGCGTATCTATGCCCGATTGGTCAGCGTCGATCCGAGTACTGGAGTGGTCCGAGAAGGGGGACGACTTGGAGAGCTTACCGTTGAGCTTGACACCGACGATATCCGCGGCGGCTTGAGTGGGCAGGAGCGTCAGCTCGCAATCTTGGAAATGCTCGGTTACTACAATGATCCGTGGCGGGAGGGGGCGTTTGACAGTAATGGCGAGCGCACCGGATTCGATCCGCGCGAACTGGCGAGCGCAGGGTACCGAACGATTGTGCGCAGGAGCGAGCAACAAGCGTGGCGATCGCTCTTTCTTCCGTTCAGTCGGCAGATGCGCCGCTTTACACGACTCGATGTCATCGATGTGCGTCCATCGATTCTGTTCAACCTGCTGAATCGCGAGTTTGAGCTTGACGGGATGGCCGCGGAGCAGGCGTACCTTGCTTACCTACAAGGGACGAACTGGACGTTCGGAGAGTATCTTTGGGGCGGATTGCTCCTTTCATACCACGGACAACTCGAACTCACAAGCCTGTCATCTCCGACGCTCGGAGCGCGGCATCAGGTTGTGCTCGAGTGGGCTGTCAGCCCGCGAACGCGTGTCGAACTTTCCCGGGATCTCAACGTTCCGTTTGGTGAACCAGACACTCGCGTTGGGCTTTCGCACCGTTTCGCATTCCAATCGTATTGACTAAATCCGACCAGATGCAAAAAATACGGGCCGACATCACGCTGTGATGTCAGCCCGTTGCTTTACCGTCGGTCGATCGGACTACGAAACCTTTGGTCCAGCCTTCCGAACGTCTTCTTCAACACTCTCTTCATACTGTTTGAAGTTCGTTGCGAAGCGGGCAGCGAGATCCTTTGCCTGCACATCATACGCATCCTTGTCTTCCCACGAGTTCCGTGGGAAGAGCACGGATTCGGATACGCCTTCACACGAGACGGGGATGTGCAGTCCGAAGATCGGATCTTCCTTCGTTTCCACATCGGCGAGCTCACCGGAAAGCGCTGCACGAATCAACGTACGCGTGAGTTGAATCTTCATCCGCTCGCCAATTCCGTACGGACCGCCGCTCCAGCCGGTATTCACGAGCCAGCAATGTGCTTTATGCTCGCGAATTCGCTTGCCCAGGAGCTGCGCATATACGGCTGGTGGAAGCGCGAGGAACGGTGCGCCGAAGCACGCGCTGAACGTCGCCTGAGGCTCGGTGATTCCTTTCTCGGTACCGGCAACCTTCGCAGTATAGCCGAGGAGGAAGTAGTACTTCGCCTGCGCCGGCGTGAGCTTCGCGATCGGAGGAAGAACACCGAACGCGTCAGCGGTCAGCATGAGGATATTGTCCGGATGCGGACCGTTGCTCGGAATAACTGCGCCTTCAATATGGCGGAGCGGGTACGCGCCACGGGTATTCTCGGTTAGACTGTCGTCGTCGAGGTTAAGACGGCGGCTGTCCGCGTCCATCATGACGTTTTCAAGAAGCGTTCCGAAACGCCGCGTCGTCGAGTAAATCTGCGGCTCTGCTTCGGCTGACAGGCGGATCATCTTTGCGTAGCAACCGCCTTCGAAGTTGAAGATCCCGTCGTCGCTCCAGCCATGCTCGTCGTCACCGATCAGTCGACGGTCCTTGTCAGCGGAAAGCGTCGTCTTGCCCGTACCTGATAATCCGAAGAAGAGCGCGGTGTCGCCCTTTTCACCCATATTCGCCGAGCAGTGCATCGAGAGCACTTCCTGCTGCGGTAGGAGGTAGTTCATGAACGTAAATACCGACTTCTTTATCTCGCCAGCGTATGCTGTTCCACCGATGAGAACAGTGCGAGTCGCGAAGTTGACGATTACGAACACTTCCGAACGCGTGCCGTCGATTTCCGGAATCGCGTGGAAACGCGGGATCGCGATTACGGTGAATTCGGGCTTATGCGCGCGCAACTTCTCGCGGTCGTGAATCTGCACGAACATGTTGCGTGCGAACATGCTTTGCCATGCGTCCTCGGTGATGATCCGAATGGGTAATTCGTAATTGGGATCCGCACCGACTAAGCAGTCCTGCACGAAGCAGTCGCGTCCCTGCATGTAAGCGATCAGACGGCGGTACATATTCTCCCACCGCTGCTCGTCGAACTCCTGGTTGACCTTGCTCCACCAGATCTTGTCCTGTGTCGTCGACTCGCGAACGATGAACTTATCATTCGGCGAGCGACCGGTGTGGTGACCGGTGCGAACAACCAACGGTCCGAGATGAGCGAGTTGGCCTTCACGACGGCGAATGGCTTCTTCGTACAGCCTCGACGTCGAAAGATTCCAGTGCACCGTGCCAAGGTTGAAGAAACCGTGGTTCTCAAGCCCGTAATCGGGAGCCTGACCTACCATCGTATAGTCTCCTTCTGTGGGAATCATCGCGGTATCGTTTCGTGTAAGTGTCATAAGGACACTAAGTCCGTTGTATGAACATAACACTTCGGTACGTCGCTGAGAAGTACCGTCGCGACCGTACCGTTTGCTCTACGATTCTCTATCTCGAAATCTCAGACGCGGATGATCTGTATATCGGATAAGCCGCTCGCTGACCCTCTCCCCAACGATCCGGCGTTCTCACGAGCGGAGACCAGTTCGGAGTCAATCACGCATATCTCCCGTGATGTGGTCCGAACGTGACGCAGGAATGAAGATAGCACCACGAATCGGTTCGTCAACAGTTTCGATGAGAAGGTCTTGACGGAACCGCATCGCCCGAGTAACTTCATAAGTAAGTGAAGATATGGAGGCCGGTATGCTATCGCAGACGCCACTCTACGCACTTCAAGCGTTGGCGTACATGATGGAGCATCGTCAGGAAGAGCCGATTCTCGCGCGTGAAATCCAAGCCGCGACGAAGATACCGGCGAATTATTTATCGAAGCTGATGCACATGCTTGGGACTACGGGGATACTCACGGCAGAGCGTGGGAAGCACGGTGGGTACCGCTTTGCGTGCGATCCGGCGTCAGTTCGTGTAATCGATATTGTCGACATGTTTCAGCATACGGGTCAGTTCCG
The DNA here is from genome assembly GCA_964635955.1 of uncultured bacterium. Taxonomy (GTDB): domain Bacteria; phylum Latescibacterota; class MWCZ01; order MWCZ01; family MWCZ01; genus CAZWQW01. Next base: position 6,032 of record CAZWQW010000055.1, on the reverse strand, counting down.
TCGGTGTGTTTTGGGCAACGGTCGGTGTTCCGATGAGCATCCGTGTCGGATTCATCACCGGTGGAAACCGGCTGCGGATGCGATGTTCGACTTTCTTGAGAATACGACCATTGCCGATCTGCGTGAAAAAAGCGTCCCCACCTGAGGTGTGGATCGTCGGGCGTTTTTTTGCGCTATAAGTTCATAACATCATGAAGAAAGGATGTTACCATGCGCGCTATTGAAATGCTGATGCACGAGCATCGAGTCATCGAGAAGGTGATGAACGCGCTCGATCGGTATACGGAGAAAGTTGAGGCAGGTGAGGACGTGCCGATCGCGGATGTATCTTCGTTTGCAGGATTTTTCCGTGAGTTTGCGGACCGATGCCACCATGGAAAGGAAGAGAATATCCTCTTCGAACGGATGGCGGCGTCAGGATTCTCCAAGGAGGCTGGTCCGCTTGCCGTGATGTACCATGAGCATACGATGGGACGTCAGCATGGAAAGGCGATTGGCGAGGTTGGTGAACAGACGGAATGGACACCGGAGTTACGGGCGAAATTCGTTGACAACGCGCGGAAATACAGTCCGCTTCTCCGTTCGCATATTCTCAAAGAGGATTCGATCCTCTACCCGATGGCGATCCGTCAGTTAGGTGCGTCGGAGATGGAATCAATTGCCAAGGAGTGCGACGCTTTCGAGGAGAACGTCATGGGTGATGGTACTCACGAACAGTTCCACGAGCTCGCGCATGTTCTCATCGACCAGTATTGCGGAGATGGATCGCCGGTGTGCGACGGTCATTGAGAGATTTGTCGCAAAAGTTCCGATGTCGTCTTGATGAGATGAGTGGGCACTGATCTGACATACACACGGGGAGCACGGACGACGAGTTTGCGCCGCGATTCCTGTCAATAGCAAATGAGCCGCGATGTCCAACGGAAAACAGTTGGCGGACGTCGCGGCTTTCCGTATACTATAAGGTTAGCCGTAACATGTACGCGAGGACTCATACTCGCGATACGGCGCGTGTCTCTTTGGCATCCGGCGCGGCCGTTGGTGCCGAAGGGGTGGGACTCTTTCCGGCGAAGGGAGGTTGAACGCGAATGCCAGGTGTTATCGTACGTGAAAAAGAACCATTCGAGAAAGCGCTGAAGCGCTTCAAGAAGGCCTGTGAAAAGGCCGGCATCATGTCGGATATGAAGAAGAATCAGCACTACGAAAAGCCGAGTGAACGCCGTAAGCGCCAGCAGAATGCTGCGCGTCGGAAGATGCGTAAGCAGCAGCTCATCGACGAAGGTCGATAAGACGCGGGTACGCTGATAATGACATCGTTGGAGTCTCGTCTTCAAGCCGATATGACTGCGGCATTGAAGTCGGGTGACAAGGTGCGCCTCGGAACCATACGACAGCTTCGGTCTCAGTTCCAGTATGAAAAGCTGAGTGCCGGTGATGCGTGGTCGGACGAAGTAGCTGAAGCCGTGCTCGTCAAAGCGGCAAAGATGCGGCGTGAGTCCATCACGCAATATGAACGAGGCAACCGACCTGATCTGGTTGAGCGTGAGCAAGCTGAGTTGAAGATCATTGAGGAGTATCTGCCTGAGCAGTTGAGCGAGGCGGAACTCGACCGTATCATCGACGAAGCGATCGCGGCGACTGGTGCATCCGGCTCGAAGGACATGGGGCGGGTCATGGGTATTGTCATGCCGAAGGTAAAGGGACGGACCGACGGTGCTGTTGTCGGCAAACGTGTCAGAGAAAAACTCGGCGCAACGTGAGAGTGTAGTGTGGAACTACGCTTGATTCAGTGCTGCGGAGATATACCGAGTAGCCGCGCCTGCCTTGCGGTAGGGCGGCTGCTTTGTTTCGGGTCGAATCAGAACGGGCGGGGGTGAATCCATGGAGACAGCCGGCGCGGGTCTGTGGGTAATCGACGCGATTGCGTTGTGTATCATCGGTATAATGGCACTCAACGGGAGGCGGCAAGGGCTCATCGCCGCGCTGATTGGGATTGCGGGGTTCATCTTCGCGATCTGGGTCGGTGGAAGATACGCGTCGGCTTTCGCCGGTATCATTAGCGAGGAAGTTCCCGCAGCGGTGCGCTTTGGTGTGGCGTTTATCATTATCGTGCTGCTTGTCACTGTTGGCGTGAGTCTTCTCGGACGACTTCTCAATCGTCTCGTCAGTGTACCCTTTTTGGGTGCGTTGAACGGAATTGGCGGCGCAGTCGTGGGTGCGCTCAAGGGATTCATACTCGTTGCACTATTGGCGATCGTGCTCGCGGTACTTCCGTTATCCGCGGAATGGAAAGTGTCGTACATGGATGCGAAGGTCGTGCAGGCGTCTATGGGAGTCACCGGCGCTGTGATCGACGCATTGGAACCGTACCTTTCCGAGCCGCTTGCGAACTTTATCGACGTGTTCAAGCAATACCTTGAAGAGCTTCCGAACGAAATTATCAACAGTCGTGTGCGGGATTCCGTGCAAATCTGACAACTTTCCCGCCGAACAGAACTCTACCGAGTTTTCTACCAATGATCGATCAGCATACACTCAGCGTCCTCGAGTTTCCGAAAGTCCGCCGACTGATAGCCGATGGAGCGACTTCAGTTTACGGTCGTGAAGCCATCGAGGCGTCCGTGCCGTCAATTGATGTCGACGTGATTCGCCGAAACCTCGCTCTTGCCGATGAAATGGCTGCCGCGGTGCGTTGGGGCGATCCGGTGCCGATGGGTGGCGTGCGAGATATTCGCGACGCAATTGGTATCGCGGGGCGATATGGTGCGCGATTGGACCCGTCGGCGCTACTCAACATCGCCGATACTGTTCGAGCACTTGGCCGATTGCGGAGTCACTTCTCGTCGCGGAAAGAGAAGTATCCAGCTGTCTGGGGGATTGCCAGCGCCATCGCCGACACCACCGAGCTTGCGTCGGACGTAGACCGTGTGATCGATCCGGGTGGCTTCGTGAAGGATTCGGCAAGCGCGAAACTCGCTCGGATCCGACGTGACCTCGATCAGGATCGGCAGTCGCTTCGTGCGGGATTGGACCGACTCGTCAATCGGCTTGGAGATGATATTGTCGGCGATCGGATCGTGTCAGTGCGTGACGGCCGTTTGGTGATACCGATCCGTGCGACGCAGAAAGGCTCGGTTCCGGGTATCGTTCACGATCAGTCGGCGAGTGGTCAGACGTTGTTCGTTGAACCGATAGAAGCAGTAGAGCAGGCAAATCACATCCGTAGTCTCGAATTGGAAGAGCGACAGGAAGTTGAGCGCATTCTCGAAGAGATCACCAGCACTATCCGTGAATACGTGCCGCGACTCGAAGCAAACATAACGGTTGTCACCGAGCTCGACCGGCTGTATGCCATCGCGGCGTTTGCAGACCGTGTAAACGGCGTTGCGCCACGCATGGGCGAAGGAAAGACGTTCGAGCTCGTGGAGATGCGGCATCCATTACTCGACATACGATTGCGGCAGGAATCCGGTGACGGTGCCGTGCCGGTGACTGCGCGGCTTCGCGACGATATGCGATTGGTGATTGTCAGCGGTCCCAATGCCGGAGGAAAGACCGTTGCGTTAAAGACGATAGGGCTCGCGTGTGCGATGGCACAAGCGGGATTCCTTATACCCGCGAACCATCTCACCGTTCTGCCGGTGTTTCGCGCGATGTTCGCTGAGATCGGCGATGAACAGTCGATCGAGCAGGATTTGTCCACGTTCAGCAGTCGTATGCGAAACATGGCGAAGATATCCGATAACGCTGACGCAGACACACTCGTACTCGTCGATGAGCTTGGCTCGGCGACCGATCCCGAGCAAGGGGCCGCTCTTTCTCGTGCGTTGTTGAAGCATTGGGCGGACCGCGGTGCACTTGTCTTCGCGACGACGCATCTCGGCGCACTGAAAGAATTCGCACACGAGCACCCGCTGGCGGTCAATGCGTCGATGGAGTTCGATCGCGAGACACTCGGACCGACGTTCCGGTTGCATATCGGTATACCGGGTTCGAGCTACGCTCTGGAGATCAGTCGACGAGTGGGGCTCTCGCCTGAGCTTATCGCGGAGGCGGAGAAGGATCTTGGCGACACCGTTGTTCGGACTGAGGAACTCATCGCGGAACTGACGACACGGCTCGAAAATGCGCGTGAAGCTGAGTGGAGTCTCGAACGGCGCGAACGGGAACTTGGCGAACGTGAAGAGGAATACGCAAAACTCTTCGCGAAAGTGAACGCCGACCGCAAACGCGCAGTGCGTGAGGCGCGCGAGGAAGCGGAGAAGATACTCGGCGAAGCGCGCTCGCTTGTAGAGCGGACCGTCGCCGAGTTACGCGAGACGAACGCATCACGCGATGCGGTGAAGCAGGCTCGTCACGATATTCAAGAATCTCTTGCGAAAACTCGTGAGCATATCGCTCGAAGTCGCCCGAAGCGCGAAAAACCCGCCGAACCGCTCGAGATCGGTGATTACGTGCGGGTAAGCCACCTCGGCTTGAAAGGCGAACTTGTCGCGCTCGACAGGAACCGAGGCGCGATACAGACCGACAACGCGCGTATGGAGGTGCCGGTCGAACAGATCGAGCGCGTCGAAGGAGCGGCGAAGCGAGCAAAGCTATCTTCGACGGGGCGTGGCGGAGTCACGATACAAACGAGTGTGCCAGATACGTTTAAATCAGAGATCGACGTACGTGGGATGACGTTTGATGAGGCTTGGGATGCAGTCGACCGGTATCTTGACGACGCTGTGCTTGCACGGTATCCGCGGGTGCGTATCATCCATGGCAAGGGAACCGGTGTGTTGCGTAAACGATTTGCGGAACAGCTCGCGACCGACCCGCGTTCGGCGAAGTTCCAGCTCGGCGAGCTCCATGAAGGCGGAACGGGAGTTACGGTTGTCGATATCCGGTGTTAGGGTGGTGTCAACAGCAATACCAAAGGAACCGTGTATCGCGCCGTGCCGTTCAATGAGTAGACTGATTTGCGCGTGAGTCGCTGAGAGCGTTTTTGAGATACATCGGCGTTCGACTCCGGACTGGAGGTGTGGTCATGACAAAGAAACGCACCCACCGGGTGATACCAATCGCTGCCGTGATCGGCATGGCGATGGCGTTGTCTGGCTGTTATACGGTGATGACGCATCCGACTACATCGCCGGACCAGTACGTGACGGACTCCTGCGAAATGATCGCGCCCGACAATTGCGCAGGATGCCATTCAGGTTCAGAGCTCTGGTCATACCACCATCGCGCGTATTGGCTTGCACCGAGCCATCGTCACAGTTTGTCCGGTTACTATGCGTACCGCTACGATCACCTTTTTCTCGGCACGCGTTATTACGATCCCTACTACTACGATCGATGGGCGAGCTATTACTACAGCCCGTGGTGGGGTCGGTACAAAGGTCCGCGCTACCATCCTACACCGGGTGATCCAAGTGGTAGCGAGCCGGGACCGGGACGTGGTGCGTTGCCTGACAACGCGCAGGTACAGGAACTGCGAGACGAGTATATCCCACTACTCGGTCCGGGTTCTGGTCCGATGAGCTTCTCACGACCGCTTCAGCCGGTTGCTACGAACGGTGATCAGTCGGCGGCTCGCGCCGGGCAAGGTACAACCGATTCCGATTCGAAGGGCGTATCCACAAGCTCCGATGCTGGTCGCGGTGCTACTCCGACGAGTGTGACGCCGGTGCAGCGAAACTCGCCCCCATCGCAGTCACCTCCACCGCCATCAACGAGTTCGTCTGGATCTGCCAGCAAACAAAGTACGCAATCCAACGACGATGACGATTCGAGCGACGGTGGACGGGGAAGCACGCCAAGCGGTGCCGAGCCGCGTCGGCGCTAAGTCCTGATGCATCGGAAGGTGACGGTATGAAGCGGTTTCTTCGAATGAGCGTTGGTATTGCTGCGTTATTTTTCGCGGTAACCGCTAACGCTCAATCGAGTCGGACTCCCGAGCTCCTGAACGTTCTCGCGATCAACCGCGGCGTGGGTGAACTGGTGCCGAGTGGGTTCGTCGGCGTCGGCGCACGTGCGATGGGGATGGG
>CAZWQW010000054.1:0-18476 GCA_964635955.1 uncultured bacterium | reverse complement strand
TCGAGATCGATCTGAGTGAACTCTGGCTGGCGATCGGCGCGGAGATCTTCGTCGCGGAACACCTTCACAATCTGGAAATAGCGATCGAAACCGCTCACCATGAGCAGTTGCTTATAAATCTGCGGCGACTGCGGTAGCGCGAAGAACTTCCCAGGAGAGATACGGCTCGGTACAATAAAGTCACGTGCACCTTCGGGCGTACTGCGAACGAGGAACGGCGTCTCAACCTCCATAAAACCTTCTTGATGGAGGTAGCTGCGCGTTGCCTGATACGCGATACTGCGGAGTCTGAGATTACGCTGCATATCCGCCCGGCGCAGATCCACGTAGCGATATTTTAAACGCGCATCTTCGTTTGCCGGTGCGCCTTCGATCGGAATCGGAGGCGGTTCAGCGACGTTGAGGACGCGCAGTTCGCTGCAGATCACCTCAATCTCGCCGGTCTCGAGCTTCGGATTCGCCATGCCTTCCATGCGAGGACGTACGCGCCCCTTCACCGCGATGACGTATTCCGACCGAAGTCGCTCGGCGGCAGCATGCACCTCGGCGCTCTCGCGCGGGTCAAATACCACCTGAGTCAGACCACCGCGGTCACGTAGGTCGACGAAGATGACACCCCCGTGATCGCGGGCGCTCAGTACCCACCCCATGAGGACGACCTCGGTGCCGACATCCTCAATCCGCAGATCTCCGCACCGATGGGTACGTGATAACCCGTTCAGATACTCCAACTTCGGTTCGCTCATCGATGCCCTCACTCCATTTCCATGTGTTCGTGATGATCTCACTTTAGATAAGATCCAATTCACGTAGTCGATGACGATCACCAAGGTGGAAACCGGCATCGAGTAAACGTGTCTGTAACTGCTTGATATCGATTTCGCGGGGCATAATATTCTGTTCAGCAGCAAGTGCCGCCGCTCGACCGCATGCTTCACCCATGATTTTAACCGCCCAACGATTTCGCAAAAGTGTATCCGGTTTCCCGGAGGCGCTTCGCCCGGTGCAAAGCAATCCGTCGATTGTTTTGGGCAGCATTACTCGGTACGGGACATCAACCCATTTGACACCGCCGTTTTCCGCGGTCCAGCGTAACGCACGGAACTCACCGTACCGGTAGATAACATCGTCGAACAGTCTTCCCGCACGACAATCGTCCATGGTAAGCGTGTAATCGCCCTCGATGCATGGACCGCCGCGCACGCCGTAGAACGGTGCAATACACAAGAGCGAAGAGTTCTCGAAACCCGGCGCGTGGCGTTTCCAGAAATGCCACATTTCGAAAATTTCCGCTCGTGTCGCCGCTTCGAGTATACTGACATGTTCGGCGTTACCAACATCGAGCTCTTTTCGCGTCCGATCCGGCGCGCCACGACCCTGTACCGTATCACTGTTACGTATTGGACCGGAGTAGGAGGCAGTGATGCAGATTTCGGCGCCGTCGAGCGTCACCGTGCGTCCGAGACGATACTCTCCGGACTCGTACGCGGCCCGCAATGGTGCCAGAACGGCCCGCGCTCTCGATGCGCCGCCTTCCCCCAATGTTTCCACGGCCCAACGATAGTCATCACTGTCCGGCGGCGTATCGTTCATCGCGCACTGATATCGATCCCAGTCAACTCCTCCGACCAAAAAGAAGATCCCTGCACCAGTCGGCGAATGACCGTCGACCTCGTGATATTCGGCTTTCGGGTAGAGCATCGGCGCGCCGGCTCGTTTCGCGACATCCGCTTCGCCAGTCCCATCCACGACCACACGTGCAAGCACCGCCCCGCGGCCTGATTTGTTCTCGACAAAAACACCGCGTACTCGATTGCTTTCCATTACGGGATCGGCAACCGTTGTCGACAGAAGCAGAGTGACTCCCGCTTCCTCAAGCATCCGCTGCGCAAGATACGAAGCGATACTCGCGTCACCAGCACGGTCGGTTGCGCCACTCTGGTACGGCTGTAAACCGCCACCACCGAGTTCGGCGTAGCGATGAATGAATTCCCGCGCAATGCCATACGAGCCCGGGTATACGGTGCGCTCGTGCCCGACATCCGGATGGGGCGACCCGGGAAGCATACCACCGTTGACAATCATGCCCGGACCGATATTTCCACCGACGCTACCGAATCTATCGATCACCATTGTACGCGCGCCCGCTCTCGCCGCCGCGATACCGGCAAACACCGCGCTGACTCCGGCGCCCGCAACGACAACATCGACCTCGGCGATGACGGGAATCTGTTTCGTCGGTTCCGTTACCGTCCGCATGATGTCTCCTTTTCGCCTGTTCGAGCGGACCATCACGCACGATCGAGCGCTGTCACACACTCGACATGCGCTGTCTGAGGAAACATATCTACCGGCTGAACAGCGCTCGGACCGTATCCCACGGCAGAAAGTGCCGTTACGTCTCGAGCAAGTGAGCGCGGATTGCAGGAAACGTAAACAATACGAGACGGCGCGAGTTCGGCCAATGCGGCGAGCGCTTTCGGATGCATTCCCATACGCGGCGGATCGACAAACGCCACGTCGAATCGCTCTCCCGAGGCTTTCCATTGCGGCAACACGTCCTCGGCGAGTCCCGTGACAAATCGTACGGACTCCGCACCAAGTCGTTCGCGTAACCGTTCCGCGTCAGCGATAGCTTCGGGAACACTTTCCACGCCGACCACCTCGCTCGCCTGATTCCGCACCCATAGACCGATGAGACCCGTCCCACAGTAGAGGTCGAGTACACGTTCAGTACCAATCAACTCGGCACGCTCCGCTGCAAGATCATAGAGGTGCGCCGCTCCGACCGTATTCGTCTGTACAAACGACTCCGGCGACACTTCGATCTCGATATCGCCCACACGCTCGGTGATAGTCGCCTTCCCAGCAAGCACACGCGTTTGTTCTGCAATCGCCGTATCGCCACGCCGAGTATTCACGCTCACCAGCACGCTCACAACGCTCGGCACGGCTTCAGTCAAACCGCTTGCGAAATCGTCAAGCGCCGCGAAATCATCGCGTGCGGCAACGAGATTCGCCATCACCTCACCGGTTGCATATGCTTCGCGTACGACGAGGTGCCGTAAGAGCCCGTCGTGACGGCGCTGATCGTACGGCGTGAGTCTATGCCGAATCGCCCAATCGCGCACCCACCATACGACTCTATTGACCATATCGCTCGCGAGATGGCAATACGCAACATCGAATACCCAGTCGAACCGACCCGACCGGTGAAGCCCAAGCACCAACTGACCGGCATCCGGACCGAACTTCACGCGTCCGAACGTGAATTCCATCTTATTCCGGTACGCGAACTCGTCACTGACGCGGAGTGTATCTCGGATCTCCGGCTCTCGCCCCGGCATCTCGTCGGCGAATGCATGCTCGACGAGTCTACGCTTCTGTTCGAGTTGGGCGGTATGTTCCCAGTGTTGCCACCGACATCCGCCGCATTCACCCACATGCAGACACGGCGGACGACGTCGCGTCGCCTGCGTTCGAATAACAGCGACTGTTTCCGCCTCAAACCGACCTTTACGTCTCGTGCGGATCTGAGCATCGATCTCATCACCGGGCCACGCGCCGCGAACCAGAACCTCTCTCTCGTCACCCGCGCCGTTCAACGCGGTCATGACGCCGCGTCCGTCCGTGTGCAGTCGGTCGACAACGCCGCTCACGAGCACGCCGCGTTCGAGTTTCTGTCGAGTTCGCCCGGCCATATTACGTGTTTCGCCTACTCTGCCAGATGCGTGAATCAATCATCGATACGAAAAAAGCGGAACGGTATCAGCCACCGCCGATTCCGCTCCGCTCAATTTCATAATCCGTCAAACGTTGTCAAGTCCGACGGCTTGGAGGAGGGTCGGCCTATTCGCCGCCCTCGTTCTTCTCTTCGGTCTTTTCGCTCGGTTTCTCTTCGACCGCGGGTGCCGGACTCTGCTTCTCCGACGCGACCGCGTCACCGGTAACGAATTCGATCATCGATATTTCCGCAGCATCGCCCTTACGACGACCAAGCTTCAGGATGCGGACATATCCGCCGTTCCATTCCTGCTCAGCGCCATCGACGGTACGTGTCTGGAACCGCGGCGCCCAATCGTCGAATAAACGTTTTACTGCGCGCTTATCACGAATGAGCTGAATAGCGCGACGTCGTGCGGTGAGATCACCGCGCTTCGCCAACGTCACGAGCTTTTCCGCGAACGGACGAAGCTCTTTCGCCTTCGCGTCGGTAGTGTTGATTCCGCCGTGTTCAATCAGCGACGTCGCAAGGTTGGCGAGCATCGCCTTCCGGTGTGATGTGGTCCGTCCAAGGCGACGACCTTTTACGCGGTGCCTCATTGCTCGTCTTCCTTCTCGTCGGTAGGTTCGGCGGCGGGTGCATTCTGCGTCCGCACAGCCTCTACTTCTTCTTCCGTCATGCCAAAGCGAAGGCCGTGTTCTTCAAGCTTCTCTGCGAGCTCGATCAGCGACTTGCGACCGAAGTTCCGATACTTCAGCATATCGCTCTCGGACTTGACCACAAGCTCTTCGACCTTCATGATACCCGCGGCACGCAGGCAATTTATCGACCGCATGGAGAGATCAAGCTCCTCGACTTTGGTGTCGAGAACACTCTTCACTCCCTCTTCACGCTCGAACATATCCTCATCCTGCCCCTCCCCTTCTTCGAGGAAAAGCTGGAGATGATTCCGGAGTAAGCGTGCGGATTGTGCGAGCGCCGCCTTCGGGGATAGCGCACCGTCCGTCCAGACTTCGATGTCAACACGATCGTAGTCGGTTCGTTGACCGACACGCGCGTTGCTCACCTCGAAGTTCACTTTACGAATCGGCGAATAGATCGCGTCGATGATGATCGTTCCGATGGGCAACTCTTCCGTAGCAACATCGTCGGCAAGTCGGAAACCGCGACCCGAACCGACCGTGAGCTCCATCGAAAGCCTGCCACCCTTGTCGATGTTCGCTATGACGTGGTCGCCGTTGATGATCTCGATATCGCTGTCAACCGCGAGGTCGGCCGCGGTAACCGCACCCGCCTTATCGAAGCTGACGGATACTGTTTTCGGTGCAGTCCCGTGATACCGAAGACGCACCTCTTTGAGGTTCAGAATGATCTCGGGTACGTCTTCTACGACGCCATCGACAGTGCTGAACTCATGTTGCACGCCGTCGATACGTACCGCTTCGATTGCCGCGCCTTCTAACGAACTGAGCAGCGTCCGGCGAAGACTGTTACCAATCGTCGTGCCGAATCCGCGCTCGAGCGGCTGGAGCGTGAACTTGCCGTACGTCCCGCTGAGCGTCTTCTCGTCACATACGAGACCTTCCGGCATGACAAATGTGGGCTGTTCTGTCGTTTCTGTCTTCAACATTGTCGCTTCTACCCCCCATCAGAGGAAACGTTACGCCCCCGACGGTAATCGGTGGTCGCTCGTTGCGCGGACCATTCACCTATTCCGCGTTACGCACGGCCGGGACACTCCCGACCGAACGGCGCGGCGAAACGTTTTCGCCACGCCGCTGAGGGGTTACTTGGAGTACAACTCGACGATCAGATGCTCTTCGAGCGGGATCTGAATGTCTTCACGAGACGGTTCAGCGATCATCCGGCCAGAGAGCTTCGATTTGTCGAGATCAAGCCACGTCATTTCACGCGAACGCCCGAGGTGACGAAGCGATTCGTGAATCATCTCCAGGTTCCGACTCGACTCGCGAACGGCAACTACGTCACCCGGTTTGACCGCATACGACGGGATGTTTACCACCGTACCATTCACCTCGATGTGCCGATGACGAACGAGCTGGCGCGCACCGGAACGCGAACCGGCGAATCCGAGACGGTATACGATGTTGTCCAGCCGCGATTCGAGCATCTTCAGGATGTTCTCACCGGTGACGCCCGGCATACGAGACGCCGATTCGTAATACCGACGGAACTGGCGCTCAAGAATGCCATAGGTCCGACGCGCCTTCTGCTTCTCGCGAAGCTGCCGGCCGTATTCCTGCATCTTGCTCTGACGACCTTGGCCGTGCTGTCCGGGTGGGAAGTTACGCCGGTCGAGAGCGCACTTTTCCGAAAGGCAGCGCTCGCCCTTCAGGAAAAGTTTCGTGCCCTCGCGACGGCAAAGTTTGCACACTGAACCAGTATGTCGAGCCATGAAACCCCATCTCCCACGTGCCGCTCTCAGCGACACGGTGCATGGCGGATCAAGTTTCCGCCGACCGCGGTCATCCCGCGGTGAAAACAATCGTCGATATCCGCGAAATCAAACGCGACGACGCTTCGGCGGACGCGTTCCGTTATGCGGAATCGGCGTCACGTCACGAATCGCCGTGATTTCGAGACCAGCCGCCTGAAGCGCGCGCACCGCTGCTTCACGGCCGACACCCGGACCTTTGACCCAGACCTCAACGCGGCGAAGTCCCATTTCCATCGCCTCGCGTGCGGCCGATTGTGCCGCCGTCTGAGCTGCGAACGGGGTGCTTTTGCGCGATCCCTTGAAGCCAGCCTTACCAGCCGTTGCCCACGAGATCACATTACCGTCCTTATCGGCCAGCGTGATGATCGTATTGTTGAATGTCGCTTTGACGTGCGCAACGCCGGTCGCTTCGACCGTCTTTTTCTGCGTCCGCCGTCCGCGACCGCGACCGCGTCCTGCTTGCGGTGATGCCATGCGTTGTTCTCCGATGTCCTATTCGTTCAAACGTCACGAACCCAAACAGATCCGCGATATTACTTCTTGCCCTTCTTCCGCGCACCAGCAACCTGACGACGCGGACCCTTCCGAGTCCGAGCGTTGGTATGCGTACGCTGACCGCGAACCGGCAGGTGCCGCCGATGACGGATGCCGCGGTAGCAACCGATATCCTGCAGACGGCGGATATTCATCTCGATTTCCGTCCGCAACTCACCTTCGACACGGAAACTGCTCTCGATCGTCGCACGAAGGCGATTGATCTCGTCGTCGGTCATCTCGCCCATGCGCTTCTGCGGATCGATGCTTGTCGCGTCGAGAATCTGAAGCGCACGCGATTCTCCGATACCGAAGATGTACGTCAACGCTGAACGCGCCGGTTTCTCGCGCGGGAGATCCACTCCGGCAATACGCGCCATACTATTTACTCCTCTGTGAACTCGATTCCTCATCGCGCGATTGACGAATACGCCAATCGAAACGCGAGACTTCCTTAAGTCAGCCCTGACGCTGCTTGTGCGTCGGATTCGCGCTGCAGATCACGCGCACGACGCCACGGCGCCGGATGATCTTACAGTATGAGCACATTTTCTTCACCGATGAGCGCACTTTCATTTCTATTCTCTCCCGTCCGGGACTTCCGCGAATGACGGCGTAATCGCCCTGAACGCCCGATGGTCTCAGCGATGACGATACACGATACGCCCACGGGTCAAATCATACGGTGAAAGCTCAATCTTCACCTTGTCGCCCGGCTTGATCGTGATAAAGTGAATTCGCATCTTGCCGGAGATGTGTGCGAGCACCTCGTGCCCGCTCTCCAGCTCAACACGGAATCGCGCGTTGGGCAGCGCTTGCGTCACGGTTCCTTCGACTTCTATGGCGTCTTCTTTAGGCACTATCTCTCTTCCACGTTTCGTGGGCTTGGTAAATCTGCTACGCGTTTACTGCGCGAACGATATCCTGCGCTACCTTCGCCGGCGACTGTGCACCGTCAACCGTGCGCAGAAGGCCCGCCTTGCTGTAGTAATCGACGAGCGGTTGCGTTTGATCGTGGTACACTACCAACCGCTTCCGAATCGTCTCCGGCACATCATCTTCGCGCTGCTCAAGCGTTCCCACCGAGCCGCACTTGTCGCAGACGTTTTCTTTCTTCGGCGGTGAAGCGATCAGATGATAGATCGCACCGCACTTCGAGCACGTCCGCCGCGCAGAAAGTCGTCCAACGATCTCTTCGTCGTCGAGGTCGATAAGTACGACGTGATCAATCTTCGTACCGTGCGCCTTGAGCATCTCTCCGAGGCCATCAGCCTGCGGAATCGTCCGTGGGAAACCGTCGAGGATAAAACCCTTCGCCGTATCTCCCTGCTTGAGCCGGTCATCGACCATGTCGAGAACCAATTTGTCGGGGACGAGCTGCCCCTTCGACATGTACTCCTGCGCTTTTCGACCGAGCTCGGTGCTCTCTGCGAGATTCTTTCGGAAGAGATCTCCCGTGGAGATCTGCGGTACGCCGAGTCGCTCGGCGAGCCGAACTCCCTGTGTCCCTTTTCCGGAGCCCGGTGGACCCAACAGAATCAGTCTCATGCGCACCCCCCTTTACTATCGCCGTCTGCTGCGAATCTTGCCGCGCTTCATGAATCCGTCGTAGTGACGAACCAAGAGGTGCGACTCGACCTTATCCAGTGTATCAAGCGCCACACCGACAACAATGAGCAAACCGGTTCCACCGAAGAAATCGGCGAAATCCGGCATGACGGACATACGCACGGTCTTTTCGAAGAGCGTAATGACAACAAAGGGAAACGCTGCGATCGCGGCCAGATAGACGGAGCCAGGCAACGTGATCCGGTTCAGTACACGGTCGATATATTCAGCCGTACGACGCCCCGGACGGACACCCGGAATGAAGCCGTTGTTCCGCTTCAAATTGTCGGCGACATCGACCGGATTGAAAATGATCGCGGTGTAAAAGTAAGAAAAGAAGATAATCAGCAGCGAGTACATTGTCCAGTAGACAAACGACGTCGGCTGGAACCATCCGAACACCACCTGAAGCGCATAACTCTCGGCTGCGGCATTCCCTGCAAACTGCATGATCGTCGCCGGTACCAGCACAATCGACTGCGCGAAGATGATCGGAATCACGCCCGACGCGTTCACTTTGAGCGGCAAGTGCGTGCTCTGACCACCATACACCCGTCCACCGACCACGCGCTGGCTCGCGTACCGCACCGGAATGCGTCGCGTACCCTGCGTAATCAAGACCACCAGCGCCGTCGTCAGCACCATGAGCACGAAGAGTGCAAGCGTCGGAATTACACCGCCGCCATCCGGCTCAAGCATCTGCCGGAGCTGCCCGATGACTGCCGTCGGGAACCGCGCGACGATACCGATGAAGATGAGCAAGCTCATTCCGTTTCCGATGCCCCGCTCGGTGATCTGCTCGCCGAGCCACATGATGAGCACCGAACCGGTCGTCATCGTCAGCATCACCATCAGACGGAAGCCAAATCCGGGATCGAGCGCTGCGTTGCTCGAAACGAGAAACTGGCTCACACCAAGCGCCTGAACCGCCGACAGGAGTACCGTCAGGTACCGCGTGTACTGCGTGATCTTCTTCTGACCTTCCTGACCTTCTTTCTGGAGAGCCTGAATCGGCGCCCAGACCGAACCAAGAAGCTGGAAGATAATCGACGCAGAGATGTACGGCATGATACCGAGCGCGAAGATCGTCGCTTGCTTGAACGCTCCACCAGCGAACAAATCGTACACGGCGAATAAATCACGCCCACGATCGGCGAACGCTGCGGCCAACGCACGGGAGTCAACTCCCGGCGTCGGGATCGCGCCACCGATGCGGTATACAATGAGCACCCCGAACGTGAAGAAGATGCGATTCCTCAGTTCGGGAATGTTGAAGATGTTCCGAAACCGATCAAGCACCTGTCGGCTCCTCGGCTTTTCCGCCGGCGGCTTCAATCTTCTCACGAGCCGAGCGGCTGAACTTGTCGGCGACAATCGTGACGGCACGGGTGATTTCGCCGTCGGCGAGCACCTTCACCGGAATATCTATGTAGCGAATCAACCCCGCGGCACGCATCGTTTCGGCGTCTACGCGTTCGCCTTCGGTGCGATCGTTGATGTCGCGAAGGTTCACAACCTGGTCCACAACCGCCTTGATACGGGTGAATCCCCGTTCGGGGAGCCGCCGCTGAAGTGGCATCTGACCACCTTCGTGCCAGACGCGCCGCTTGTATCCGGACCGCGCTTGCGCACCCTTACAGCCACGACCAGCGAACGTGCCGTTACCCGTGCCCGTTCCGCGTCCGCGACGCTTACGATCCTTCGTTGCGCCCTTTGGCGGCTGCAGATCGGCGAGTGTTACCTGTTCTCCTGCCATGATTCGCTTACTCCACTTCTTCCAAGCGCACGAGATGCGGCACCTTGGCCACCATTCCTCGTATGCCCGGCTTATCTTCGTGGATCACCGTCTGATTGAGCTTCCGTAAGCCCAAACCTTCTACGATCCGCTTCTGATGGACGGTTCGTCCGATTGGGCTCCGATATAACGTGACCGCGATCTTCTTCACGACTCAGCTCCCTCTTCGGCGGCAGGCGCTTCCTGCGCGACCGGCTCGCTGACGGGCTCGCTCGTGTCCGATGCCGCACGCGTGCGGGCCGGCTTACGCTCGTCCTCGATTCGGCGCGTCGCGAGCACCTCGCGATACGTGCGCAGCTCTGCGAGCGCATCGAGTGTAGCCATGGCGACGTTGTGGGCGTTCGTCGAACCGACCGACTTCGTCAGCACGTTCTTTACTCCGGCCGCTTCGATTACGCTGCGGACGGCTGCTCCGGCGATCACGCCTGTACCGGGACTGGCCGGACGCAAGAACACACGCGCCGCGCCACACTGTCCCCATACCTCATGCGGAATCGTGCTGCCAACAGGCACACGCCGGATATTCCGCTGGGCAATCTGCGTGCCTTTCCGAATCGCTTCGGCAACCTCGCGCGCCTTACCCATTCCGACTCCGACGCGACCCTTGCCGTCGCCGACCACGACCAGAGCGTTGAACCGCCGATCGCGTCCACCCTTCGTAACCTTGGAGACGGGCTTGATCTTCACCACCGTCTCGCTCAGTTCGACGTCGTCGAGTACCGTATTCCTTGCGTCTCTTCTACCACTATTTCGCGCCATGCTGATCCCTCTTGGGGCGACTCAGAATTCGAGTCCACCTTCACGTGCGCCATCGGCGAGAGCCTTTACGCGCCCATGGTACGGGTACCCGTTCCGGTCGAATACGACTTTCGTAATTCCCTTTTCCTTTGCGCGGCGTGCGAGTTCCTTGCCGAGCGCCTTCGCTGCTTCGATGTTCGAACCTTTGATGCCAAGGCTCTTCGCCAACGTGCTCGCGCCGCAAATGACCACACCTTCGTCGTCGTTGACGAAATGGCCTTGTATGCTCTTCAGCCCGCGATCGACCACGAGACGTGGGCGTTCTGTCGTTCCACGCACCCGTCTGGCGCGACGCCAGCGTTGCAGCCGCAATTCTCGCCTGCTTTTCATGTTCGTTCAGTCCTCAGCGCGCACCGAGCCGTGCTCGGATTCCGTTCACACGGAGTGCACGCGGTATCGGCTCGCGAGATTAGCGCGCAGCCTTGCCCGTCTTATCTGTGCGGATCCGCTCTTCTTCATAGCGGATGCCTTTACCCAAGTACGGCTCCGGCGGACGAACCGCGCGGATCTTCGCCGCGTAGTCACCGACGAGCTGCTTATCCGCGCCTTCCACTACGACCGGTACCGTTGGGTGATTATTGCCTTTGAAGCTGACGGTGATGTTCGGCTCGACGCTAAACGAGATCGTCGACGGCGCTTCGATAACCACCGGGTGCGAGTAGCCAACGGTAAGCGTCAGCTTGCTGCCCTGTGCTTCGGCGCGATAACCGACTCCGACGATCAGCAGACGCCGCTTGAAACCTTCGGCGACGCCGTTCACCGCATTCGAAACGAGTGTCCGCGAGAGACCCCATGCACCGGGGATCGCACCGTCTTCCAGTGCAACTGTCAACTCAGCTCCTGCGTTCTCAACCGTCACGTTTTCCGGAAGCGTCACGGCGACGTTGCCCTTCGGGCCTTTTGCGCTGACGACGCGTCCATCAATGTTGACCGTTACCCCCTTTGGCAGGGGAACGGGCTTTCGTCCAATACGCGACATATGCCGTTACCTCCTACCAGACGTGGCAAAGCACTTCGCCACCGACGCCGACCTTGCGGCACTCTTCGTCGGTCATCACGCCCTTTGAGGTCGTGATGATAGCGATGCCAAGCCCATTGAGTACACGATCTACCATCTGCGCGCCGCGATACCGACGCCGACCCGGGGTCGACGCTCGACGCAATCCGCGAATAATCGGGTTACCGTCGCGATCATACCGCAAGTACAGCCGAAGCATGCCCTGCTTCTTGTCATCGACAACGTATACCCGGTTGAGATACCCCTGCTCCAACAAAATGCGTGCAATCTCGCGCTTGATATTCGACGCGGGAACGTCTACCGTGCGGTGACCCGCCTGGCACGCATTCCGGACGCGGGTCAACATATCCGCGATCGGGTCAGTCATTGACATGTGCGTTTCCTTCTCGATCCAGTGCGGGTTACCAACTGGCCTTTACAACGCCGGGAATCTCGCCCTTGAGCGCAAGCTCCCGGAAACAGATGCGACACATTCCATACTTGCGGAGAAACGCCCGGGGGCGACCGCAACGAGGGCATCTGTTGTAGGCGCGAACTTTGAACTTCGGCTTACGTGTTGCCTTGACCCGCAAACACTTCTTGGCCACGTGTCGTGTCCTTTCCTGATCAGGCAGCTTCGCTCGCTTCGCGCACGAACGGCACTCCGAGCAACGAGAGAAACGCCAACGCTTCCTCGTCTGTCTCCGCCGTCGTGACGAAGGTGATGTCCATCCCACGGATCTGATCGACCGAGTCGAACGTGATCTCGGGGAAAATCAGCTGTTCCTTGAGCCCGAACGTGTAGTTCCCACGTCCGTCAAATCCACGTCGCGGCAATCCCTGGAAGTCACGGATACGCGGTACGCTGAATGAGACGAGACGATCGAGGAACTCCCACATGCGAGCACGACGCAGCGTTACCGCCGCTCCCACCGGCGCACCTTCGCGCAGGCGGAAATTCGATATCGACAAACGGGCGCGACGAACACTCGGGCGCTGACCTGCGATCGTCTGTAGTTCTTCGACCGCGGAATCGACCAGCTTCGTGTTCTGCGTACCTTCGCCGACACCCATATTGATGACGATTTTCGAGAGACGCGGAACCTGCATCGGATTCCGATAACCGAACCGCTCAACCATCTGCGGTACCACGGTCTCGTGGTAACGCGTCTTGAATCGCGGCGTCGGGATCGCGGCTTCCTTTGTCTGTTCCGGTGCAGCCTCGGCTACCTTCTCGGCTTTCTTACCCTTCGCCTTCGCAGGTGCCTTGGTGCTCTTCTTCTTGCTTGTTTCTTCGTTGGCCATTTGCTTGCGCTCCCGCCGTTACGATTCGGTCGGGGGAGGAATCACTTCTCCCGTTTTCGTGCACACACGGACCCGCGTACCATCTTCGAGCCGCTTGTGACGCACGCGCACTCCACGCCCAAGACGAGGACTGACCAGGAGCACGTTCGATAGGCTGATCGGCGCCTCACGTTCAACGATGCCGCCTTGCGGATTCTGCTGGGACGGCTTCTCGTGGTGCCGAACGATGTTGACATTTTCGACGATTACGCGACCGCGATCCCGATCAACCCAGAGCACCTTGCCCTTCTGACCTTCGCCGCGACGCTGTCCGCGACCTTCGCCCGAAATCACTTCGACGAGGTCACCCTTGACGATATCCATGACCTTTTTCCCTTACACCACTTCCGAGGCAAGCGACACGATACGCATGTACCGCTTATCACGGAGCTCGCGCGCCACCGGTCCGAAAATTCGGGTGCCCCGGGGTTCGCCGTCATTGGCTATGAGAACTGCCGCGTTGTCGTCGAACCGAATGTGCGACCCGTCTGCGCGGCGATTTGGGCGCGTCACCCGAACGACGACCGCTTTCGCTACGTCGCCTTTCTTCACCGCACCGCCCGGAATCGCCTCTTTGACTGCAACGATTACCTCGTCGCCGACTGTTGCGTACCGGCGGCGCGAACCACCAAGTACCTTGATTACCGTCGCACGTTTCGCGCCGGTATTGTCGGCTACGGTGAGAGAAGTCTGCATCTGAATCATTGACGGTGACCTTTCCTCGTTACCGCGCGCGCTCGATGACGCGGACGAGCCGCCAATGTTTTAGCTTGCTCATCGGACGCGTCTCCATGACCTCAACAAAATCGCCTACGTGCGCATCGTTATTCTCGTCATGCGCGTGCAGCTTCTTCCGACGTCTCACGACGCGACCATAAAGCGGATGCTGCATGAGACGGTCGATCGCGACGACAATGGTCTTATCCGTCGCGTCACTGATGACGCGTCCCGTACGAACCTTGCGATGTCCGCGAGATTCAGTTGTCATGACGCACTTCCTCCCTCGCGGCTCGCGAGCACCGTCGGACTATTCGGATCGCGATGTTCCTTGAGGATCGTGAGCATACGCGCGATATCCCGCCGGCGATGGCGGATCAGCATCGGATTGTCGAGCTGCTCCGTCGCCGCACGGAAACGAAGACGCCACATTTCTGCGCGAGCGTCCTCGAGCTCCTGCTCGACTTCCTCTACCGTGAGTTTCTTGATGTCTGCGGATTTCATGTGTGCGATATCCTCACGTGATCTTACCATCCGACAGCGTTACCGCGCCGGATCGGGAGTACTCACGCACCTTCACGGCGCATGATGAACCGAGTTCTGATCGGGAGCTTCGCCCGACCCAGCCGCATCGCTTCGCGGGCAACATCCTCGGGTACACCGTCCATTTCGAACATGATGCGACCCGGCTTGACCACGGCGACCCAGTACTCGGGAGCGCCCTTACCCTTACCCATTCGCGTTTCAGCCGGCTTCAACGTAATCGGCTTATCCGGGAAAACACGCATCCAGACTTTTCCACCGCGCTTGATGAAACGTGTCATCGCGACACGGGCAGCTTCCAGTTGGCGATCGGTAATCCATCCGGGATCAAGCGCCTGAACGCCATATGCCCCGAAATTCAACGTCGAACCGCGCCACGCGGTGCCACGACGCCGACCGCGTTGCTGTTTGCGGTGTTTTACTCGCTTCGGCATCAACATGACTTACGATCTCCTACCACCGCGACTGCCTCTGCCGCGACCTTCACTCGGTTCGGTCTCACGTTGCTCGGTCGTGCCGACTGTCCGTCCTACGTCGAGCACTTCGTCGCGGCATATCCACACCTTGATGCCTATCGCACCGTAGGTGGTGAGCGCCGTGATCTGCGCGTAATCGATGTCCGCACGCAACGTATGCAGAGGCACCCGGCCCCGCGCATACCGCTCACGACGCGACATCTCCGCACCGTTCAACCGACCGGCGCACGCAATACGGATACCTTGCGCACCCATGCGCATCGTGTTGTCCAACGCCTTTTTCATTGCGCGCCGGAAAAGCACACGACCTTCGATCTGTCGACGAATGTTGTCGGCGACGAGCATCGCATCAAGTTCAGGCTTCTTGATCTCCTGAATCATGATGTGAATCTCTTTCTTCGTCAGGTGACGCAGCTCGTCGCGGAGCTTGTCCACTTCCGCGCCTTTTCGTCCAATGACGATTCCCGGACGCGCAGTGTGAATCGTGATCTGAACCCGGCTCGGCGCCCGTTCGATCTCAATGAGCGACACGGAAGCCCGAGCGAGCCGCGCGTTGACATACGCGCGCAGCGTCTGGTCCTCTTTCAGGAGGTTTGCATACTCACGCTTCGTCGCGTACCACCGCGAACTCCACGTGCGAATGATTCCCAGGCGCATGCCGATCGGATGAGTCTTCTGTCCCACGCAGTCGCCCCTTTCTCAGGCTTCCACTTCTTCGTGCTGTTCTTCGATATTCGCGGTAACCGTCACGGTGACATGGCAGGTCCGTTTCCGGATGCGGAACGCGCGACCCTGCGCCCGCGGACGGAACCGTTTGAACGTCGGTCCCTCGTTTACCTGAATGTCCGAGACGATCACGTCGTCTTCCACAAGCCGCTCGGCCTCCTCCTTATCGAGGAGGTTCGCCATCGCCGAACGCACCGTCTTCTCGATCGGTACGCTGGACGTAGCCGGGCTAAAGTGCAGTATGTTGAGCGCCTCGTTCACGTTCTTGCCACGAACGAGATCCGCTACCCGGCGTGCCTTACGAGCCGAGCTCCATTGGTACTTGCTCACTGCGCGAGCTGAAAGTGCCATTGTCCAAGCTTCCTTTTTCGCGAACCTGCGCGCGTATCCGTTCCGCTGATGCCGTAGCCGCTACGATGCCGCCGCAGCGCAATCGCCGTTTCTCAGCGAACGCGAGCCGTCTTCTCGCCGCCACCGCCGCCGCCCGGGTGACCCCGGAACGTGCGCGTCGGTGCGAACTCGCCGAGTTTGTGCCCTACCATGTTTTCGCTGATGTAGATCGGAATGAACTTGTTTCCGTTATGCACGCCGATCGTGTGCCCGATGAAATCCGGGCTGATCGTCGAGCGCCGCGACCAGGTCTTGATGACCTTCTTCGCGCCGCCGGAATTCATTTCTTCAACCTTCTTCAGCAGGCTCGGCTCGATGTACGGGCCCTTTTTGATGGAACGTGCCATTCGTACGTACCTCGGTTATTTCCGACGCCGACCACGGCTGACGATGAGCCGATCGGACGCTTTCGGCTTACGGGTCTTCTTGCCCTTCGCGATCTTACCCCACGGGGTCCGTGGATGGTGATTCTTACCACCGCCCTGCGGCGCTTTCCCTTCGCCACCACCGTGTGGGTGATCGACCGGGTTCATGACAACTCCGCGGACCTGTGGGCGCTTACCGAGCCAACGGCTGCGTCCGGCCTTACCGATAACGCGGTCGTCATGGTCCGCATGCCCAACTTCACCGACCGTTGCCATACACACATCCGGCACGAGGCGGACTTCGCCCGACGGCAGACGCAAACGCGCCATGCCGGCTTCACGCGCAACGAGTTGTATTCTCGTCCCAGCGCTTCGGGCCATCTCGCCACCCTTCCCGGGGCGCAACTCGACGTTATGCACGACGGTGCCGCTCGGGATATTCGCCAGTGGAAGGGCATTCCCCAAGCGAATCGGTGCTTCTGGTCCCGACATGAGCTCGTCGCCGACTACCAACCCGTCCGGCGCGATGATGTACCGCTTTTCGCCGTCGGCGTAGAACAACAACGCAATGCGTGCCGAACGATTCGGATCGTATTCGATCGTGGCAACACGCGCCGGAATTCCGTGCTTGTTACGTTTGAAATCGATGATGCGGTACCGGCGCTTATGGCCGCCGCCGCGACGTCGCATCGTAATGCGACCCTGATTGTTCCGCCCCGACCTCTTCGGAAGATTCGTCGTAAGCGAACGCTCTGGCTCACGCTTGGTGACATCCTCGAAGGTGTCAACCATCTTATACCGAAGGCTCGGCGTGAGCGGGCGAAATGACTTAAACGGCATCCGTCACGCTCCTTCAACAAGATCGATGTGCTGATCCGGCGCCAGCGTTACCACTGCTTTTTTCCACTGTGATGTGAACCCGGTTCGACGTACTTTGATGCCCATGCGACGTTTCTTGCCGCGAACATTCAACACTCGAATCGAAATCACATTCACGCCGAACAGCGTTTCGATCGCGTCTTTGATCTGCAACTTGTTCGCCGCGCGATCGACTTCGAAGGCATACTGATTCGCACGCTCCTGCAGGAGGTTCGCCTTCTCGGTAATGACCGGCCGCTTGATGATCTCGTACGGTGTTTTCATGACTCAGAGCCTCCCGTGAGCGCGCTGAGTGCCGAGTCGGTGAACAACAGGTGCTCCGCCCACATGATCTCGTACGGATGCAGGTTTTCCACCGATACCGTTACGAGCGCGGGGATATTCCGTGCGGCGCGTAGCATCGACTCAGACGGCTTGTTGTTTACCATGAGCACGCGCTTGCCGTCGAGCTCCAGCGCTTTCAACAGCGTCGCCATATCCCGTGTCTTGCCTGACTCGATCGTCGGATCCGCGATGACCGTCACCGCCTGCTCGCTTGCCCGAATCGACAGGGCGCTTGCAAGCGCGGCGCGACGCATCTTCTTCGGTAGGCGCTTGCGGTATGAACGTGGTTTCGGGCCACCGTAGATACCACCGCCGCGAAGGAGGTTCGTCTTCATGTCACCGCGTCGGGCGTTACCCGTTTTCTTCTGGCGGAACGGCTTTCTATTCGTGCCGTTCACATCGCTCCGACCTTTCGTCGAGGCGGTGCCCTGACGTTCGTTGGCCAGACGGCCGACGACGGCCTGATGAATCACCGCGCTATTCGGCTCTACGCCAAACAGCGAAGGATTCAACTCGACGGTGCCGACCGCGGCTCCGCTCGCGTCGTAGTGCTTCGTCTCCATCGTGTTACTCGCCTCGCTCGTCGGAGGTGATAGTGATCAGACCACCGCGCCATCCTGGGACACTGCCGCTGATGACGAGCAGATTCCGCTCCGGATCGACTTCAACGACGCGCAGGCCTTTTACCGTGGTGTTTGATCCGCCAAGGCGTCCACCCATGCGCGTGCCTTTGTGCACCCGACTCGGGTCCGCCGACTGACCAATCGACCCCGGCAAACGGTGGTTCATGCTACCGTG
>CAZWQW010000053.1:15024-19130 GCA_964635955.1 uncultured bacterium | reverse complement strand
ATCGATCGGTACGCTGACATCCTGCGTCAGATCATCCGGGAAATCGACGAGGAACCTGAAACCGTCCTCAACGCACCGCACGAAACCCCTGTCGGCCGCGTGGATGAGCTTCTCGCAGCACGCCGACCGGATCTTCGGTACGATTTCGAGAGCGAGGCGCGGTAGTTCAACCGAGCCAATCGCGACTCTGCAGAAGTTGAGTGCGCCGTCCACGGAGCAACCACGAAAGGCGCACTCAACCGTCTCCTCTTGACGCAATAGCGGACGCGCCGTTCTTTCATACAATTCGGTCGCGACCGGTAACGGTTTCACCACTGACCAACGCGCGTGCGTTTCCAGAGGGCTTTTTCGACGTATGGATTTCTTCAACTACAAGCAGCAGTTTTTCCATTGCGAAGACGTGTATCTCCGCGAGATCGCCGACGAGGTCGGCACTCCAACGTATGTTTACAGTCATCGCACCCTTTCAAGGCACGCGCAAGTTATTGACGGTGCATGGAAAGACTTCGACCACATCACATGCTACTCGGTCAAGGCGAACTCAAACATCGCCGTTCTACGCGTTATCGCTGAAGCGGGTCTTGGTGCGGACATCGTCTCGGGCGGTGAACTCTACCGTGCACTCAAAGCCGGATTCCCGGCGAACAAGATCGTGTTTAGTGGCGTGGGAAAGACCGAAAATGAGCTTCGTATGGCGTTGCGAGAAGACATCCTCGCGTTCAACGTCGAATCGCTTGGCGAGCTCGAGGCGCTGAATCGCGTCGCCGAGAGTGAACGACGGAAAGCCCGTGTGAACCTTCGCATCAACCCCGACGTCGATCCGAAGACGCATCCGAAGATCGCGACGGGACTCAAGACCGCGAAGTTCGGCATTCCACACGCGAAAGCACGCGACGCATACCGCCGCGCCGCGGAACTCGAATGGATCGATGTTGTCGGTATCGATGCGCATATCGGCTCCGGCTTGGTAACCGTCAAGCCATTTGTGGAAGCAGCCGAGCGCTTGCTCGGGCTCGTTGAGCAGATTCGTACCGACGGTATTTCACTGCGCATGATCGATATCGGCGGTGGATTGGGGATCACATACGACGCGGAAAATCCACCGAGCCCTGCTGAATGGGCCGCCGCTGTCGGACCTATTCTCTCCGATGCCGGACTCACCATCATCTCCGAGCCCGGACGCTCAGTCGTCGGAAACGCCGGAGTACTCCTCACGCGCGTGCTCTACCTCAAAGAGAACGAGGGGAATAACTTCGTGGTGGTGGATGCGGGAATGAACGATCTGATTCGCCCGAGCCTGTACGATTCGTTCCATCGCATCCTTCCCGTGATTGAACGCGACCGGCAGGACATACGGGCGGATATCGTCGGGCCGATCTGTGAAACCGGCGACGTGTTGGCGCGTGACCGGGAGATCATCCAGCCGTACGAAGGCGACCTGCTCGCGGTAATGAGCGCCGGTGCGTACGGTTTCGCGATGGCGTCAACATACAACTCGCACCCACGCCCGGCCGAAGTCATGGTGCGCGACGCCGAATGGCAGGTCATCCGCGACCGTGAATCGTACGAAGACCTGATTCGCGGCGAACGCTTCATGACCATCGGTACGCAACGCTCTTCGACGACGTAAGACGATGAATCTAAGCGAAATCGGCGAGTTCGGTTTTATCGAGCGAATTAGCGGTATTCTGAAAACTGACGACGCGCGTGTCATCAAGGGAATCGGCGACGATTGCGCCGTTGTTCGGCTGACGGATGACCGCGTGCAAGTGATCACGACCGATGCGCTCATCGAGAACGTCCATTTTCTGACCGACCGGATTGAAGCCGAGCAGCTCGGCCACAAGTGTCTCGCGGTGAATCTGAGCGATATCGCCGCCATGGGCGCAGAACCGACATTTGCCGTCGTCACAGTAGCGTCACCCGCCTCTCGCGACGCCGAGTATCTGACAGAGGCATTCGCTGGTATGCGCGCTCTCGCCGATCGATTCGGCGTGACGATCGTCGGTGGCGATATGACATCGAGCGAGCGCGATCTCATGATCAGCATCACCGTACTCGGTGAAGCACGCGCCGATGAGATCCGCTACCGCAACGCAGCGCGTCCGGGTGACGCTGTACTCATCGCTGGAGTAATCGGTGAATCGGGCGCAGGTCTGGCATCGCTGCTCGACGACAAGTGCGCAGATCGATTACATCGGGAAACGCTTGAAACGTTGCGAAATCGGCACCTGACGCCGGAACCACTGGTGCGGGAGGGGCGTTGGTTGGCGCGGTATGCTGGACAGGACGGCGAATGCGTCGGTGCGATGCTTGATATCTCCGACGGTATCGCATCGGACATCCGACACATCTGTCGCGAAAGCTCCGCTCGGCACGACGGGTCAATTGGCGTACGGATCGACGAGTCGGCGTTACCCGTAACCGTCGCACTCACCGAGTTTCTCGAGTGCACGAGCAGCGATCCGATTCAGTATCTGCTTCAGTCGGGTGAGGACTACGCGTTACTGTTCAGCGCACCCGAATCGACCGCCTGCGACCTTGTGGAGCAATTCGGAGAGGAATTCACCACACCGATCACACGCATCGGCACGTTCACCGATGACGGACGGGTGGTCCTGCATCGTCGCGACAGTTCCGAGTACTCACTTTCCGGCGGCCACGACCACTTTCGACACGCGTAAACCCCTTCCCCCAACGACTCGTAACAGCTTTCCTTCGATTGTCTAAGGACACTGCGTCGTAGACAATGTAACCTGTTTCCCATTTACCAGATACGCTTTCGGCTGAGAGGAATCACCATGCCCGTTCGAATCGGATTCATCAGCTTCGCGCACGGTCATACCGGTACGTACGCGGATCAACTCGTTCACATGCCAGAGGTCGAACTCGTGGCGTGCTGGGATGACGACGTTGAGCGCGGGCGAGAGTGCGCTGAGCGGTATCATATGCGATTCGTGCCGAACCTCGACGACATGCTCGGCGACGGATCAATCGACACGGTGATCATCGGCAGCCCAACGAATCGACACGCTGATCACGCTATCGCGGCTGCGAAGGCCGGGAAGAACATCCTGCTGCAAAAACCGATGGCGCTCTCTCTGGCGGATTGCGACCGGATCATCGAGGCGGTCAACGCAGCCAACATCGCCTTCAGTATGGCATACCAGATGCGTTGCGATCCGGTGAATCAGTGGATGCGCGAGCACATCCGCGAAGGAAAACTCGGCAAGGTGGGCATCGCGCGACGGCGGCACTGCATCCCGGTGCTATTCAACGATGGATTCGTAACGGGGAAGACGCGGTGGCACATCGATCCGGTGCAAAACATGGGCATGTGGATGGATGACGCGTCGCACGCGATGGACTGGTTCTACTGGATGTTCGGCCGCCCGAAGAGCGTAATCGCAGAAGTCGATAACGTGTTGACCGACGTCGCTCCGGACGATACCGGCGCGGCGATTCTGCGCTTCACGTCGAGCGAGTGGATCGCCGACGGCATGTTCGGCATCCTGCTCAACAGCTCGGTCGTCCATGCGGGAATGAATACCACCGAGCTTTACGGCGACGCAGGTGTTTTGATGCAGAACTTCGGAGACTCACCGGCGACGAGTATGGACTGGCCGGATAACGCGAAGCCGGTGCATTGGATGCGTGCCGATCAGGGCGACCGAACATGGCGCACTCCGGACCTACCATTACAACGGCAAGGTGAACGCATCGCTCAGGTACCGCGACCGTTCATCGATGCACTCACCAAAGGCGCGCCGGTCATTGCGACCGCTGAAGAGGGACGCGTTGCCGTCGAGATGGTGCTCGCGGCGTACGAATCGGCGCGAACCGGACGACGGATATCGTTCCCATTCTGCGAATAGAACGACTCAGATCGACGGGAGCGTTATCGCATCCCCCGTGCGTCTCTGCCAGCGTTTGATACGCTCGACGAGTTCGCGCATCGTGCCACGCGCGCCAGCTTCATGTGCGAGATTCCGCGTCTCGTACGGGTCCTCGGCCAAGCGGTAGAGTTCGTGCTCGCCGAACTCGTCCCACGTAAATTTCCAACCATCGGGCGTAACTACAGCGCGCGCGTGGGCGGCACGAGCTCG
>CAZWQW010000053.1:3439-14924 GCA_964635955.1 uncultured bacterium | reverse complement strand
GTGACGCGACGCTGCTCCGTTTGTCCGGGCAGATGAACCAACATCGGTATCCGCGAGGACTCCTCGAACATCAACGTCTTTGGCATAAGCCGGTGGCTTCCCATCATCTCACCGTGATCGGAAGTAAACACGACAATGGTGTTTTCATCGAGACCGGTTTCGGCGAGCGCGTCGAGGATGCGACCGGTATGCGTGTCAATTTGGCTGCAGAGTCCCCAGTAGCGCGCAATGATCTTCCGCCAATCCGCTTCGGTTACCAGAGGTAAGCCGCTGTGTCCTTCTTCGAGGAGTTGTCGCGCGATGAGTCGCTGACGTAGTGGCTGCTTGGCGTTCGGAGGATTGTCGAAGTTCGGTGGGATGATCACTTCATCCGGCGGGTACTGATCGTTTCGCGGTCCGAAAAACGGCGTATGCGGTTCGAGGAAGTTCACATAGAGGAGAAACGACCTTTCGTCTTTTGAACGATCATAGAGAAACCGTATTGCGTTTTCCGCGAGAAACGCTGGCTTGCTGAACTCCTCGGCGAGCTGCGCGGTTTCGTGCCGCACAAATGCACTTCCGTCCGCCGGCTCAAATCCGCGATCGACCAGCCAGTGGTGGTAGCTTGACCGCATGGTCCGATCGCGACCCTCCCTGTAGTGCCGGCGATACATGTCCTCGATGCTTATCCAGTCGCGAAAGCCGTGCTGCGCGAAAATTTCGTCGCCGAGGTGCCATTTTCCGTGATAACCGGTGAAATACCCGTCGTCACCTTCTGTTGGAATCATCTCGGCAATCGTCGGCACGCGGTAGTCGAGTGGGAGGTTGTTCCGAACGCATCCGTTCGTGTGCGGCATAAGTCCGGTCACGATACTCGACCGCGCCGGAGTGCACACCGGTTGTGTATCGTACGTGCGCTCAAACACGGTGCTTCGTTCCGCAAATCGATTCAGGTGCGGCATTTCGATACGGGTATTGCCGTATGCGGCGAGGGTATCGAAGCGCTGTTCATCGGTGAAGATGAAGAGGAGATTCGGGCGGTCGGGATTCCGGTTCATCGGCTGGCCTCCCTCCATGTCGATGCGGGAACGTACACTGAGTGTATGAAGCATCGTTTTACAGCGCGCGCAAACGCAAGGTCCATAACCGAATGAGCCCGGAGCAACGAGGGTTCGGTAGCTTTTACGCGCCATGTGAGTGTTTACGCGTTCCCTCTTTACATCGCTATTTTTGCCGCGTATATTCATAGGTCACGTCGGATTGCGCGAAACCATCGGCGCAACCTGCGCGAAGGCTCACTATCGGGGCAGTAGCTCAGTTTGGGAGAGCGCATCCCTCGCACGGATGAGGTCGTCGGTTCGAGCCCGATCTGCTCCATTCCGCATACTCAGCGGCGCAGCTTGTGAGCACGCCGCTGAGTTCGTTTTGCGCAGTATATATGCGATTTACGTCCTCAGTATTTCGCCGGTGATTCAACTCAGCGCATGTCCGAGTTGAAGAGGCGTTGTTCTTGCGTTACGCGAGCGCGTTCGTTACTACTTATTCGTATCGCGTTCGTACCGAGTATGTGCAGGTAACCGGCTTCAGGATGGTCGGGCTCTGCGCGGCGGGTAGCCGCCGAACCCCGTCAGGACCGAGAGGTAGCAGCGGTAGGTGGCGATCTCGGGCGCCGCAGTCAGCCCGGCCTTCCAGGAGCCGGACCCGGTCGACGCAGAGTATACTCGGTATGTCGGACCACGCTCCCGGAGTCGTTGCCGTCGCGTGCGAAGACCTCCGTGAGTTCTCCGATGGTATCCCCATGGCTGACGAGCGATATCACGTACTCGCCCGGAAATGGCGCCCCGCCACCTTCTCCGAAGTAATCGGTCAGGAACACGTCTCTCGAAGTCTCGCCAACGCGATTCGTCACGGTCGCATCCATCACGCGTACCTGTTTTGTGGTCCGCGCGGTGTCGGGAAAACGACCATTGCGCGCATTCTGGCGAAGGCACTGAACTGCGTAGAAGGCCCCACCGCCGAACCGTGTCTCGTATGCTCTTCATGTCGTGCGGTTACTGATGGCTCGTCGATGGATGTCATGGAAATCGACGGCGCATCGAACAACAGCGTGGAGCAGATCCGCGACCTGCGCGAGACACTGGGATACTCTCCGGCCGAAAGTCGTTACCGCGTCATCATCATCGACGAAGTACACATGCTCTCCAAAGCGGCGTTCAACGCGCTGTTGAAATCGCTCGAAGAACCACCTAAGCACGTCGTATTCATCTTCGCTACGACTGAGGCGAACAAGGTCATTCCGACGGTGCAATCGCGCTGTCAACGGTATGATTTCCACCGGCTCACCGTTCCACAGATTCGCCTGCAACTCCAAAAAATCTGTGAAGCCGAAGGGGTGGACATCGAGCCGGGCGGCATCGATCTCATCGCTCAGCGTGCCGATGGTGCGATGCGCGACGGCGAGAGCCTCCTCGATCAGGTGATCGCCGCGCACGCCGGGCACATCAGCGCCGAAGATGTCGCCGACCTCATCGGCGCTGTCGCACGCGACGTCTACATCGGCCTGCTCGACGCGATTTCCGAACGCAATACCACGGAAACACTCGGCGTTGTCTCCCGCGCGATCAACCGCGGACGAAGCCTGAGTGAATTCCTCACGGGGCTGATGCTCCACCTTCGTCATCTCTTAGCATGCAGCATCAACGCAACCGAGGCGATCGCGGATGTGGACGAATCGGAACGAGATGCGCTGATCAAGCAAGCGAAACGATTTAACGAGCGCGATCTTATCCGGATGCTCAACGTGGTCGCGGAGACCGAATCGTCGCTCAACACAAGCGCGGCCCCGCAAGTGCGTGTCGAGCTTGCGCTCCTTAAGCTTGCGTATTTGGAGCGCTCGACCGATCTCGCGGAGCTCATGGCGCGACTTGACGGGCTTTCCGGCGATGATTCCCAACCGAAACGTCCGGTTCCGACGAGCGCACGCGGCACGGTACCACCCGATGCCGGTTCTGCACGTGGTTACGAAACAAAACCGCGTGCGCGGGAGACCCATCGGAGTTCTGGCACGAATGACGCAAACGTAGAGCCGGATGAGGAGTCGGAGCCTGCACCTCCTTGGTATGACGACGATGACTCAGGTGGACCGCCTCCAGATCCGTCGGAAACGACGTCAACACGGGTAGCTGATAGAGCGACTGCAACAAAGCCGTTGCGTCCGTCGCGACCACCGGAATCGGGTGCTAATCGGCCGCGAACGGCGGCGTCAATAGCGGTGATTACGGCGCGGTGGCCGGAAATCGCCGACGTGCTGAAGGGCCGCCACGGTGTTCCCGCGTGGATTGACACGCAGGTCCGACCGGTACAGTACACCGATGGTGTGCTTGAACTATCGGTATCCGACAAGTTTCACGCAGATCGGTTTGCGAAAGTCGAGGAAGCTACGTTGGCGGTTGTGCGCGAACGGTTCCCCGATGTAAAACAGATCTCGATTGTCGAGACTGCTGGAAGCGCGTCGAAAGATGCACCGTACAATGGCAGAGCAGGCGAATCGGTTGTGCGCGGCGCAATCGAGGACGAACCGATCATCGGAAAACTGATCAAAGACCTCAACCTTGAATGGATCGAGTAATTCTGTTGAGCGTAACGGACTTACTCGAAGGACGATAGATTATGTTAGGACTTGGAAAGCTGGGCGACCTGAGCTGCCTCATGAAAAGCGCTCAGGAGATGCAACAGAAGCTCGCCGAGGTTCAGGAACGGCTCGCCGATATGACAGTTGTTGGCGATTCCGGCGGCGGAATGGTGCGCGTTGTCGCGAACGGTAAGCAGGAGATCCTCTCAATCGACATCGACGAATCGCTCTTCGACGACGATCGTGAGATGACACAAGATCTCGTCGTGGCAGCGGTGAATGTCGCATTGGCCAGAGCGCGCGAAATGGCACAGCGGGAGATGTCCACTGTCGTTGGGAATCTGCCGCCGGGACTCGGTGATCTCGGTAACATGATGAATCCGGGAGCCTGACATCGTGGCAAATCCGATCGACCGAGCCGTGCGACAATTCAGCAGGCTGCCTGGCGTGGGTAGAAGAACGGCACAGCGGTACGTGTATCATCTGCTTCGACAAGATCCGGAGCAGGCTAAAGCGCTCATCGAGGCAATCACGTCGATAATTACCGATCTTAAGCCATGCAAGGTATGCAATCGTCTCAGCGACCGCGAGATTTGTGACATCTGTTCCGATCCGCGTCGCGACGAGCATACGATCTGCGTTGTCGGAGAGACAAGCGATCTTGATGTCATCGATCAGAGTGGGAAATACCGTGGTCGGTATCATGTGTTGGGCGGACTTCTCAACCCAACAGGCGGTATCGGTCCCGAGCAGCTCAACATCACGTCACTCGTCAAACGAGTAGAAGACGGCGCGCAAGAAGTCATTCTCGCGTTGAACGCCAGTGTCGAGGGAGAAACCACGGCACTCTACCTCGCGCGACTTCTCAAATCGACCGGAGTGCGCGTAACCGGACTTGCGCGCGGGCTTCCCGCGGGCGGGTCGCTCGACCACGCCGACAAGGTTACCGTCGGGCTTTCGTTGGATGGACGCATCGAAATGTAGGGAGGAGCCGTTGGCTACCTCGAAAACATATACGGAGCAACGGGAAACTCCCGAAAACTCGTCGGATCAGGCGCCGGTAGAGGTCACGAAAGAGCGTAGCCACTTGCAGGAGCTTGGCATGTTCGCCAATCTGTTGACGATGGCGCGTATCGTGCTGACGCCGGTCTTCGTGTGGGCGTTCCTCTCCGAGAGCTGGATCCTCCGCGTGATCAGTCTCGCGGTGTTCGTCTTCGCCGCAATCACCGACTGGTGGGATGGCCATCACGCGAGGAAATCGCAATCGGTCACGCGCGTTGGGCGCTTCCTCGACCCGCTTGCGGACAAGCTCCTTACGATATCTGCGATGCTGACGTTTGCATGGGCATTCGAGAGCGTTCTCATGCTCGTGATGGTCATCATCATCTTCGCGCGTGACTTCCTGCTCACATGGTTGCGTGCGCGCGCCGAAAAACACGGACATCCGTTCACAACACTCTGGTTTGCGAAAATGAAGACGAGCGTTCAACTTACGGCAATTATCACTATCATCGCGGTTTGGACGATCTACACAATCATGCAGCGATTCAATGTATTTCCCGATATCGTCAGTCAGCATATTCTCGTCGCGATTTTTAACCTGCTGATCGGTGTAACGGCTGTGCTTGCGATCATTTCGGCCGGTCAATACCTCAAGCGAATAGCTACGGGCGAGCAGCTCATCTGATGACGCACGACACAAACGCCCATTCGCAGGCCGAATTTGCACCGCTAAATCCGGTTCAAGCGTGGCTAACCCGCATCTTCGCAACGTCGTTTGGATTCGGATATTCACCGTTTGCACCGGGTACCGCCGGGACACTTCCTGCGCTCGTGCTTTTCGCATTATGGCCCGTCGGCACCGAATGGTGGTTTCTGCCAGCGGCCGTAGTGATCTTTTTCGCCGGAGTTCCTCTGGCATCGTGGTCCGAGCGGTTGTGGAAGCGAACGGACCCCGGTCACGTATCCATCGATGAAATCGTTGGCTACATGGTGACGATCGCGTTTGTGCCGACAACGTATCCAGTGTTGGTGGCGGTGATCGGGTTCTTCACCTTCCGATTCTTCGATATCGTCAAGCCACCACCAGCGCGGAAACTCGAGTACCTTCCCGGTGGATGGGGCATCATGGTGGATGACATCGTAGCGGGTATCTACGGAAACATCTTGTTGCAGATCACATTCCGCGTGTTTCTGTACTGAGCAGCCGACGTTCACTTTCCGTTTTCGAGACCACACCCAGTAACGCGACGCAGTGCGAAGTGAACTCGCACTGTTTTTCCAACGGATGTATGTATGTCAGAACACCTCATCGCAGAAATCATCACAATCGGGAACGAGGTTCTCGCCGGTCGAACTCTCAATACCAACGCGGCAAACATATCCCAGATGCTCGATGATATCGGCGTCGATGTCCGTTGGGTAACCACGTGCGGTGATAATCGCGACGACGTCACGGCGGCGTTCAGAAACGCGTGGGATCGCGCGAAGATTGTGATCGTTACGGGCGGTCTTGGTCCAACCCACGACGATATCACCGTGAAGGTGTTCTGCGAGTTCTTCAATCGCGGTATTGTGCGGAGTGAAGCGGTCCTGAGGCACCTCGAGGGCATGTTCCAACGTCGCGGGCGCGAATTGACCGAACGGAACCGCACGCAAGCCGACGTCCCAACCGATACTGAAGTGCTCATGAACAACGCGGGTACCGCTCCGGGAATCTATCTGAACGAGCAGGATCACCACTGGTTTTTGCTGCCGGGTGTTCCGCGCGAGATGAAGCAACTGATGGAGGACGAGGTGTTACCGCACCTCAAGAGGATCGTTGGCGATGGTGTCGTAGTGCGACGCGATATACACGTTATCGGGTGGCCCGAATCGAACCTTATGGACGTAATCCTCGATGTTCCGCATATCGAGTCGGTCGCGTCGCTTCCGGACGAACGCGGTGAGGTGGTGCTGCGAATCAGCGTGGCCGGCGACACCCGTACAGACGCTGAGCAACGCGTCGAAGAGGTGCGACGGTGCTTCAACGAGAAACTCGGTCTCGACATTTACGGCGTCGACGACGAGACACTGGAGAGCGTGGTCGGGCGATTACTTCGTGAGCAGCGGAAAACAATCGCCGTCGCCGAATCGGTGACAAGCGGGCTTGTCGGTGACCGCATTACCGATGTACCGGGAAGCTCAGACTACTTCCTCGGCGGGATTATTGCCTATTCGAATGACGCCAAAGTCGAATTACTTGATGTGCCTCGCGAATTGATTCGCGACTACGGCGCGGTGAGCGACCAGGTCGCCCGTGCCATGGCTGAAGGCGCACGGAATAGGTTCGGCGCGGACATCGCCGTGAGCTTGACGGGCATCGCGGGGCCCGGTGGCGGATCGGACGAAAAACCCGTCGGTCTTGTCTATATCGGTCTTGCCTGGGAGGGTGGCGCGGAAGCAAATGCGTACCGCCTTGGCGACAGACGCGCGCTTGTCAAGCAACGTGCCGCGCAGACGGCGCTCGACGTAGTAAGGCGACATTTACTGAGCGCGTCGACAAACGCACGGTTGTAGCTGTGCACCTTGCTGTGACGAGCAGGTACGACGTTCTTCACTCGAGCGAAAAAACTCTCTCTTAACGATTCACCAGATCACGCTATGCAACGGAACGACGAAGCAGCATCCGCGCGGCGATTCGGCACCTTCGGCGGTGTATTCACTCCGTGTACACTGACAATTCTCGGCGTTATCATGTTCCTGCGCTTCGGGCAGGTAACCGGATATGCGGGAATCATCCACGCCGTTCTGATTCTCCTTCTCGCCAAGTCGATAACTACGCTCACCGCCCTGAGCCTTTCGGCTATCGCCACGAACACCCGAGTCAAAGGCGGCGGCGCGTATTTCCTCATCAGTCGCAGCCTCGGAGTGGAATTCGGCGGCACCATCGGCGTGATGTTTTACATCGCACAAGCAGTCGCGGTTGCTCTGTACGTGATGGGATTCACCGAGGCGTTCGTTGATGTCTTCCCTGGGATCGAAGCGACTGTCGGCTTTCGTACAATCGCGACCGTGGTGAACATTCTCGTGTTCTTCTCGGTGTTTTCGGGTGCGAGCTGGGCGATCAAGATTCAGTACTTCATTCTCGGGACGCTGGTTCTTTCACTCGGGTCGTTCTGGATCGGCGCTATCGATGATTTCACGATTCAGAAGCTGAAGGCGGGTATTGAGCCAACCTATCTCCACGGCGAAAACTTCTTTACGATGTTCGCGCTGTTCTTCCCAGCGGTAACCGGTATCATGGCGGGTGCAAATATGTCGGGCGACCTGAAGGACCCAAGTCGTTCGATTCCACGTGGAACGCTCGCTGCTATCGGCGTTACAGCGCTCGTGTACCTGAGCCTCACGGTGATCTTAGCGGGTGCGCGACCGCAACGCGAGCTCATCGACAACCCGCTCGTAATGAAGGATATCGCCACTGTAGGGTGGCTGATCACTGCAGGCGTCTTCGCCGCGACGCTCTCATCCGGCATTTCCAGCATGATGGGCGCGCCACGGATTCTACAGGCGCTCGCACGCGATAACATCTTCCCTCGTCTGCGCATCTTTGGGCGAGGAAGCGGAAGTGCAAATGAACCGCGTATCGCCATATTCCTCACGTTTCTCATTGCAGAGACGGCGATTCTCTTGGGCGACCTGAACGCGATAGCTCCGATCATCACAATGTTCTTCATGATCACCTACGGGATGATCAATCTTGCGACATTCTACGAGTCGATCGCAAAGAACCCGAGCTACCGTCCGCGATTCCGATTCAGCCATTGGACAACAGAGCTTCTCGGTGCGCTCGCTTGCGCAGTCGTCATGTTCTTTATCTCACCGATGTGGGCGATTGTGGCATTTGCGACGATCGGCGCACTCTATTGGTACATCGCGCGGAAGCAGTTCGTTGCGCGGTGGGGAGACGTCAAACACGGGATCGCTTTCGAACGCGCACGGAAAAACCTCCTACGACTCGAAGACGAGGAGTATCATCCGAAAAACTGGCGCCCAATGATTCTCGCACTTTCTGGTGGTGCGTGGAGTCGGTTGTACCTCGCGGTATATGGTCACTGGCTCGCAGGTGGGAACGGGATACTGACCCTTGCGCAGATTATCGTCGGTGACGTGCAGCAGCTTCTTGAACGCCGACGTAATCAAGAGCGATTGCTGAGCCAGTTCATTAGTGAGGAAAAGCTCGCAGCGTTCCCCGCAATAGTCGTATCGCCGAGCCTCGAACAGGGCATCCAGACCCTCGTTCAAGCTTCCGGCGTCGGCGCAGTGCGTCCGAATACGGTGCTCATCGGATGGACGCGAAACCCCGCCCACGCTGAAACATTCGGAACGACGCTACGAACGATCGCGGGTCTTGGGAGGAGCATCGTCGCGGTAAAAACGGGTGAACTCGATAAAGAAAACGCGTGGGCGGCGCAACAGGGGACGATTGATGTCTGGTGGCGCGGACGCGTGAATGGAACGCTCATGCTCCTTCTCGCGCATTTGCTCGTGCAGAACAACGAATGGCGTGGACGAACGATACGCCTTATTCGAGCCATTCCATCAGACGCTGGTCGCGAAGAGGCTGAAAAACACCTCAATCGGCTCATCGAGCTTGCGCGTATTCGTGCGCAAGCGGTTGTGATCGTTACGGATGATGTATCAACAGCGATCCATGAAGTGAGCGCGTACGCAGCGATAACGATGCTTGGATTTACTCCTCCCGAAACCGGTCGCGAGGAGTCGTTCATCCAGTCCATGAACCGACTCACCGATGGACTCGGCACCACGATTCTCGTGTCGAGTGCCGGTGGAATGGACCTCGAAGCATAGCGCGGTGTATTAAGAGTGGAGATCTCGCACGAATACCCGTCCGTTGTGCGAACTCCGAAGATCCTCCGCCATCTCCCGCAAGCGCATGTGATGCGTGAAGAAGAGCACTTGCACGCGGTCAGAAAGGTCCGTGAGCACTTCGAGCGCCGCGCGAGCACGGTCGTCGTCGAACTTGATGAGAATGTCGTCGACGATGAACGGCAGCGGTTTATTTCGCGACACGTACTGCTCCAACGCAGCAAGTCGCAATGCGAGATAGAGTTGGTCGGCGGTTCCCTCGCTCATCCCCTTAGTCGACACAAGATTCCGTTCTTCGTCGGCACGTATCCCCATCAGGGTAGGCTTGTCCGTCTCGTCATACTCGGTTTTCAATCCTGCGAATGAACCGAGTGTCAGACGTGCGAAAAAGCCGCTCGCAGCTTTCAGAATCGGTCCTTGGTTTTCCGCGCGGTATTTCTCGATCTCATCGCGAAGTATGCGATGTGCGAGCTTTACCCGCACGTAGCGATCCACATCTGTGCGGAGCCCCGCAAGCACGCTCTGCGCTTCGTCCGCCGCGATAGCGGCCTCATCGCTGCCGTCCATCCGATCGCGCTCGCTCTCTTTCGCGCCAATTGTGCGGAGAAGCTCCTTCAGTTCCGCATCGAGCTCCGACTCTTTCGACGTGAGTGCTTCAATATCCTCAGCGATTTGGTCTTCGTCGGCGCTTCGTACCGACTCGACGAAAGCCTCGAACTCGTTTGGATCACCGCAGATCCGACCGAGGTCGCGTTCGACGCCGTGCAACTCCTTCCGAAGACTTTCACGCTGGCGATACTGTTTCTCTACACGCTCAAGTTCCTCGTGATTGTCGCACTTCGCAATTCGACACAGCTCATTGAGCTCGGTCTGCGCGGATAATTCCTGCTGTTGAGCTTTTCGCATGTTGTCATTCAGCTTTTCGAGCTGCTCGGTATACTGTTCGTATTTACTCCGCAGTTCCTTCGCCGGTCCGAGTTCACGATTCAGACGTTCGACCACACGATCCGACTCAACATCGGCGTTATCCGGGATGAGGTTTCGGATATGCTCGGCATCGGTTTCGAACTGCCGACATGTATTGTCGATAGACCCAATCCGCTTGTTGAGTTTCGTAATCTCATCGAATTCGCGTTGTATGTCAGTGAGCTCATCGATGTAGCGTTTGGCGCGGTCGATACGTTCGGTAAGGCTACTCATTCGTCGCACCGATTCGAGGCGGCGATATAATCCAAACGCAAAGACGACCGCGGCGACAATCAGAACGGTAATACCAACGAATGCCGGCACGCCTGTCACGAGGAGCGCCGCTACCATCCCGATGATGGCGAGTACCGAGCCTGCCATGAGTGCCATCGATACTGACGAAGCCGAGCCGTTTCGAAGAGCGTCGCGCGATATCTCGAGATCGTTCTTCACACGACGGATCTGGTTACTACTGGCTGTGACCCGGTCGCCGACCGTCTGCGTTTGAATACCGGCGTCCGGGGACTTTGAATCGGCGTTATCATCAAGCGAGAGATCGTCAATGACCGCCCTGACGCCGTGCGTCAACTCAGTTTCGAGATCGGAGTCCACAGCACTTGCGCCGTGAACAGCGCGTCCTCTCAGTTCGGACTCGCGCCACAGCTGCTCCGCGCGGTCGACGTGATTGTTCCGCTCCAGTTCAAGCGCTGGACGATCATCACGCGCACTACGATACTGCGCAACGCGGCCGTGCAGATTCGTTATCGCCTCTTCCCGGTCGAGCAACTCGGTGGAAACGGATATCACATCACGCTTTCTCGTTACGGTCTCGATTTCATTTCGCGTGCCTTCGACACTGCGACGAGCAGCGCGAAGTTCTTCCATCGCACTGCTGCGACGGTCGCCAAAGTCGTCTGGTAGGAAGTCAGTTACAGCGCCAAGTTCGTGGAAATCGTTGAGGAGCGCATCACGACGCAGTACCGGTTCGAATGCGTCGATTATTCGATTTTTCTGACGAAGTTCGTTGCGTACGCGCTTCAG
>CAZWQW010000053.1:0-3339 GCA_964635955.1 uncultured bacterium | reverse complement strand
GTTACCGAAACCGAACGCAGAGCTGAACACGCTCTTATTCACCCCATACAAGAACCGGTCGAGCATCGATTCGTCGAGAGGTTGTTCTGCGTCGTCGAGGAGCGTCCTCGCTTTCCCTTTCCTTCGCACAAAAAACAGTTCATCCTCACCGTCGCGAACGAGTGCGGCGATTCGCATCTTGTTGTAGTCGTGAAGGAAGTTATCAGGCGTCTGCGCGGGAATCTCGTAGAGCAAGTCGTGGATGGCGCGTAGAGCGGAACTCTTCCCCGCTTCGTTCGGTCCGTATACGACGTACAGACCTTCATTCCCGCCGGAAAGATCGAGAACCTTGTCGGTGAACGGTCCGAACGCGCGGAACTCGATTCGCTCGAACCTCATGACGCGCCTCCCGTCGAAAGGAGCCGACTGATCAGCATCTGGCGCACATCCTCGATGAGTTCGCGTACCGACTCAGCGTTGCTATACGAAGCGTCAATACCATTCGGTAGTTTCTGGTTGAGATCGGTCGTCACGTCGGACACGAGGTCGCGCACGCGATCATCGTCGCCCAATTCGCGGATCGAGCGGAGGAGATCACCGATGGCGTCGTCGCGTCGTTCCATTTCTTCGAGACTGTATTGCACGCTGGTGCCGATTCGAATCTTCTCAATCCAAACGGGGGTGGCACCGAAACCTGTCGCTTCACCGCGAATCTGCGCGTCCCACTTTTTCGGATTAGCGACGAGATCGTCATGAGCCTTGCACGCACCGGTCACCTCGATACGCACGGCAAGGAGTCGATCTTCCGCGTTTGCGACACTCCGCTGCAACGCGTCTGAAACCCGCGCCACAACTTCATCGCCAGTTTCACAACCGTCAACGTCGACGGTACAGAGCTCCCACCGCGCAACATCCAATTCAACCGGTTCGATGGTACGTATTCGCCCGTCGTCTACGGAGACGATAGTACAGCCTTTTACACCGGTTTCCCGAATATGTCGACCTTGGATGTTACCGGGATACACGATCCACGGATCCTCGCTCAGCACCGCTCGCTCGTGGATGTGCCCCAACGCCCAGTAGTCGTATCCCTTGTTCCTGAGTTCATCGAGCCTGCATGGCGCGTAGTTATCGTGTCCGGGTTGCCCGTCGACATTCGTATGAAGTATCCCGATGTTCAGCATACCACTAACCGGCACAGGGTATGTTGGGACGAAGTTGTCCGTTTCCGCTCGCTTTTCATACGACCGCCCATGTATCGCGACACCGAGATCATGGATTTCGACCGTCTCGGCGTTCCGCGTAGGGAAAACGGTTACGTTATCCGGTAGTCGCAAGCTTTTCGTGATCTCGCTCTGCGCGTCGTGGTTTCCCGAAACAATGAAGACGCGAATACCGTTTTCACGTAACTCGCTCATCTGTTTTGCGAGGAACAGTCCGGTATTGTAGTCTCGCCAATCACTGTCGTAGAGATCGCCGGCGATGACCACGAAATCGACTCGCTCTGAGATCGCCACACGCACGAGATTACGGAATGCGTGACGAGCGGCACCGCGAAGCGCGTCATGCGGTGCGCCTTCGTATCGTTCGAGGCCGGTCAGCGGGCTATCGAGATGAATATCCGCGGTGTGGATAAATCGCATGGCATCTCACCTTCGGGTATGGTAGTTCCTCACGAACGACATAAACCTAAAGTGA
This sequence comes from uncultured bacterium, assembly GCA_964635955.1. Lineage (GTDB taxonomy): Bacteria > Latescibacterota > MWCZ01 > MWCZ01 > MWCZ01 > CAZWQW01. The sequence goes on along the minus strand of CAZWQW010000053.1, from coordinate 1,662 downwards.
ATGCTCTGGTTTCGGACTGGTCTTGTCAACCGTCCTCTACACAGGTAACCGATATTTCGGGAAAATCTCACCATACGTGACGCTCGAAAACCGCCAAGCCGATTGCTGACTTTTTCTCCTCAAGGTATCTTCACAATCGGGCGCGAGAGACCGTCGCAAAGAACGTGGACGCTGGGAGAACGCATGTCGGAGTACCCCGATCTGGACCGATTTATCCATACACTACGCGCAACGCATCGCGAACTCTTCGATTCGGATGAACCTCTGACCGTCGCGCGCGCACCGGGGCGTCTCGACGTGATGGGTGGCATCGCCGATTATTCCGGCTCGCTGGTCCTCGAAGCGCCACTGCGCGAGGCGACGTTCTGCGCGGTTCAACCGCGCTCAGATCGCACCATTCGTATTCTCAGTATGAATGCGCGCGACGCGGAAATGGAGCCACTGTTTATCGCGAACCTCGACTATCTCCAGCCGCAGTACGGCGATCCATCGTACGAGTTGACACGGGAACGGATGCGACGGGATCCTCGCCGTCGGTGGGCGGCGTATGTCGCCGGCGTGTTCACGGTGCTTGAGGCGGAAGGGTATCTCCGATTCGATCGCGGCGCGAATATCGCCATATCGTCCGACGTGCCGCTTGGGGCGGGAGTGAGCTCATCGGCCGCGCTTGAGGTCGCGACGATGATGGCGATTACGGCGGCGTATGGCGTCGATGTCGAGCCGTTGAAGGTCGCAAGGATGTGTCAGACGGTCGAGAACCTGATCGTCGGCGCTCCATGTGGCATCATGGATCAAGTAACGTCACTGCTCGGCAAGTCGGGCTCATTGACGGCAATCGTCTGTCAACCGCACGAATTGCAACCGAGCCTCGTGCTGCCGGACGGGGTGCGCTGCGTCGGGTTTGACACACACGTGAAGCACAGCGTGGCTGGTTCACGATACATTGACACCCGTGTCGGCGCATTTATGGGACAGCGGATCATCGAGCACACCCTTACCGCCAACGGACGGAAGCCTGATCCGACGGCCGGCTATCTCGCGAACGTCACGCCATCCGAATACACCGAGCGTTGGCGCGATATTCTACCGTCGGAAATGCGCGGCGCCGATTTCCTCGCGCGGTACCGGCGGACCAACGACCGCGTGACTACTGTCCGGCACGATACGGTATACCGCGTTCGCAGTAGAGCCGAGCATCCGATCTACGAGAACGATCGGGTGTATCGATTTCGTGAGCATCTTGCGCGTGCATCAGAGGTTAACGGTGCGAAACGCGTACGCGAGCTTACCGCTGCCGGCAAGCTTATGTACGGCTCGCATTGGAGCTATGGCTCGCGCTGCGCCATGGGGAGCCCGGAGACCGACCTCGTCGTGCGTCTCGTAAAAGACCTTGGACCGAAGGCTGGCTTTTTCGGCGCGAAGATTACCGGTGGGGGATCAGGTGGTACCGTAGCGATCCTTTGCAGAGCCGGTACCGATGACGCACTTCGCGCGCTCGCCGAAAAATACGCGGACGAGACGAAGCGGTCACCGAGGCTGTTCTTCGAATCGGGACCGGGCGCACTGGCGTGGGGTGTCAGAACGGTGCGATTGTAAGCCGCGCAGCCATCATTCGCGAAACGGGATGCCTTCGATGCGGAGCAGATGCCGTTTGATTTCGAG
>CAZWQW010000052.1:0-19310 GCA_964635955.1 uncultured bacterium | reverse complement strand
GAAGAGGATCGCGGACTGATATTGATCCGTCGAGAAAAAGATTCAATAGATACGAACGTTTCAACAGACGATAACGAAAGGATTTCCTCATGATCGCTCTTTCTGGCTGCGTAGAAGCATTGTTTAGTGACCGCCCGTTTGCAGACCGAATCGCTGCTGTGGCGGACCTCGGTGTTCCGGCGTTCGAGTTCTGGGGATTCGCGAACAAGGACATTGACGCAATCATCAGTGTCAAATCCAAAACGGGGCTGGCCTGTTCAGCGATGGTGTGTGACGTCGGTGGCCCACTCGTAAATGCTAACACTCGCGGAAATGTCGCCGATGCGGTGAAACGTTCGATTGCCGTAGCAAAACGTCTCGATTGCCCGACAATGATTGTCACCGTTGGACAGGAAATCGAAGGCGTAACGCGTGCTGATCAGCATCGAAACATTGTGGAGTCGTTGAAAATCGCCGCGCCGCTTGTCGAGGCAGCCGGTATTACGCTCGTTATCGAGCCGCTCAATATCGCGGTCAACCACGCCGGGTACTTTCTCGCTGCGTCGACAGAAGGTTTACAGATTGTCGACGAAATTGGCAGTCCGAACGTGAGGCTGCTCTACGACATCTACCATCAGCAGATCACCGAAGGCAACCTTATCGATACCATTACCGCGAACATTGATCGGATCGGTCATTTCCATATGGCCGATGTTCCCGGGCGTCACGAGCCCGGTACTGGCGAAATCAACTACGAGCAGGTCTTTCGAGCGATCTCGGGAACGACGTACAACGGATACATTGGCCTGGAGCTGTGGCCGACCCGTCCGGAAGCCGAAGCACTCGCTGATACGCTGAAATGGGCCCAGCGATACTTCGGAACGATCCGAAGTTAGCAGAACATACCGAAACAAAGGACCGGTACTTCCATGCGAGTGCTTATTCTCGGCGGAACCGGATTGCTTGGTTCCGCCGTTGCAGTGCGGTTGGCCCAACACGGACACGAAGTTACCGCGACGTCGCGTGGAAATCGCCCGAGTCGGCTGCCGAAAACCATCCGACTTATCACCGTTGATCGTCGCGACCTCGAGGCGATGCGGTCTGTTATTGACGAGGTTCGTCCCGACGCCATTGTTGACGGTGTTGCGTACCGTGCGGAAGACGGACGCGACGACGTGAGTTTGTTCTCCGGTCGAGTCGGTCACCTCGTGATGATCAGCACCGATTTCGTGTATAAGCCGACCTATCAACGATTGCCGATTGTTGAAGACGCACCGCTTCGCGCGGGCACGCCCTACAGCGACGGGAAGGCAGATTGCGAAGAGGTTTTACTCGGTCAGTCGGATTTACCCGTCACAGTGTTCCGACCGCCGCACATCATGGGACCGAACGGGCCGCTCGGGAGCGGGTCGATGCAGGCTCGCGACCGCTCGCTCATTGATCGGATTCGACGAGGCGCACCGGTCGTGCTCATCGAAGGTGGAGAGTACATCCTCCAACCGCTTCACGTAGACGACGCCGGTGACGCGATTCACGCGGTGCTCGGGAATGACCGGTGTTTTGGTAAGCCGTACAACCTGATGAGTCGAACCGCTATTCCGACGAAAACGTACTACGAGCTCATCGCGCGTGAATTGGGACTAGAACTAACTGCTCTGAGCCTACCGAGCGACGTATGGCTCGACGTATTTCCCGATCAGGCGTCGTACATGAGACACCGCATCTACGACCTCTCGCGAATACGCAACGATGCCGGTTGGGAGCCGAAGGTGGAGATCGAAGACGCCATTCATCGAACGGTTCACGCGCTTCTTGCTCAGGGAGACGTCGAACCCTATCGGGAGGATCCGAACGAAGCTGCGGTGATGAACGCACTGGAGACGAACAACGATCGGTTGCGAGGTCTGCTCGCACGGTGGAAGGTCGAGAGACAGAAGTAATCGAAGCGGAATCTCATCGGTTACCGTTCAATCCCAAGTAAGGCATCGGCAAATGCGTCCGGATCAAACTCTTGGAGATCCTCGAGAGCTTCACCGACGCCGATGAGTTTCACGGGAACTCGGAGTTCCTGTGCAACGGCAAGAACGATACCACCGCGAGCCGTACTATCGAGCTTTGTCAGCGCGATCCCGGTGATCTGCAGCGCTTCATTGAAGACCTTCGCTTGTTGAAGGGCGTTTTGGCCAGTCGTCGCATCGATAACGAGTAGGATTTCGTGCGGGAACGCCGGATCGTGCTTTGCTACGACGCGCTTTATCTTCCGCAGCTCCTCCATCAGGTTCTTCTTCGTATGAAGACGACCTGCGGTATCAATGAGAACGAGGTCAGCGCCGATGGTGAGCCCTCGTTCCACTGCTGCGTACGCCACGGCCGCCGCATCTGCGCCTTTCTGATGGCGTACAATCTCCGCTTTGGCGCGATCAGCCCAGATCGCAAGCTGATCATCAGCCGCCGCGCGGAACGTATCAGCCGCTCCAATTACGACACGCTTGCCGTCGGCACCTGCCTTCGCGGCAAGTTTCCCGATCGTCGTTGTTTTCCCAACACCGTTTACACCGATCACAAGCGTCACGGTTGGACCGGATTCCGCCCAGATCAGTCCGTGGTCTCCCGGAGCGAGAATATCTCTCACGGCACTCCGCATCGCCGCGAGCGCACGGTTGCTTCCAGAACCGCGGTATTGCCCTTCTTCGAGCGCGTCTAATATCCGTTGAGTCGCTTCGACACCGACATCCGCGCGAATGAGAGACTCCTCGAGGTTCTCCATTACCTCGGGGGTCAGCGCCTGACCTTTCAGCAGGAAGTCGATTTCATCTGCAAGTTGCGCCTTCGTCCGCGCGAGACCATCGCGCAGACGCGTCCACAAGGAAGCCATTCGTGTCCTATTCTTTCTGATTGCGGGTTGTGATTACGGGGATACCGAGACTGTAGCCTTAGCGACTGTCTGAGGAGCGGTCGACACGCGATTCCGACCCGAGTTTTTCGCATCATAGAGCGCCGTATCAGCCTGCGCGACGAGTTCTTCGGGCGTTTGCGCATCACACTCCGGATAGGAGGATACACCGAAACTCATAGTGACGTGAAGGTCTCCATGGGATGATCGGTATGGAGTGCGCTCGATGCGACTGCGGATCCTTTCTGCGAGCGCGGCTCCGCTTGCCAGCGATGTTTCTGGCGCGATTATGATAAACTCCTCGCCACCGTACCGCGCGACAATATCAGGCGCGCGCCGGGCTTCGTTGACCAGTATACCGGCAACCATTTTCAATATCTCGTCACCAAGCTGGTGCCCGTAGGTGTCGTTGAACGGCTTGAAGTGGTCAATATCGCACATGATCACTGAGAGTTGCCCATCTGATCTTCCAGCAACGTGAAGACGATGCGAGCGTTCGTATTCACGTAAGAGGTTCTCACGAAACACGCGTCGATTCAAGAGTCCCGTAAGCGAATCTGTTGTCGCGAGAATCTTTGTGTGTTCGTGCCTGAATGTTTGCTCGATAACGATTTCCGCGCGTCCACCGATTACATGAAGTATCGTAGCGGCTTCGTCATCGAACGATTGACCAGACGTCGAGAACGCGCCGATCGCCCCGATAAGCGAATCCCGAATCACCAGCGGAGCAACAACCGCATCGGTAATCGGGCCGTCAGCTTCGACCTCGTCACCGTTGATGATGATCCGATTACGGTTCAACAGGTCGCCGCCCCACCGATTCCAGTTGGCCAACATTCTGTCAAGCAACGCATCTCGTAACGGAGCTTTAGCTCCTGTCTGCGTCAAGGTTGTAATAGCGCTGAGTCGATCTCGAATGAGAAGGACTGCTGTTGTGTCAGCTCCTGTCGTTTCTGCCATTCCGATAAGGATCGCGTCAATGACGCGGCGGTAATCCAAAATCGACATGAGTTCGCGGTCGAATCGAAGCAAACGTTCGAGATTCTCAACACGCTTCCCAAGCGCGGTTGTCGTCTGTCCGGCAGCCTCGACAAGCGCATGAGTTTGTGTGTAGAACTTCCGATTTCGTACGGCGCAGTTAAGGCGATGCAGCAACGCGGCTAACCGCACCGGGCGTTGGAGATACGCATACGCACCACGGGATAGAGCCGCCATCGCCTGATCGCTTACCGTTTGCTCGGTAAGCACAATCAGTTCAACACCGGGATGGATGCGTTTCAGTTGCTGAACGAACTCTTCGATCGGCGAGTCGTCGTCGGTATCCAGAATAATCGCGTCGTATTCGCGTTCGCTCACGTGCGATACAATAGCTTCCGGATTATCCGCTACGGTGATCGAAAAACCGTTTGATGTGAGGAACTCCGACAGGGTCCGCAGACTGGACTCGTCACGGTCCATGACGAGAACACTGCCGTGCTCGGTCATCATGACTCCTTACATGCCCTGTCGGGTAAAACGAATGACGCGACAGCGTCGCCTCTGCAAGAAACACCGATAATCAGACGAATGGGCGTTCTGCTATCTCTCGGAAAAATGACGTTCGGTAACGTTCCATGTGATACACTTGACCGTGTCGCAATGCGCGTTGTTTTCGAAAAATACCGACTGTGCCGAAAACTGTCAAGTTGGAACCGATCAACGCGGAAGGATCAGATCGGTGTTCTTAGAATCGATGGAGATCCGGCGAGAACGAACACGGGAGAGAGTTGCGAACGCGGCGTGATCAAACGTACCATCTGTTCTATGGAGCAAAAAACGTTCCGTGAACGCGGCAGATTCCACCTGTTCGGTTGTTCCGCGTTCACGTCATAGAAAGAGGAGTATTGAATATGGCGGTAACCCGCGAAGAAGTAGCGCACGTAGCATTGTTGGCGAAGTTGGAAGTGAGTCCCGATCAAGTTGAAGCGTTCCAACGGGATCTCGACGCTATTCTCGAGCACTTTCGTAATCTCGATGAACTCGACACAGAAAATATCAAACCGATGTCACACGCGCTCGATCTGGTAAACGTATTTCAACCGGACGTACCCGAAAAGCAACTGACGCAAGAGGAAGCGCTCGCCAACGCGCCGCAGAAAGCGTACGGTCACTTCCGAGTGCCACGCGTTATCGAGTAAGCGTCGAATGCCGTCGGTCGTAGGTGTCGTTCCAGTTCGTTGGAACTCCCGTCGATGGCCGGGAAAGGCGCTCGCGGTCGTCGAAGGTCGTCCGCTTATTGAATGGGCCTACGACAGTCTCGTAAAATCAACGAGTATCGCGTCAGCGTATGTTGCGACAGACGATACACACATTGCAGAGTGGGTATCGGCACACGATATCCCGTGTCTCATGACAAGTACGAGGTGTCGAAACGGTACCGAGCGGATTGCAGAGGTAGCGCAACATCTAAACGCGGACTATTACGTTAACGTTCAGGCCGATCAGGTCGGACTCGAGCCGGAGACCGTCGATGCGCTCGTCGAAATGATTCTCGCGCGACCGGAAGTTCGAGTCGCAACGGTTGCATCTACGATTGAGCGCGAACACGCGCGCGGCGATAGTGACACGGTATTCGTGGAGATCGACGAGTTTGGATTTGCGAAGCGGTTCGCGCGCGGCGGCAATCCGGTGATTGGTGAGGCAACGTGGCTCCGGCACCTTGGAGTGTACGGGTATCAACACGACGCGTTGGTTGAATACGCTGCGATCGAGCCGACACCGGGTGAGCAAAAGCACTCGCTGGAGCAGCTACGCGTGTTGGAGTCAGGGCGGAGAATCGGCGTCGTGACAACAGCATCACAGGCGAGAAGCTACGATAGACCAATCATGTCCTGATCGGGAATGAGTAGAAAGACCAATCGCGAATTTTGATACACGGAACATCGGCAACGTTGAGAAGGAGACGGTAGTGCGACCACAGGAGCAGAGTTTCCCGAAATACATCGTCGTGGCAGGCGGTGTGATCAGTGGTGTCGGTAAAGGTCTCGCTTCGGCATCCATCGGTCGGATTCTACAGGAATACGGCTACGACTGCACCGCGATAAAAATCGACCCGTACATCAACTACGACGCCGGGACGATGCGCCCAACCGAGCATGGCGAAGTCTGGGTTACTGACGACGGCGGTGAAAACGATCAGGATCTTGGAAACTACGAAAGGTTCCTTGGGAAACCGCTATCGCGTTGGAACAACCTGACGACCGGTCAGATCTACAAAGCCGTTATCGACAAAGAGCGGCGCGGAGAGTACCTCGGTCAGACAGTGCAGCCGATTCCGCACATCACAAACGAAATCAAGCGTCGCGTAACCGAGTTAGCCGCGGGACATGACATTGCACTGATTGAGGTCGGCGGAACGATCGGTGACTACGAAAACATTCCGTATTTCTTCGCATTGAAGAGTCTCGAGAAAGAGATCGGCGAATCGAATATCGCCTACGTGCTGGTCACTTACCTGCCGGTACCGTCTCACATTCACGAGATGAAAACGAAACCGACGCAGCACAGTATCAAGCTTCTCAGTGAGCAAGGTATCTTCCCCGATTTCATCCTCTGCCGCGCCGTACAACCGCTCGATCGCATACGGAAAAAGAAGATCGAGACCTACGGAAATATTGATATCGACCACATTATCAGCGCGCCCGATGTCGAAACGGTATACAGCATTCCGCTCAATTTCGAGGCGGAAGGCATCGGCGATAAGATGCTGGATCATTTCGGGCTTACCGCCCGACGCACTCCGGATTGGACCGATTGGAATCGGCGCGTGAGTCGGATTACGAATCCGGAGCGAACGCTGAAGATCGCGATGGTTGGCAAGTACGTTGAGATCGGCGATTTCGCGCTTACGGATAGCTACGTCTCGGTTAATCAGGCGCTTGAGCATGCAGGCGCCGAGCTTGGCGCGAACGTCGAGATCGATTGGGTAACCGCAACGGAATTTGAAAACGGAAACGCAAGTATCGAATCACTGCGAGAGTACGATGGTCTGCTCGTACCGGGAGCATTCGGTGCGACGGGAGCGGAAGGAATGATCTCGTCGATTCGGTTCGCGCGTGAGAACAAACTGCCGTACCTCGGTCTGTGCTACGGACTTCAAATGGCGGTGATCGAGTATGCGAGGAACGTCGCCGGTATGGCGGGCGCGAACTCGACGGAAATCGACAACGCTACACCGTATCCGGTAATCACCGTTATGGACGAGCAACGGACGATCATCGATCCGGAAGTGTGGGAACGGTGGCGGGAAATCAGTCCGCAGATCGAACTTGTGGCGAATGCGTGGGAAGGTGGCAAGCACCAACTCGGTGGAACGATGCGGCTCGGATCGTATGCTGCGCGATTGAAAGAAGGAACGCTCATTCACCGTCTTTACCAAGAAGCGAATCGCCTCGAAGCGGATCGGAAGCAGCTCGAGAAAATGCGGCAAGAACGGAATCAAGGATTCCGAATCGGTCGGTTTGTCGAAAGTGGACCGGTGGTCATCGAACGGCATCGTCACCGGTACGAAGTCTCACCAGACTATGTCAAACAGATCGAAGACGCCGGCCTCACCTTCAGTGGGTTCCATGAGACAGCGGATGGCACGAAGCTCATGGAGTTTATCGAATTGCCGACGAGCGTGCATCCGTATTTCGTCGCGACGCAAGCGCATCCCGAGTTCCGTTCGCGTCTCGACGCACCGGCACCGCTGTTCCTTGGCTTCCTTCGCGCGGCGTTTACGCGGAGTGAGTCGCGTTCGGCGTCGTAGCAATCGGAGGAGTAATGCCGAGTGTTTCGCTTCGCACGCGGTGCAGACGTCGTGTGCGACGAAACATCATACTCATGTCCGCCGAGCTACTCGTTCGGTTGCCGAGACGAACAGCGGTGTGGATCGGACGGTATATCGGACGGTTGCTTGCGGTTGTAGCGAAAGAAGAACGAGTCAAAGCAGAAAACCGAGTCGTTGACGCTTTGGATGTATCTCCGGACGAAGCGGCTGACGTCGTCCGCAGGTGCGCGGCGACGTTCGGTGAGTATTTTTCCGAAGCGCTCTGCCTCGAGACAATGACGCCACGCGAGTTGCGAGGTATCGTGCGGATCGAGGGGCTCGAACACCTCTTCGAAGCGATATCACGTGGACGTGGCGTAATCATCTTGAGCGCGCACATCGGAAACTGGGAACTGCTCGCCGCGGCGCTTTCGGATTCGGGCGTGCCGCTCAGTGTGATCGGACGAAAGCCTGCTGATCCGGTGCTCGCAGATCGACTCGAGCGTATCCGGCTACGGTGGGGCGTCGAGACACACTGGCGAGAACGAGGCGCGCGCCCGATTCTACGCGCGCTTGCGAACGGTCGAGCGGTCGGTGCGTTGATCGATCAGGCGACACGGGTTGAAAGTGTACAGGTTCCGTTTTTCGGACACCCAGCTTGGACTCCGGTGGGACCCGCACAAATCGCGCTCAGAACTAACGTGCCGGTGATACCGGTGCATATGACATGCGGGCGAAACGGTTCGACGCGATATATCGGGGTTGTAGAGCCTGAGATACCGTCGACGGGCGAAACGCCGACGTCGCTGACAGTCCTTTGGACGGAGCGAATTGAGAAGTGGGTCCGTGATGCCCCAGAAACGTGGGCCTGGATGCATGATCGATGGCGCGATATCGAAAGGCACACAAGCGCGGTTCTTGAGGCGTGATAACGCGATGATTCGGGTGGTTGTTTCCGCTGTGATGGTGATAGCATCACTCGGAGTGATTTCCGCGTGCGAGGATTTGGGACAAGAGCCCGATCCACCGTTCGATGTCGGCGAAGCATCACAGACGATCGGTGGTACGCGAATCGTTTGGGCGAAAAGCGGTCGCACCAGCGCAGTGATTCGCGCCAACACCTTGCGGCGCTATCATGATCGTAGCGAAATCCGACTCGAGGATTCCGTGCAAGTCGACCTCTACGACGACGACGGAAAACTGGCGGCGATTGTTCGAGGCGACGCGGGAACGATTCGAGAAAACACCCGAACAGCGGAAGTTGACAGTGGTATCATCGTGGAATTCCTCGGCACGGACGCACATTACGCGTCGGTAATGACGGCACGATCGGCACACGCGGACGATCGGCTGAAGCAGGTCACTGCGCGCGGCGACGTTCGAGTGGTCAGCGAGAGCGGCGTGTCGCTCTTGACGAACCTATTGATCTGGGAAGGTCGACGCGAGCGGTTTCGCGCACCCGGGCGGGTGAAGCTCACGAACGGGCCGGACATCGAGGAGGGTGAGAATCTCGTCGCAAACGCCGATTTGACAGAGTGGACGATGCACGATATCAGTGGCCGAACAACCCGGTCGGCGGATGAGATCAACAGTGTACGTGAACGACCTATGTCATCCGCTTCGGAGACACAGCCGCGCGAAACCGATAGCGGGCGGCTGGGATTCTAACCGATGCGATTCTGGTACATCGTCGTCGCGATCGCCGTTGGCGTCGTAACGGTGGGAATGGGTAAGCCCGTTACGTCGGGTGGTGAAACGACCTCGCGTGTTACCCGCACGAGTGTTGCGACGAGCGATTCGGTTACCGTTGAGTTCAGTGCGCGGAGTACACAAGTCGTCCGAACAGACTCCGGATTCATGAAACGGTACATCGGCGACGTCGTCATGCGCGTGAATCCTGAAGTCTGGTTGAGCGCGAATCAGGCCGTGTATGACGGCATTCGACGCGAAGCAAAGTTGAGTGGAAACGTCGTAGCGGTAGACTCCGGAAGAACTCTACGAGCCGACCACGTCGACTACCTCTTCGACGATCACCCGGAAGTTGATGGACGACCGGTCGCGCGGCTTCGTCAGAACGTCTCGGTCGAAGACAGCACGCGACGAATCACCTCCTTCGGTGCGGACTACTGGACCGAAGACGATAGCGTCGCTGCCTTCGGGATCGTACGAGCGTCGATACCCGGCGGTACACTGGATGCCGATCGGTTGTTGTATGCGGCGAAATCTGGGAATATGTCGGCCTTCGGTAAAGTAAAGTTGTACGATAGCGCACAGGGAATCATCATTCGTTCCGAACAGTATCAATGGTATCAGCGCGACAGCGTCGCATTTGTAACGGGTCGCCCACTTCTGACAAAGGGCGAAGGCGACACGATGGTGTTCGTCGAGGCGAACTTCATGCGGTATGATCAGCGTTTAGATCATGCTATCGCATGGGATAGCGTACGAATCGACCGGGGCGGACTTTCGGCGGTGTGTGATTCAGTTGTCTACGATAGCGTCAGTGAGCGACTTACACTGCACGGCTCGCCACAAGCGATCCAGCGCACGAGTGGCGATACGACAACGACGATCAGCGAGACAACGGGAGAGCGAATCGTACTTCAGTTAGACGGTACGGACGTCCGCGAAATACGGATATACGGCACGCGCACGAACGCGGCTCGGGCGATAGCATCCGAATTCGATCGCGGGAGAACGAAAGCGGGAGAACGCTGGATCACTGGTAACGAAATCGTATTTCACGTTCGAGAAGACAGAGTGGAACGATTGGAGATATTCGGGCAGGCACGCAGTCGGAATGCACCGGCCCCATCTGCACGAGCGTCTGAAGGAATTAACGAGGCGTCCGGCGACACGATGGTGATCACGTTCGAGGACAATCGGATTCGCAAGGTGTTTCTCCGGGGTGGTGTGGAAGGGTTATTCAGGCCACCGGTTGATTCGTCCGCCGTTGACACAACGCGAATCAACAATGTCGTGTTACCGGAGGAAGCAGATATCGAAGCGACGGTAGCCGATGGCGACTGAGAGCGGGCAGAACGGATTGGCGGAATCTCATCCGGAACGTGCGGGAAACAAGGACGAGCCCAGCGTCATGACCGATGAGAAGCTATCGGATGGTACGGCTCTGCGCGGCCTCAACCTTGTAAAGCGGTATGGTCAGCGGAAGGTCGTCGACGATGTATCGCTGATTGTGCGACGCGGGGAGATCGTCGGGTTGCTTGGTCCAAATGGCGCGGGTAAAACAACGACGTTTTACATCCTGCTCGGTATGGTGGTGCCAGAGCGAGGGAAGGTCGTTCTCGAAGGCGACGATATCACGCGTGTTCCAATGTACCGTCGAGCGCGGTTAGGGCTTGGGTATCTCAGCCAGGAAAACTCGGTATTCCGACGGCTCACGGTCGAGCAGAACATTCTCGCGATACTCGAGCGCCTACCTCTGACGCGCCATGAGCGGAGAGAACGCCTCGAGCAACTGCTTGAAGAACTCGATATTGCTCGAGTGCGGAAGGTTCGTGGCGACGCGTTATCGGGTGGAGAACGTCGGAGAACGGAGATCGCTCGCGCGCTCGTTATCGAGCCGAAGTTCCTTTTGCTCGACGAACCGTTCGCCGGTGTCGATCCGATCGCTGTAGAAGATATTCAGAGTATTGTGGCAACGCTGCGCAAAAAAGGGCTCGGTATACTCATCACCGACCACAATGTGCGAGATACACTGGCGATCACCGATCACGCGTACGTGATGGCGGAGGGTCGACTTCTCGTGGCGGGTACGCCGTCGGAGCTCGCGGGGAATCCTATCGCCAGAAAGTTCTATCTCGGCGAGCGATTCCGGTTACATTGATCGTCGGAGGGAAACGCGGCGCGATACGGCGATCGGTTCGAACGCGTTTTTGGATACCATGATTGAACGAGGTTTGACGCCTCGTAAGGAGTAGAGCAGTGCTTGGTATGCGTCAGGAACTCAAGCTGCAACAGCGACTGGCACCTCAGCTAATCCAATCGTTGCATTTGCTCCAGCTCCCGGCGCTCGATCTCGAGCAACTCGTCCGACAGGAACTCGAAGTGAACCCGCTTCTCGAAGAGGTCCCTCGTACGGAAGAGGAGCAGGAATACACGGACGAGCACACTGAAACAAATGATCTCGATGGTGACCCGGATAGTGATGCGGATAGCGATCGTTTGGACGACACGGATTTCGAGGTAGCTGATCCCGAGGTTCGCGAACTTCCGGCGGAGCCCGGTGAATTTAGCGCTGAAGATTGGTCGAACTATCTCGACGACTCGCAGGATTTCGCGAATTCCTTCCGTGAAGAGCGTGATTACGGCGCGGAAGTGTACGAACCGATGCCGGTGTACGAGGAGACTCTCGCTGACGACCTGATGGAGCAGCTTCGCCTCGTCGCGAAGAACGAGACGGAGATCGAGATTGGCGAATACATCATCGGAAACCTCAACGAGGACGGTTTCCTCGAAGTGAGTATCGATGAAATAGCTGAAGCCTTGGGTCAGTCGGCGGAACGCATCGGAGAGGTTCTTGCGCTCCTACAGACATTCGATCCTCCGGGTGTTGCTGCGCGTGATCTTCGGGAATCCCTACTTATCCAACTGCGGGAGAAAGACCTCGAAGAACATCCCGCGTACGATATCGTTTCGTGCTGCTATGAAGAACTGATGCACAAGCGCACGAAGGAAATCCAGCGCCAACTGAAGCTGACGCGTGAAGATATATCGGAAGCGCTGGAGATCATCGCGCAGCTCAACCCCAAACCCGCTTCGGCGGGCCACGGATCGGTTGAGCGAACGATTATCCCGGATCTCATCGTCGAACGTGTCGATGACGATTACGTCGTGATGCTGAACGATCGATCAATCCCAGCGCTGCGGATAAGCCCGAACTACCGCGAACTGCTCGCGCAGACAGGCTCAGGTGCGGATGAAGCGAAGAAATACGTCGTCGATCGCCTGAACTCGGCGAAGTGGCTGATCAAATCGATTGAGCAGCGCCGACAGACGATGCTGAAGGTGATGAACGCCATCGTAAAGCATCAACGCGCGTTTTTCGATAACGGTATCGAGTATCTCAAACCCATGGTTTTGCAAGAAATCGCGGATGAGATCAAGATGCATGTTTCGACAGTCAGTCGCGTTTCCAACGGAAAGTACGTTCAGACTCCGCACGGCGTGTTCGAACTGAAGTTCTTTTTCGACGGACGGCTTGGTGTTGCCGACGGCGAGGATATGTCCAGTAAAGCGGTTAAAGACATGATCCGTCGCATGATCGAAGACGAACCGAAGCGTCGTCCGCTGAGTGATCAATTCATCGCGGATCGATTGAAAAATGACCATGGCATCGAAATAGCCCGGCGTACGGTCGCGAAATACCGCGATCAAATGAGGATTCCGTCTGCTCGCCTGCGTAAGGAGGTGTGATGTGTTTACGTCGACCGGTCGCCGCTCCACAACGAAACGTTCATTAGGGCGTATCGTGTTTATTGCCGGTCTCACTTCGGCTCTCGTCACGGTTCTTCCGAACGTATCGCGCGCTCAAACAGGCATTATCGAGAATTCCGCACTTGCGGACGACGCGACCGCCATATGGACTAATCCTGCGGGCCTTGCCATGCGAAGCGGCGGAACGACGTTTCTATCCCGGTCGTTCCGCTCCGATGCAACACACACCAATGTCCTATTGGGCGGTGAGAACGGCGGACTCGGCTTTATGCGAACCGATATCGATGGTTTTGGTCAGATCGACCGTTGGCGTTTCGCAATCGCAGGAAGTGATCCGCGGCGAGTCTTCTCTTTCGGTGTTGGTGGGCAGTACGGGTTCACGAGCGAGGGGCATCCGGCTGCGAATCACTGGTCGTGGGATCTCGGCGCGCTCGTCCGACCTTCGCACATACTGAGCGTTGGAGTTGTGTGGCGGAACATGCGCTCGGCGGGGCTTGAGCCGTGGTCACTCGCCGCGGGAATCGGCGTGCGTCCGATTGGTGACCGTATCACCGTTTTCGGCGGTGCGACGTGGTTGGATAACGACGGCTATCGCGAACCAAGCAGCTGGCATTTAGGTGCGACGGCAAACGTTGGACCGGGTGTCGAGATCTTCACAAGTGTTGATAACAACGAGGTCGTACGCGCCGGACTGAGCTTCGTATTCGGCAATGGATCAATCGGTACATCGAGCGACTTCAACGCTCCGGGCACCGGGCCGACGTGGGCTACCGTGCGTTTCTCGGAACGCTACCGCCAAACCGTCCTGACGCCAGTCGAAGGCATTGCGGAAATCGATCTGCAGGGTTCCATAGAGGACTTCCCTCGATTCAGCCTTTTTGGTGGTGGCGCGACAGCATTGTCCGGCATAACAACGCAGATTGATCGTGCAGCGAAATCACGTGATATCAAGGCGATCTACCTCCGAATCCGTGGTCTGTCAATCGGACAGGGCCATGCGGACGAGCTGCGCGCGGCTCTTGTTGAGTTCCGTGAGAACACAGGAAAGCCGATCATCTGTCATCTCATGAACGCCGATATGCGCGAGTATTACATCGCGTCGGCAGCGGATTCGGTCTTCATGGAGCCGATGGGGCACCTGAATATCACCGGTTACATGGCGAATGCGGCGTATTTCGGTCGCATGTTCAACAAAATCGGACTGGAACCGCAGCTTGTTCGCGTCGGCGAATATAAGGCGGCGACTGAAGCGTTTACGGATAGCAGTCTTTCGGACGAGTACCGCTCCCAACTCGAATCGATTCTCGATGATCGATATGTTCGGTGGATCGATGCCGTAGCGCTGAGTCGGAGTATCTCGAAAGACAGCATCGAAACACTCGTGAATCGGGGCATCTTCACTGCGCAGGATGCCGTCGTACACAGATTAGTCGACGCCACTCGTTATAGCGACGAAGTAAAAGACGTCGTTAAGAGCATGGGGCGCGGCGGGCACATGGTCAACTTAGCTCGTCGGCCGATGTATGACGAGCAATGGGGACCGCGTCCGCTCGTTGCCGTCGTTTTCGCGTCGGGCGATATGGTAACCGGCACAAACGAATCCGATTTTATCACCGGGTCTTCACGTATGGGTGCGGAGACGATTGCGCGCGCATTGAAGAGCGTTCGTGAAGACGAGAGCATTTCCGCGGTAGTCTTCCGCATCGAATCGCCCGGTGGGTATGCGCTCGCGGCTGACATCATCTGGCGAGAGGCGCAGAAGCTCGCTGAATCGGACAAACCGTTCGTCGTGAGCGTTGCGAACGTTGCAGCATCGGGTGGTTACTACATCGCCGTTCCCGCCGATACGATCGTAAGCAATCCGGGCGCGATCGTTGGCAGCATCGGTATTTTCTCAGGTAAGGTAAGCGCCGAAGAGCTGTTTACGAAAATCGGTGTCGATGTCGAGATCGTACAACGTGGCGAAAATGCGGCATTCTACAGCATTTTCCGTCCATTCACCGGGGAGCAGCTCGCGCTGCTTCAGGAAGATGTCGATCAAGGTTACGCGGCGTTTGTCGATCGCGTGTCACAAGGGCGCGGAATGACGGCCGAAGAAGTAGATTCGGTCGGGCGTGGCCGTGTGTTTACCGGTACCCAAGGTCTCAAGGCGGGTTTGGTGGATGTTGAGGGCGGCCTCAACACCGCAATTCGCATTGCGATGGAAATGGCGAAGATCGACGGGAAAACGGAACTTGTTTCGTACCCGCGTCGTCAACATTTCTGGCTACAAATGAGTGATCGACAGTCATTGTCATCGTGGGATAGTGTCGACGGACGGTGGTTCTACGATCCGACGTCTACCGCCGCGCGTTGACCGGCAAGCATAACCGATCTTTTCACTCGGTCTCGAATAGACGTCGCGGTAAATCGCAATAAGCCCGGAGTACGCGTTTGGAATGACGACCGCGCGCGTAATTCGATTCGGCGGCTCAGGGCAATCGAGGGAATCACTGTATGCGTTTATATCCATCGCTCCTCATCGCGGTTACCGCTGCGTTGGTATTGGCATACAGCCCGGCATCGGGACAGATTGGGAGCTTCGGTCGGAATAAACCAACAACGAAGCTGTACAACTGGCAATTCGTACAGACTCCCCACTTCGATATCTACTACCACGACGGCATGGAAGGAGTCGCGCGAATCGCGACAACCGTAGCCGAAGAGGCGTACGATCAGATCAGCGCGAGCTTTGATTACCGTCTTCGCAATCGCGTGCCAATCATCATCTACGGCTCCCGCACGGATTTTCGTGAGACACACCTTACATCAGGTCTTGTTCCGGAAGGTACGGGTGGTTTTACCGAGTTTCTGAAAAACCGTGTTGTTGTTCCGTTTGAAGGTTCGTACCCATCGTTCCGACACGTTCTGCACCACGAGTTGGCGCACGCCGTACTTCTCGACATGCTCTACGGGAAAGACATCCTGCAAGGTATACAGAACAGCGATATCCCGCTCTGGTTCATCGAAGGGCTCGCGGAGTACGAGAGTATCCCATGGACCGCTGAAAGCGACATGTGGATGCGTGACGCAGTGATCAACGACTACCTCAACTTGAGCGGATACTTCGCGTACAAGGGCGGTCAGTCGATCATGTACTACATTGCCGAGGTATACGGACCGGAAAAGATTCCGCAGATGCTGCATCGTATGCGGAGCTTCGGTCGTTTCGGCACGACAATGCAGGCAGTTCTCGGTGTCGAGTTGGAGGATTTTGGCAAACAGTGGGAGAAGGACCTAAAAAAGGTCTACTGGCCCGAGATCGTCGATCGCGAAGAGCCCGACGAAGTTGCCGAAGCGCTCACCGATCACACGAAAGACGACTCGTATTTCAATCGAAATCCAGCTTTCAGCCCGTACGGCGATAAGATCGCGTTTTTCAGTGGCCGCGACTACTACACAAGCATCTATGTAATGTCGGCGATTGACGGAAAGATTCTCTGGAGAGTCGTAACGGGCGAACAGTCTGGAACGTACGAGGAAATGCATTGGCAGCGTGGGCAGATCACTTGGTCGCCGGACGCCAAGCAGATTGCGTTCGCGGCGCAGGCAACAGACGGCGATCGCATCTACGTCGTTGACGCACGTACTGGGAAACGCGAGCGCACGTTCCAACCGGAGCTCGACGGCGTCTTTACGCCAGCGTGGTCACCCGATGGGTCGAAAATCGCATTCATCGGCCTGAATAAGGGACTCGCGGATCTCTACACACTCGAGGTCGCAGACGGTTCGATCACCCGATTGACCAATGACCGATTTAATGAGAGCAATCCTGCATGGTCGCCGGACGGGTCGATGATCGCTTTCGACTCCGACCGAACACCCGGTATGCGCGATACATCACCGCAGCTGTTCTATCAAACTTCCGACATCTACGTGATTGAAGTGTCAACAGGTCGGATGCGTCGCCTTACGTCGCACGAACGAAATGACACATCACCGACGTGGAGCCCTGACGGACACCACCTTGCGTTTGTCTCCGACCGCAACGGGATCTTTAACCTTTACGTCGCAGAGTTCAATACCGGAACGGGAACACTTGAGCACACGACGCGACCGCTCACGAACATTCTTACCGGCACGTTTTTCCCATCTTGGAGCCCGACGGGTGACAAGATCGCGTTTTCGGGATTTAATCAAGGTGGATGGGATATTTACGTCGTTCGACAACCGCTTGAGAAGCTCAAAAACGATCAACTTGAACCAGCGTTCTTCCTGAAGCAGGAACGGATATCGTATCGAAGCGTACATCGGCATCTCAGCGCGGAAGGGCAAACCGCCGAAGTCGACACCGCCGGTGCATATCGAATCGGTCCGCGGATGGCGACTCGCCGGCCCGAGTCCTGGGATATCGTCAATGACACGATGACCGACCCAGCACGTGGCGGGTTCCGAACTCGGAAGTATTCGCCAAAACTCGAGATCGACATGGTAACTGGTTACGCTGCCTACTCGACTCTTGGTGGTGTAGGCGGCGAACTACTCATCACCGCGTCGGATCTCATGTCGCATCACAATCTGACCTTTACGACGTCGCTGTACCGTGACCTCCGTGACAGCGACTACGCTCTACTCTACCAATACCTGCGTCGTCGCACGAATTACGCGGTGTATATCAGTCAGCAGCGAACATGGTATCCCTTCCGCGACTACGTCGTCGTAGGTAACCAGATAGGTATCGAATCCGGCCTCGTAGAGCGGAGAGAGCTCTACGGAGGCGTGTACGCATCCCGCCCGACGAGTCAGTACCGCCGTTTCGAGTTCGGCTTTGAGGGGCTACGTGCGGAAACATCCGTTCTGTACGATCAGATTGCATCGTTGAACGCCGGTACGACATCGCAAGAAAGCAGTATCGATGCGTTCCTTGCAAACGCCGCGTACGTTCACGATAACACGCTCTGGTCGAGCTTCTGGGCGGTAAAGGGGTCGCGTTGGCGCTTCCAATTTCGCGGCGCGCCACCGTATGCGAACACGGCGCCCTTCGGGGTCGCTACAGCGGATTGGCGGAAGTACGTTCGCGTCGGTAGGAACTCAAGTTTCGCATTCCGTCTGAGCGGCGGCGCGAGCTTCGCTGAGAACGACAACGCTCCGGTATTCTACCTCGGTGGCCTTCCCTACTGGATCAACTACCGTTTCGGCGACGTGCCGGCTTCTACGTTCTCGAACGACACGTTCTCTACATTTGTGTTCCCGTTACGCGGCACCGACTACTACGAAATGAGCGGTCGGCGTTATGCGTTGATGAATATCGAATACCGATTCCCGCTCATCTACTTCCTTGCGGCGGGATTCCCATTCCAGATGATATTCAGCAACGTCGGCGGCGTATTTTTCCTCGACCTCGCTCATGTATGGGATGTGCCACCCGAGCACCGTGTCTATAATAGCACCAACGGTCCACTCGGAGGATACGGATACGGCGTCCGATTCAATCTCGGGGGATTCCTCTTGCGGATCGATGTGGCGTGGAAAACCGACATGAGCGAGAAGCTGAGTAGCGCGCGGTACTATTGGTCGCTCGGTTACGACTTCTAAGAAGCGCCCACCGGTTTCCCATGATGAATTCAAAACGACCGGTCAACGATATCCTCACGCCCGATCTTCCGACAATCACCGGCGAGCATCGCACGATGCTTGGCCGAATCCGTATTGTACTCGTCGAGCCGCAACACGCGGGGAATATCGGATCGGTAGCGCGCGCAATGAACGTATGCGGTATTACCGATCTCTGGCTGGTCAATCCGAAACCATGGCGAGAGTCTGATGAACCGTGGACGCTCGGATACGCGTCGCGCGAGATACTCGACAACGCTCGTGAAGTCGCGTCGGTTGATGAGGCGATCGACGGCGCGACGGTAATCATCGGTACAACTCACCGCGTCGGACGGGCGCGCGGTCCGATGGTCACGCCACGCACCATGGCGTCCGAAATACCGGGGATCGTGGCAAACGGAAACGTCGCAATTCTCTTCGGTCGTGAGGATTTCGGACTACCGAATGACGTGCTTGAGCGGTGCCATATGGGGGTGCATGTCCCGACAGCCGTGGATTACCCATCGCTCAATCTTTCGCAAGCGGTAATGGTGATCGCGTATGAAGCGTTCCAAGGGATCATCACCGCCGATTACGCGAACGACCTACGAAAGCGCCCGA
>CAZWQW010000051.1:0-19330 GCA_964635955.1 uncultured bacterium | reverse complement strand
GAGATGAGCCCCTTCACGGCAAGCTCGCCCACCTTTTCCGCGCTCATGGAAAACGGCTGCGCGGAACTGCTACGACCGGAGCGGCTGTGGAAGTTCGTCTCGGTACTGCCCGGTGTCACGCAGGTAACCCTGACGCCATACGGCTTTACCTCGGCGCGGAGCCCGTACGAGAACGAGAGCACGTACGCCTTCGTTGCGCCGTAAGTCGACATGTACGGTGCGCCGGCGTAGCCGAGAATGGATGAGATGTTGATCACGCCACCCCATCGGCGCGCGACCATTCCGGGCACGAACTCGCGCGTGAGTTGTGTCAGCGCCGTGACATTCACACCGACCATGTTCGTTTCGGCTTCGGCGTCGATTTTTTCGTAGTCGTCGTAGATGCCGAATCCGGCGTTGTTTACGAGAACGTCGACGGTGAGATCGCGAGATCGGACGCTATCGACAAGCGTGCTTACGCCTTCTCGCGTGCTCAGATCGGCAACGATGTACGACGTCGGTACGCCGCAATCCGCGCTGATCTCCATCGCTGCGCGTTCGAGCTCTTCGGCACCACGAGCTACCAGTACGATCGACGCGCCTTCGCGTGCGAGATGCCGTGCGATGTGGTATCCGATGCCTTTTGATCCGCCGGTAACAAGTGCGGTTCGATTCGTAAACGCTCCCATCGTGTCTCCTTGTCCGCGCTCGCGCTCATTCAGCGCGGGCGGATTCACCAGATTGGTTCCGATCGAGTGGGCCGATGCGCTGCAAGCTCACTTCGAGCACATGACGGTCGTCGGCATCGTACACCTGAATGAGCCAGTTATCCCAGCGAACGGCCGCACCGATGCGCGGGATGCGCCCGAGCTCGTTTACGAGATAGCCGCCGATCGTCTCATAGTCGCCTTCCGGCAGCTCGAGGTGCAACTTGCGTTCGAGGTCGTCGAGCCGAAGACTGCCTTTGACGAGGTAGCGCCGTTCGCTGAGGGGCCGGATTTCTGATTCCTCCGGGTCGAACTCGTCCTCGATCTGCCCGACGAGTTTCTCGAGAACGTTCTCCATCGTCACGAGACCCACGATGTCACCGTATTCGCCGATCACGATAGCGATATGCACCTGACGAGACCGGAACAGCTCCATGAGTCGTTCGATCGTGACCATCTCGGGCACGAACTGCGGCGGTCGCATGAGGTCCGATACGACCAGCGGCGCGGGCTCATCTTCCGATTCATGCGTGAGGAGTAGGTCCTTCGCGAATAGGACCCCGACGATGGTGTCGTCGTCGACGTTCTCCACGGGCATACGCGAATAGCCGGTCTCCGCAACGATTCGTTTCGCTTCGTCAATCGTTTGGTCGACGCGGAGCGTGCGCATTTTCACCCGCGGCGTCATAATCTCACTCACGCGTGCGTTGCGAAACTCGAGCGCTTCCCGTAACAGCATTCGCTCATGAGACGCGATCGTGCCTTCCTCCGTCGCCGCTTCGACTATCGCCTCCACATCGGCGCGACTGGTCAATGCTGATTCCGCGTGTGTTGCTCCCATCATCCGCGCGACAAGATGCGCTGCGCCGCCGAATATCCACACGAGCGGGTGGATGATCGTGCCGATCATCGTCAGGGGACGGATTACGCGTATTGCGAAACCTTCAGGACGACGTTTCGCGATCTGTTTTGGGAGAATCTCGCTCAGAATGAGAATGAGCGAGGTCATGATGAGCGTATTCACCCAGACAACGTGTTCGGGATTCGCGATCAGCCGGCTTACGACAACCGCGGCGAGCGAGGTTCCCGCAATGTTCGCGATGTTATTCCCAACGAGGATAGTCGTCAGGAGGCGATCGGAATTCGACTGCCATTCCTTGAGTCGTTCGGCGCGTTCGCCGTGATGCGCAATTGCGCGGCGAATCCGCAACTTCGTCATGCTCACAAGCGCCGTCTCTGAGCCGCTGAAAAACGCAGAGAGGCCGAGAAAAACCGCCATGAGCACGTAATCAATCGTGCCAGTCATGTTCTCATCACCGTGGGTGGGAATTCGTAATCGTCGACAGCGACGACATATGGCAAGTGTACGCAGTGTACCGCGGAGTGTCGGTTCACGCCAACCGGAAACGACACCGAATCAGTGACGCAGACCCTGCTCGCGCAGCCATGCAAGACAAGCACTCGGGTGATCCGTCTCCAACGCGTCGCCGCCGAGATCGATGATACGCGCCCAACCGTCCGGCTGATCGGTACCGAGGGTGTTTACCCATAATCGCGCGCCAACATCGTGTACCCGGTCAACCTGTTCGCGAGAGATATCGCGCCACGAAGAACCGAATACCTCGGGGCGTATCGTACCGACAACCTCCCGAAAGGTCTGGTAATCCGACGGAGGTCGATTCATCATGAGTCGTAGGTTCACGTTAAGTTCGCGAAGACGAGCGAGTTCGTTGTACCGGCCGTAGATAACCGTGTTACCGATCATGGTTTGGCGGGAAAGCGTATCAACGACCATTTCCGGTATCGCGTTTTTGATTTCGAGATACGCTCCAGCACCGGTACGAAGCATTTCGAGGGTCTCGTCGGCGGTGGGTATCTGGGACCCGTCAGCGAGTCGGAGTGCGCGGAGCTCGGCGAAAGCTATGTCGGAAACGGCGCCAGTACCGCAGGTCACACGGTCGACCGTACCGTCGTGAATGACGACAAGCACGCCGTCGCGCGTGGTGTGGACGTCGAACTCAACCCAATCGACGCCGGTCGTACGAGCGCGCTCGAATGCCGCACGGCTGTTTTCGGGAAGTACCGGTGATTCCGCGAACGCACCCTTGTGCGCGATGACTTCAATATGACGCATCGTCAGCGACGCAGACCCTGCTCACGCAACCAGTCTATGAGTGCATCGGGGCGATCGGTCTGGATACCATCGACGCCGCATGATATCGCGTGTGCCCAGCCCTCCGGTGTATCGCGCGCCATGATATCGACCCAGACGACGGCACCCGCGGCATGGCAGGCCGCTACGTTCTCCTCGGTAATCCGTTCGAAGTTCGAGATGGCGATCACCGCGGGACGCAGCCGGTCGACAAGCTCCGGCAACGTTGTCGGATCGCGTGGAAGCTCCGGCATGAGCACCGCCGTCGGCTCGATACTCATGATCTCCGCGAGAAGATCCGGATTCCCGTAGATCGCCGATCGCTCGACAAGTCCGTGGCGACGGAGTAGCGCAACGATGCTGTCAGCGGGCGCATCCTTCACATCGACGTACGCGCCGATACCTGCCGAGTCGAGGATGCCGAACGATTCGTCCGCAGTCGCGATTCGTGCGCCGGCGTGTTCCGGACCGCGATACGAACCGGCGTCGAGGGCAAGGAGTTCTGCGAGTGTTAGATCGCGTACCGCGCCGGTGCCGTTGGTCTTCCGGTCGACAGTGCCGTCGTGAAAGTTCACAAATTTCCCGTCGCGCGTCTGTCGGATGTCGACTTCCACGTAGTCCACACCGAACGCAACCGCGCCGCGCACTGCCTGCACGGTGTTTTCCGGCAGGTGCTCATGCGCGCCGCGATGTGCAATGACGACGATCTGCTTGGGTGTGGCGTTTTCCATACCGGACGGCGTCGTGGTTGCGGTGAAGAGGCAGAGTAGCGCGGCCATCATGGACGGTCTCCTTGTTGCCGAGTACGCCGAGTGTGTCGATCAGTGCATCGGCGTGGCTTGTCCGCGGAACATGAAATACGCTGCGCCGATAAGACATATCGCGGCCCAAAGATAATCGAGGCGAAGCGGCTCCCGCAGGTACACCGTTGCGAACACCGCGAATACACTCATGGTGATCACTTCCTGAATCACCTTCAGTTGTCCGACGGAAAACGAATATGCACCGATACGATTCGCGGGAACTTGGAGACAATACTCGAAGAACGCGATTCCCCAACTGATGAGGATAACGAACAGCAGGGGATGGGAGCGGAAATCGCGGAGATGACCGTACCACGCGTACGTCATGAAGATATTCGAGGCGATGAGGAGAAGTACGGGACTCAACCGCAACATCGACGAGACTCCGAACCGGCGAAGAAACGTGCCCGGTCTCGACCGATGCGGTTGTTCCGGGGTCGTGCGGCGACGAACCATGCCGGTGATTCGGTTCGTTCCCACGCGACTGTACTAAAACGTACCGACCACAGCGAAAAACGTCAATCGGCGCCCAGCCGGTCGGGTGTTCGCTCCAGTCCGCGGTCCGTAGCCGGGTTTGTCGACGTGTGCGAATCGCGTACAATCTGCGTTACCGTGTTTCTCCAACGAGGTTCCGTTCATTCCGCGGGTTGAGATCTGTGAGCCAACCGGTACTCAGTATCGAACAGGTATCGAAATCGTACCGCAACGTAAACGCGGTGCGCGACCTGTCATTTCATGTCGATACTGGAAGTATCTACGGGTTACTCGGCCCGAACGGCTCGGGAAAAACCACGACCATACGGATGATCCTCGGAATCCTGCTGCCCGATGCCGGTCGTATTTCGTTGTGGGGACAGCCTCCAGCGGATTCGGCGCGCGAACGGGTGGGCTACCTTCCGGAAGAGCGCGGGCTGTATCCGAAGATGCGCGTGCTCGAGCATCTCGTTTTCCTTGCTGAACTGCACGGCGTTCACCGACCCGATGCGAGACGTCGCGCCGAACGGTGGCTTTCCGATACCGACGCGGCGGACTGGGCGCAACGACGTGTGGACGAGCTTTCGAAGGGGCAGCAGCAGACGGTGCAGCTTATCGGTGCGCTGATTCACGATCCGTCGTTCGTCATCCTCGATGAACCGTTCACCGGACTCGACCCCGTCAATGCGCGACGTCTGCGCGACATTGTCAAGCGATTGGCAGCGGACGGCGTCACGATTCTGCTTTCGACACACCGCATGGATCAGGTCGAAAAACTCTGCGACGCCATCTGCCTCGTCTCGAAAGGCCGCGACATCGTGCGCGGAACCATACGCGACGTAAAGGCGCAGTTCGGTATCCACGCAGTGAACGTGCTGCTCGAAGACGGCCTCGATGCGACTGAACAGGCGTTTGCCGATGCAACAGAGGCAATTGTTTCGCTGGAACGGGTTGATGGAAACGTGCATCTTGTGCTGCGGGACGGCGTCGATGCGCAGGAGGTACTCGCGCGAGCAGTCCGCGCGGGCCGTGTCTCACGATTCGAGATCGTCGAGCCGTCCATCGACGAGATATTCGTGAAGGCGGTGAGTCAACCATGAGTCGGAGACTCTCGTTCGGCACGATGGCGACGCTCATCCGACGCGAATACATGGAGCGCATCCGCTCGCGTTCGTTTATCGCCATGACCTTCCTCATTCCCGCTTTCATGGTCGTCAGTATGCTCGTGCCGCTCTTCCTTGCGACCGATGCGGGCCGATCGCGCACCATCGCGGTTATTGACGGCACGGGAATGCTGACGGAGCATCTCCGTGCGACTCTGAGCGAATCGACCGACGGGAACGAAGGTGCGCGGTACACCATGGTGGACGCGTCGCTCGGCGATCTGGACATGGCGCGGATGCTTCTCCGAGAGCGGGTGTATGACGCAATTGTTTACGTTCCGGCAGACGTGTTTTTCGGTGGAACCGCCGAGTATCTCGTCAGCGGCTCACCTCGCCTGACCGAACTCGCCCAGATCCGTGCGGCAATCAACGACCGTGTCATCGCGCTACGGCTTCAGCACGCGGGCATGTCCGGCGACCGGATCGACGCAGCGCTCAAGAGCGTGGACGTGCGCTCCACCGTCGTCAGTGATTCGGGCGGCAGTCAAAGCCCGGAGGCGGTGCTGATCGGCACGATGCTTATGGCGTTCCTCATGTATTTCACGCTCGTACTCTATGGCGCGTGGACCATGCGGGGTGTCGTCCGAGACAAGACGTCTCGCGTCGTGGAAATTCTCATTTCGACAGTCTCCCCTACCGAGCTTATGATCGGGAAAGTGGTTGGCATCGGCGCGGTCGGATTGACGCAGGTGGCGATCTGGGTCGTCGTACTCGTGGGCACGGCGTTCGTCGCTCCGGAGACCGTCGTCGGTCGATATATCGGCGCGTTGAGCGGTCCGAGCGTGCCTGCGTTCATCCTGTTCTACATCACCGGATTTCTCCTGTTCGGGACGCTCTACGCCGGAGTCGGCGCGATGTGTTCGTCTGATGACGACGCGCAGCAGCTCCAGTGGCCGATCATGCTCCTGCTCATGATCCCGATTTTCCTCGTTGCTTCAGCGGTCCAATCGCCCGATCGACTGATGATCGTTGTTCTATCGTATGTGCCGTTCTTTGCGCCGATTCTCATGCTGCTCCGCATTATCGCGGGCGACGCCGGATGGGTGGCCTTCGCCCTATCGCTCGGAGGCATCGTCGTCACGACGGGCCTTTTCGCGTGGGTGTCAGGCAAGATCTTTCGCGTCGGCATCCTCATGACCGGGAAGCGGATGACTCTTCGCGACACCATTCGGTTCATCCGGGAATCGTAGCGTGCAGGAGACACGTCACATCCGGCTTGAAGGCAGCGTTCCGATTCGCACCGGTGTGACGGTTCGCGCGGTTGCATTCGGACTCGTGCTTGGTCTGCTGGTGAACACCATGATCACCACGGCCGAATACGGGTATCACGCTTCCCGCATGAATCTCTCGCACTTCCCCGTCGCACTGTTCGCGCTTTACACCATCGGTATTTTTTTCGCCAAAGCCCTCCGCTTCACAACGAGCGAGATCGCCGCGGTGCTCGCCATGGGACTCGTCGCGGCGGCAATCCCGACGAGTGGACTGCTCGGATTCTGGCTCGGAGTCATCGCGGCACCGTATTACTTCGCGTCGCCGGAGAACCGGTGGTCGGAGATCTTCCATCCGCATATACCCGACTGGTTCGCGGTCCGCGATCTGAACCATACGATCGAGTGGTTCTATATCGGTTTGCCGCCGGACCAGACCGCGCCGTTACGCGAGTGGTTCGTGCCGCTGTTCTGGTGGCTGAGCCTCATCGCCGCGATTGTGCTCATGAGCTTGTGCATCGCCGCGATCTTGCGAAAGCCGTGGGTCGAGAATGAACGGCTCGTATTCCCCATCGTGGAAGCGGGAATGACGCTCGCACGCACCGATCAGCCGGGGCAGCGCGTTCCGACAGTGTTCCGGTCGACGCTATTCAAGGTCGGCTTCGGCATTTCGTTTTTCATTTTCGCGTGGAATGCCATCGGCTTTTTCGACGTCGGTTGGCCGGTAATACAGCTCAACTATGGTGGTTACACCGCATTTAAAGGATTCATCTACTTCACACTTCGCTTCAATCTGCTCACTCTTGGTCTCTGCTATTTTGCGAACACAAACGTATTGCTGAGTGTGTGGGCATGGTTTCTGATCATCGGCCTGCAGCACATGATCTTCAACCGCCTCGGCTACACGATCGGGCCACTGGGGGACGATTGGTCGAGTATTGATCCGATGGCGAGCTGGGAGGCGTTCGGTGCGCTAACGGTGCTCGTGCTCTACGGCCTGTGGGTCGCACGAGCTCACTTGCGCACGGTCGTACGCGCGGCATTTCTCGGTGGACCGGAGAATGACGACGAGCGCGAACTATTGAGTTTTCGCGTCGCGCTCTTCGGTCTGATTGGATCGGTAATCTACATCATTGCGTGGCTCACCTCGGCGGGTATGGCGCTTAGCATGGCGATTGTCTGGCTTGCTGCAACACTCATCATCTTCGTCGGCGTCGCACGCATTGTCAGCGAAACGGGATTACCGTACGTGAGGGGTCCACTCACCGCGCAGAGTTTTACCGCGTACGGGCTGGGAACGGCGAATTACACTCCCGCATCCATAACGATTCTCACGTTTACCTACGGGTTCATCAGCCAGGGGAAGGGCTTGTTCATGTCGCCCTTCATGCAGGCGGCGAAGCTTGCAGGCGAGGTGCGGTCGGCGCGACGGATTACGTACGCGGTCGTCACCGCCATGGTCGCGGCGATGGCGTTCGGTATTGTCATGACGCTCTGGATGGGGTATACACAGGGCGCGTTCAATTTCCGCGACTACCCCTTCAGCTCCGCAAGTCGTCACATGTTTTCGCTGACCGCGAAATACATCAACGACCCGTCTCCCGTCGCGTGGCAACGGTGGCAGTTCTTTGGAATCGGTGGCGCGGCGATGCTGCTCTTCAGCTTCTTGCGAGCGCGTTTCTACTGGTGGCCGCTGTCGCCCATCGGACTCACGATCGCGACGACGTACGCGACGATAAACAGCGTGCTGATGGTATTCTTTGCGTGGCTCACGAAGGTAATCGTGCTTCACATCGGTGGTGTGCAACTGTACAATAAAAGCAAGCCGTTCTTCCTCGGGCTTGCGACGGGGTACGCGCTCGGTGTCGCGTTCTCATGGCTTGTCGACGCGATCTGGTTCCCGGGTGCGGGCCATCAGGTACACAACTGGTGACACCCGATGAACCTTGCGCAGACGCTCGCGGTACGGTAATCCTCTT
This sequence comes from uncultured bacterium, assembly GCA_964635955.1. Classification (GTDB taxonomy): domain Bacteria; phylum Latescibacterota; class MWCZ01; order MWCZ01; family MWCZ01; genus CAZWQW01. The sequence continues at coordinate 10,865 of CAZWQW010000051.1, read as the reverse complement.
CTGAGCGCGTTTCATTCATCCATGACCGAAGGAGTTTCGATGTCGCCCGACGATCTCATCCAGGCGTATACCTCTCTCTTCGACCGCAAACCAACCGCGTTTGTCGAGGCGCCGGGCCGAGTGAACCTCATTGGTGAGCACACGGACTATAACGGCTACCCGGTGCTGCCCATGGCGATTCGCCGAGCGATTCGTGTAGCCGTCGCACCACGCGACGATATCCGCGTCGTTGTACACGCGGCGGAAGACCGATTCAAACCGTGCGCGTTCGACGTGTCTGATGAGATCCCGCGCTCGGAAGCGGGTGACTGGTCGAACTACGTCAAAGCCGCCGTGCAGAAGCTCGTGACGGAACTCCCAGACGGCACCTCGTTACGCGGATTCGACGCGATGGTATCGGGCGATGTGCCGAGCGGCGCGGGGCTTTCGTCGTCGTCAGCGTTGGTTGTAGCGTCGGCGTTGGCGTTCCTCGCGGCGAATGAACGCCTCGATGCGTTCGACCGAGCGAAGCTCTCCGATCTCATGGCCGAAGCCGAGCAGTATGTCGGGACGGCCGGTGGTGGCATGGATCAGACGGTGTGTCTGCAAGCGCAGGAAGGCTCCGCGCTTCGCATCGATTTCTTTCCGCTCCGTACGGAACCCGTTCCGTTGCCTTCGGGCGTGTCGATTGTCGTCGCGAACAGCCTCGTCGTTGCGGAAAAAAGCGGCGCGGCACTCCTCAAGTACAATCAGCGGCCGATCGAATGTCGTCTTGCGGGAAAGATCATCGGTGCGTGGTACGGTATGGATCCGGACGAGATTCAGCGACTTGCGCAGGCCGATCCGCCGTTCGAAGTATGGACGCAGTTTCGTGAAACGCCGTATTCACGCGACGAAATCGCCGGTGAGCTCGGTATCCGTATCGATGAACTTGACCGGCTCTACCTCACCATGAATGACGGCCGCGTCTTTCCCGAACCGGAAGGCGGTTTCCTACTCCACGATCGTGTGCGCCACGTATTGAGCGAAGCCGATCGCGTCGAGCGGGCGACGGAGGTATTGCGCGACGGCGATGTAGAAGCGTTCGGACAGCTTATGAACGAATCGCACGCGTCATGCCGTGACGACTACGGAATCAGCACGCCGGAGCTCGATTCACTGGTGGATATCATGCGAGAAGCTGGTGCGCTCGGAGCGCGGTTGACTGGAGCGGGATTCGGTGGGTGCGCGATCGCGCTTGTTCGAAGCGAAGACGCCAAACGCGTCATCGCGGCGGTGCGAGATCGGTATTACCGTGACGAGCGTGGCCTTGGCGACGATCCGCCGGAAGGATACACGGAGTGGTCCGACGTCGTGTTCGCCACAGACGCCGGACCCGGTGCAACCGTGCGGAATCTCTGACACGAGCGACCGTTACATCGCCATATCGCGACTGCCCACCTGCTGATCGCCGACCTCCGCGATCCAATCGCGGGTCCACTCGACTGCTTCAAGGCCGAGGTCGCAGAGGTAACTCCCGAGTAGTGCCGCCGACTCGATTCGACCTTCGTGTAACCACGTGAGCGCCCGCTCGCACTGGTGCTTCATGAGCTCGAGCGGTATTTCGCGACGGCCGCCGTAGTCATACAGATACAATCCCAGCGATATCCGCGCGCCGGGACACTTCTCTTCGACACGCGCGAGGTTTTCGTCGAGATCGACGAGATCCTTCGCGTGCCACGTCCAGAGATTGATGACGTCGATGCGTTCGAGTTGGCGCTCGATTGGCAGATCGATCTGATGGGTGTACAAAACAACCCAGAGATTGAGCCGCCGCATTCCCACAACGAGTTGCCCACGGAGTGTATCGAGCTCGCTCAGAGAAAGCGTGCCCGGACCGTCGGCGGTCGACTCGTTGAAGAAATCGTCCATATACACGCCGGTAAGATTCGGATATCGGGCTGCAAGGTCGCGAAGGATTGACACTTCGCGACCTTCCGCCCATCCGGTGCGGCTACCCGAGCCGACCAACGACCACGCGACCTCGTCGAGCGGGCGAAGTGCGCGGAAGTACGGTTCGAGCGGCGGCTTCGGCTCGTCTCGCCCGTTGACGATCATCATGAGCCGCGAGACACCCATCGTCAAACACGATTCGATCGGCGTCATGCGACTGAGCGGGATGCCGTATTCTTGGTCGTCGGTGCCCGCCTCGACGCTGAACATCCAGAGTCGATCGCGTATGCGCTGCATGGTGACCTCCTTCGACCGTCGCCGCACGTTGCACGGTCCGCTTGATTACGACTGCTCGCCGATGACGTTGAGCAGATGCTTGAATGAGATGATCGCGCCTTCTACTTCGCGTTCTTCACGGTAGATCGGGTCGTGATACCCTTCGATATCAATATTCCCCTTGTAGCCGCACTCTTCGAGGGCGCTGATGATCTTCGCCCAGTTTGCATCACCCATACCGGGTGAACGGTGACGGGCCGACTGCCGCCCCATGATGCCGTTCAGCCGCACGTAGTCCCAGTCGACCTCGGCATCTTTCGCGTGCACGTGGACGATGCGGTCGCCGTAGCGCTTGATTACGAGTACTGGGTCGATCAAGAGGCAGATCAGATGCGAGGGGTCGTATTCGATGCCGAGTGCCTTGGACGGAATCGCGTCGAACATAAGTTCCCACGCTTCGGGCAGGTAGGCGATATTCGAGCCGCGGAACGGCCACCCTTGGAAGTTCGGGCAGTTTTCAAAGCCGATCTTGAGACCGAGGTCTTCCGCCTTTTTCGCGACGGGCGCCCACGTCTCTTTATACATCGGGATATTGTCGGCAATGCTCTTTGCGGGGTCGCGACCAGCGAATGTGCATACATTATCAACGCCCATCTTCGCTGCGAGATCGAGGAGCGACGAGATGTATTCGATCGACTCGGCGCGACGTTTCGGATCGGGATCGAGGTTGTTGCGGTAGTCGCCGATGGACGAAACTTCGATGTCGTGCTCAGCGAACCAGTCGACAGCGCTCTTGATGTCGTCGTCGCTTGCTCTTGCCGGATTGAGCGGAGAGTGAGTCGGGACGATGAGTTGGCAGCTCTTCATACCGATTTTCGTGAGGATGCCGAGTTCAGCATCGTTGTACTGCACGAGAAATCCGATTTTCACAAGGTTGCTCCTTTTTGTGTGAACAATTACACCGCGCGATTGTCAGCTACTATCGCCGCTAAATAGTCAACGTGAATGTCACCCCATCGATCATGTGATCCAACGGCGGGACATGCTCTCACACGGTTTTTGCGTCGATCGTTGGCGTGCAAGCTCTTGACAGGCTGTTTTGCATGCGATATTTTCAGCTTGGCTTGTTCCACGAGGGGGCGAACGACGTCGTCTCTTTCCAAGCACGTCGACGACGGCGTTCGCACGGACCGAGCTACCGAGTATATTGTTTGTATGAAAATTCCGACCATTGTTCACGAAATAGGTGTGCGTGATTAACAAAGAGCGAGAGAAAATGTCGGATCGGCGCCTGACAGTGATGATCGTTCCGCACAATAGGAAGCGGATACGAGAGATCACCATATCGCAGCGGACGATTATTGTCGCGGCGGTATCGCTTGTCATGGTAGCGCTGATCGGCGTTGGGTACGCGGTGGGGTTCCACATACGTTCGCACCAACGAGCGGAGCTGCAGAACCTTCGCGCTGAGAACCAGCAGCTTTCGACGCGTATCCACGAGATGGCGGGAAGCGTCGTCACGCTGAAGACACAGATGGGTGAGATCGAGCGGCGCGAAGAGATGCTGCGCGTGCTCGCGAATCTACCGGCGATGGACACCGAGACCCGTATGATGGGTATCGGCGGACCGTATGAAGACTCGATGATCGAGCAGATCGGTCCACTGAGTCAGGCTGCGCGACTCGGTATGGATGTTCACGCGTCGGTCGAGCAGCTCCTGAGGCAAGCGCAGTTCCAGCGACAGAGCTTCCAGAACCTCGAACAAGCCTTCCGTGACAGCCTCGAATTCCGTGATCACCTCCCCAGCGTTTGGCCGGTACCACCCTCGCAGGTGTATATCTCGTCGAGCTTCGGCTACCGCATCGATCCATACACAGGTCGTCGTCGGATGCACAAGGGCGTGGACCTCGCGGGCCGCACGGGAACGCCGATCGTGGCGACCGCGAACGGAATCGTCCGGCGGGTGACAAATGGTCGCTACATTGGTCTCGTGGTGCAAATCGACCACCTGTATGGCTACAACACGGTATACGGGCACATGAGTAAGACGCTCGTAAAGGAAGGTCAGCACGTGACGCGCGGCCAGATCATTGGCGAGTTGGGGAACACGGGTCGCTCGACCGGGCCGCACCTCCATTACAGCGTCGTACACAACGGCCATGCCGTCGATCCATTGAATTATTTCTACGCGCCGCAAGTCGCGACGATGCCATAATCCCACGCATAGTGCGGATATGAACCCTCGTGCTGTCATTCGGCGCGAGGGTTCTTCGCGTACAGTGCGCAACGACAGCGCAATCCTTCCGACTGTAGGGCATAGAGCGTTCGTATCTTATCTTTCTATACCGGGTTATTCTGTCGGAAAACATCGATACACCAACGAATCACCGGAGTATACATGGGTCGGATATATCTTGTTCGTCACGCGCAGACTGAGTGGAATAATCAACGTCGGTGGCAGGGCATCCGTGATATCGAACTCAACGCGTTCGGTCGTGAGCAAGTCGCCGCGGTGCGCGAACTGTTTACGGATGTGTCGCTCTCTTGTATTTACGTCAGCGATTTGAGCCGTGCTCGGGAGACCTCGCACGCGGTTGTCGAGGCGACGGGTGCGCCGCTTGAAGTGCGATCGTCGCTGCGCGAGCGGTCGTTCGGCGACTGGGAAGGTCACACGAGCGAGGAATTGAACGCGCAATTCCCCGACGAAATGGCCGCATACCGTGCCGATCGCGACTCATACCGCCCACCCAATGGTCAGTCGTGGAACGAGTTCTCAGAGAAATCCGTCGAGACGGTCGAAGCTATAGCGAAGGAACATCTCGACGATACGATCGCGATTGTCTCCCATGGCGGAGTCATACGGTCGTTCATCAACCACGTGCTGGGAATCACACGCGGTCGCTTCATGCGTTTCCGTGTTGACAACGCATCGGTGAGTATCGTTGAGCAGGCGAATCACGACGTCGCAGGCGTAATCGCGTGGCAGCTCGTCGCACTGAACATCACCCATCATCTCAACGGGAAGCTCGGCTCGTGACGGGGAAATTTATCACGTTGGAAGGCATCGACGGCGCGGGCAAGTCGACACAAGCCGAACGCCTTGCCGAGGTCCTGCGTGCATCCGGGAACACCGTGGTGAGCGTGCGCGATCCGGGCACGACATCGCTTGCGGAGCGTGTGCGCGGGATTCTGCTCGATCGGACGGTTACCGGCGTCGACCCGATGGCGGAACTCATGCTCTACCTTGCGTGTCGCGCGCAACTTGTCGGAGAGGTCGTCCGCCCTGCGCTTGCTGCGGGATCGATCGTCATTAGCGACCGCTACGCCGACTCAAGCGTCGCGTATCAGGGCTACGGACGGGAACTCGGCGCGAACGTGGTGCGTCAGTCGAATGCGCTGGCAACAGGAAACCTGCAGCCTGATTTGACATTGGTGATCGATATTCCCGTCGAGATCACAAAGGATCGCATGAACGGGAAGATCGCGGATCGGCTGGAATCGGAGAAGCGCTCGTTCCACGAACGAATTCGAAACGGATTCCTTGAAATCGCGAAAGGCGAGCCGGAACGTGTCGTCGTCATCGACGGGACGAAAACGCCGGATGAGGTCCACGCGGAGATCGTCCGTGTCGTATCGACGCGGTTTCCAGGTATCGTATCCAGTAACGTGGCGCGTTGACCACGCGCATCAGCAAGTGTTTTTTCTGAGAACGATTTTCCGTTAATCATTCAGCCGCGGAGGCGTTGTATATGTCGTTGCGAGGGCGAGATTGGGGTTGGCTCGTACTCATGGCCGTCGTGGTCATTTGGGGCGGCCAGATATTCAATCATGTAGATGCTGCGGCGAAGGATGTCTATAGCACGATCGCGCGGATGGCCGACGACCGCGCGGAAGTCGAAAACGCGATCCTGCAGTATTACGTCGAAGAAATCGATCCGGTAAAGCTCCAACTTGCCGAAATCGACGGCATGATGAACGAGCTTGATACGTTCAGCGACTTCCTCGACGAACGCGAACAGGAGAGCCTGCGCGAGACCACTGAAGGTGCGTTCGGCGGTCTCGGCATTCAGATCTACCCCGTCGATCACTACCCCACGGTCATTGCGCCGTTAGAGGGCACTCCCGCGTGGGATGTCGGCCTGCAGTCGGGCGATCAGATCATCGCCATCGAAGGCGAAACGACGCGTGACGAAAAGCTCGATATCATCGTCGGCAAGCTGCGCGGCGTGCCCGGTACGGAAGTAACCATTACGATCAAGCGACCCGGCGTTGGTGAGCCGATCGACTTTACGATCACGCGCGCGGAAATCCACATCAACTCGGTGGGATTCAACGGCCTCGTCTGGGATCCGACTGCTGAAGACCTGCCGCTTGCGTCGGCGCCGGATTGGCTCCGCGGTGGCGAGGATATCGGATACGTCCGGCTGAAGACATTCGGCCGTGGTGCGGCGGACGAAGTCCGCGCCGCTCTCGAACAGATTGTTGCAAAGAATCCTCGCGGTGTCGTGCTGGACATGCGTATGAATCCGGGCGGACTGCTCGAAGAAGCGCGCGCGGTAGCCGATCTGTTCCTCCCGCGCGGACAGATGATCGTGTCCACGAAGGGTCGTAGTCGGTGGAGCGAGGCGCGTCTCTATTCCGAGCGCGACCCGGCACTTCCGACGAACATCCCGCTTGTGGTGCTTGTGGACGAGGGATCGGCGTCGGCATCGGAAATCGTCGCGGGTGCGATTCAGGATAATGACCGCGGTTTGGTAATCGGGCGGAATACGTACGGAAAAGGCTCCGTCCAGACCGTATACAACGATCAGTTCGGTTCGCGGTACGGTCTCGATTTCTCTGAAAGCGCGATGCTGAAGCTGACCACCGCTTACTACTACTCGCCAAGTGGACGGAACATCCATCGGCCGCGTTGGCGCGATGGTGGTCGTGGCGCGGTGGTATCGAAGTCTGAGAGCGATACGCTGAATACGTACCACACGCTACGCGGACGTCAGGTCAAAGGTGGCGGCGGCATTGCGCCTGACGTCGCAGTCGAGCCGGATATCCCGCCGGCGTTTTACTGGCAACTGCGGTCACGGCGTCTCATCTTCAACTACGCGGTCGACTATGCGGCGCGACATCCGGAACTCGATCCAGCAACACTCGCGATTACTGACGAGATGATTCGGGAGTTCGCCACGTATATCGCCGATAGTTCCGCTGAGTTCGAATACGAACCACAAGGGCAGCTCGAGCTCGAACAATTCGTCGAAGCGATTGCCGAAGCGAAGTATGGGGAAGAAGTCGACCGACACATCGAGACGCTTCGGGAGCTGCTTCTTTCACAGAGCGATGATCAGTTCGAGCGGTCGATTCCCTACATCAAATACCAGATGCTCAGTTCCATTGCCGGGAAGCTCTGGAGTACGGATACGCGCGTACGGATGGAATTCACACGCGATGCCGGCTTGAAACAGGCGATGCAGTATCTCCGAGATCTCGATCAGTATAAAAACCAACTCGCGATCAGTCCGCCCGCACCGACGAACGGAGCGAACGGACCAGACGTCACACCGCACCTCATCGCCGACTGATTCGCGTCATCACCAAACAGCGTCCACACGGGCCGATTCCACGACGGAGTCGGCCCGTGTTCCGTGTCGGAGCCACCGTTCGCGTTGCTCGGTACCGACGGCTGCCGTACCTTCTTATTCCCGGTATCACAATCGTTCCGCACTGCGAGGCATTCAATGCGCTACACCATCACGGTTTCCCGTCGCGACCCTTCAACTGATGCCGCAGCGCGCGGTGTTCGCTCCGATATGCACGAACTCGGTGTAACAGGCGTGGAGCGAGTCGAAATCGACCTCGTCTACCGACTCAACGGTTCAATCGGACAGGCGGATGCGGAACAGATTGCTTCGACCTTGTTAGCCGATCCGATCGTGCACTCCTACAATGTCGTCGAAGGACCACGTGTTCCCGTTCTGTCCGATGACAGCCATGCAGTCGAGGTTGCGTACAATCCGGGCGTGATGGACCCGGTCGAGGCGAGTATCCTCAAGGCCGCGCAGGACATGGGCCTTACGGGTCTTGAAAGCGTGAGTACTGCGACTCGGTATCGCGTATATGGTAATGCGAGCGCGGACGATGTGCAGCGTGCCGCACGCGCCATACTGGTAAATGACACGGTGCAACACGTTGTATCCGGCGAAGAAGAGTTCCATGCGGCGGCGCACGGAGCCGGTGAGGCGTTCCACGAACCGGTGGTTGTAGAGCTGATCGACGCGGATACCGATCGCCTCATGGAAATCAGCAGAAAAGGTGGTCTATCGCTCAATGCCGAGGAGATGCGCCGGATTCAAAACCATTTCCGCAACCTCGGACGAAACCCGACGGACGTCGAGTTGGAGACGCTCGCACAGACGTGGTCGGAACACTGTGTGCACAAGACGTTCAAAGGGAAGTTCCTCTATACCGAAGGCAACGACAGCGCGGAACCCGAAGTGATCGACAATCTCATGCGCCATACGATCATGAAGGCGACGCGTGAGCTCGATCGTCCATGGACGGTGAGCGTGTTCCATGACAACGCCGGCGTCATCGAGTTCAACGACACGCACCATGTCGCGTTCAAGGCCGAGACACACAACCACCCATCGGCACTCGAGCCGTACGGTGGTGCCGGAACGGGTATCGGTGGCGTGATTCGTGACGTGCTCGGAACGGGGCTCGGCGCATGGCCCGTGGCGAATACGGATGTATTCTGCTTCGCGCGACCGGATTATGAGCGCAACGAAGTGCCCGACGGCATCCTGCACCCGCGGCGGATCATGCGCGGCGTCGTTCGCGGTGTCCGCGATTATGGCAACCGTATGGGCATCCCGACGGTCAACGGCGCGATCATCTTCGATGACCGGTACCTCGGGAATCCGCTCGTGTATTGCGGGACGGTCGGCATCATGCCGAAAGGATGCGAGACGAAGTCGGTGAAAACGGGTCACAAGATCGTCCTCGTTGGCGGTCGGACCGGTCGCGACGGCATCCACGGAGCGACGTTCAGCAGCGCCGAGCTCGGGTCGGACGAAGATCAGGTGTGGTCGAACGCGGTCCAGATCGGCAACCCGATAACCGAAAAGAAGATGACCGACGTGCTCATGAAGGCACGCGATCGTCGTCTCTACAGCGCGGTTACCGATTGTGGCGCCGGTGGTCTTTCGAGCGCTGTCGGCGAAATGGGCGAGGATACGGGCGCGGAAGTGAATCTCGAAACGGTGCCATTGAAGTATGTCGGACTCACCTATACGGAGATCTGGATCAGCGAGGCGCAGGAGCGGATGGTGCTCAGCGTGCCGCCGGAGAACGTCGACGCGCTGATGCGGCTTTTCACATCGGAGAACGTCGAGGCAACGGTCATCGGCGAGTATACGGATACAAAACGGCTCGTGCTTCGGTACCACGGTGTCGAGGTAGCGAATCTCGATATGGAGTTCCTCCACAACGGCGTTCCACAGGTCGAACGTAGGGCAGTGTGGAATCCCAAACCGGAAGTCGATCCGATCTTCGATGAGCCGTCGGACCTCGCACCGGACCTCATGGCGATCCTCGGGCATCCGACTGTTGCGAGCAAAGAATGGGTGATCCGCCAATACGACCATGAAGTGCAGGGTGGCTCGACGATCAAACCACTCGTCGGACGCAAAAACGACGGCCCGTCAGACGCGGCAGCGGTTCGTCCGTTGCTCGAATCGAAGAAGGGCATCGTCGTATCGAACGGCATCAATCCGCGCTACGGCCTCATCGATCCCTACTGGATGGCGCTCGCGGTCATCGACGAGGCGCTGCGGAACGTGGTTGCCGTGGGTGGCGACCGGAAGACGACGGCGATCCTCGACAACTTCTGCTGGGGAAATCCGGAGGTGCCGGAGCGGCTTGGCGAGCTCGTTCGCGCCGCGCGCGGCTGCTACGACGGCGCGATGCACTTCGAAACGCCGTTCATCAGCGGGAAAGACAGCTTCTACAACGAATACTCGACGCCAAAGGGAACGATCGCGATCCCACCGACATTGCTCATCAGCGCAATCTCGGTGGTGGACGATACCGACGACCTCGTCACAATGGACCTCAAGGAACCGGGTCACTTCCTCTATCTCGTCGGCCTGACGAAGCCGGAACTCGGCGGCTCCTATTACTGGGAGCGCCGTGGCAAGCTCGGCCGCAGCGTCCCGAAGGTGGATCTCGAGAACGCGTCACTGGTGATGGATCGTCTCACCACGGCGATTCGTATCGGTACGGTACGCGCGTGTCACGATCTCAGCGAGGGCGGCCTCGGCGTCGCCTTGGCGGAAATGGCGTTTGCAGGTGCAGTCGGCGCGGATGTCGATCTCGGCATGGTACCGTTCGTTCTCGGCACGACGGGCGAATCGACCGAGGATGTGCAGCAGAACAGCTCAGTATTCGCCGGTCGCTCGGATGCGATTCTCTTCAGCGAGTCACCGACGCGATGGTTGTGCGAGGTCACACCAGAGGATGCAGACCGCTTCGAAGCCGCGTTGAAGGGCGTTCCCAAGCGTCGAATCGGCCAGACGATTCGCACGAATCGCCTCCGTGTCCGCGGCATCAATGGTGAACTGGTGGTAAACACCTCGCTGGATGAGTTGAAAGCGGCGTGGCAGGGTACATTGCGGGAGGTATAG
>CAZWQW010000050.1:11369-20032 GCA_964635955.1 uncultured bacterium | reverse complement strand
TGCGCGCATGTGATCTTCGGATTCCCGTGGGAGACGCGCGAACGTATGCTCGAAGCGGTCGATCTCGTGGCCGGACTGGGCATCGAGGGAATCAAGCTCCACTCACTGTACCTGGTCCCGGGCACACCGCTCCACGACGAGGTCATCCGAGACCAGCTACCGCTCCTCGATCAGGACACGTACGCCCGCTTCGTCGCAGACGCGCTCGAACGACTGCCGGCCGGTACGGTTATCCACCGGCTCACCGGCGACCCACCATTCGGTATTCCCGCTATACCCGAATGGACGCGCGACAAAACCGGCACACTCCAACGTATAGAATCAGCACTTCGCGAGCGTGGATCGCAGCAAGGAAGCGGATACGATACGGCGCGAGCAGTTGCCGTTGTTGATCGATGTCGAAACCACGACACGGTGTAGCTTACGCGACTGTGTATCCCATCTAATGGGGTATTTAAACGTTCATAATCCCCGTTGGGACCGGCGCTTCGAAGTCCTCGGTCGCCTGCTCGATCACACCAATCATTTCGCGGATTCGGTCAAGGTTGTAGCTCGTGACGTTCTGCCGCGTGTACGAACCCATGCGCACTCCCATGGTCTTCACGGCAACCTTGGCGTTGAGCGGATACTCGCCGACATCCATCAGGAGGTGGTCGACGATCATGATCTGGTCGTGAAGCGCCATCGCGGTGGTGAGATCGCCGGTGGTGACCAGGCGGTACAGTTGCACGAATAGTCCGGGCGCGACGTTCGACGTTGTATTGATCGCACCGGTCGCTCCGACCTGCAGGGATGCGGGCAGATTTTCCACGTTCGCGTCGAGGACTTGGATCGAGCCCAGCGCGGCTTCCACCTTCGCTTGAATCGCCGCCACGCTGATTGTCGTGTCCTTGATCGCGATCATGCGCTCGAGTGCGCCGAGTTGAGCGAACGCGGTTGCCGAGAACTTGTATCCAGCGATCTGGCCGGGTAACTCGTACCCCCACACAGGAACACCCACTGCGTCATGCACCTGCGTGTAGTAGTCAACCATGATGTCGTCGAGGTCGGCGCACAGCCGCACATACCGCTCATCGTTCGGATTCGTGGTTCTCACAAAATGCGCATCGACCCAATCGCGCGGGCTCCAGTCGCTGAACTTTTCGTACGGAATGAATCGCGGCGTCGTCACGAAGATGCCGTCCGGTCCTTCGGCAGCGACGCGTTGAGCCATGGCGATATTTGCCGCTACATCGCGATCATACGCAGCTTCAGCACCCAACAGCGATGCGACATTATTGGTAGCGTTGAACGCGTTTACCTTGTCGTAGAAGAGATTCGAGCTGCATTCGTTGTGATTCGTCGAGCCGACGAGAACTGGAATACCGCCATCTACGTGTGCAATGATCTGCGTCGCCATCTGTACGATCTCGTCTTCGGTCAGTAGGAAGTACTCGCCTGACCCGCTGGCGAGAAAGATGCCCGACACCTCGTGCCCCGTGTGCCAGTCGACGAGTCGCCGGAGTCCATCGTAGTCGACAGCTTTCGCAGCGGTCATCGGCGTAATCATTGCGGGAACGATACCCATCGCCGGCGTGAAGTCCTTGGAGTAATTGGGATCGACACCGCCGCCTTTGATGCGGGTGACGTCGTCGGTCGTTGGTGCCAGTGTATGGACGCGATCACAAGCGATGGGAAACATCGCTGCGGCGGCGCTGAAGCCAAGCGTTTTCAGAAAGCGTCTACGTGAGAAGGAATGGGAGTCGTTCAACGGGATTCTCCGGTTCCGGCGGATTCGCTACGGTGAATTCGGCGATGGAAGATACGGCGAGTGTGATTGGAGGGGAAACGGTCATTGAAGTGATTTCACGAAGGAATCGCGGTGAAAAAACCGTGTAGCGATACGGGATATTTCCAAGAGACTGTTTATTCGATAGTTAGAAGCGCTATCAACCGCGCAGGCGCTTCTTTACGCGTCTGATGAGCGGTTGGATTTCGGGAACCGGATTTACCAGAGACGCGACGACATACACGCCACCACCGAGAGCGAGCGGTATGCACACCGCGAAAAGCTTCGGCAAGAGCCAGCCCTCGATGAGCCAGTCGACGCGTTGCACGAATCCGGTGAATACCAACCACGTGACACATCCCGCGACTGTCGCGTTTATTCCGACACGCAGCATCGGTGCGAAAAACTCCCGAGCGGTAAATCCGGAGTCCGTTCGGCGAAGATGCCGGTGGAGCCAGAGGAACAGGAGCGCGGAATTGACGGTAAAGCCGATGGACGTGGCGAGCGCGAGTCCGCCGTGACGCAATACCGTCGCGGACAACACGTAATTCAAGTAGATGTTGACCGCGCCACCAACAGCGGCCGTTACCGTGGCCACGTTGTTCCGCCCGAGTGTCGAGCAGACACGGCTGCCGAACGTGTAGAGCGACATACCAAGGAGTCCGACCGCGTAACAGGCGAATGCGAGCGTGGTCATCGCGACGTCGCGGTTGCCGAATTCGCCGCGCTCGAAAACGAGTCGCACAATCGGGTCGGCGAGAACGATGAGCAGTGCAGTGATCGGGAGCATGAGCACGAGATTGTACCGATACCCGATGAGCACCCCTTCGCGAAAGCCTTGTTTGTCGCCAACGCCGATGCGCTCGGAAAGGTGCGGCGTTACCGCGCGAGCGATGGAGATGGCGAAGATCGCGAACGGCAGCTGCGTCAAGCGCGCTGCGAACCAGAGGCTGCTGATGCTTCCTGGTGCGAGGAAGGATGCCACACGACGGTCGACAACTTCGGTCGTTTTCGTGAGAACGGACTGAATCGTGACAAACAACGTCTCGCGCGAAATCCGCCGACTGGTACCCGCGGGGAAGCGTAGCGTCGGCTTGTATGCCGGCTCAGTATCGCGAATACATCGCTTGCGGAGAAAGGGTAACTGCACAAGGAATTGGAACGCCGCGCCGATGACGAATCCCCATGCGAGCGCGTAGATACCGAGTTCCTTGTTGAACAGCACCAACATCGTTATCACACCGACACTCAGCGAGATCGGAGCGAAACTGTAGGGGAGATGCTGATCGAATCCGTAGTAGAGAAGTCCACCGACGAAGGCCGCAAGCGCGATGAACATGAGGAATGGCACGAGTATGCGCGTCATCTGAACGGTGTCGGCGAACGTGCCCTCGTCGACCTGCCGCTGATGGATCCCCTGCGCAACGATCTTCACCAGCCACGGAGCGGCACACCATACGAGCGCACCGATGACGACCATGCCCAGGATCATCCACGTAAGCGAAGCCGATGCGAGGTGCCATGCCCGCTGATAGTTTTTCCGCGAGAGCTCCTCGCGTACCCCCGGCATGAACGAACGCTCGACGACGTCTTCACCGAGAATGTCGCGAAACAGAGTGGGTATGGTGAGCGCCGCGATAAACGCGTCCGCCGCCGCGCCGGCGCCGAAGTAGAACGAGGTGACAAGTTCGCGCACGAAGCCCATGACTCGGCTTGCCATGGTGCCCGAGGACTGACGGGAAAAATATCCGAAGAGTGTGCGCTGCGCCGAACGTCGAGGCGGGGTTCCGAGCGGTTCGTTCGATGTTGTCTCGTCGGAATGCACTCGATTCGGCCCTTATCGTGGAGTGTTACCGAGGTGGTCTGCGTGCGCTGCGTAACCGTCGTACCGTCGCGCCGCATGTGAATGGTACGGTTGGAACGGGAAAACGAACAACCGCGTCACGCTTGGACTGGAGGACAGAGTCGCTCGTAGACTGGCGTAAGCGCGTATGCGAATCGTGTGCGCGTTATCCCGTCAACAACGCCGATTGCTCGTTCCACCTCTTCATCGTACGGAAGCCGGCCGATGACGGGCACGCCGTCGAAGCTCACTCGCGTGTCCGGCGCGCTATCGCTTTTCCGATCGAGATTCACCACGAGACCGATCACCGGTACGTCCTGTTCGCGCAGTAACGTCACGGCACGTCGCACGACGGGTTCCGCAAGCCGTGACGGTGTCGTGACCGCCACATACTCGGCGCGCGGAAGCAGTCGGATGAGATCGAGCGTCATGTCACCGATGCCCGGCGGCATGTCGATGAAGAGCGTGTCGATGTCGTCCCATCGCGTAATCGCGAGCAGTTCGGTGACGGCGTTTGTAATGTCGGTACCGCGAAATGGCGCGACCGCATCGCCGAGGTAATGGACGATGGACATGAATCGGATACCGGATACGACCGGCGGAACGATTCCATACTCTTCCTCCGGATAGAGGGTTTCGGCACCGAGAATGACGTGTGCGGACGGACCGGTAAAGTCGAGGTCGAACAGCCCTACTCGATGTCCGCGCGACGCACCGATCAGCGCAAGCGTCGATGCGATCAGGCTCTTGCCGACGCCACCCTTCCCGCTCGAAACGGCGATAACGCGTCGCACGTTCGCAAGGCGGCGCGCGATTACCGCCGGACGCGGATCTCCCGCTGTGCCGCTACTCATCACGCGTCGATCCTTCCACCGAGCTCACCCAGACACCGCGTCCGCGATCGACGCTGAAATCCGCGCTACCGCACGTCGGACAACGGAAGTACGCATGCACCAACTCGGGTACGAAGTGGATCGACTCCGACGCCTCTTCGTCGAGGCGCGCGAGGTCGTCGTCGTCAATCGTCCACGCGAAGTCGCAGCGACGGCAGACGCAGTGAATTGGCTCGGATTCGAACTCAATCGATGCGTTCCGGATTCGGTCATCGGTGTCTTGGAGGAATTTCTCGCATGCGTCTGAGAAAATGCTGCGGTCGATTTGCTGCAGGGCGCCGAGCTTTACCCTGACTCGAAGTACGGCTCCGAGCTTCTCGCGTTCTGCGATCTGTTTCGCGGTTTCGACTACGCCTTCAGCAAGCGCCCATTCGTGCATGGTGTCTCTCCGACGGCAATCGCGGCACTCAGCGAGAACGATTCGTGATCGGAAGTCGGCGATCCTTTCCGAACGCACGCGGCGTGATCTTGATGCCGGGAGGAGCTTGCCGCCGCTTGTATTCGGATGTATCGACCTTGCGAATCACGTCGCGCACGACCGCCACATCGAAACCGCGCGCAACAATCTCATCCACCGTTTCGTCTCGCTCGACATACGCCTCAAGAATCGGATCGAGTGTCGCATACGGTGGCAGGCTGTCTTCATCCCGCTGGTTTGGTCGTAGCTCCGCCGAGGGAGGCCGCTCGATGGTCGTGGTCGGAATCACTTCGCCGTCACCCCGTGTGTTGCGCCACCGGGATAGCTCGAAAACGGTCGTCTTGTAGACATCCTTCAGCACGGCGAATCCACCCGCCATATCTCCGTAGAGGGTAGCGTACCCGACGGACATCTCCGACTTGTTCCCCGTCGTGAGCACCAGCCATCCAAACTTGTTCGACAGCGCCATGATGAGGTTGCCACGGATTCGCGCCTGAATGTTCTCCTCGGTGACATCGGGAGGATGCCCCGCGAAGGCGCCTTCGAGTGTCTTGAGATAGGTTGTGTACGCGTCTTCAATCGGTATCGTGAGGAACTTGATACCAAGGTTCTCCGCGATGATCCGGGCGTCATCGCGCGTTTCTTCCGAGCTGTACCGCGACGGCATGGTGACGCCGACTACTCGATCCGAACCGAGTGCATCGACAGCAATCGCGACGGTAAGCGCCGAATCGATGCCGCCTGAAAGCGCGACGACGACGCTCTGGAAGCGGTTTTTCTCTACGTAGTCATGAAGGCCGAGCGTGAGAGCTCGATATGTCTCAGTGAGAAGGTCACAACGTGGCGTCAGATACGGTTCGACGGGTTCTCTACTCTGTGCGGGTGCGATATCGAGCGGGATTCGCTCGATTTCCCGACCACGCATCATTGCGGAGTACTTTTCCTTTCGACGACGCGGATCGCGCAGTCGATAGCGGAAGATCGCATCCAGTGACACGTCCGCGACGACGAGGTCTTCTTCGAACTGCTTCCCGCGGGCGCGAATCGAACCGGTTTCGTCGCAGATCACGCTCCCGCCGTCGAACACGAGCTCATCCTGCCCGCCGACGAGATTTACCAACGCGACGACGGCGTCGTTATCCGATGCGCGAGTAGCGATGATCCGGTCGCGCGTGCCGATCTTTCCACGATGGTACGGGGACGCGCTCAGGTTGACGATGACATGTGCGCCGCCGATGAGCGCCTGTTCGTCGGTCGGTCCGCCGGGATACCAGATATCCTCGCAGATATTGACGCCGAGGATGACGCCGTCGATCTCATAAACACACCGACCGAGACCGGCCTGGAAATACCGGTTCTCATCGAACACACCGTAGTTCGGCAGGAACTCCTTGTGATACACCCCGGCAAGTGAGCCGTCACACGCGATCGCGGCGGCGTTGTAGATATCGTCCGGCGCATCGACGAAGCCGAAGACGACGACCATGCCCTTGCTCGCCGCGACGATCTCGTCGCGTGCCTTGAGATTCTCGCGAAGCAGATCAGGACGAAACAGCAGGTCTTCCGGGGGATACCCGATTGTGGCGAGCTCGGGAAACGCGACGACATCCGCGTTACGTTGCCGCGCGCGGTCGATCCAGTCGAGCATTCGACGGGTGTTACCGCGAATGTCACCAACGGTCGTATTGATCTGAGCCAACGCCAATCGAAGGTTCTGCATCGTTTGCCTGCGCCTGTCCTATCTCTGGCTTCGTACCGAATCTACTCGCGGTGTCGTCTCATCGAATCCGGTGAGCGAGCCGCCACGTGGGAACTGTATCGACACGCCGACATTCAGCTCGATCATCGTCGGGTATTTGCGCGCAATCGCGTTGATTGCGGTGTCCAGTCGTTCGAAGCTCATCGTCGCGTTTGCACGCACGTGCTGGCTGAACGTCCACCATACCCCGCCGGCGATTCTCGCCGCGGGACCGTACGTCATCTGCTCTGGATACCACAGCCGTAGCGACTCGGTTGGCGGTATTGCGTCGGTATACGTCATACCACCGAAGCCGATCCCAAATTGCGCGAACGGCGTCATCTGCGTCGGCATCCACTCGTGCCGCCACTCCCACTGCACGAGTGCCAGTACGCGCCACTGCGAGCCCGCTTCGTCGGCTTTCACGGGTGAATACGACGCGAAATCACCGTGAACGCCCAACCATGTGCGCTCGGTGAATCGGATACATGCCGATCCGTGCACCGATGGCGTCGCGCTGATATCCGAAGACGCATCGGGAAGATAACCGATTCCACCGCCGACCGTCCACAACATGTCGACGGCGCGCGCCACATTTGCGCTGAAACCTATCAAACACAACACGCAGCACGCAATCAGCGTCACCGTCGTATGTTGAAGTGTATTGTGCACGTAGAGTCTTTCCACAGGTAGGCGTATGTTTGTTAGTAAGCTACGTGTGCGTGCGGTCGCGTCAATGTACACGGGTCGATTCGCGCGATTCGAACGCCCGACCTCTGGACCGTGTACGATGAATGTGCTACCATACACCGATACGAAAACGCGCGGTCGGACTGCGTCGCACAGACCGCTACCATCGACTCTTCGGACGCTTCCTCACGGGATACTGCGTATGGCCGCAATGACTGTTGCGTTTCAGGGTGAGCTCGGCGCTTACAGCGAGCAGGCGTCGCGTGAGTTCTTCGGCAGCGATATCGACGTGTCACCGTCGCCAGCGTTTCCCGAAGTGTTCGATAAGGTTACCAGCGGCGCCGTCGATGCCGGTATGATCCCAATCGAAAACTCTCTCGCGGGAAGTATCCACGAAAACTACGATCTTCTCCTCGAGAACGATCTTCACATCATCGGTGAGCTGAAACTCCGCATCGTACACCACCTCATCGCGAATCAAGGCGTCGGTCTGGACGAGGTCCGTCGTGTGATTTCGCATCCGCAAGCATTGGCGCAGTGCCGAGATTACCTGAGGAGTCTCAAAAACGTTACGGTAGAGCCGGTGTACGATACCGCAGGAGCCGTACGGCAGGTGAAAAACTCCGGTGCGCGGGATGTAGCGGCGATCGCGAGCGCGCAAGCCGCGGTCGATTACGGGCTCACGATCTTGAAATCTGGCATCGAGAGCAATCATCAGAACTATACACGGTTTCTCGCCATATCGCGCGAGCCGCGTTCAGAGACCGGGGATAAGGTGAGCATCGTGCTTTCACTTCAGCATCACCCGGGTATGCTGTTCAAGGCGCTCGGTGTGTTTGCGCTCCGCGATATCGATCTGATGAAAATCGAATCGCGGCCACTCACCGGCACACCGTGGCAGTACCTCTTCTACATCGATATCGCGGGCAGTCTCGAAGAGCAACGGATTCAAAAGGCGCTCGATCACATGGGTGAGATCACGACGCTACTTCGCGTGCTCGGGTGTTATCCCAACGGTCGGATCGCTGATGGTTCGTCGGTGATTGTGCGGAAATCTTCGCCGGGCGGTAGCTCATGACGTTGCTTCACCGTGCGGGAAATCTCTATGTGCGGCTGCGCATGTCTCGACGCGACCTATTCACGGTCGATATCGGCGACGCGTTGCGGCATGGAGGCCGTGCGGTCGTATTTCTTCCGACGAACCCCGAGCAGATTCCCGATGCACTCGATATACTTCACCGATTCGCGCGTTGGTTCGATCCGCTGAGCGTTGTGTGGATCGGAACCGATGAGATGCCGCCGGACACGTTCGG
>CAZWQW010000050.1:9471-11269 GCA_964635955.1 uncultured bacterium | reverse complement strand
ATCCGCTGAGCGTTGTGTGGATCGGAACCGATGAGATGCCGCCGGACACGTTCGGCTCACCGGTGCAGGTGATCTCTGTTCCGAACGCGATAAACCGCTGGGGACTTCCCTATTCGCCGATCGTCAAGCGTATCGAGCGAAAGAATGCGGACATCGCGATCGACCTGAATCCGACGTTCTTTCTACCGACCGCATACCTGAGTGTTATCAGCGGTGCGCCGCTGCGTATCGGGTTCCGTGGCCCGCGCGAGGGCTTTTTCAACCTCGAGTATTCGTGGGATCAGAACGACGAACGTGACCTCGTCGACCACTATCACCGCTTTGCCGCGATGCTGACGCAGATTCGGTCAGCCAAACCCTATCAATCGCTGATGACGCCTTGATTCGATCGCCGCGGGAGCCGGCATGAGCATCCTCCACGATTACGTAACGATCGACCTCGAAACAACCGGCACCGATCCCGCCACCGATGAAATCATCTCAATCGCGGCCGCTCGAATACGAAACGGGAATCAGTCCGACACGTTTCACCGGTTCGTGTGTTCGCACGCGCCGATTACGCCAGCAACAGAACGACTCACCGGTATTTCCGCGGAGCAGCTTCGAGACGCACCGAGTATCGATACAGCCATCGCGGAGTTTACCGCATTTGTCGGCAGTTCGCCACTCATCGCGCACAACGCCGAATTCGCTGCGGGCTTTCTCCGATCGGCTATAACGTTGAGCACCATGCTGCCGCCGGTGTACGACACGCTCGAGCTCAGCCGAATCGCGCTCCCACGCCTGCGCAACCATCAACTCACGACGCTGTTGGACGCGTTCGGCGTTGGAAAACACTCAGAACCGACGGGTGGAGCCGCGGCGCTCGCCGAGGTCGTTCGGCTTCTCTCCGCGACGTTGGCGAATGAGTCGGCGGATCAACTCCAAACGCTCATTACGTTCGCGGCCGATGTGAAGTCCGCCGGAGATGGCGTCGGACCTGTCGTCGATCTGCTAACGGAAATCGCGACGGGAAACGTTCCGTCGGGGTATTCGGACACCGCTCGTCCACCGATTGCCGACGGATTTCTCATCACGCTTTCGAATACCATAGGCGGTGTTCTTGAACGTTGGAACGCTTCCGAACACGGCGATGCAGTAGCCGCCACGAAGCCGCTCGATACACCTGACATTCGCGACGTGTTCGGACCGGACGGTTCACTCACGCAGTCGCTTCCAAGATACGAGGCGCGCGAGCAGCAGATCGAAATGGCGGAAGCGGTGACGCAGGCATTCAACGACGAGGAGATTCTCGTCTGCGAAGCTGGAACCGGAACGGGCAAATCTCTTGCGTACCTCGTCCCCGCCATACGCTGGGCAATCCGTAACGGCCGACGCGTCGTCATTTCAACGAACACAAAGACGTTACAGGAGCAGCTTTTCTACAAAGACCTGCCGCTACTTGAGAAGGTTCTCGGCGAACCGTTTCGCGCGACGTTGCTCAAAGGGCGAAGCAACTACGTTTGCATGAGCCGGTGGCGGTCCGGCGCCATCACGAGTGATCGCGATCGTTCCATAGCGCTCCCTCTGGCGACGTGGATGCGACAGACCGAGTCAGGAGACATTTCCGAGAACACAGCATTCTCGACCGCGAGTGGCCTTGGACGTAATCTGTGGTCACGCCTATCGACGGAAGGACAGCCGTGTTCGCCGACAGCATGTCAGTTCTACAACGACTGCTTCCTCACCCGTATCCGTCGCGCTTCGCAAACAGCTCATGTTGTCGTCATCAATCATTCGCTCTTGTTTAGCGACTTCA
>CAZWQW010000050.1:0-9371 GCA_964635955.1 uncultured bacterium | reverse complement strand
TCGCAAACAGCTCATGTTGTCGTCATCAATCATTCGCTCTTGTTTAGCGACTTCATCGCCGAAGGCGCAGTGCTGGGGCAATACACGGATCTCATTATCGATGAAGCGCACAACCTTGAGAAGGTCGCCACACAGTATCTTGGTGCCGAGCTTTCGTGGTGGTCGGTGCGCGACCTGCTTGCGGGGCTGTGGCAGAAGGAAGCGTACGAGTCGGGCTTGCTCACTCGTGTAAACAACGGACTGACCTCGGGAACGCTCTCAAGTGACCGAACAAAGACATTTCAGATTCAGGTCGCGCGCGCCATCGATGCGGTCTCTCGATCGGCGAACGCGGCGCAAGGGTTTTTCGAGCGGCTCAACGACACGCTGCCGAAGCCGGATCGATCCAATCGGTTCTCACACAAGCAACGGTACACCTCGGAGGATCTTCCGTTCAGCGATGCGAGTGCCGAGTGCGAGGAGTTCGTCTCGGCTCTGGAAGCGATCGTCAGCGAAACGAATACCCTTATCGAATGGCTTCGCGAGCTCGGGCTCGGCGAGGTGCTCCAACGTGACGAGTTTGTGCTGGACTTGGAGAACCGCGTCGCCGGTATTATCGAATTGACCAACACGGTTGCCGATATCATCGGAGCCGAGCGATCCGATTTCGTGTACTGGTACGAGCTACCGGCCGACGATACACGCTTATCGGTTCGGCTCGCTGCGGCACCGTTGAATGTCGGCGATCAGTTGCGCGATTCGTTCTTCCCTCGATTGCGCACGTGCATCATGACGTCCGCCACACTCGCCGTTGCGGAGAAGTTTACCTACTTCCTGAACCGAAACGGCTTGACGGATACCGTCGGCGAGCGCGTTCGCACACTCGCAGTCGGCTCACCGTTTGATTACGAGCGACAGGCGTTTATCGCCGTCCCCGAATGGTTTCCCAATCCGAAGAGCGCCGGCTTTCAAGACGCCGTGACCGACCTCGTTCGCGATGTTGTCATACGCACGCGACGTGGCACGCTCGTCCTATTCACGAGTTACCGGATGCTCAATGACACCTATCGCGCAGTATCCCATGACTTTTCAGTTCATGGGATACTGTTGCTCAGCCAAGGGAGCGATGTGTCGCGCACCAACCTCGCAGACACATTCCGTCGCGATCGCGAGAGCGTGCTTTTCGGAACGGAAAGCTTCTGGCAGGGCGTCGACGTGCCGGGTGATTCGCTCGAGTTGCTGATCATCGTGCGATTGCCCTTTGCCGTGCCCACCGAGCCTCTGGTCATCGCACAAGGTGAGGCCCTGCGCGCGGCGGGGAAAGACCCGTTCCTTTACATGACCGTTCCCGAGGCGGCTATTCGATTCCGCCAAGGATTCGGGCGTCTGATTCGTTCCCGGACCGACCGCGGAGCCGTGATCATCCTCGATAACCGTGTCATCACCGAACGATTCGGTCGTGCGTTTCTCGGCTCGCTCCCGACGGGCCATCGCACGTACCAGTCCGCAACAGAACTCGCCGATGCGCTCCAGCAGTGGTTCGATCGCGAGCAGAGCGAGTAGCGCGCCGTATTCGCACAGAGGAGTCCCCTATGCAATCAATGATGTATCGTGAACTGTATTGTCCGGCACACTTCGGTAACTCGTACGAGGTGATGTGGTCGAACGAAATGCGTGACTTACTCGCCGAGGCGAAACACTGGGGATTCACCCATTACGGCGATTGGTTTGATAATCAGGACCTTCGGAGCCCCGCATCACTCGGTCTTCACGATGACTACTCGACGGGACCGGAATTGCGGCGACGGAAAATCAGTCACTATCGAAGCGCGGCAGCAGTCGGACTGGGGCTTGATCTTGTATTGACGCCGAATCACGTCTACGTCGATCAGGTACGTGACAACCTCGCGGCTGAGCGAGCCGAGAGCCACGTATTCGGGCAGCTCATCTGCCCGAGTATTTCCGAAGCGCGTGACATCATCATCGGGAATCATCGCGATCTGTTTCGCGAGCTGTACGAAGCTGGCGTGGCGCTTTCGTCGATCTCGGCGTGTCCGTACGACTTCGGTGGTTGTACGTGCGAGAAGTGCAAGCCGTGGATCGTCACGTTTGGGAAACTGGTGGTCGACATCTACGAGGCCGCACGCGAGTTCTTCCCGGATATCGTGCCGCGTCTCATTGGATGGTGGTGGCGGCCCGAAGATCACGTGCAGTTCAACGCGTGGGCGAACCGCGATTACCCCGGTCTATTCCAATCGCTCGCGAGCTACATCAAGTACGGGGAATACGTTCTTGACGCCACGAATGCCTTCCCGAACGATTGCGAGTCGCATGCCTTCATCCACATCGGTTACGCCGATCGACACGAACCGCACGATCTCTACGGCGGATGGGGGCCAACGATCGCGCCGAACCGCATCGAAAGGACGGTGCGCGACCTCTCCGCGAAAGGATACACCGGGTACATGGCGTATTCCGAAGGCCAGTTCGACGATATAAACAAGGCGCTGCTTGCGGGCTTGTCGTCGGGCGCGTTCAACTCGGCGCACGATGTACTGCGTGCGTACGCCGAGCGGTATTTCGGGGCAACGGGAGCGGATATCGCATCGTGGATGGAGTGGATCGAATCGTGGGGCGCGCCGTTTGAGCGCGACGTGGTGCATGCGCGACGGGATTTTGACCGTCTCGCGAAGAGCGCGCGGCGTTCATGGCGACTCGATCAACTCGAAGCGAAGTTGCGTCTCTTCGAAGCACATGCCGACGTAATGCGTCGTGCCGAATGGGACGCAGAACGAATCTCCGCGGCGGAGCGATGGTACGCTGAGCGCGAACGGCTGCAACGGCGCGTGTGGGGACTTGGCCTCACGCGACACATTTTCAGCAGATCGTGGGGCGCGAATCGGCCATCATGGGAGAATGAGTACCTCGAACACGCAAGTAAATCCGCGTATTCGGGCTCCAAAATCGCGGATGCGTGAGTTCGCATAGCGTTGTCGGGAGCCTTGAATGTCGACTGTTCCAAGTGTATGTTCCAGTATGGAATACGGATGTATCATCCGCTACGATTGACACGTCGGACAACAACATCATGGGGGTATACATGCATCAGCAGCCAATCAATGTCGCCGTGACCGGTGGCGCGGGACAGATCGCGTACAGCCTCTTATTCCGCATCGCATCGGGCGAAGTGTTCGGAGAGAACCGCCCGGTACGGCTCCGCCTTCTCGAAATCCCGCCCGCGATGAAAGCACTCGAGGGTGTCGTCATGGAGCTGATCGACTGCGCCTATCCCACACTGGATGGTGTGGATACTTTTGACGACGCAAACGACGCGTTTGACGGTGCGAACTGGGCGCTACTCGTTGGCGCGAAACCTCGCGGCAAAGGGATGGAACGCGGCGATCTGCTGAAAGACAACGGCAAGATCTTTGTCGGACAGGGGAGAGCGCTGCAGCGCTCCGCGAAAGACATCCGTATACTCGTCGTGGGTAATCCGTGTAACACGAACTGCCTTATTGCGATGCACAACGCGCCCGATGTGCCGCGCGACCGTTTTACTGCGATGACGATGCTCGATCAGCGCCGCGCGATGGCGCAACTCGCCATGAAGGCCGGAACAGGCATCGATAGAGTGACGAACGTCGCAATATGGGGCAATCACAGCGCTACGCAGTTCCCGAACTTCGAGCACGCGAAAATCAATGGAAAGCCGGCCGAAACCGTTATCGGCGACCGCAAGTGGCTCGAAGGCGAGTTCCTCAGCACGGTTCAGAAGCGTGGCGCAGCGATTATTGAAGCGCGCGGTGCGTCGTCGGCTGCATCTGCCGCGAATGCTGCGTTGTATCACGTCAAGAACATGCTCGCACCGACTCCGGCGGGTGATTGGTTCAGCGCCGCTGTCCCCTCCGATGGGAGCTACGGTATCGAGTCGGGGCTCATCTGCGGCTTCCCGATACAACGCAAAGCGAGCACGTGGAGCATCGTTCAAGGATTGCCGCTTTCCGACTACGCGAAGGCGAAGATCGACGCGTCGGTGAACGAGCTCAAAGAAGAGCGTGACGAAGTCAAGGACATGCTTCCCGAACGCACGTAACGAATCGCGTAATTCGTGAGCACGACATATAGCGATAGAGACGACGATGGCTGAGAGAATCTTTCTTATGCGCGATTGGGTCGACCGCCACCTCGCGGACGGCCCGTCGCTTTCGTGCGATGCGCGCGATCCGAAGCAATTTACCGCATGGCAGGAGAAGTTCCGGCGTGCGATTCGTCGTGCGCTTGGCCCGTTTCCCGAGTCTGTGCCACTCAACGCGGAAGTGCTTGAAACCACCGATTGCGGTAGCTACATCCGCGAGAAGGTCGTCTTCGATTCCGAGCCGAACATGTCGGTAGTAGCGTGGGTGCTTGTACCGAAGAATCTGCGTCGGAAAGCTCCGGCGCTCCTTTGCGCACATGGTCACGGCACGGGAAAGAATCCGCTCGTGGGTTTGGACGCGGAAGGTCAGCCTTTCCACGAGGATTATCAACATCAACTCGCGATCAAATTCGTTGAACGCGGTTACGTGTGTATCGCTCCTGATTGGCGCGGATTCGGTGAGCGCCGCGAGGATGAATCCTACACACGCGGTTCACGTGACGGATGCAATCTCCGACAACTCGGCGCGGGGTATTTCGGCTACAACCTCCTCGCGCTCCAGATTCACGACGGCAGACGTTGCATCGACTACCTTATCTCGCGCCCCGAAGTAAATCGCCGGCGTATCGGTTGCATCGGTGTCTCGTTCGGCGGGACCATGACGACATACATGGCCGCATTCGACCGCCGTGTTAGAGCCGCGGTGATCTCCTGCTACCTCAGCACAATCACAAACGGTTTACGGCGCACAAACTATTGTGGCGCGCAATACATGCCCATGCTTGGCGCACTTGGCGACATTGCCGATGTGGCGCTTCTCTCCGCTCCCAAGCCAATACTCGCAGAAATCGGGACGCAGGATACGTGTTTCGAATTCGACGACGCGATGCGGGCAGTCGAGCATGTGAAACGTGGCTATGCAGCGGCCGGTGTCAGTGACCGCTTCGATACCGATGTATTCGAAGGCGTTCATGAGTTCAGCGGTCGAAAAGCCTTCGACTGGTTCGATCGCTGGTTGTAGTCGTAGCTGTGAATCAGGCATCCGGCCGGGTATCTGATTCGCGGACTACGTTTGCCGTGTACAACTCTCCTACCAAGGAGCGGGAAGAACCGCGATGCCTCGGGGTAAGACTCAACCAAACCACGTCGTACGACGGTACGGACGCGTGTACCAACTTCGTATCGAGACCGAAAACGATCTCGAGAAACTCGATGCGTTCGGCATCGATCACTGGGTGGCAACCGCCGCACCAATCGCAAGCTTCAACTGTGATCAACTCTTCCTCAAGTTCCTCGATTACGACGGGAACGGGCGCATCTCCACAACCGACATCTTCCAGGCGAAAGCGTGGCTCTTCAAAGTTCTGAATAACCGAAAGAACCTCGTGGATGGCATCGATCGGACCTGCCTGCGTGATATCAACGCGGACAGTCCGGAAGGGCAAAACGTCCGCATCGCGCTGGAGCGTCTGATCGCAGACACGGACCATTCCGATGAGACTCCGGTCAACCTCGCACAGGTGCGCGAGCGGAAGAACGTGCTCTTGAAAAGCCCGATCAATGGCGATGGACTCTTCCCGCCGCCGCAGGTGGCAGATCCGGAGCTTTCCGCCTACGCCGACGCGGTGCTCAACACAGTCGGTGGTGCGGATGACATCAATGGTTTGAAGGCGGTCGGAGACGCACATGTCGGGCAGTTCCACACGGATGCTGCTGCGTATCTCTCATGGCTTGAAGAGGGTCGCGTTCCTCCCGAAGGCGAAACATCGGCGCTGTATCCACTTGGAGCCGCAACGTCCGCGGCGTTTGGCGCGCTTACCGCGATTCGTCCGAAGATGGAGGAGTATTTCGCGCAGTGCCGGCTTGTACGTATCGAGCCCAGTTCGCTGACGGCGATGCGTCTCCAGGAAGCGCATCTGAAGGAGACCGAAAGCACCGATGTTCCGCGTATTACTGAACTGTCGGAACGCGCACCGCTTCAGACACCGGTTGCAGATGAGCACTTGCGTTTCGACGCACCGGTAAACGCCGTGTATGCCGACCGCGTCGCACGTTTCCGCGAGCTCGTTGTTATTCCGTTACTTGGTGAAAACGGTGATACATTGACGCGCGAGCAGTGGCTCAAAGCCAACGCGATGCTTGCGCCGTATGAGAAGTGGTTGGATTCAAAGCGTGGCGTATCGGTCGAAAAGCTCGGTGAAGAGAAGATCCGCGAGTTGATCTCGGGCGATCTTCGCGACCGGTTCAATGCGCTTCTCGCAGAAGACAAGATCATCGCGTCGCAGATCGCGCATATTGAAGCGCTGGAACGCTTGCTCCTATTCCAGAGTCTCTTCGTGCGGTTTTTGAATAACTTCGTGAGCCTGAACGACGTCTATAATCCGCAACGGCCTACCCTTGTGCGCGCTGGAACATTGGTGCTCGACGGTCGTCGGTTCACGTTCGTCGTGCGTGTGAAGAGCCGTGCCGCACACAAGGCGATCGCGCAGCAGAGCGGCATCTACCTCATGTACCTCGAAGTGATCCCAAAGAACGCGGGCGAAAAGTTCGAGGTTGTGGTACCCGTCACCCGAGGTAGCGCGTCGTCGCTATTCGTTGGCAAACACGGCGTGTTTTTCGACGAAAACGGGCGCGAGTTGGACGCCGTTGTCACTGAGATCGTCACAAACGCGATTAGTATCAAACAGGCGATTATCGCGCCGTTCCAACGGGCGTTCGAGGCCATGGAGAAGAAGGTCGAAGGGATTTCCGCGGCCCGAGAACGGGAGATGACGCAGCAGCTCAGCGAAGTGACAGAGAAAGCGGAAGCTGGCGTTCAGAGCGGTGTCCAGCAAGTCAGCACGGGACAAGGGGCTCAGCCTGGCTCTGCGCAGGCCGCGCAACAGGCCGGCGCGAATTCGAAGCGAGATTGGCTCATCGGTGGAAGCATCGCTTTTGCGGCAGTAGGTTCTGCGACTGCTTTCATGGCGAAGACGTTCTCCTCGTTGAGCTGGCTGAATATCTTGATTATCGTCTTCGCGGCCGCTCTGGTTGTAATCATCCCCACGGTTGTCATCGCATGGCTCAAACTCAGGCGCCGCAACCTCGGTTCGGTATTCGAGGGTGCGGAATGGGCAGTAAACTCGCGGTTGCGGATAACCCGTGGTCTTGCGAGAATCTTTACGTCGGATCCTGACTTCCCGCCGGGAACAAAGAAGATTCGTAGCGATAAAGTACGACGCTATGCGCGTCGGCAAGACAAGGAAGTCCGAGAGAAACAGCCGGAGAACGTAAGCGCGGAATGACGTCGTACCCGCGGCATGTTCACGCCGATATGCAGTACGCAAATCACACAATGGAATACCACCTCATCGAGTCGGTACACACCGAACTCGGTGAGGTGTCTCTACGTGAAGTCAGATTGCCGGTCGGTATTCATTACGAGCTACGGATCAACGGCATCTACGTCATGGCCACGTACTGCCAGGAGTCGGAGTCTGAGCTTGCGTGGTGCGCCCTTGATCTGCTCAAACCATCGACGACCTCACGGGGGATCGAGGTGCTGGTCGGTGGATTGGGAATGGGCATCACCGCGCGGGAAGCGCTCAATAGTGCATCGGTGAGCGAAGTCGTTGTCGTCGAGATTGAGCCGAAAGTCGTCGAATGGTGTCGGCGGTACTTCGGACGGTTCAACGGGAACGCGCTCGACGACGCCCGCACACACGTCGTAACCGATGACATGGCTCGGTACGTTGCGCGGTGTGACCGGGCGTTCGACGCGATTCTGCTCGACATGGATAACGGTCCGCATCAGCCGATACTTCAACGTAATCAGGATTTGTATGGTGACTCAGGGCTCCACCGGTGGCATTCGTTGCTTCGACCCGGTGGAGTCCTGAGCGTTTGGGCTGCGAAGCCGGACACCGAGTTCGTCGCTTCGCTTGAGAAGATATTCGAACAGGTTTATACGTACGACGTGAATACCAGCGTATCTCTCCAGACGGAATATCCCGACATGGTGTATTGCGCGGTGAAACACAGTGCTCACGAGTGATCAGAAAGCGCAAATGACCGATACACCTTCCGGTGGCATTACCGACGCGATCAAGTCCTTCTTCCGCGAATCGTCGATCTACGGTTTCGGACTTGCCGCGAGTAAACTGACAAGCTTTATCATGCTGCCGCTCATCACGGCGAAGCTCACACCTGCGGACCTGGGCATTCTCACGATGCTACAGGTCTTCTCCTCGATTCTCGGGATATTCCTCAACGCAGGTGTCCAACAAGCGATCAACCGCAACTACTACGACGACGCCTCCGATGAACATCGCGCGGCGGTGGTGGGTACGGGTCTGCTGTGGCGCATGCTAATGACGGTTGTGCTCGTCGGAGGTTTCGCCATCTTTGCGGGACCTGCGAGCGGACTGGTCATCGGCGACGAGAGCGATCTCTACGTTATCTACTTTCTCTTCTCACTCGCGAATATCGCGATTATGAGTCCGCAGGGAATCGCATATACCCTCTATCGTGTGCGGCACCAACCGACACGCAATGTCGCGTTTTCGCTATCCGGTGCGTTCCTCTCGATGCTCACCATGGTGTTACTCCTTTGGGTGTGGCCGCGGGGCATTCGAGGTGCACTCGAGGCGGCGATACTCGCGAATCTCGCTATTACGGTTGTCATGATGCCGGACTTGCTTCGGTCGGCGAAACTGCGGCTTCGGCGGGATGTTCTCAAGGGGATTCTTTCGTACGGACTCCCGTTCCTGCCACACCATCTCGCGGTATTTCTCCTGTTCGGCGCGGACCGGTATTTCATCGAGTATTACCACGGCGTAAACGACGTCGGACTCTATTCCTACGCGTACCGCATCGGAATGATCATGTCGCTCGTGCTCGAAGGTGCGTCGCTCGCATGGACGCCGTTCCTCTTCTCGATGCACAAACAAGAAAATGCACGCACCATACACGCGCTCAGTGCGCGGTACGTCATGGCGGCGATTATCGGCACGGCAACTATCATCATCGTGTTCGGCGACGAGCTCATCAAACTCCTCGCGTTCAGTGCGCCGGAGTATTGGACCGCGGCGAGCCTCGTTCCCTGGATCACGGGCGGATATGTGTTTCTCGGCGTGTACCAGGTGTTCGGAGCCGCCGTCGGCATTCCGAAGCGCACTCGTCTGCTCCCGGTCTATTCCATCACGGGACTCGTCGTGAACCTTGCGATGAACTGGGCGCTCGTACCCAAATACGGGACAACGGGAGCGGCGATCGCGAC
>CAZWQW010000049.1:17570-20097 GCA_964635955.1 uncultured bacterium | reverse complement strand
GGTGTCGGATTCTCACACGCGTTCTAAATCCTCTGCGCTCCGTACTATCGCCGAATCGACAGTGTTCCCACCGCGAGTTCGCGCTCGTATCCAACTGCGCGAAAGGTTTTTCGCGATACCGTATTCCGATCCGCGATAAGTGCTACCGGAATCAGATTTTGTGCGCGGATACGTTCGGCCACCGCGCTCACAAGGTACTTCCCAAGGCCGCGTCCACGGTGTTCTTCGACCACATAAACCGGACTTCCTGAAAACGTGCCGCCCTCGAACGGTCGCAGAAACGCTCCGGCGATGACGCGGTCGCGGAATGCGACGCGGACGTCAGGTGGTTTCTGGAGCCACGCATCGAGGTTGGGGTGAAACGGGTTTCGTTCCGATGCACGGTGATACGGTGACGGTAACGGCATCCGGTTTGGTGGTGTGTCAAGCACGAGGACTTCACCGTAGCGAATCTCAGGGTGACTGCTATCGGCAATTCTGGAACGCAACGTGGTGAGGCGTGGAGCATCGTCATCGCGGAGTTTGTCAAGCCACTCCCGCGCCACCGACATCGCGAACGCGTCGACCGATTCTACTTCAAGTCCGATATCCTGAAGCGTGTCGCGGTTGACGGGGAGATCACTCGAGGTGTAAAGGCGAACAGTATTCGGATCGAACGAAACCGGATCAACGCGAAGATACATCGCCATCAGTTTTCGACGCTGTGAAGGAGTCAAGCTCATTTCTTCTTCGCGTCTCCGGTTTCGTCGATTCGATACGCGTGTTCATGTAATCGTCAGATCGTGATCGGTCCAAATGCTGGTACCGGCATGTCTTCCTTATCGGTGAGATTCACGACCGGATTCACGCCAAGGCCATACCAAATGCTACTGAGATGCGGCACAGGCTCGCAGAACTTGATTACAACAACGTTCGGCTTATCGGGATGCACTTCCTGCGATTCAATGAGGAGATCTTCGGTGTCCTTACGCGCTCCAAATCCGCGGATATCGCGTTTCGGACTGAGTGCTCCGTTTACTCCGGAAAACGTCACGTGGAGGACGGTGCGGTCACGATCGGCGAACCGTGCGCTTACTGGCCGCGGGCCGAGCTCCAGACTTCCCGGTTTGTATACGATCGCTCTGGCGAGATTCGCGAGACGTCTGCCGAGCCGCCGTTCTGACGCTGTGTCGAGGTGAATCTGATCGGCGAGACCAGCGTCCACGGTAGCAACCATACCGGCAGGAGCAAGATCCTTTTCGACTTCGAGTTGGTCGTTCTTGATCGCATCCCAATGGACGGCGACCTCCGGACCGGTGTAGAACGGTCCAATCTGCACATACAGGAACGGCAACTTGGGTGCGTCCAGATCGCGTCGGACAGCGGCGATGAACTTCCGCATCCGGTCCTTGTACAGTGCCTGAGCTTCGGCAAGTGCATCGGATTCGCCTTGGTACCAGATCAGTCCCGTTACTTTTCCACCTACGGCTTTTACGCGACGTACCATCGAGCCATACAGTGAGCGCCCGCCTCGGTCGAGTTTTTCCGGCGACCACTGCTCCATGCTCGTTCCGCCATGCGAGCACACGATGAGGCCGACTGGAATACCGGTCGCCTGATTTACGGCCTTGCCAAAGGCAACGGCGGGACCGGCGCCGTTCTGGCGCAGCTTGCGGTCGCGAACGACAGCGTGACGCCTCTTCGTCTCGTCGCCTTCTCCCCAGTGGATCGGATCAATCGACTCGTTGTACCAACAGAGCGGATCTGCGGCAGTATCCCACGTGTCGTCGAAATAGAAGGCATGCACCTGCTTTGACGGTGGCTCGGTGTTTACGAGTTTTCCCCAGCCGTCCATATTGGACTGTCCACCGGTTATCCAGATATCGCCAACGAGCAATCTGCCGACGCTTGTGCGCCCGAGAACCGTATCGCCGCGACGAAGTTGAAGCTCAAGCGTGTATTCGCCACCGATTGGCACCTTCGCGAGCGCACCGGTGGCTGTTGTGCCATCGCTCGAACCGATCTTCTTCCACTTGAATCCATCGACAACCGAGCGTCCCTTACGTAATAGCGCGTAAAGAGTGCCCGCCTCCGATGCTTTCGCACGTACATCGATTGTCGCGGTTTTCCCTTCGCGCTGAATGACAGCCCCGCTCAGCGGACTCTCTACCGCTCCGAGCGCTCCGGTCGCCTGTGTGGTCATGCATGAACCTCCTCAAGATGAATTAAAAAACGTCTTTCAAGTTTACCACTCAAAGCATACGATTCAACCGCTGTGCGGCAACCCGGCATGCTTGAGAAATCGGAGCCTGCGAACGAGGTCTGAGATACCGTACGAGAGTGCAATAAACAGAGGCACTGCAGCGCCAAGCATGTGTCGTTGCGCGCCGAGACCGCCGATGCTCAGGTCCGGTAAAAGAACACTACCGATAAGAAGAAGGAAGATGGCCATAACACGGTACCGTCGCGTCAGCAGAAGAGCGGCGAATCCCCAAGCGATGAGAAGAAATCGAAGCGAAGAGATAATCCGAGGCGGATTTCTGCCAAG
>CAZWQW010000049.1:0-17470 GCA_964635955.1 uncultured bacterium | reverse complement strand
AAGCGATGAGAAGAAATCGAAGCGAAGAGATAATCCGAGGCGGATTTCTGCCAAGGATCTCGGAAGTATTTGGGAATTGGGCCGTAAAATCCTTCGTCGGCGACAAGAGAAGCAGTGCGGTGCTTCTAACGAGAGCCGGCACAGCAGCACCTCGATATACGGTAAGGAGCGAATCCGTCTGCTCACGTTCCCACGCGATGCGATCTCTCTCGGTGGTTATCAGGCCCGATTTGATTGCACGCGCTCGACGCTCTGCGAGCGCGTCTACCGCGGCTTCTTGAATGTGTGAATCGGAACGTGTCGCGAGCGCCGTCGTCATCCAGAGGTATGCGTGTGAGCTGACGTGCGTTTCGATAGTCCAGACGTCGACCTGCCTATGCACGTGCAGAGTCCATGCCATCGAAGGAAGAAGAGATACGGCAACCATGATCGTAAAGCCGATTTTGCGGATTTTCCCGCGCTTCGGCCAGAGTAACGCGAATACTGGCAAGAGCACGACTACTACAACAGCGGCTGGTCGCATCAGTGTCGCGATTCCGACAAGAACGCCGGCAAGAACCATATGGCGCATATTTCCGTAAATCGCACCGTATCCAAGCAGCCAGAGTGATACGGCGAGAATCGCCGCAGTCGGAATGTCGGTAAGGAGGAGTGGAACAACGGAAAGTGTTGTCGGAGAGATCGATGCGAGAAAACCAGCAAGCGTCGATACTCGCGGCGGAATGTCGAGAAGTCGCGCCGTTTGGTAAATCGATACGGCGAGCAAACCGACGAACACTGGATTCACGATGACGAACCAACCCGATGCTGGCGAAGTGCCCGTCAGGAATGAAAACAGCGCGATCAGCGCCGGGTATCCGGGAACGCGATAGTACCGAAACAGTCCTTGCGGATCATCCGGCATCGATTGGTACGCGCCATTGATAATCGACTGTGCCGCAGTAACATATTCGTGCGCGTCGGGCGCGTTCATCCACCACGATGTAACGGGAGAGTAGATAGCCGTATTGAGGAGATATGTGGAGTGTGTCAGGATACCTGCGAGGCCGATCCATACCCACATCGGCACACCGCGCCACGAAGTGACCTCGCGATGTGCTGATGTGTCAGTCGAGTCGGGTGTTTCAACCAATCGACCTCAATCCTTCCACAAGCGCGTCGATGTCGCTTCGTGTCCGTCGTTCCGTCACGGCAATCATCAATTCGTCGGTTTGGCCGCCGAATTGCGCCATGTCCACGCCTGCGAGGATGTCGCGCGCGAGTAGCGTTTCCACGATTCTCGCTGCGGGAATTGGACACCGAACCACGAACTCGTAGGCAAACGGCTTCCCGTATGCCAGTTTGAACCCGTCGAGTTTCGCGATTTCATCTGCCGCGTAGTGTGCGTTTTGGATACACGCTTCTGCAACTGCGCGCAAACCTTCCGCGCCGACAAGAGAGAGATACACCGTTGCGGCGAGTGCCATGAGGTTCTGATTCGTGCAGATATTCGACGTGGCCTTTTCGCGACGAATGTGCTGTTCACGTGTCTGTAGCGTGAGCACGAATGCCTGCTGACCGCGGGAGTCAAGCGTCCGCCCGACGAGACGCCCCGGCATCCGTCGACGCAGTTCGTCACGCACGGCGAACAGGCCGAGGACGGGACCACCGAATTGCTGTGCGATGCCAATCGACTGGCCTTCCCCGATGACAATATCCGCTCCCTGACGTCCCGGTGCTTCAAGTATACCCAGCGCGAGCGGATTCGCCGAAACGATCAGCAGTGCGCCACTTTTATGGGCAATTTCGGCAAGAGGCGCTATATCTTCGACGATTCCGCGGAAATTGGGTTGTTGTGCTACGATACACGCAGTCGTATTGTTGACGAGCTTTCGTACAGCATCCGGACTCGCCGCGCCATCGTCCGTATCGGATTCGATAAACTCGAGATCGACTCCGACCGTGCACGATCGCGCAACGTCACGGTAATACGGATGAACCGGTCCCGCATATACCACGCCGTTACGATTCGTTTGAGCGCGTGCCAAGAGGATCGCCTCGGTAAGCGCCGAGGATCCGTCGTATACGGATGCGTTCGCCACGTCCATCCCGAATAGCTCACATACCATCGTTTGAAACTCGTAGATCGCCTGCAAGGTGCCTTGGCTGACCTCGGCCTGGTATGGCGTGTATGCGGTGTAGAACTCGGAACGTTGGAGCATCGCGTCGACGGCGGCTGGCACGAAATGATCGTAGATTCCGGCACCGAGGAAGCTCATTGCGTCGGCAGCCGTATTCTCGCGCGCTTTCGTACGAAGGAGTCGGACCGCTTCGGCTTCTGTTAGGGCTGCTGGTAGGTCGAGGACGCTATTCCGGCGGATATCCGCTGGAATCGGTTCGAGAAGTTCATCTACGGAACGAATGCCGATGACATCGAGCATCTGTGCGATATCGTCGGCAGTACTCGGAATGAAGTGGTGCGCTGATGACATGCATGTCCTCAAACTTGGGCGGTAACGGGAGTCTCGGGCTATTCGACGTTTTCTTTGTACTGATCTGCAGTGAGAAGCGCTTCAGCTTGCTCAGGATCGGTCATCTCGATCTTGATCATCCAACCGGAGCCGTACGGGTCGTCGTTCACCCATTCCGGGTGATCGGCGAGTTCTTCGTTCACCTCGACGATCTTCCCGTCGACCGGGCAGTAGAGGTCACTGACGGCTTTGATTGCTTCGACCGTGCCGAACGTCTCGCCTTGAGCGATCACGTCGCCAACAGACGGCAGTTCGATAAAGACGATGTCGGTGAGTTCCCGTTGTGCGAAGTCTGTGATTCCGACGGTGCCCGTGTCGCCTTCGACGCGGAGCCATTCGTGGTCGTCGGTGTACCTGAGATCTGCCGGATACTCCACGGCGTTCTCCTTCTTTCCAGTCGAATCTTCGGTTATTGCTTGAGCCGCGCCATGAGTTCTTCGGCGTAGCTCATGGTGTATTCACCGCTTTGAAAGACTGTATCGCTCATCACTGTCAGATGAAACGGAATTGTCGTTGGTACGCCGTCAACGAAAAACTCCTCGAG
Source organism: uncultured bacterium (assembly GCA_964635955.1). Lineage (GTDB taxonomy): Bacteria > Latescibacterota > MWCZ01 > MWCZ01 > MWCZ01 > CAZWQW01. The sequence continues at coordinate 14,416 of CAZWQW010000049.1, read as the reverse complement.
CGCGCGTCGCATTCGCACGATTGCGTCTTCGCGAGTCGCCGCGTGAACAATCAGCTTCGCAAGCATCGAATCGTAGAACGGCGGAACGGCATATCCAGCGTACGCGTGCGTATCGAGCCGAACGCCGATACCACCCGGCACGTGCCAGTCTGTGATCTTGCCGGGTCCCGGTCGGAAATCGCACGACGGGTCCTCAGCGTTGATTCGGCATTCGATCGCGTGACCTTGCAAGCGAATGTCGCCCTGTCCACAGCCAAGTGGAAGCCCCGCCGCGATTCGAATCTGTTCGCGAACGATATCGATTCCGGTGACCATCTCTGTTACTGGGTGTTCGACCTGTACGCGCGTGTTCATCTCCATGAAGTAGAACTCACCCGACTCGGTCAGAAGGAACTCGATGGTGCCGGCGTTCTTGTAACCGATATTCGCAGCGCCACGTACGGCGGTGTCGCAGATTGTCTTACGAAGCTCGGACGACACCACCGGCGACGGTGATTCTTCAATGAGCTTCTGTCGACGACGTTGTACGGTGCAGTCTCGTTCGCCGAGATGCACTACGTTCCCATGAGCATCGCCGAGTATCTGGACTTCGATATGCCGGGCGCGATCGACAAATTTCTCGAGATATAACGAGTCATCGCTGAACGCGGACCGCGCTTCGTTCCGAGCGATGTCGTACGACCGTAGTAGCTGGTCTTCGCTCTCAATGACACGAATACCCTTGCCGCCGCCACCCGAGACAGCTTTCAGGATAACCGGATACCCGATCTCAGCGCCGAGCGTGCGAGCTTCCTCAAGGGACTTGAGCGGACCGTCCGAGCCGGGAACAACGGGAACACCGGCATCGGCCATCGTTTTCTTTGCAACGGCCTTATCGCCCATTCGTCGGATCATATCGCCCGACGGACCGATGAAGGTGATATCGCATTCATCGCAGATATCGACGAAGCGAGCGTTTTCGGCAAGAAAGCCGTAGCCCGGGTGAATCGCGTCGGCACCCGTCACTTCGGCGGCAGAGATGATGCGAACCGGATCGAGATAGCTGCGCGACGCATCGGATGGACCGATACAGACATCTTCGTCTGCGGCACGGACGTGGAGCGATTGCCGATCGCCTTCGGAGTGCACCGCAACGGTCGAGATGCCGAGTTCCTTACATGCACGAATGATACGAACCGCGACTTCTCCACGGTTCGCAATGAGGATTTTCTTGAACATACCTATCCTGGTGAACCGGCGGGTATCGGTCAGTCGGGCTTGATGCGGACTAACGGTTGCCCGAACTCTACGGGTTGGGCGTTGTCGACCGCAATCTCGGTTATGGTGCCCGAACGATCGGCGGGAATCTCGTTCATCAGCTTCATCGCTTCGATGATGCAGATGGTCTGCCCGGCGTCGACGTGGTCGCCGACATTGATATACGGAGGTGATTCTGGTGACGGCGCGCGGTAGAATGTGCCAACCATCGGTGCGGTGATCTCATGAAGTCCCGATGGCGCGGCAGGTGCGGGCTGTTCAGTAGAAGCGGGCGCGACCGTCGTTGGAGACGCGCTCGGTACGGTCGATGCGACTTGGGGTGGAGATGCGACGACCTGCGCGGGAAGCTGCCGTGTTATGCGAATCGTGTCATCGCCCCGCGTAATGCGAAGTTCCGCGATCTCGCTCTTTTGAACGAGCTCGATCAACTGTCGGATTTCATCGAGTGTCACGAGAGATGTACCCTCCTTCGTCACGTCTCCAAGTTATGGGGACGCGTATCTCATAATCGCCGAGTGCGTTAGGGCAATACTCAGCGATTCGAGACGCATGACTCAGTTGACGCGTGACAGATACTGCCGCGTGCGAGTGTCGACGCGTATACGTTCGCCGATCTGGATGAACAGCGGAACCTGAACCGATGCTCCGGATTCGAGTTTTGCCGGCTTCGTGCCACCAGTAGCGGTGTCACCTTTCACACCCGGGTCGGTCTCGATAATCTTGAGATCGACGTGGAACGGCAACTCGACCGTGAGCGGACGTTCATCGCCGAACACAACGGTCACGATTTCGTTCTCTTTCATCAAGTCCGCCACATCGTCGACTTTGGTCGAGTCGAGATGAATCTGCTCGTACGATTGCATGTCCATAAACACGTAGAAATCGCCGTCGTGATAGAGATACTGCATATCGCGTCGTTCGACACGCACTTCGTCGACCTTGTCACCGGACCGAAATGTGCGCTCTTGTACTGCGCCCGTCTCGACATTCTTGAGTTTCGTTCGGACGAACGCACCACCTTTACCCGGTTTGACATGCTGAAACTCTACAATGAACCAGATCGCGCCGTCCATATGGAAGGCAAAACCGTTCCGGAACTCCTGTGTTGTTGCCATTCGTTCGATTCCTCCGCAACCTATTGAACCCGCCGCACTGAAGACTGCATCGTCTTACGCGAGGGCGGTGATTGATGCTCAATGATTCCCTACGATAAGCAAATCTGTCGTCGATCGACTCAGCACTCGTCGGCCTGATTCGGTGACAACGACGAGGTCTTCTATGCGAACACCACCCCATCCCGGCAGATACACGCCGGGTTCAATCGTTACGATCATCCCCGGTTCAAGTGCGCTATCAGTGGCTCTCCACGACAGCGCCGGCGCTTCATGTACGCGAAGCCCTACCCCGTGACCAAGGCTGTGCCCGAAGTGTTCCGCATGCCCCGCGTCTGCAATGATCGTACGGGCGATTCCATCAAGCTCCGCGCAGTTCATCCCCGGGCGAACAGCGTCGAGCGCGGCAACCTGTGCCCGTAAGACGAGATCGTACACTCTACGGAGCTCGTCTGTAACGTATTGCACGGCAACGGTTCGCGTCATATCGCTTGCGTAGCCATCCACTTGTACACCGATATCAAACGTGATCATGTCGCCGGGCTGGATCTTGCGCTCTGTAGGCGTCGCATGTGGGAGCGCCGCACGCGGCCCACTCGCGACGATGGGTGGGAATGCGAGTTCATCGCCCCCGAGCTTTCGCGCACGGTATTCCGCCTCCGCCGCGATTTCGCGCTCTGTGACTCCCACACGTACAAAGTCGACGAGCTCGCTGAATAGCCGATCGGTGAGCTCCGCTGCCTGAGAGATCGTTTCGATCTCCGCGACGCCTTTGATCATCATGCCGCGTTCGACAAGACCGTGTGTCGAAACCCATTCGGTATTGTTGGAGTGTGTCGAATTGCCCGGCGCATCGGTGTCGTCGGATGCGGTCAGTTGCTCGAAATCACGAACCGAAAGATGCGCGCTTTCGTACCCGATTCTTCGGACGGAATCTCGTGCGAGAACGTCGCGAACAGCGTTATGCAGTCCCGCCGGAACGATCTCGGTCTGCCATCGCGGAGATTCCTGACCGACTTGTTCTTGGTATCGAAAATCGGTCAACAACACGCGACTATTCGTGCCGACGAGTAGCCAGCCGCTGGATCCCGAAAAGCCACTCAGGTACCGCACGTTCTCTCGACTCGTTACGAGGAAATGATCGAGCCCGGCATCGGACATTGCGCCGTAAAGCGCATTAAGTCGTTTGTCGGTATGGAGAGGTGCGTCGGGCATGGCGTTTCCGGCGTGCTGTGGTAACGCCGGTATAACGCTCCGGCGAAATATCGTGTACAGACAAAATAAGTTACGAAATACCGAGTAACGGGTCAATTCAGAAACGTACCGGCAGGTGTCCCGCTACAACAGGCGCTGTGGTATCTTTCTTTTCTCCGGAATCCCGTACATTCAGAGACGAAGGAGTGGTGAGATATGCGGTTATCGTTTGTTGTGGCGCTTACAGTCAGTGTGCTTGTTTCATGTAAAAGTAATGGGAATGACGAGCAACGCGCTCGCACCTCGGACGATTCGCCGGTTGGGCGGTCGCTCACGTTGAGTTTCGCACGCCAGCGGATGCTCGATGTGCATCTCCGTGCTCGTGGGATTGATGACCAGATTCTTGCGGCGATGGCGGCGGTGCCGCGCGAGGAGTTCGTTCCGGATTACCTTCGTGAACGATCGTACGACGATTCGCCACTCCCGATCGGATACGGTCAGACGATTAGCCAGCCCTTCGTTGTCGCAGCTATGACTCAAGCCGCCGAACCGCGAGAGACCGATCGCGCCCTCGAAGTTGGTACGGGATCGGGTTATCAGGCGGCGGTGCTCTCGGAACTCGTCGATACGGTCTACAGCGTGGAGATCGTGCCGGAGTTAACCGCACGGGCGGTGCACACTTTCGCGCGCCTTGGTTACGATAACATCGTCGCGGTAACGCGAGACGGCTATCGCGGTTGGCCGGAGTTCGCGCCGTTCGACATCATACTCGTTACCGCTGCACCCGATCATGTTCCGCAGCCGCTTATCGATCAACTCGCGCCGGGGGGTCGCATGGTGATTCCGGTCGGCGATGCGTTCCAGCAGCTGCAACTGATTCGGAAAACCGCGGATGGTGATACGGTGGTCCATACGCTCTTTGATGTCCGATTCGTTCCGATGACCGGCGAAGCCCGTGACTACCCCTTCGGTCGGTAACCGAGAGATCAACATACGTTTGACGAACCGGAAGCTCATGGTATCTTAGCGTTTTAAGTCGGTCGTCCGTGTCAAATCAAGATCATTCATTGGAGCGCGCGTGAATCTTTCCACATGGTTCGTACGGAAACCGGACCGGTATTTGACAATCAAAGTCATTACCGATACGGGATCGACAACACGGAATTATATCGTTGGCTTGCGAACCATACGGAACGCGAAGATAGCTGCGGTGGTACTTACGTTCCTTTTTGTCGTCGGCATTATCGCCATCGTCAACTCAGTGTACTCGTACCGCGAGTTGACGTATCTTGAAGCGCGGAACGAATTACTCGAACGTCAGTCGCAACACGCTGCCGATCTACGTAACGAACTGGCGCAGATCTGGATCATCAACGAGCGACTTCAGCGGATGCTCGGTGGTGAGACGACGGAGATCGCGGCTCGGCCTACGACACGGGCGCTTCCATGGGGAACCCCACTCGCGACGTGGGCAGGCGACTCGTATAGGATTCATCGCACAGAGCGTTTTGACGCCGGTGTGACATTCGAGACGATGCCGAATACGCTTGTTCTCGCGACAGCCGACGGTATTGTTCGCGATATGCGCTGGAATACGGAGCACGGCGATATGCTCATCGTCGATCACGGCGAAGGTGTTCAGACGGCGTACGGACGTGATTTTGCCGTAATCGCGAGACCCGGCGAGCGAGTGGTGCAGGGGCAGGTCCTTGGCGTCGTTAACGATGCCGAAGGGATTCGGCAGCCGTTGCTCCATTATCGCGTACTGGTGGACGGCGTTTCCGTGAATCCACTCGCCGCAATGAGCGAGTTTGCTACGAATGTGCCGGTATATTCGATGATATCGTTACCCTAACGATCGAAGGAAAAGCGGTATGGTGAAGCGTGATGCCGGAAACGGCGGTTCGATGAACACCATCGTCGGCGAAAACTCGCGTCTTGAAGGTGATTTCGAGATCGTCGGCAGTGTCAAAGTAGAAGGTACGTTGAAAGGGAAGCTCACCGCGAGCGAACGATTGGTGGTTGGTCAGGGCGGAGTTGTATTTGCCGATATCGATGTTCGAGATGCGGTTATCGGTGGAGAGTTCACCGGCACCATTGTCGCCGAGAGTCGCGTCGAGTTAGAGTCAACAGCGCGAGTACGTGCTGATTTACGAACCCGACACCTTGTCATACAGGAAGGCGCGCTTTTCCGAGGAAACATCGAGAGCGGAGATGAGGAGTTTCTGAAGAGCTCCAACGGAAACGAAAGCGTAGCAACCCCGGATGCGCCGAGTGGACCGTCGATGGGTACTGAGTGAAAAATCGCCATTTCGGCATGTCAACACGGCAAATGTTGACTGTCTCTATTTGTTAGGTTCGGCGGTGACGCCGCGATTTCGGTGCCTTTGAAAGGAGCCACGTCAATGAAACGAAACCGCAAACTCGGTCTCATGATCGCCTCGCTCGGTCTCGTCGCGATGATGAGCACTCCCGCGAGTGCGATCTTCGGACTCGGTGTGCACGCAGGCATGGACTTCATGAGCGTGTCCGACAAGCAGTTCGGCGTCGAGCAGTTCACGGCGGCCGCACAAGCACAGGGACTTACGGGATTCAACTCCGACGGCGCGTGGAATATGGTCACGTTGACCCGTGAACCGATCGACAACCCGTATCTCGTTGGAGTGCACTTCTATCTCGACTTTATCCCGGTGATCGATCTTGAGGTATCGGGCGACGTCGCGTTACAGAAGTACAAGGTCCGTTATATTACGCCGAATCCGTCGGTAAACGAGGAAGTCGACGCGTACTTCGGCCGCGTCGGCGCGTATGTGACAGCAAAGAAAGACCTGATCGATCTACCGATGTTTGCGTTCTACCTCGGTGGCGGTCTCGGCATGCACTTCGTCGCTCCGGTGGCGGGTGACGAGTTCATCGTGGATATCTACGGTGTGAATAGCCCGCTGGTAAACAAGCCGAACATCGAAGACGCGATCGAACGTGAAACGACGCTTGGCTATCACGCACTTACGGGTATCCGCTTCAAGCCGCCGATCATCCCGTTCGCCATCCGCGTGGAAGGTAAGTACACAAACACCGGCGCAAGCGGTATGGAACGCCCGAGTTCGATGCTCAGTGCGTATGCTGGTCTTTCGCTGGATATCTGACGCTCGTTCATCACTCGCACACATCGTATGTTAACGACCGGACCGCTGACGAAGTGGTTCGGTCGTTTTTTGTCTCCAACAACGCCCGGTAACCGCCATGGATAACCAAGAAAATACTGCACCGAGCCTGTTCGACGAAGCGAGCGATGCCGCATCGGATTCGCCCCTCGCCGATCGCATGCGGTCACGCTCTCTGGACGAATTCGTCGGGCAACACGAGATTGTTGGACCCGGAACAGTGCTCCGGCGCATGATCGAGCACGACCGGCTCGTATCACTCATCTTTTGGGGACCACCGGGTAGCGGGAAAACCACACTCGCGGCGGTGATCGCACATCATGTCAACGCGCGATTCGTCACGTTGAGCGCAGTTACGAGCGGTGTGAAAGACGTGAAACGCGTTGTTGACCAGGCGGCGGTCGAAAAGCGAACAGGTCGCCGTACCGTTCTGTTTATCGACGAAATCCACCGGTACAACAAAGCGCAGCAGGACGCGCTGCTTCCACACGTCGAACGGGGTACGGTCACCTTGATCGGTGCAACGACGGAGAACCCGTCGTTTGACCTCAACTCCGCATTGCTCTCACGGTGTCGCGTGTTTGTATTGAAGCAACTTACCGAAGATGACCTCACAGCGATACTCAAGCGCGCGGTTAGAGACAACGACCGCGGCATCGGTGGTCGAGGTATCGAGATCGACGATGATGCCATAGCTGCGCTCGCGAAGATGTCCGACGGCGACGCCAGAATCGCGTTAAATGGCCTTGAGGCTGCCGTAAACGCCATGGAAGCCTCCGACCGACACGTCGTCACCCGTCAATTAGCTATCGAAGCGCTCCAGCGCACGCATTACGATTACGACCGCGCTGGCGAGGGACACTACAATCTCATCAGCGCGCTTCACAAAAGCGTGCGAAGCAGTGATCCGCAGGCCGCGCTCTACTGGCTCGCTCGGATGATCGACGCGGGAGAGGATCCGCGATATCTTGCGCGTCGCATGGTCCGTATGGCAACGGAAGATATCGGGCTTGCCGATCCGCGTGCGCTGACGAAAGCCCTCGATTGTTATGAGACGTACCACATGCTCGGTAGTCCGGAAGGCGAACTTGCACTTGCCGAATGCGTCGTGTATCTCGCGTCCGCGCCGAAATCGAATGAAATCTATACGGCGTTCGGAGAGGCCCTCGCTGACGCGAGAGAGCACGGCAGCCTTCCGGTGCCGGAACACCTCCGCAACGCACCGACGAAACTTATGAAGGAGATCGGATACGGGAGCGGCTATCAGTACGATCACGATCTGCCGGAACGATTTAGCGGACAACGATGTCTTCCGGATAAGCTGGAAGGGAAGGTTTATTACGCGCCTTCGAACTTCGGTTACGAGAACACCATCGCTGAGCGTATGAAACGGTGGGAGGAACTTCGGGCGGAGATACGAGAAAAAGAATCAGAGCATGATTGAGGCTGATCATTCGGAGTTCGAAGCCGGCGTCCATCCTGCTTCTCGCATTCCTCGTTCGACGTTCACCGCCGTAAGCACTACCAGTCCCACGAGGAAGAACGCCACGAGCGCTATGATCGCCGCGCGCATGCTTCCGGTGAGGTCTCGCGCGAGACCGAACGCGATCGGTCCGAGAAACGACGCAAATCGGCTGCTCACCGCAAGGAATCCGTAGAACTCGGCGTTGTGGCCGACGGGTATCATCGCGCCGTAAAGCGAGCGACTGATCGCCTGACTCCCGCCGAGTACGAATCCGACGAGCACACCAAGCACCCAGAATTCAGCGGGATGCTGCATTCTCCATGCGTAGACGACAACCACTGACCAGATGACCAGCGCACTTATCACCGCGCGTTTCGCGCCCCATCGTTCGGCGACCGCTCCAAAGAGTAGCGACCCCGGTACACCGATCACCTGGATGAGCACAATCACCCCCATCAACGTACCAGCGCCGAGTCCGAGCACCTCCTTCCCGTAGGGAACCGCCATGACAATGACCGTCTGGATACCGTCGTTGTAGATGAGAAACGCAACGATAAACACAACGAGATCACGGTATCTCAACGCGTGACGCAAGGTGGATACCGTCCGTCGGATACCGAGACTGATATACCCACCACTCGGACGTTCGGCGGCGATTCTGCGTTCTCGCACCAAGAGTAACGTCGGAACCGTGAACACGGCCCACCATACACCGACCGAGAGGAAGCTAAAACGCGCGCCCCATTCCGCCGAAGGTATCCCGAACCACTTCGGCTGCGATACCATCAACAGGTTGACAACGAGCAAGATACCGCCACCCGCGTATCCAAGCGCGAAGCCTTTGCCCGACACACTGTCGATGCGTCCCGGCGGGGCGATATCAAGAAGGAGTGAGTTGTAAAAGATTGTGCCGCCTACTGATGCGGCGTTCGCTACGAGGAAGATCACCGACGCGAGGAGAAACTGTCCGTGGCCGACGCATATGAGCAACGCGCTAAATAACGCCCCGGTATACGCGAAGAATCCGAGGAACCACTTTCTCCGACCGCTCGAATCGGCGATGGCACCGAGTACCGGCGAAGGCACCGCGATGATCAGCGTGGATAATCCGACCGTATACGCCCACAAACTTGTCGCCGCAGTGGTAATCTGCCACGGACCGAGATGGAACGTAATGGGTCCGGACGGAGCGATACTCAGGTAGTAGATCGGCAATACGGCGACGAGAATCGATGTCGAGAACGCCGACTCTGCCCAATCGTAGAGTGCCCATCCCCATACGGAGCGCTTTTGCTCGCGGCTCAAGGGCTCATTCGAAGGTGCGTGGATGTAAATTGTCGATTCCGACATTGCGGTTCCGCGTAGAGGCCGAATTCATGTAACGCCGGAAGATAGAGAGTGCGTGATTCATACAGCAAGACGACGGGATATTTACGTCGCGGTGAGCGCTTCAGCACAGATGCTTAACGCAACGAAGGCGAACCGTTGCCATGCGGTTCGCCTTCGATACTCTCGCATGAGCGAGAGTATTTACAGTTCTTCGTCGGGTATCTCCGGATCGATCTCGAAAGTATCCCACCACGACGGCATCGTATACATCTGGAACGACTCAAATCGGTCGAGGATATCCTCACCGAGCACCTGCACGAGGGCAATGATACGTCGATCGTTGAGTGCGAGATACGCGGCCTCGCGGATGGTGTAGACGACGTCATCAGTGTAAAATCCGTCCACGTTTACCCGTTCGTACGTAGGATCGTCGAGGAGCGAGGCGAGCAAGCGTAGTGTCTCCGGATTCGTCGTTCCACTCAGTCGCTCAATCGCGGCGAGTCGGTTTACTTTCGAGGCGTTTTCGTCGGCGGCGACGCGGAGAAGTTCAGCGTCGAGCGCGTCGGCTCCGTCGCGCAGATGTAACCGCGCGAAATCGACGTGTGCCGCCAACGACGATTCGGTGCCGGCAACAATGCCCTCCACGAGACGCAGAATCCTCTCAGCTTCACTCTCTCCCAGCGCTTCAATCGCAAGGACAGCCACCGTGGAGATCTCGTCGTTTGCACTGAGCGCGTATCCCTCGAGCGCGGGCACAACCGTCGACTCGCCTAATCTGCCGAGAACGTTGATCGTCTGAGCGACTTCGGAAACATCCTCGGAACGACGAAGGATTCTGAGTAGATGCGGAGTGAGCCGCCGATCACCGATAGCTCCCGCAATGCTCACATATCCTTCTTGGAAGGTCGCCGGCATCTCGCCTTCGAGGAGGTCGCGTAGAAGTTGGCGGCGATCGATGAGGTACCGTGCCATCAGCCGCAGCTCGGCGAAGTCCGTTGCGTAACCTTGATTCTCGGGATCGCCGAACTCGTTCATGGCGATAAAGTGGAACCAAAGTGCGGTCTCATCGCCTTTCGCAGTCTCTTCAAACGGGATACCACGCGTGCACAACTGGCGACAGGCAAACCGGTAGGCACCCCGCGCCTGCGATGTCTGAATCCATCCCCGTTCGACATACCGAATCAGTGCAAGTACAAGGCGCGCAAGTGATTCCGCGCTTTCCGACTCACCGAACTCGTTAAACGGCTGAATAAGACTTGTCAGTGGTACTCCGGTCGGCCAGTCTTTGATCAAATGCGTGATATGATCGATGTCATAATCCGCACCGTGCCACCTTTTGATCCATTGTGCGACGCGTTCGGCGGTCTTGCCGTCAAGCATCGTCGGCATGACCAGCGTCGATTCGACTTGTGTAAGCGCATGGATCTTCTGTTCCATATTCACTCCGTGCGTTGTGCCAAGAGAAGCGACAAACGGTGCATGCTTCCAAGCAAATCATCCACGGCGCAGGCGCAATCCTCAGAGGCGCGTGCGATGATCTCTCCGGTCTCTACGTTGATGAGCCGTACCGTGACAGTGTATGTCGCGCCGAGCTTCCCGACTGTCCCCGCGACTATTCCGGAGGCTCCTGTGAGTCTTCCAAGCTCGATTGCGCAGGCGTCCGTTGCACAGACCAACGTTTGCTGAAAGCCTTGCTCTTCAAGGATCTCGTTCATCCGTTCGCGTTCGATAACCGTGAATCGACCCGTATCGACGAGCTCGGCGCGCAGTCGGTCGGTGAGGATACGCACATCACTCTCCTCAACACCGATACCGACAAAATCAACCACCGCAACCCGAATACGCTCAGTCGGCGAAAAGCCGGACATCAGCGGAACAAAACTTGCCCGACTCGGCTTCGCTGCGACAAGTCGCTCGTCGGTGCTGTCGAGCGATTGCGGCAATCCGCTGATTTCCGCGACAAGCTGTTCACGAATGCGTTCCCACTCGGCCTTCACATCATCCGATGCAGCCGCACCGAACCAATCGGTGTCAACAGAGTGCTCGTCGCGGAAAAAGAACGACTGTCCTTCGCGCGCTTGAGACTCGCCGGTAAGCGTAACGGTTGAATCCCCAATCGTGATGGTTACCCGGTCGCGTACACGATGTCCCGAGACAAACGCGAACCATCCGTCATTGCTGCGCCAGTCGGTAGTGATCGTACCTACCCGCTGGTTCACGATACTTGGCGCGTATCCGTGTTCCTGCAGAACGCGAATCGTTGCCTCTGCAGCCTGCGATCGATCGATACCGACGGGTATAGTAGCGGTGCGGTGAAATCTGCCGCCGGGCATGGCGCATGCCGTCAGCCCAATTGCAAGCGTAATGCCAACCAGCGCAGTGTAATACCGCACGCGAATGCCGATTGCGCAAATGTGCAATGATTGCTTACCGGTGTAAGGGGTTGATTTCGAGCGACACATACCGAAAAAGGCCGGTCGATGGTGTCGATCTATCGTTTCGACGAGTGGGATCTCAAACACGTCTAATTCGAAGGATACCGCGCCTTACACAACCTGTCAACAAACGGACCGATGTCCTGTGATACACCTTTTCGTCGATGTTTCGAGGTTGCAAAACCTACGCCAAAAACGCATTCCGGACGCATCCAGAGCGCTGTTCATACGGTACCGTCGGCGGAACCGATTTGGTGGATGCGGCAGAGAGGCGAAGCGCATTGGTACAATGCTCCGAATCTGCTCACCCGGTGACCACGTTTCGACCGACGACGTCGTTGGTCGCTCACCCATGGCCCGGAGCGCTGTCGGGCGCTACATTTCGTCATTCGTAACGGACCGAATTCCTACAGCGCGGTAGGTGTCGTGAATAACGCTATCTATTTCATTTCTGACGCTCACATAAAGCCGCTAAACGCTCCGGGAGAGGCAGCGAAGCAGCAGCATCTTGTTTCGTTCCTTCGGTGGATCAAGAGTCGTGCGCGCGCACTTTACGTTGTCGGCGATCTCTTCGATTTCTGGTTTGAATATCGAACAACGGTACCGGCGCGCGGTGGCAGGGTGCTGGCGGCTATGGCGGATCTCGTTGACGCGGGCATCCCTGTGACGGTGTTCGGCGGAAACCATGACTGGTGGATGGGAGCCGCACTCGAACGTGAGTACGGGCTTATCGTGCAACGCGGACCGCTCCATTTACGCACGCACGGTCTCACGATCCATGTTGAACACGGCGACGGACTGTCGCAACCTTCGCGTTGGTACAATTTCGTTCGCACGGTAATCTACCATCCAGTTTCCATCCGCGCGTTCAGTATCCTCCATCCAAGCCTCGCGGGACTCATCGCACGAGGCGTATCCGATTCGACGCGTGCTCGCGACCGCGTCGTATCTCCGGAAAGACAAATCAAACCGGTCTATCGTGCTGTGTGCGAGCGTTTGTTCGCGAGCGGTGTGCAGGTTGCCGTGTTCGGACACGTTCACGCCGCTCGGATCGAACAGTTCTCCGGCGGTACACTCGTCGTGCTGGGAGATTGGACAAATCTCGGCACCTACGGGGAACTGCGCGACGGAGTCTTCCACTTACGGACGTGGCGCGATCCCAGCGCTCCGGAGTGGCCGTAACGCTATCCTCATCCTTGGGCGCTTACGCGCGGTTCGGTATCTTTCTTTTTCTCGTAGCGCACACCGAATACGCTCTGTATACAAACGGTTTCTCTATCTGTATACGTGAGGAGACGGGTATGATGCATCGAAACGGACCGCCGACCGACGGAGTCACTCAGGCGCCGATCTTTCAAGATCCGGATTCGCCTCCGCTTGATCCGGCGAAGGTCCGGCTGTTCTATGATCACAAGGGATTTCTTCGAGCTACTCTCGACGATAGAACGTATCTCGATGTGACGCTGGTGCGAGCGTTTCCACTCTCGTATTGCGATCGTTACATCGGTATCCTTTCGGGTCGTCTCGATGAACTTGGTGTAATCGAGGATCCGACGCAGCTCGATATGGAGAGTCAACGAGTCATCGAGTTGGAGCTTTCGCGACGATACTTTTCGACCTTCATTACGAAGGTTCACAGTATCAGCGAAGAGTTTGGCGCATCGTATTGGAGCGTCGCTACAAACCGAGGAACTCGGAACTTCGTCGCCAAGGGATTGCGCGACAATGTAGCGTTTCTTGGCGACGGACGCGTTCTGATCGTAGATGTCGATGGGAATCGCTATGAGATTTCCAACCTGAACGATCTCGACGATGAGAGCCGATCGATGGTGCTCCGCGTCATCTGACGAGCGGTCGTTGTTCACGTGAGGTTCGCGATGCACGCGATTCCCGTCACGAAACACAAACACGAGGCGGCGTTTGACGACCTCGTCGTTCGTTCATACGGGTCCGACTCCGCTCGAGAAAAGGTCGTTGCGTGGCGGGCATTTCCCGGGTACCGACAGGACCTTTCACGGTTGGTGGTCGACGGCGATGCCGCTATCGCGGGAGCGCTCGTACGCGACGTTCCCGTCCGCGTTGGCGAAGCTGTTGTTCCAGCCGCGTCTATTGGTTTTCCCGTACATGATCCAGACATAAGCGAGGATGCCGAAACCGCACTCGTCGACGCGTTACTCGGCGGATTGGTCGATGCGGGTTACTGCGTGACTCGGGTTGTTGGAGACAGATACCACAAACGCGGTTTCGTCGGCGGAATTATTCGGCATAGGTGTCAGATCGTTTCCACAGACATCGAAGTCGGCATACCTCCCGGATGGGGTGATCGTCCGATGGGTACCGACGATATCAATGCCGTCGCGGAGCTCTACGCGCGTACGATTGGCTCACGCACACTTGAGCCACAGTTCACCGCCGATCATTGGCGCGCGCGGATGGATGGCGGTGCGCTTGCCGACACTC
>CAZWQW010000048.1:14346-20269 GCA_964635955.1 uncultured bacterium | reverse complement strand
GATGTGCGGTCGCGCTTAGTGTTACTCTATAACGGATTTATAAACTTTCATGCGTATCTGTGCTTTTGCTCTCCTGTCGCGTATACCAAGGCAGTAGTTTTCGAAAACCTCATCAATACGTTTCTTTCTCCGCTCCAGATCAGGTACTAATTGCGCGAGAAATGCATCGTCGTTTGGAACCGCGATTTCTGTCATGCCGGCGTCGAGGAGAACTCGGAGATATCGAGCTTCCCACTCGGAGCGGCATCTGATTTCCTCGCCGTCACATTCGAGTTTCCACCCGAATAGGTCGTTTCCGACGCTCACTCGTCCAGCGCATGGTGAGAATTCACGTAATTCAAGGTCGTCACGCGTTAGGACGTATTCGCGGTATATTTCGCCGAGAAACTTCATTTCTCAGATTCCTCTTTCAGACGAGTCAGAATCGAGTCCGCCGCTGCGTTAACGTCGATATCGCGCCTTTTATCAGTGGTATTTACACTGGACGCTCTATCAAGCCGAGACCGTACGATATCGATAACTGAACGATAGACATCAAGTTGTTCGGACTCTGTTAGGTGGAGAATGTCACCCATGATTATCCGGTCGAGTTCCCTACGATCCTCCCGCACCGTCTCGAAAGTAACCTCCTGAGGGTTGCGAGTTCCGAGTTCTTCGAATATTGATAGAACGGGTCTCTTTGACAAACGGTCCATAGCTTCCGAAAGTCCGTCCGCTTTGCTTTCGGGAGAAGGAACCGGAAGGCGCTTCAGTTGATAGACATTCGTGTAGATTGCACCTTCGCCCAGATTCGTTATTCCGTCTACATCGATAAAGAGGGGAATAAGAGAGCAATTCAGGTACCCGAACAGCAGTGAACGATAGGTCGGATCGGGAACATATATGTAGAAGAATCGCTTATCTGCCAACGCATTCGGTGTGGCGAATACCGCGTATCGATCGTTGTATGCGTCAGCCCATATGAAATCCGGCTTTTCCCATGCACCGAGATCATACCACCGTTGCCTACTTCGACAAGTCGGTCGTTCGGGAAAACCTCGATCTTCACCCCATTTGATGTGTTTCAATATTTTGGTGCCACGTAATGCTTCGCGTTCGTCGTGAATCATCACAACGCGGTACTTGAGGTTTTCGACATTGACCGTTAGAGATTCACATTCACGAGGCGATTTCACGAGGTAATTTGGCGTCCACTCACCGCGTTCATTCTTGTGCATCCAAAATCGCCGTTCTATTCCCGCACGATGAATCTCTTCTTCGGTAAGGTAGAAGAAATCGTTCGCTCCGGTAGTAAAACCACGCTTGATTTCACGAGCAACCGTTTCAAGCGGAACGAGACTCGCCTTGGCACGATCGGCAACGGTAAAGAATACGTCCGGCGCGCGTAGGTATTTTCCCCATTTGGATCCAACATACGTGTTTCGTTCCGCATCGTAACCTTCGTCCCTAAGCTCCTTCTGGTTCTTTGGATAAACACGAAGGTCATCGTTTTCGTACAACGAATCATGAGCAAGAAACGTATGAGTCAGTTCATCGATCGCGCGGAGTCGATCTACCTGTCCCTGCCATATCTCGCTCGCGGGCGGTATGAAGTGCCGAATTGGCTTTTTCAGGTATACGAACCGTATTTGATTGGCATTTCGGATCGCTTCATCGTCGCACTTTTCGAGTAGTACGATACAAGTATTCACCCCCGCCTGATCGAACCATCGTTCGACTTTCGATTCGATCAACGCACTGACGCGGTAATTGGTGAGGAGAAATTCCTGAAGACCGGCGCCGTATTCAACGTCGAGCCACGAGTTGGATACAATGAACCCAAACCGTCCACCATTTTTAAGGAATTTCGTTGCATGAATGAAGAAATAAACATAGATTGCGGCGCGTCGACTGATATTCGCAATGGAATTCCGTCCCATTTTCGTTGCGCTTGCAATGAGACTCGATTTATCAACACCAATGTCCGGAATTTCTTCCTGTCTCGTATACGGCGGATTGCCTACGATCGCATCGAAAACACGCGGATATTCAACCTCGCGTTCGTCTATACCGAGTGTGTTCGCGCGCCTCTTTCGCCACGCTTTTGCTTCGAATCCCTCGTTCCCCACATGCAGGCGGAAGAAGTCCTCCTGAAGAATGTTCGGGTAGTTCCTATCGCTGCCGAGGCCCTTTATCGCAAGATTTATCGTGGCAAGATGGGCGGGGAATTTGGCTACATCGTTTCCCCACAATCCTGAGAGAAGTGTTTCGTGATCAAGCCGTTGATTCATTATAGACTTGTGTTGATACGCTCGAACGAGGAACGTTCCAGCCCCACATGCGGGATCGAGTACCTTATCATTTTCGTGTTTTAGGCAAAAGCGCAAGATGAAATCGACGATATCTGCACTGGTAAAGTATTGACCGAGTGAATGCCGCTCCTGATCGGGAATAAGGCGTTCAAAAATACGTCCGATTACGTCGTAACTCAGCGTGCTGAAGTTGTACCGCTTTGTTAGTACGTTTGCGAGTTCTTTCACAGCTCGGACTACTTCTGGCTCGTCTGGGAATGCGAGACTATCTATGAAGTCCGTCGTGTAAATCGTTTCGTAATCTATATTAAGGACGTCTTTGAAATAACCATCCAAAGTCGCCTTGAGTCGGGATCCTTTCGTGAGGCTCTGCGGAATCTCAAGTGGGTCCAGAACATCGGGACGTTTTGCTTGAAGTGCCTCATAAAAAACGATTTTATTGATGAGAAGGTATGCTGTTTGTCTCGCGGCTTTATCGAAGTCGGTTTCACTTCCTGAGAAGTTCCACTCCTGTTCCGCGAACCAACGCATCAAATCCTTCATGAACTCGTTATCGCGGTGTGCTTTGTCCTCGATAATGTCGCGATAACGCCGTGCAAGTACATGAATTTTCTGCTGAAGCCGAAAGACCAATAGATCGTCGACAGGCAGCTTCGGTTCTGATACCTGCCCTGTGAGGACATCATGGAGATGCGTGAGAAAACGCTCTAATTCTCGTTTTGTCGGGTCTTTATATCGGGTTTGTTCGATTTTCGATAGGTCTTCGACATCAGAAAGAGAATACCGCTGCGCTATCTGGTCTTCTTCCGGTGCTAACGTATTGACACTTTCGGTTTTATACCAGACAAACTCCTTGAAATTCGTAAGTGCAAAATACGGAGCACGACGCTTCGTAGCTTTTGCGCGTGCCGGTTCTTTGAGCTCTTCTTCGTGGAACACGTCGAAATAGGGCGGTTTCGCCTCGATGACACAGGCAATCTCGCTACTGCGAGGAGAGCGGTAGATCACGAGGTCCGGCATCTTTCGATCAGATCCGGATGTCTCTACGTCTGGCGCGCCGAGTCCGAGATTCCGCGACTCGATGATCTCTCGCATCCAGTGCATAAGTACGGCAGCGGCCGAACGTTCAGTCTTCCACGTCGACGTATCGAATGGGCTCGATATCCGAGAGGTATCACTCATCGTCAAGTTCTCTTAACACGTCGTTTACCGCCCTGCGAGCGATTTCGAATGCAGCCGCGATTCGGATAATCTTTACGTCACCCAACCCCTGTATGTTCCTGAATTTCTCAAATGGTTGATTCGCCATTCCGCGAAACGAGCCGAAACGTGACAGAATCTCCTCCGCAATGGCATCGGCGGACTTCCCCGTTATTCCTGTTCCGATGAGAATTGCCAGCAGTTCCGCGTCGGACAACGCTTGAGCTCCTTTTACGCGGAGCTTGCCGCCCGAATGTTTCCACGTCGATTCCGAAGACTTGCTCATATGCTTCTTTTTCATTCCGCCAAAAGACCTAATAGCTACAACAATATTGTACATACAAAATGACCGTCATCACGGCGTCGTCGGCAAGGGGGAAGTCATGGCGCAATGCCTCGCCGGTTGCCCTCAACCCACGATTGGACCGATCTTTCCCCCGTCGATTGACGTTCTTCCGCGAATTACCGAGATGTATCGATGAAACACGTCGAGATTTTCACCGACGGAGCATGTTCAGGCAATCCGGGTCCCGGTGGCTGGGGTGCGCTTCTGCGTTATCGGAAGAAGGAACGCGAGCTTTCCGGCGCCGAGTGGAACACGACGAACAACCGCATGGAGCTTAGCGCGGCAATTCACGCGCTCGCCGCACTCACCGAGCCGTGTGCGGTGACGCTCACCACCGACTCGCAGTATCTCCGGCAGGGCATCACGTCGTGGATGGAGAACTGGAAGAAGCACGGCTGGAAGACCGCGTCGAAGCAGCCGGTGAAGAATCAGGACCTCTGGCAGGCGCTGGACGAGGCGGCGGCGCGGCATCGGATTACGTGGAAGTGGGTAAAGGGGCACGCCGACCATCCCGAGAACGAGCGATGCGATAAGCTCGCCGTCGCCGCGATCGCGAAACTGCGAAAATCGACGGGAAATCGCGGCGATTAGCACGTCCACGGGGAACGCGCGGCGTCGCTTTTGCGTTGATCGTATACGCACGGATACATGCTGGGAGGGCACTGACATGAGCGACGTGGTGATCTATCACAATCCGCGATGCAGCAAGAGCCGGGCAGCGCTCAAGCTACTCCAGGACAACGGCGTCGAACCGGTCATCGTGGAATACCTCAAGATGCCACCGGAACGCCGCGAATTTGTCCGCATTCTCGGCATGCTGGGAATGCAAGCGAAAGATCTCGTGCGCGCGAAAGAAAAGGTTTATAAGGAGCTCGGTCTCAGCGCCGATTCGTCCGAGAAGGAACTCATCGAGGCGATGATCGAGCATCCGATTCTCATCGAGCGCCCCATCGTCGTCAAGGGCGACCGCGCAGCACTCGGACGTCCTCCCGAGAACGTGCTTACGATTCTCTGACCGCCCCTTGCGGGAGATATTGCGCGAAACGACCTTTTCCCGCGCTTGGGAAAGGAAATGACCATGAACGAGTCGAAAATCGCCAAGACCGCCGTTATCGGCGCGAACGTACAAATGGGCGCGGAATGTGAGATCGGTGAGTACGTCGTGATCGAAGACGGTGTGACGGTCGGCGCGCGATGCCGCATCGGCCACCACGCCATCGTGCATCGCGGCTCGCGCATCGGCGACGACGTCCGCATCGACCCGCACAGCATCATCGGCAAGGAGCGGATGCGTGCGCGTCGCAGCGTGCTCAAGGTGGCGGATGAGCTCCCACCGGCGACGATCGGCCCACGGTGCCTGATTGGCGCGTTCGTGGGTATTTACCGTGGCGCGGAGATCAGTGCGGATGTGCTCGTGGCCGATCAGGCGACTATTCGCGAGCAGGTGACCATCGGCGAGAACACCATCGTCGGGCGAAATGTCACCGTCGAGAACCAGACCACCATCGGGCGGAAGTGCAAACTCGAAACGAACGCGTACATCACCGCCTACTCGACGATTGAGGACTTCTGCTTCATCGCGCCGATGGTGACGACGTCGAATGACCGGTTCATCGGGCGAACCGAGGCGCGCCTCACGCAATTCAAGGGCGTCACAGTCAAGCGCGGCGGACGTATCGGCGTTGGCGCGACAATCCTTCCCGGCATAACAATCGGGGAGGACGCACTGGTCGGCGCCGGGAGCGTCGTCACGCACGATGTCGCGGATGGAACCGTAGTGACCGGCGTTCCGGCGAAGTGGTTCGGCACGGTGCCTGACGAGCAGCTTCTCGAGAACCAGAACTGGGAAGGAGTGTAACCGGGGCTATTCGTCGGAGTCGCTGAGTTCGCGCTCGAACTGTTCCACGGCCGCGCGCACGGTGTCGAAGCCGAATCCACGTCGTTGGAGAAAACCGTACATACGGCGTCGCGCCGTCTCCGGATCGAGTCGCGCGTAGCTCCGACGCTTCGTCCTCAGCGCGGCGACCGCCTGCTCGACGGGCGACGGCGCGTCGTCCTCAGCATGCGAAACCGCTTCCCGCGCCAC
>CAZWQW010000048.1:0-14246 GCA_964635955.1 uncultured bacterium | reverse complement strand
TGCGACGTCGCCGTTTACTGCGATCGTCAGGGATTTCCTCGATGGATGTCACCGTCGGCATACGGTAGAGCTCCTGCGTACGGTGAAAGCGTGGCGCGTCTGGTGTCGCGTGGCGCATCCCGACGGACGCGCCACGCGGAGGATACGGTTATTCGGCGTTTTCGGCGGGGGCTTCCGGTGTAACGGTCTCGCCGGCAATCATGATGGTGCCGTCGGCCTTTACGATGGGGATCTGAAGCTTCTCACGTACGGCATCGGTGAGCTCGTCCATGAGTTCCGGATGGTCGCGCAGGTACTGCTTCGCGTTTTCCCGGCCCTGACCGATCCGCTCGTCACCGATGGAATACCACGTACCAGACTTGCTGACGATGCCCAGCTCCGTACCGAGGTCGACCAGTTCACCGGCGCGACTGATGCCCTCACCGTGCATAAGGTCGAATTCCGCCATGCGGAAGGGCGGCGCAACCTTGTTCTTCACGACGCGGACGCGTGTGCGCGAACCGATTGTCTCGTCACCATCCTTGATCGTCGATATGCGGCGGATATCCATACGCACCGAACTGTAAAACTTCAGCGCGTTACCACCGGTGGTCGTCTCCGGATTACCGAACATGACGCCGATCTTCATACGAATCTGGTTGATGAAAATGACGCAGGTGTGGCTCTTCGAAATCGAGCCGGTGAGCTTGCGGAGCGCCTGCGACATGAGCCGCGCCTGCAAGCCGACGTGCGAATCACCCATCTCCCCGTCAAGTTCCGCGCGTGGCACGAGCGCCGCGACCGAGTCAACTACGATCACGTCGATTGCCGCGCTCCGGACGAGCGTATCGGTGATGCCGAGGGCGTCTTCGCCGCTGTCGGGCTGACTGATGAGCAGGTTGTCGATGTCCACGCCGAGTAGTTTCGCGTACGTTGGGTCGAAGGCATGCTCCGCATCGATATACGCAGCGATACCGCCGCGCTTCTGCGCTTCCGCAACGATGTGCATCGCGAGCGTGCTCTTACCGGAGGACTCCGGACCGTACAACTCGACAATGCGACCGCGCGGCACTCCGCCGATCCCGAGCGCTTGATCGAGCGCGATCGAACCGGTCGGAATCATCGCGATCTTCTTCTGCGACTCATCGCCCATCTTCATGATCGAGCCGTCGCCGAATTGCTTCCGGATCTGGCCAAGTGCGAGATCGACCGCCTTATCGCGATTGTCTCGTGTCGTAGGTTCGGTCTTGGAACTGCTTTTCGCCGCCATTCGCGTATACTCCCCGTGAGAACTTCGATGTGATGCGCCGAATGTACCACGCGACGCGGAACGATCGAAACCGTCTTCCGAACTTTTCTCGTCGATACCTTCGTCCGGCTCTGCGTTGCCGTCGACGACGTCCGTTGCGCCGCCGTCTGTGTCATCCACCTCGTCGAAACCCGCCGCCATTCGACACCCCCGCGAATCTGATCGCGAACACTGCCGGGACGAGCTTATCCCTGCCCGAACGGACACTCCGCCAGCACCGAATACTCCGCGCCGGTTCGCTTCAACACACTCCGGAACACCGTGAGCCGATCCACGCGAAACGGTTCGAGCGATACACGTCGACCAGCTTGCGCGCGCGGCGAATTCAGCGCGTCGAATACCTGTGCGCCCGCTCGTGGATCTTCGATACGCGCGATAGTCACGTGCGGATGAAACGTACGCGATTCCGTTGTAAATCCATCGCGCGAAAGCTGCGCATCCAGTGCGGTGGCCACTGCGGTAATCTCTTCGGCACCGGATACGACTCCGGCCCAGAGCACGCGCGGTCGATGCTCATCCGGGAATACGCCCCAGCCGTCAATCGCGGCGCTGAACGGCTTCGCTGACGACGCAACAGTTTTCGTCGCCACAATAGCTCGCTCGACATCCTCCGGCGGAAGCTCTCCGAGAAACGCCAGCGTAATGTGCCACCCTTCAGGACGCGTCCACCGAATGCCAGCACGCCCGCGTGTATCCGTACCCGCCGATTGCCTACGACGTCGCTGCGGTTCCACAAGCTCACCGAGCGCCGTACGTACTGACTTGGGAATATCCACAGCGACGAACGTACGCACGGCGTTTTCAGGCATTCTGATGACCTTCTTTGATATACCCGCATTATTACGGGTAGAATATACAACCATTGCGGAGTCTTCGCAAGTACGATACGAAATCGCGACCCACGCACGAAACCGTAGAATACGAAAACGCCGATGTGCATGCTTTCACACCGGCGTTCCCGTCGTCAACTCAATCGCGCGTGACTTATTTCTTCTTCCGCTTGTCGTCGGGTTTCGACTCCTCCGGCTGATCGTGCTGCGGTGGGATGACCGCGTTCGGATCGTTACGGAGCTCTTCATATTCGCGCGGATGGTGGTGGCGATAGTCATGCTCGGTCATCGCACCCGTCACCCACGTAAGTCGCATTGGGAACTCGCGCGGATGGTAGATCACGAAGAACCAGTGCCATACGAGAATCGCTGCAGTCGCGAGGATCGCTTCGTAGTAGTGAATCACCGCGGCGACTTCCACCGACCACGCCGGCCAGAAGCGCGTCGCAATTTCCGGATACCAGAGCACCATACCCGTCAACGCCATCACCGCCGTGCCCCAGATCAGCGCGAGATACTCGGCCTTTTCAGCGTAGTCGAATCGACCGTAGCGTGGCGGATGTTCTGCGCGGAAGAGATGGTAGCGCATGTTCTGGATCGCGTCGATCACATCCTGATATGTTGGTATGAGCGCACGCACATCGCGCCGGCCTTCCTTCGTCACGACGAACCACACCATCTGCACAGTCGATTGCGTAATAAGCGCTACCGCGGCGATTCGGTGCACCAGTCGGCGGATGCCTTCGTCGAAGCCGATGGTCTGCAACCACTGCACCCAGAACGAGTCGGAGAACTTCAACGCGAATCCGGTGACGGCGAGCGTCACGAAGCTCACGATGAGTATGACGTGCTGCATGAGCTGGAAGCGCGGGAAGCGGCGCAGGCGACGTAGTCGCTTTTCGGCGCGGTACTTCTCGCGGATATAGCGCGAGTAGATGACGATGTTGTGTACCGCCATGCCGCCGATGATCGAAACGATAAGGAAGAGATACGTTATCCGCACAAAGCCCGCCGGCGTCGCTGTCTCTTGGCGGTACAGTGCATGCACGCGAATTTCCGCGAACCGTTCCGTGATACCTTCGTGACAGCTTCCGCACGTAAAGACGAGATTATCCCGATGCACGAGGCTTCGCGTGTCGCTTGTGCGATAGATGTTGTGCGCGCCGTGACAGCTTGCGCACAGTGCGACGTTCTCCGATCCGCCGCGTCCTGCCAGCCCATGGTAGCTCTCGCGATAACTCGTCACCTGGATCGACGAGAGCGTGGTGTTCCGAATGAGCCGCTGATCGGCGTGACACGACACACACGTTTCGCTCGATAGGCGCAGCACTTCGGCGCGGTCACGTCCTTCGGCTGTCGCGACGATGTCGTGTTCGCCATGGCATGAAACGCAGGTTGGCGCATTTCGATTGCCCGCCGCGTGAGCCTGCCCGTGCACGCTGCCGGAGTAGAGCGTCTGAATCTCGTCGTGACAACTTCCGCACAACTCGCCGACCTTCGCCGGGTAAATCGGCGACTCGGGGTTCGACGCTCTCAGGATGGCGTGCGAATCATGACACGAACTGCACGTCGGCGCGTCCGTATCCGGTGCATCGTCGCCTTCGCGCATGAGCGCGGCGTAGTGCGCACTCCGCTGGTAGGCTTCCGACGGGTTCGATACCGAGATGTAGTACTTCTTGACGATATCCGGATTTGAGTGACATGTACCGCATGTCGCCGGCTGGTTTCGCGGGGCGACGAGCGATGTAGGATCGTCCACGTACTGGATGTTGTGGCCACCATGACACGTACCGCAGCTCGGCGGCTCGGGTTCGCCTGCAGCGAACGCGGCGTAGTGCATGGAGCGCTCGTACTCCTCCTGCGCGTAATCATGGCAGGAAGCGCACGTCGGAGGGCCGAGGCCGTCGTGCGGGATGTCCGTTACGTCGTGGCAGTCGGTGCACTCGAAGAACGCGTGGACGGATTCGTCGAGCGCGTCAGGCCGAACGAGGTAGCGCTCCATGCCCTCCATGATGTCCGCGTCTCCGTGGCAATCGAGGCAGTCCTGCGACGTAAACTGAGCGTTCGCGCGCGGAATAGCCACGAATGAGACGCAGATGAGCAGGAGAACCGATACTATCGAAATGGATACTCGAGGAGACGTTTTCATAGCGCCCGTACAGCCAGTCTTCTTCATCATCTCCGCTACCGTGAACCAAGAGACCGGCGAGTGAACCGAGGTACCCGGGGAGAGCGCTCGCCCTCCCCGGCGCAACGAAACAGCGACTCATTTCAAGCCGCGAAGACCCTCAATTCGGCTGCCGGGCCGGATGTCAGTTGCAGCCCTGACCTTCTGCACGTGCCGCGGGAAGCGGGTGCGCGATCTCTTGGACTGCGGACTCGTAATCGAAGTCCTGTGCCGGGTGACCTTCGGGAACCGCGCCAGTGTGGCACGTTGCGCATACATCGGCGTTCGGCTCGATGAGCCCGACGCTCGCGCCTTCGATACTACCCGTGAGGATACCGCACATCACCTGCTTCGTGCGATAGTGTTCACCAGCGCCGTGACACGATTCGCAGCCAACGCCTTCGGACACGTCAAAACGTGCGTGAACGCGACTGGACGGGACATCGCCAGTTGTCGAGTGGCACTTCAGACACGTCGCGTCTTCCTGCGGATTCGCGATGCTGAGTCCGGCGGCGATCGCCTTCGCCTCATCGGTCGCGAGCGTCGCGTACGCCTTCGCGTGCTTGCTGTTTTCCCAGATCTTGTACATCTCACCTTGTGCGGCCGTCATATGACACGCGCGACACGCACGCGAACCCATATACGTCGCGTTCGCAACCTCGTCTTCCGAGGGCAGATCTCGCGCGGATACCGTAACGAGTCCGCCAACGACAAGCGCCGCGGTTAGTAGCAAGATTCTCATACGCGCTCCCTTTCTCCTATTGGTAGGTGATATATCCGGCTAACGGGCCACGTGTAGCGAGTGCAATTCCGGTACCATGTCTCGCACCGCGCGGTACTACAGTCCGATATGCGGTATCGATACCCGATGATCTCGCGCTCTGTTCGATTCACCGGCACAATCGGGCCCGATTTTCGGAACTGACTATGCCCTCATTTTGCACACGCCGCTCTGTCGACGATCACTCCAGCGTGAACCAGTTCTTCGACGGACCCGGATTGTGACACGGATTCTGACTCGACGAACACGTGTTCGCGCCGAGGTCGTACACCATGTTCGTATAGGTCCCGACAACCTGCACCGTGCCGTCAACGTGCGGACCGTCGACCACGAGTTCTGTCGGCGATACGGCGGTTGCGTTGTGGCAGTTCTGACACGGCTGCCCCATCGTCGTTACGTGGAACGGATGTCCAACGGAGAGGCTCGCCGTCGGATGGCAGCCTTGGCAATCGAGATCGGTCGTGCCGGTCCACGCCGGACTCACGACGTCATTACGTGGGCCGTGACACCAATTGTTCGCGCACGTGCCCGTATCGATCGAATAGGTACCGCCAAGCGAGTCGACAATCGCTACCTCGGCGGTGAGGTTCGCGTGCTTACCACGATCGACGAGCGAATATCCGCCGCTCACCGTATTCGCATGGCACGTGCCGCAGATATTCCCGAACGTGTCGATGTGGATGCCGTGATTATCTGGTAGCGTCGAGTACGGATGGCATCCCTGACACCGCAGGTCCGTTGGATTATCCCACGGCGTTGTCGTCGCCTCGAAGTGGCAGTACGTGTTGCTGCACGTATTCGTCGTGCCGTCAAACACTCCACCGAACGCATCGGCGAGCGCCACTTCCACCTGGAAGTTCACGTGGTTCGCCGGCACCGCGATTCCCGTCGAATCCTGCGCGGTGGAGGCGTGACAAACTGCGCAGTTCTGCTCCATGCTCTTGAAGTGCGCGGGATGCGATACCGGTAGATCGGCGACGGCGTGGCAACTGTTACAGTCGAGCGCGGCCGTCGTCCACACCGGCGTACCCGAGCGATGGCAGTAGGTATCCGCACACGAGCTTGTCTGCGTGTCGTACGTCCCGTTGACAACATCGTTCATCGCCACCTGCGCGGTCTGATCAGCGTGAATCGATGGGTTGATCATCGTATACGGGCCGCTCACCGTCTCGCTGTGACACACCGAGCAGTCGTTCGATACGAGATCGACGTGCACCGGGTGCGGCTCCGGAAGGCTCGCGTATGAATGGCACGATTGGCACCGCAAGTCCGTTGTGCCGTTCCATGCAGGCGTCGGAGTCGCATCGAGGTGACAATACGTGTTGCTACATGTCTCCGTCGCGGGATCGTATGTGCCGTCGATTCCGTCGATCATCGCCACATCGACCGCGTAGTTCATATGCAACAGCGGATCCTTGATCGCCGAGGAATCCGTTGCTGTCGTCGAGTGACACGTCTCGCAGTTCGCCGGTGATCGTGCGAAGTGCGCCTGATGCGCACCCGGCAGCTCTGCCTTCGCGTGACAACTGTTGCAGTCGAGCGACACTCCTACTGACCACGTCGGCGTGCCCGATACGTGGCAATACGTATCCGCGCATGAGTTCGTCAGGTCGTCGTATGTCGCACCCGCTCCAGCCGAACCACTCATCGCCACCTGTACGATCTGATCGGCGTGAAGCGACGGATTGATCATCGTGTATGGACCGCTCACCGTCTCGCTGTGACACACCGAGCAGTCGTTCGATACGAAGCTCACGTGCGGCGGATGTGGATCGGCCAAGCTCGCGTACGAGTGGCACGACTGGCACCGGAGATCTGTCGATCCGCTCCACGGAGGAGTCGGCGTCGCATCGAGGTGACAATACGTGTTGCTGCACGTCTCGGTCGTCGAGTCGTACGCGCCGTCGATGCCGTCAATGAGCGCGACATCCACCGTGAAGTTCATGTGCAACGACGGGTCCTTGATCGCCGACGAATCGGTCGCCGTCGTCGAGTGACACGTCTCGCAGTTCGCCGGTGAACGTGCGAAGTGAGCCTGGTGCGCGCCCGGGAGCTCAGCCTTCGCGTGACAACTGTTACAATCGAGGTCGACCGTCGACGTCCACGGTGGTGACGCAGTGCCGTGACACGACGTATTCGTACACGTCTGTGTCATCGCGACAAACTCGCCTTGCACGACGGCGCTCAGCGCAACGTCCTTTTCGAGATTTCCGTGGAACGCCGGATTCGAAATCGCCGAATTGCCCACCGCGGTCATCGAGTGACACACCGAGCAGTCGTCGTTTTTCGCGAGGTGGCTTCCGTGCGCGTCCGGCAGGTCGGCGAACGCATGGCACGACTGGCAGTCCAGATCCGTGGTGCCGGTCCACGCCGGCGACGTCGCTCCGACGCCGTGGCAATGCGTATCGGAGCAAGTTCCGGCACCCGCGTCGAACGTGCCGCCGTGTGTCGTGGCAAACACCACATCCACCGTCAGGTTCGCGTGTGTTTCGGTTTCCGGCTGAAGCGAGGTTGCGTTTATCGCGGTGGAGGCGTGGCAGATGCCGCAATTCGCCGCGGATTGCGCGAAGTGCGTGTCGTGCATATCCGAAAGGTCGTCGATTGCGTGGCAGCTCTGACACGTAAGCGCCGCTGAAGCACCCCACGCCGGCGACGTATTCGGCTGCGTAATCCCGTGACAGCGCGAATCGCTACACGTCTTCTCGGAGGCGCTGAACGTTCCCTCAACGGCGACACTCAGCGCGACATTGAGCACCGCGTTCATATGCACCGAATCGAGGAGCGCGCCCGTGGTGCTGTATGTTGCGGCGTGGCAAAGCGCGCAGGCATCGGCGCCCGCTGCGAAGTGCTCCTGATGGGACGGCGGCAACTCCGACCGCGCATGGCATGTTCCGCAGTTCAGGCTGGTAGCGGTCACCGACCGTGCATGACACCCCGGCGAATTCGCGCACGACATCGCGATCGCGTCGGCGGTGCTATCCGCCGCCACGACCGTGTGACACTCGAGACACGAAGCGTTTCCACCCATATCGACGTCGCGTACGCGTGTTCCGTGAAAACTCTCCGATGTCTTGTCGACGAATCCCGCCGGGTGCGGTCCACGTCGTATCGGGTCGGCCTTTTTCTCCGAACACGCGATGAACATCGTTCCAATTGCCAATGTCGCGCAAAGGAGTCCGATATACCGCATGAGAAGCGTTCCTTGCGAGTGTCGTCGATTGAGGCGGTTCGGTGTCGTCATCGCTCAGTTCCCGATTCCCGTGTGGCACCGAATGCACGAGGGCGATGATCCGCTGTGACATGCCGCGCATGACTCGAGATCCGTCGCGCCAAAACCGGCGTGGTCACCGCCATCTGGCTTGACCCAGCTCGAAAACGAGTGATTCGCCGGCATGATACGGCGCATCTGGTGACACGCAACACACGAGCTTGCGAAGTCGTGACACGCGGCGCATTCCTTCTGCTTCGCGTAGAAGCTGAAGGCGTGCATGCTTTGGAAGCCCTCGCGGTGGGGTATCCCACGTAAATCGTCCCCGCGATGGCACGCGTCGCAGTCCTGTTCCTGGACATGGCACGTTGCACACGTCGCGTCATCGACACGCGCGACTTCGCCGTGGAGCGTATTCCACTGTGGGACTTCATGCGTTTCGGGGAGCAAGGTCAGGAGCGCAGTCGGTGTATGGCAGGTTTCGCAACGGATTTCCGCTTTGACGCCGTTGTGACAATCGGTGCACGTGTCCATCGGCGGCATGCCGAAGACGATCTGCTCGTCGGCGCTCATGCCGACACGCGTATGGCACGTCCCGCAATCGACACCACGATCGGCGTGGATTTTGTGCGGGAAGAAGTCGACGTTGCGGTGCGGGACGCCGAGCGATACGGCATTGTCTACATCGGTATGGCATGTCTCGCAATCGTCGGGCGCACCGAAGCCGTCGTGACAATCATAGCACGTGTCGTGATCGGGAATGAGCCGATCGGTCGCGGACATGCTCGTGGTCGCTGTCTGGTGGCAATCGACGCACTCACTCATGAGCTCGTCGATGTGATAGGTGTGTCCCGATTTCGTGGCGTTACCGAGTATCTGCGCGGCTTGAAGCGCTTCTCCGGTGAGTTCGGTCGCGTCCGATGAACCGCCGGACTGCGCCGTCACACCGCCCGCGACTACGATCCCGAGCACACTCAGTATTCCGATGAGCATCCACCGCAATTTGCCATTGCCCTTCACGGAACTGTCTCCCGTTGCACTGATCAATTCGAAAGGCGGCTGAATCGATACCGCGCCGAGACCAATCCTTGGAACTGGTACTTGTATGCATCATTCGTAACGTGCTGCACCTCGGCCGTGATGTCGAGGCGCTCAATCGGCGTGATCGTCGTGAATACCGCTGAGCCAATGGAGTGCGATGCGTCGTCGGCACGGTCGAGCTCATAGTAGCCGAGATTGGTTCGACCGCCAACGAGTACGCCGTCGCTGAGTCGATGCGAGCCTTGCACGTAGAAGCTGTTCCCCAGCACGGCGCCGTTCGACGCGAATAGGTATCCCGCGCGGATTGTATACCAGTTCAGTCCGAGATCAACCGTTGTTCCGAGCGCGGCTCCCGTATTCATACCGCTCAGCGCGCAATACACCCGAGTGTTCCGCTCCAGCGCGTACATCCCACTCACCGTCGCTTGGACGTAATGCCCGCTGATGATGTCGCGAAGCGGGTTCGTCACCCAAAGCCGAGCCTGCCGGTATTGCGTCGATGCGCTGAGAAGGTGTCCGCCATCGAGTTGTCGATCCCACCGTACCGCCATCCGGTCCACGCCGGGGTTCGCCGCGTCGACATCGAGTCGCAAACGAATTGTCTCGCGCATGGTGCGGCGGTAGATCGCGTCGGTGCCAATGAGACGAAGCGCCGTATCGCCGTCGTGGTTGAGCTCTGTGTAGCTGATCCCGACGTTCATGTTTCGCACGCCACGATACCGATAGTGCCATCCCCATTGGGCCGCACCGTTGCTCTCGGTTATCGGGGAGTTGATTCCGATGATCGGCTGACCAACGAACACACTCGTTTCGTGATCGCGACCGAATCCCTTGCGCACGAACGCGCCGTCGAGATACGTCCGCCCAACGCCTTCCGAGACGAACTGCCGACCGAGTCGCGCATCCAACCTCGCGTCACGATCGTTCCACCGAACGAATGAGCGGAGTACGCGGAAATCGGATTCATCCGACGCGTCGCCATACACGTCGTACCACGAGCGGAACGATCCTTCGAATGAAAGTCGATCGTCGCCGAGGTCACCCGCCTTCAGGTTGAGCGTCTGGTAGATCGGAACGCGCGTGACCGGTTCGTCGACGAGCATCGGCGCATCGGTGGCGAGCGCCGTAACGCCTACATCGCCGGAGATTCCGACGGCGTGCGCGGTTGCGGCGAGAAGCAGCGCGCCGCAAACAGTCAGGACGGGAATACGTTTCATCGCAGACAACCGATTTCCCGAAACGTGAAGGGAATCAGAACGCACCGACCGTTCGATGCGCCCTGATTCCGTCACCTGTTCACTCTGCCGTCGACGCGCATCCGACGACATGCCGGGTGCGCATCAACGCTATTCTGTTTTGCGCAGAAGCAACATTCTGCGGTTAGCGCAGAAGCAGCATCCTGCCGGTATCACGGAAGCCGTTCTCGGTCGTCATGACGTAGAGATAGGCGCCCGTGGAGACGTTGTGACCCGTTGCGTCACGCCCGTCCCAGCGCACCGAATGCGCGCCGGCGGCCTGATGACCCGAAACGACCGTGCGAACGGGCTGGCCGAGTACGTTATACACAACCAGCGTCACTTTCGTCGCTTCGTGCAACTGGTACCGGATCTCCGTCGATGGATTGAACGGGTTCGGCGCATTGCCAAGCAGCGCTGTCGTCGCGGGAGTCGGGCTCGCGGCGATACCGACGATATCAACCGTCGCACCCGCGGCGAGTTCGCTGACGTTACCCGCGAAGTCAACCGCAACGATGCCGTACCGATAGCCAACCTCAATCGCGACTGCCGTGTCGGCGACCATGATGTACGGGTTACCGTCAACGGTAATCGTGCCGTTCAAGTCCGTACGGTAGACCGCATAGTACTGCACGTCTTCGCTGACCGACGGATCCCACGCGAGCTTGCCGGCTTCGCTGACGAACTTCGCGTTCGTCGGCGCCATCGGCACGAGGTTGTCAACCGAATAACCGGATGCAACCTGCGACTCGTACGACGTACCGACATTCGTGATGCCAATCACCTTGAATTCGCTCAGTACGACACCAGCGGCAGCCGTCGAATCGTAGTCAGTCGCGACGTCGAGGGCGTAACGGTCCATACCACTCGCCGAGACTTCACCGACAACGACCCAGGCGCCTTCGTCAAGCGCACCGTCCAACCGGACGATCTGATACTGCACAACCTTCGACGTGGCTGAGTTCTCCGCCGGGAACGCGTTCCAAAGTATGCGGACAACCTTCCCCTGGTCGTTCGGCGCGTCGGTGACGCTCACGATTTCGCCGGGCACGCTGCTCGCCTGAACTTCTTTAATGGAAGCGCGAAGCAACGAAGCGGCGTAGTCGTGGTTGTGCACACCCCAGCTACCATCATTCCGCACGAAGTACCAGTTGTACGCCGCGGCGGCTTCGGCTGCTGTGATCTGCGTTCCGCTGAAGATCGGCTCACCCGCGACAAAACCGGTTGCGACCGAACCTTCAACGTACTTCGGCAGAATATCCTGCAACTCATCCATGAGCGCGATAATCGCATTCTGACTCTGCCGGACAAACTCCATGGATACCGTGCCGTGACAACTTTCGCAACCCGTTGGGTTTACGAACTCATCCGGCGTCCCGTCGTTGTCGAGGTCAAACTCGCCGACGACTTTGAACGTGTGTCCACCAACGATGCGAGCCGCTGCACCGGGGTCGAGTTCGCTCGATGCAACTTTCGCTGTTATGAAGTCGGGCAGCGGAGCCATATGACACTCGGCGCACGCGTCCGTGATGAAGGCGTGAGCACTGACCGGATAGTCGTAGCCCGGCAGCTCCATACCGTCTTTCCCGTCGAGCATGCTGCCCTGATGGGAGTGGTGGAGTCCGCGGCTGCTGACACGTAGCGTGTGGCATCCGTTACACGATGTTCCGACGGAAGCGCGACGCAATGCAGCCGGGTTGTTTCCGGCGTGCGGATCGTGACACGCGGAGCAGGTAATCGGATCCGGCTCGGCAACGGCGATCGCGGCGCCGCCGTTGATCGTTTCCGCGACAAAACCCTGCGCGGTGTGGCACCTGCTGCAGTTTGCGCCATTGGCATGGCCGCTACCCGCGATTGTCGCGTAGCTGGCGTGAGCGCTCACGTCCCATGCGAGCGGTTCCGGATGATGCGATGGCTCGTCGTGGCACTGCGCGCAGGTCGCCGACTTGAAGGAAACCGAGGTCTCATTCTTCGACGTCTTCGCGATGTGCTGGCTGCCGGGACCGTGACACGATTCGCACTGCACGTTGAAAAGAATCGCCTGATCGGGATGATTCGTCACGACGCTGTCGTATACGCCGACACCCGGTTGCGGGAACGTGAAGCCGAGATCGTCGGCCCACTTCTGCTGATCCCACCCTGTCGAGTGGCAATCCATGCAGCCTGCGTTCATGTACGGCAGTGTCAGGTTTGGCACCGTGGCCGTCGCATGGATGTGCTTCTGCCAATCGCTGGCTTTGTCGGCGTGACAGCTTGCGCATTCGCCCTGCATCGCAGACGGCGTCTGCCCGCCGATATTGCCCACGCCGACGAATTCCGCTGCGGTGACCCAGAGCGTCGCCGTTGTCGCGCCGGCATTCACGCTCAGACTCACTTCGTACGAGCCTTCGAGATCGACGACGAAGTCAAGCACCGGCTCGGTGCCGGTTAGTCCGGTTACTGCCGAACCGACCGGCGCGGTGGTAATCTCCCAAGCGACGTCGTTGAGCGAGTCTTCGACCGCCTCAAGGAAGACGCGGTGACCGACAGGAACGGTTGGGATACCGGCGGTCGGTCGGATATCGGGATACTCGACATCGAGTGCATCTGCCTCGATATCGTGGGGCGAAATGCCCATGACCTGGATCGGGAAGACGCCATGCGTTGCATGCGCAACCCCAACGGCCAGGCAGGCGGTCACAAGCGCGAACGCTACCTTCTTCAGCCGTTTTACCATCGATGCACCTCCTCGCGATACGAGAAAACGCGGGATTAGTGTGAACCGGCGAATACCATCCCCGATCGGCTTAAATCGGCGACGGTGTGACAATCGGAACAGCGCCCTTCGAGTGAGTCCTCCGCACGCGGAATCGTCGGTCCGGCAACAGCGAACCAGCGGTCCAGATGGTAGGGCTCCCACGTCGACGCCTGTTCATTCCACTGTATTGGCAACATATAGTGTTTCCCGTCATAGACGGTGATATAGCGCTGCTTCCATCCCACTCCGCCCCCGTACACGGCGATAATCGGGAATGTCCGATCGCCCCACTGAACGCGAAGTGTGTCGCCCGGTTGTCCGAGAAGCTTTGTTGCGACAAGGAACTGTCCCTGCTCGACGATGACGGTCGTATCGCCCGGGAATGCACCGAGAACACCCCAGCGTGAATCCGTCGGCGCGGCGTAATTTGGCGCGGTCGGGTCGATGATGTTCCGCACCGACGAAATGTGCGTTTCGTGGAACGCAGCCAGCGTGACACCGTCCGGCGTCGACCGTGGGCGACTGCATTCGAGCGAATCCACCTGTGCGAATCCACGGTTTGCGGCGTTCGTGTTGTCCAGCGTGCCCACCGCTATGCCGAGCACAACCAAACCGGCAAGCGCAACCAGCAGAACCACTGGCACCCATTTGCGCTTTCCAAGCACCGCTACCATCGCACGCACCGTCTCGTTGTCTACTGCGGCAAACGTGCCGCCAGATCGCATTTGTGACTGAGGAGACGGTTTTTATTGCAAAGGCCGTACCGCGATGACCGTGTCGCGTCGTATCAGGATAGATGCCCGCGTGGACGGGAAATGAGCGCGTAGGTGAGATACGTAGCAGAAGACGCGTAGTGTGTCACTGACGACACACTCATAAATGGTAGATATGCGTAATACGTTGATAATATGGTGATTAGAGAATAATTCGGGTGTGCCTCATGTGTCACGGGTGACACA
>CAZWQW010000047.1:13018-20690 GCA_964635955.1 uncultured bacterium | reverse complement strand
GCGAAGCGACAACGTCGCTTCGCCCCAACGAACTCGAGCTTGCGAGAGTTCGCGCACTTATCGCACCCGCGAGCCGGCCGACACATCCGAATCCGGCGAGACGATCGAGAGACCGTCGCCGAAATCCGCCGCGAGGATCATCCCCTGCGATTCGACGCTGCGAATCGTCGCAGGCGCGAGGTTCGCCACGAGTACGACGCGCTTGCCAACGACTCGATCGGCACCGTACGACTCGGCGATGCCCGCAACGACCTGCCGGGGCTTCGCTTCGCCGATATCCACGGTGAGTTTGAGCAGCTTCGAGGTCTTCGGCACCGGCTCGGCGGCGAGAACGAGACCGACACGAAGCTCCAATTGCGAGAAGTCATCGTACGTGATCGTCTTGGATTCCGATTTCGCCGGTTTCGCTTCACCTGAATCCTGCTGAGCGGCTTCGATCTTTGCAGCCTCGCGAGCGGCCACTTCGTCGAGATCCGCGCGGGGGAAGAGCGCCGTACTCTCCGGCAGCGGCGCACCGGGTTCGAGCACGCCCCAGCATTCGCACTCCGCCAGCGTTGGCGCGGCGGTGATGCCGAGTTGCTTGCGAAGCTCACTCATACGCTCCGGCATAACGGGCCAGAGCAGCGCCGAAGCGATCCGCAGTGACTCGAACGCATTGTAGAGCACTGTGCCAAGTCGCTCGCGCTGGTCATCGTCCTTCGCCAGTTTCCACGGCTCCATCGCGTCGACATAGCGATTCGTCGCGCGCACGCACTCCATGACCTCTTCCAGCGCCTGCGACATGCGCAGCTCATGCCACGCGTCGCGCACCTTCGGAAGTGTGCCGGTCCAGCGGTTCTGCAGTTCGAGATCGACGTCTTGCGAGTCGCCACTCGGCGGCACGACATCGCCAAACGAGCGACGTGCCAGCTTGAGCGTACGCGAGACGAGGTTGCCGAGATCATTCGAGAGATCCGTATTGTTGCGTTCGGCGATGATGCGCTCGCTGATGTTCGCGTCGTTCCCGAACGGCATCTCCCGAAGGAGTGCGTAGCGGTACACGTCCGCGCCATATCGGTCGCGCATCTCCACCGGATCGACGGTGTTCCCCAGCGATTTCGACATCTTACGCCCGTCGCCGCCACGCCAGAATCCGTGCACGTTGAGATGCCGAAACATCGGGATACCGGCGGCTTTCAGCATGCACGGCCAATAGATACCGTGCGTTTTCAGGATATCCTTCGCCGTGATGTGGTCCACCGCGGGCCAATATCGCTCGAACAGTGGTGCGCCCGGACCGCCGAGTGCGCTGACGTAGTTGATGAGCGCGTCGAACCAGACATAGGTGACGTGGCTCTCGTCCCACGGAAGCGGAATGCCCCACGGGAGAACACTCGTCGGGCGACTGATGGAGAGATCCTTCAGCGGACGCTTGAGGAAGCTGAGCACCTCGTTGCGATAGCGCTCGGGCCGAATCACGTCCGGATGGTCGTTCAGGTACTCGATGAGCCAGTCTTGATATGCGCTCATCCGAAAGAAGTAGTTTTTCTGACTGACGAACTCCGGCGCGACGTTGTGGTCCGGGCATTTCCCGTCTTCGAGTTCGTCCTCGTCGAGGAAACGCTCGCAGCCGGTACAGTATAACCCTTCA
Organism: uncultured bacterium; assembly: GCA_964635955.1. Classification (GTDB taxonomy): domain Bacteria; phylum Latescibacterota; class MWCZ01; order MWCZ01; family MWCZ01; genus CAZWQW01. The sequence goes on along the minus strand of CAZWQW010000047.1, from coordinate 19,060 downwards.
TAGGTACCGAAGTAGATATCACCCTTGTCGTATACCGTTTGGAGTACCTGCTGGACGACTTTCCGGTGCCGTTCTTCGGTAGTACGAATGAAATCGTCGTTCTCGACGTTGAGCGTCGGCCAGAGGTCACGGAACTTTGCACTGATTCCGTCTACCCACGTCTGCGTGTCGATGCCACGATCACGCGCCGCTTGATAGTTTTTCGTGCCGTGCTCGTCGGTGCCGGTGAGAAAGTACGCGTCCTGGCCTTCGAGTTTGGCGAAGCGCGTTAGTGTATCCGCCACAACGGTTGTATACGTGTGGCCGAGATGCGGTGGTCCGTTGACGTAGTAGATCGGTGTCGTGATGTAGAACGTTTTCACGTAGTCGTTCCTGTTCCGTGTTTCCGAGATGGTGCGATGCTCATACCTGATTCGTTACGACATATGGATTTTCACGTCCTCGGCGACCTTACCCAAGACGGTGTAATCGGTGCGCGCCGTCTGGAGAATCGTCGCGGGGACGAGTGTATTCACGTACGCATGCGCCGCGAGCCGTGCGATGAAGCGCTGCCACGAGTCGTTGCCAACCGCGCCATCGAGCCAGAAGCTCCGATGCTTCGCGCCCATGATCTGCGCGGGACCGATCGTCGCGGCCTTCGGCGGTACCCACGACCAATCGCCGCCGAACGAGTGGAGCGCGTTCTGCATAATCGTCATCGGATTCAACTCGACGATACGCGGACCAGCCTTCATGAATGCGTCGAGATCATCGCCGAATTCGAAGCCGAGGTCGGCCTCCCAAAACGCGATGTGGCCGCACCAGCCAACGCCACCATAGCAGACGTCCGCGCCGCCGAGATCGTCGATCATCTTGCCGTAGTCATTGATGTTTCGGGTATTCGGGAAGTGTATCTGACTCATCGGCGGACGGAGCTTTGCGTCAATCTTACCGAAGAAGTTCCCCATCATCGCGGTTTTGAACGATCCGGCCCAGTCTTCCGGCGCGGTGTTTCCGTCTTCGTCGGCGTACTCGTCCATGTTGAACGTGGTGACATGGTCCAATGGCAACCCGAGCAGGTTGATCACATCCGCCGCGACCTGATACTGCCCCATGGGACCGACCGGGAAGATAATGACGATCTTTCGCCCTTCATCTCGCGCTGCTTTGATACGCATCACGATATCGAGACCGAACGCGCGGTTCAGATCGCCAATATCCTCGATGATGCGAATCTGAAAGTCCTTGTTCGGATGATTGGTGAACTGCTCTTTCGTGATTGCGCGGACACGTTCGCACTCTGCGAGATCTTGAAACGGGATAAACTTCGCAAGTTGGTAACGGAAGTCGGACATGGCGATCCTCCTCGTTTCGAAATGAGGTTATATCGATAGAAAAACGATACCGAATCGGCGGGATTGGGGAAAGGCGGAGTGTGCGACCACGTTGCACGTGGCCGCGATGGTAGATACCGGTTCCGAGTCGATCAGAAGCCGGTTCCGTACTGGTAGTGTTCGGTCCAGTGGGTCGTGTCGCCACGGAAGTCGAGGCTCATCGGTGGATAGTAGACGGTATCCGGCTCATAGGAGAAAACGCTGTCCGGATAGAGTCGAGCACGAACTTGTTCGAGCCGATCCGCGGCCGCGTCGGCGTCGTCGTACTGGCCAATGTTCCGCAGAACGACAATCTGGTTGATGAGGGCGTCCTCGTTGAGACTGTCGACTTCTTCGGCGCGACGGAACCACACCAGCGCCGAGTCATCCCGCATCTGATTCCACCGAACGATTCCGAGGCGGAGATACCCATATGCCGAATCCGGTTGCACGTGGATGAACTGCCGGAAGTTATGCTCGGCGCGCGCGTAGTTCTCGTTCATGTAGTTCCAGTGACCGGCGTACCGATGAATCGCGGCGATGCGGTCCATATGCCTGCGCGCTTGCGTCGTATCACTGATATTGAGCGCGCGGCCAGCCAACATGGTGTGTCCATACGTCGCGACCGCAACACCCGCGGTATCCACCGGGTAGATTTCGAGCAGGGTATCGGCATGAGCGATGCAAGAATCAAACTCAGCCAACTCGTAGCATTCGATCTGCGCGAGATGCCGAAGTGCGAGAACCGATCGTGGGTTTTCCGCGAGGTATTCCCGATAGAGCTCGGCGGCGAGCTCATACTTCTTCGCGTACATAGCGGCTTGCGCGATTCGCGATCGGTCACATCCGACCACGAACGTGATAATGAGCAGCATGGGAATAAACGCGTAAAGCCTATTCATGCGGATACCCGGGTGAAAACGCTCGGTGTTACAACAACAGGGCGGTACGAAACGATGTATACCGCCCTGTCGTGTATTGAGTTCCCCTCGAAACCATCAGCCGCCGAGTTCGCGGAACGGACGCGGCGTACCTTCGCGGTCGAACCCGAAGACGACGTTTCCGCCCGCCGCCTTTGCAGCGTCGAGGGCCGTGCGCGCCCGTGCGAGTATGTCCCGGGCATCATCGAAGAATGACGGGTACGTGACGACACCAACTGAAATCGTTGGTACCGCGATCGCCGGATCACTTGGTTTCACGGTGCTGAGTCTCTTGCGGATGATCTCGGCGCGCATGAGTGCGAGGCTGTAACTCACACCGACGAGAAGCGCAGCGAACTCATCGCCACCAATACGCGCGATAACGTCCGTGACGCGGTATGTATCGCGGAGGATTTGGCCGATTTCGCGGAGAAACATCTCGCGCGCGGTGAAGTTATCGCCGAAGGAATGCTCGAGACGGTCGACATCCGCCAGTACGAGGCTGACCGGTGGATTGTTTGCGGTGCGTTTGCCACCGCCGCTCTCCCGTATTCGCGCAATCTGGTCCCGCAGCGCATCGTCGAAAAAGGCGCGATTGAAGAGCCCCGTCAGACCGTCGACGCGAATGAGCTTATCAGTCTCGCGAAACGCAACGACGCGAAGCAGAATCAGCGCGAGGCGCGACTTCGACACGGGAACGCCGAGGTAGTACCACGCGCCCGCTTGTAGCAGATCAGCGAGTCGGCTCTCCGTCTGATGGCTAATCAGAACGACGATTTCGCTCGACGGGCATCGTTCGCGAATCTGCGTGATGGATGCAACTCGGTCGTCGACGGTTTCTGCCGCGGTTGCATCCACGACAATGATCTGGTAGCGCGGGTCGACACACTCATCGAGGGCGTCGATGACCTTCGCGCCCGTCGCTACAGGCACGTGTTCTACGTAGAACATGCGGTCGACATTGGAGCGAACTTCGTCGGATTGTAGCGCGGCTTCGAGCTTTTTCGCGACGTCCTCGCTACCAATGATGAGGACCGGATACTCGAACTTCGTCAGAGATTGGCTCGCGTCTTCCATGGTGTGATTCCAGCCCCCGTTCGCATATCCGTTTGTTACCGGTCGGACGCACTCCGCTGTTTCAGGAGACGCCGAATTTCTCGTGAAGGTACGCAAGACTCTGTGTCGCCGTTACCTTCGGATCGATCGAGAAATCAAAAACCTCGACATCCACCCAGTCGTCGTAGCCGATATCATTCAGCGCCGAGACGATCGGTGCGTAGTCGAGATCGCCCATGCCGGGGCCACGCAGATTCGGATCGTTCGCGTGGAAATGACCGACCCAGCCAACACTTTCGCGTATGATGCTCGGTATCGGCTTCGTTTCGCCGGACATGGCCTTCGCATCAAGGATGATCTTAACTCGCGGACTGTCAACCGCGTTCGCCATGCGAATCGCTTCGGAAGCGGTATTCATGAAGTCGGTTTCCGATGGCGCGAGCGGCTCAAGACACACGGTGACCGCACGTGCTTCGGCGGTCTTCGCGATATCGCGGAACAAGTCGCGCGCCCATTCCCACGCCTGATCATACGTCACGCCTTCCAGCAGGCTGCGCTGTTTCGGTGAACCGAGGATCATCCGGTCGCCGCCGATATCCGCGGTAAAGTGGATCAGCTCGTCGAAATAGTCGCGGGTCTTCGTGCGAATCTTCTCGTCGGGATGGGTGATGTAGAGGCCGGACGGGCTGACGAGTAGCCAGTGCGTACCGACGACTGCTACACCGGCGGCATCGGCATCGCGCCGAATCGCCTTGCGTTGCGCGTCATCGATCTTGTCGACGGATTCCGCGATGGTGAACGGGGCGACTTCCACGCCGTCGTACCCGATTTCCTTCGCATACGTGAAGACATCGTTGAGTTTCCAGTTCTGAAACATTTCGTTGCAGATGCCGAATTTCATGAGATTCCTTCCTGCGGATATCGTGGGACTTCCACGAGTGCGTATTCCATTGTCTCCGGATGCAAAATGACCGCGGTCGCTTTGCCATGCAACCAACCGCCCGCCTCGCCCGGATTGATTATCAACGTCGAGCCGTTACCAGCGGCGTTCGGGACTTCGCGGATGTCGACGACGTGTGTGTGACCGTAGATCACTGCGTCGAAATCGCCGGAGTGCCCTATGGCATCCAGCGCGGCAGGTTCGTGCATGACGAGGAACCGTCGCCCAAGCACGCGAATTGGATGCGGTCCGACGTGAAGCGGCCCGATGTCGGCGAATTGCTTCGCGAGTCCGATTCGCTCGCCGTCGTTGTTCCCGAAGATACCGAGGAAACTACCGGACCACTCGGCGAAGTATTTTGCGTTGAACGGCGCGACGAAATCACCGGCGTGTATGACGTGTGCGACTCCGGCTTCGCGAAACCGCTCGAGGATCGCTTCGAGCGCCCACTGGTTATCGTGCGTATCGGAAAGTATCCCGATGCGTTCGTGTGCCATGTACATCCCCTCTAACCGTATGCCCCATACTATATGTAAGCGTACCGACGGCCGGTGAAGCGGTCAACCGGGCGAGCGCGTCGTGAGACGACGCGCTCGGGGGGCGATGCGTCCGCTTCGCCCAAGTGTCTCGGTGCGTGCATGGAAGCTGAAGCATCGCCCAGGCATCTTCGCGGGTAGGTGAAAGCGAACGCTTTGCGTATCCGTCTTCGCGTAAAAGTTGAAGTAGTCGCCTCGCCGGCGCGTCTTCGTTCGTAGATCGAAGCGGTTGAGGGGTCTGCGCTTGTATGTAGGTGGACAGACGCATGGTCGCGCGGTAGATTTCTCTCGCGCAGGATATTCCTTGCAGATCATTCGTCTCGCACGGGGCATGCGGGAGGAATCAGCTGTGAACAGGCCGACAAGCACCGAAGCGATTTCCGCGCTCATGACGCTTGCGATGAATCGTGTGGATATCCGCGCGATTGAGCGGGTTACGACGCGGTTGCCGGAGATTGCGCGACGACCGCAGGAGTATTGCCCGTCGGGGAATCCGCGTGAGTGCCGCGTGTTCGGTGTGACGTGGTGGTCGGACAAGGACACGTACGCGAACTACCGGGTCTGCGTCGCACACAACTGGGCCGAAGGCCCAATGGGGCCGCTCGCTCGGAAACTGCCGTTAGCGCGCCCCGATTCAGCCGACGACGCGTTGGAAGAATCGCGTCACCATCGGGCTCATCCTCGCGCGATGACACTCGTGCCGTACGTCGATCGTATCGCGTGGGCTGTCACCGAAGGCGATAAGACAATCGGACGTGGGTCTGAAGGTTTACCGTCAGTCAATGACGACGTGCTGGGCGGCATCGCGACGTGGCTCGCGCAGGTGCTCCGAAGTTACGAACCCGACGGTGTGCTGGTAAGTGACAGATTCGGTGCGGATAACCAGCAAGAGGATAACGCTGTTACCGCGATCGGCATCAAGATGCGAACGCGCGATCTTGAAAGCCCGGCGGAAGGGCCGATGGGATTTCTCTTGGCCGAGCGGATGATTGGAACGCTGTATGGCGTAGCATCGACGGCGTGTCCGGGTGCTGTGTATCTTTCGGGAGCATACGAGATGAACCGCACCGGCGAAATCAGCTCCGAGCCGAGTAATCCGGCGCTCGCCGAGGCATTTGCGTCGGCGCTTACCGTGGCGACCGCACAGTATGAAGATTCCGACGAAAAATCCGCCACCACGCGAGCATGATTACGCATCGTGGCGCAGCCACGCACCGTGGCAAAGCCACGCACCGTGG
>CAZWQW010000047.1:0-12918 GCA_964635955.1 uncultured bacterium | reverse complement strand
CCACGCACCGTGAACCGATACTTTTGGACCGTCCGGTATTCGATGCTTCGAATCGTTTTCTCGTCCATCCTTCTCCTTATCGCCACGACTGGTATCTTCGCAAGTTCGGCGATCACCGTTCCTATTGAACTGACCGCGGGTAACACAACGATTCGACAAGCCGCGGTCAGTATCGACGCTGAGTTGCGCTGTCACGCATTGTGGATCGATGACACGGAGCAATTGCTCACACGAGGCGGACCGTATGGGGTGTTCGGCCCGACCGGCATCGTCAGGCGAAACGCTTCCCATATTGTGAGCGACCCAGCCGTTGCGGTGCTCGCGTCCGGCCATGCAGCTTTGATATGGAGTGCGCGGCGACCGGAATACGATTGGGACTGGAATCTCTGGTTTACCTTCTCACCGACGTCGGACCCGATTCAGATCATCGGCGACGCGGTAAACGATCGGCATCCGACGTCGCTTGCGCGCGGCGACTCGCTCTACATCGCGTGGCAACGGGACGGTCCACCCTACCGTGTCGCATACGGTTTCGCAACCCGCGCGCGGCCGTATCCCCCGATCTATTTCCTCGAATCGTTCAGCGACTCGGTGAGTAACGTGCGACTCGGCGGCACGACCGGTGCAACCGTATGGGTTACATGGAACGTTCACGCGGGAACCGGCACGGAGGTCTGGCTTGCCGGTCTTCGGCGCGACGTTATTCACAGCGCGCCGGTTCGGCTTCGCATGGGACAGAACGATCGGAACCCGCACATCGCGGCCGATCCGACCGGACGCCCGCACATCGTGTGGGAGGATTCCGGCGCCATCCGCTATTCCTATGGCGTGCTCGACATAGCCGGGCGCGTCGTCTCCTTCGCACCAAGCACGCTGATCGCGTCGTCGGGTGGTAGTCACCCGTCGATCGCGTTCATGCCTAACGGCGTCGCACACATCAGCTGGTTCGACACCACGGAGAACACAATCGTCGCAGTGAATCTGGTGGGCGGAAACGTTGTTGGGCCGGTCACATTGGTCGAAGCGCGGTACCAACCATCGTTAGAGCGCATGGCGTCGGGATTGCTCGCAACGAGCGCCGGGACGATTGTCGCGCCGTTTGTCGGGGTTGCGCCATCGAACGGTACGCAGGGTATCTGGATCGCACCTTACGCAGAGGTATCGAGCAACGCGTTCTTCGTCAGCTTCGGCGCGGAGGTCGACGCGACCGGTGCGGTGCGACTGACGTGGTCCGCTGAGGCGGAAAACGTCGCGCGGTATAACGTCATACGCACACACAACGATGCCGAACCCGTGTCCATCGATCTCGCCGATACCGATGGGGTCGAATCCGAATACTCGGTGACCGATTACCCCGAAGAGAGTGGTTCGTACCGATACCGGGTGGAAGCGCTGGGACCAGATGGTGCGGTTCTCGCATCGCGCGAGCATCGCGTCGACGTGCCTCGAACAGCTTCGGAGCCGCCAAACGCCACGTTACCAAGCGTCTCCGCTACGCCGAATCCGTTCAATGCCGTCACCGCAATCACGATCGATACTCCAGTCTCGACGACCGCACACGTGACAATCTACGACGTGACGGGGCGCCTCGTCGCTGCGTTTGGACCGATGCAGTGTGAACCCGGAACGCATCGCGTTGTGTGGAACGCGGATGACGTCCGATCGCGGACGGTGGGATCGGGCATCTATCTCGTTCGAGCGACGTTTCGCGGTGAACACGGTCGGACAACGGTTCGAACCACGCGGCTTACGCTCATCCGGTAACGCGGATCGGATTCGTGAACGCGAACCGGTTCGTCGTCGTGCGGACCTCCGCACGGATGTAGCCGGGCTTTTTCATACCGAGTGGCACTTCCCAGTGCGCCGAATACAGCCCCGACATGACCTCGCACGGAAGCCATTCCTCCTCCTGTGCGCCGTAAAAGCCGATTGCGAGCCGTATCTCCCGAATCGAGCCAAACTCCGGAATGGAACGCGCGATTACCGTCGCGCCGTTTGGTGAACCGTTTACAACCTCACCGAGTCCGTAGTCGCACTGCCCGTCGGTGACCGTGAAGGTGATTTCCGGGCCGTCGGTGAGGTAGCTTCTGCCCGATGTAATAGCGTCGAGGACGGCGCGATGAGTGCGTTCGAGTGCTTGCACAACGGTGCGGACGCTCGCGAACAGGTGATTGCGGTTGTCCACGAGCTGAATCCACGGAATCCGCACCTGCCGGAATCGACCGAATGACCCATGCGAATCGCTCCCTGCGACGGCCGCGATGTGGCGACCGCGGAGAAGCTGCCGGATCCAAGCGGCATACGCGCGGTGAAATCCCGCGTTCGGCGTTCCGCTCCAAATCTGCGCCGCGTCGAGTTCTGGACGGGCGAGATCGGTATCGTGCCAGCGCCCGCGATGGAGCGATATCCGCTCGAACCACGTTGGTCGTTCGCCCGGATGCGCAGCTATAGCGACGCCGCCCTGTGCCCGGATACGCCGCGCGACCTGCGGAATGGTCAGCTCCGGCCGGACGACCGTGGCACGTTCCGCACCGTCGCCGGTACCCGGAATGAATTCGTCGATTCCAAGCGCGAGAAGGTGCACGTTTTCGCCGCGCGAATTCCCACACGACACCTCCTCGCCAAGAATGAGCAGTGGATCGCCGTCGTGCTCGCTGACGTCGCGCGCGAGCGCATGCCATCGAGGAAGATTCGGGTCGTTTCGCAGATAAGTATCTTCGGCGTCATCGAGGTCGTATGAGTGGTCGGTCAAGGCGACCCAGTCGACACCCATTGCGCGGCTCATAGCGGCGATGGCTGCCACCGGTGGGCCGAACTCGACCTGATCGCGGGTATAATCGGTGTGTACGTGGGTGTCACCGGCGGTCCAACCGTCGGGCACCGGCCACGGATGCGCGGCGACTTCCACGCGAAACGGTGTGTGCCGTGTTCCGCGATAGTTATCGGCGAGAGCGATACGTTTTCGTTCGGCGCCGGTATCCGGATCGAGCGCGTAGTGTATCTCGGGCGATATGCGGTATTCGCCCGGCGTCTCAGGCGGCGGAAGCTCGATGAGCCGCCACCACCACGGTTCGCGGATGACAGCGTGTATTGGCACGTCGTATGCAGCAGTACCGGTGTAAGTGTCGGGAAGGTCGAATGATACGACTTCGATTTGCAGACGGTCGATGCGCACGGGAAACCAGTGTGCATCGCGGACAACGAGGAGCACCGGTATCGCGTGGCCCGGCTCGACGCGCCACGGGAGATCGACGACGATCTCCGGCTCGTCACGACGAATGAAGCTCGGCAGGCGCCGTGGGTAATGTGTCTCCGCGTATAACAGCATGCGAAATAAGTTCTCGTTATCAACGATATGCGACGACGGGCGGCAACTACCGAGTTGTATAGAAGCTACGGTACATGATCGTGGTCAAATCTGCAAACCGACAAGTCATGTACGGTGTGATCAGGATCACGGTATATTAACAGAACACGCGTTTCTTTGTATTGTGTGAAAGAAGGTACGTTGTACTCATGTCGAGCAGGTCGAATATACACGATTTCGTAACACACTCGAGAGAAATCGATTCATGGCATTCCGGAATCGGGAGGTCTTTATGATGAACTGGTATCGCAACATTGCAGTGCGCGTCGCGATCATCACGCTCGTGCTCGGATTCGGAGGACGTGCAAGCGCGTTCGTCGTTCCCGACTATGTCGGTTGGACGATCGACGAAGCCGTTACGGACGCGAAAACGTTGGGACTCTATGTCTACAGCTTGACCGTGGACGAATCAGAAGATCCGGAAACGTGGAACAAAATCACCTGGCAATCCCGCGAGGCTGGTACTGAGGCGGGTGTCGGACAGATGATCCAGTTCAATGCCGCGCGCGAACCCGGAGTGATCGAGTCCGAGTTCCTCAGTCCGGAACCCGGTTCGCATCTCTCGATTGGCGACCAATTCACGGTCCGAACGAGCAAGCCGATCAGCTACTATGATTATCAAGGTGGAAGCTACTGGACCGATTACGGACCATTTCATCTTGAATACAACATGCTCGGTGGTGATCCGTGGCCAAGCACGAGCAACTACGGAACGGTAGAGCTCGTTCAGATCGGGTCGGACGCACAGACGCGAACGTACCGGATCAGTGAGAGCGCGGCCGATGGAGTCTACGTCTTCCGCGGCGTGTCGCAGCATGCACCAGACCTTGGTCCCATCACGTACTTCGCGGTTGGCTCCGCGACATCGCCCTCGGGCGATATCTGGGGTAATGTATTCCTACCGACGTGGGCATCGACGTTCTCAATCGACAAGACTGTGTCGCAGGTGTTTCTCCGTCCCACTTCGATGTTCGGTGACAGACAAGACCTGCTGCGTCCTGCAGCGGTTCAGAGCATGACGGATGTCTGGCGCGACTTCACCCCATCGCTTGCATTTGGCTACTCAGGATTCGGTGAGCCATCGAGTGGTGCGTATCCGTACCAGATCAAGCCGGTGACTCCGGGTGAATACTACCTTGTCGTCATGGCGCGCGCATGGCAGGGGTCGCAGAACTACGGGCGTTTCCTCTTTGGAGCGTTTTCGTATGACCAAACAGGTGCGCCGTCGCTCTACAACGTCACCGGCTACAGTCAGATGGCGAATCTTACCGTGAAGGGGAGTGCTCTCGGCATTACGCAGGGCGACGCGTATTTCGTACCGGACGAAACAACGGCGTTCCGATTCGACAATGGCGGTCCTGTCCCCCAAGGTCAGTCGCCGGACTTGCAGATCGCAGCCGTAAGCGAATGGTATGATATCGTTTCCGGTCGTCCGGGTGTGAAGTTCGCATGGCTCGGATGGAAGTGGTCGCTGAATCTTCAGATGCGGTCGCCGTATCCGGGAACCCCGAATTTCCCTTCGCCGGATGACGAGGGAGCGTGGTTCACGTCGATTGAAGACGCGGCGGCGAATGCCGATCAGAGTGTATGGGGTGGAGTATTCGGAGTTCTGCTTCCGGACAACACGTACGCAATCGTGTTGTTTACCGATCCCGACGAAAGCTCCATGTCCAAACCCGCATCCGATCAGGCCGAACGACCTGCGCGTGAAGCTACGGACATCGACGGCTGGGCGCATTACATCCAGTGGGCGTGGCAACCTGACGGCACGACGAATTTCGGGCCACCGGTTCCGGCAGAAATCGAAATGCCGAATGTCGTCGGGCTTACGCTCGATGAGGCGCGCGACGTAATCAAGCAGGTCGCGACGGTGCAATTCTTCGATATCGACGACGTTGTCACGACGAATCCCGCTGAATATGGGCGCGTACTCCAACAGAACCCGTCTCCCGGGCAACTGATATGGAATCAGGATCTCTGGGTGGACTTGAGTGTTGGTGGTCCTCCGGCGACCGAGGTGAATATCGTCAGCGTCACCCCCGCCGACGGTGCGACGTCGGTCGGTACCCCAATCGGTGATGGGAAAGTCGAGGTGGCGGTCACGGTAACGCTCGACATGCCGCTGGAATTCGTCGTCGAAGGTGACGAAGATAGCCCGTATTTCGGCGAGGAGATTCCGAACATCGAGATCGACGTTATCGGTGGCGGAATCGGCATGAACAGCGTCTATCCCGTGTATGGCTGGAACGAGGACAACACGGTGATTTCCATGACGGTCATATTGGATGAAAACCGTGTGTACGACTACATCATCGGACCGCGCGACAACAACGACGTGGGGAGTCAGCTCTCAGAAAGCTCGATTGTGTTCGGTACGTTCTCCACCGGTACAACGTTCCCCGGCGCGACGCTTTCCGGCGCGATCTCCATCCCGGTTTCAGGCTTACCTGTCGAAGGTGTCTTCCTCGTGAATCGCCCACCATTCGCGGTGGACTTCGATGATTTCGGACCGGTGCGGCTCTCACGGGTCGACGACGGAACCTACCAGATCCGCGGCGTCGAACCGGGAACGTATTGGTTGATGGGCATCGCGATGGACACGGGTTCGTTCGACGGGCACGAAATGCCGCAAATCTTCATGGGCGTGTACGATCCGGAGGACGACGGTTTCCCGAACGCGATCGTTGTTTCTGATGCGTCGCCGATATCCGGGCTGGATATCACCCTGAAGGAATTCGATTTCTGGATGATGAACCAGCTCTCGGTCGTGAGCATCGTCCCGTATCCGCTGACGACAAACGTGCCGACGGATGGGAACATCTCCGTGTCGTTCAGTGATCCTCTTGTTGAAGCAGGCGACGGGTACCCGGAGATCGAGATCGATCTGTTTCCGCCGTCGAGCGTGCCCGTTACACGCGAGTCCGCGACGCTACTCGACGATAACCGAACGGTCTCGTGGGAAACGGGATTAGAGGCGGATCAAGCGTATCAGTTCGTGATCTGGGAAGCAACCGCGAGTTCCGGTTACGACCTGAAACATCTCGGTATGCCGATGATCATTCCATTCACTACCGGCGCCGCTATGCCTTCCGGCGAGGTCGTGATCAATGTCGAAACGCCGGACGGTGTGATACCGGATAATCCCGCCTTCGCAGCGGCACTCTTCACGACACCACCAGCCAGCATGAATCCCGATACATGGGAGCCGGACTGGTTCGGTATCAGTGCGTCAAAGCAGATTCACGTGCGGTATGTGCCGGATGGAACGTATTACGTTGCCGTTGTGCCGATCGCGGAGAACCTCCGACCGGCGCTGTGGACGGAAGGCGGCATACCGCAGAGGACCGTCGTGTCAGGCGGTTCGAATGAGATCACCGTGGCGGTGACTGAGGGACTTCCGGGTGTTGTCACAGCGTATCCGGAGCCAGACGCAGTCAATGTATCGACTGAAACGACGATAGCGATCGAATTCGCCGATCCGGTACCCACCTCCGATGGTGAGCCGCAAATCAATATCATGCTATGGCCGCAGCCGCTATCTACGGGTGGAATAACGTTGAGCGAAGATGGGCACACGCTCTCTCGTGATGTTCTCCTCGCCGAGTCGATGACGTATCAGGTTTTCGTCGTCGCAGAACAACAAATGCCGCTCTCTTACGTTTTTAGCACCGGCGCCGCTCTCGACGCGGGACTTATCGCGGGTCGTCTTTCGATCAACGTCGAAATGTTTGGTGGCGGTGATACTCCTCAGAAACCGTCGCGCGAGAGCGTTCTGGATTGGCCGTTCGCCGTTGCGCTGGTGACGGAGCTTCCACCGGTGCTCGACCTCGAGTCCGCCGCGGCGACAGGCGCGATCACGCGCGTCGCCATGTCGCTCAACGGTGATTTTACACTACGAAACATTCCACCGGGTCAGTACTACGCGATTGCCATGTCGCTTAACGATTCACCCGGGACACCGAGGCTGTTCGGATTCCTCGACGAGAACAAGGATGCGGTACCTGACCTGATTACGGTGGAACCGGCGCAGCAGATCACCGGTGTGAACCTCGGCATCAACCAGTTGTTCGGGTGGCCGCGTCTTATTGCGGCTAATCCACCGATGTTCGGTACTGGTGTGCCATCGGGTGAACCGGTGACGCTTTCGCTCACGTTCTCGGCGGACTTCGTTCCGTCAGGTGATGGCAGCTCGGTTGGTGAATTGCAGGTTTTTCCGCCGCCGCTTTCGGGATACATCAGCGGGCAGGACTTCGACCTCATTGAGAATCCCGATGGGACGTGGACCGCGTCTACGGACGTCGTACTGGCCGAAGGTGTGACGTATTCGATTTGGATTTTCGACGCGCAGAGTAACGAAGGAAGCATGATGTTTCCGATGCGGCACGTTTTTACGACGGCCGATGCAATTCCGAACGGCACTATTTCGGGAACAGTAACCATTCCACCGCTCGTGATGCCGTACTACAGCGACGGTGCGTTCGTGATGGTGAGTAACAAGCCTGGTGTGCCCGATATTACGGGCGATATGCTCACGGCGATTGAGAGCTCGGTCGGTTTCGGATTCCTCTACGATACAACGCCGACATCCGGGCGGTTTACCGTGAACTATCTCCCGTACGGGGAGGTCTACGCCACGGCATTCCTCGTTCGCGACATGGACCCGGTACAGGAGCAGCCGTCGATCATCGATTACGGCCAGCCGGATGAGGATTGCGACGGTACCGGTGACGCGTTGGTGCTCTCGGCACAGAATCCGAAAGCGAACGTCGATATCACGATTACGGATCGACAGAGTCATCTCCGCGTTGTCGAGTCATCAATACCTGATGGTGCGGTATCGGTGCCGATGACAACGACAATGACGCTCAAGTTCAGTGAACCAGTCTTCAGCGACGGCGTGTGGATGCATGACGAGATCATGCTCATTCCATCGCCAACCTCGATGGAGGTTTCACCCGGTGAGAACGATTCGACACTGGTGCTCAACGTAACGCTCGCACAGGGTACGACGTATCAACTGCTTCTCGTATTCCAACAAGAGAAGATGCACCAACAGGTGTTTACTACTGCAACAACGCTCGGAACCGGCAGTATCGCCGGTACGGTGAGCAAAGCGACGCAACTGCCTCCGGCGTATGCGGCGTTCGTGGCGCTGCTGAGCGGACTGCCGAGCTCGACTGACATCGAGTCGTGGCCGATTGCGAGGCTTACACAGACCATCGGCGGCGACTACGTGTTCGAAGATCTCGACCCCGGCGTGTATTACATCATGGCGTTCGGGTATTTTGCCGGATACGAAACCGAGGTCATAAGTCAGTTGAACCCACCAGCGGTTGCGGTAAACGCAGGACAACAGGTGACCGGCGCGAATGTGGGCATCGGCTTGACAAACGTCGCGATGCCACCGGATGTGCGCTCGTTCAATGCGTCCGTAGCCTACATCACGCAAGAAGTGCCAATGGTTGGCACCCTGAACATTTACGTTCCGGTGATATCCGCGCGAATTACCGACCCGAACGGACTTAATACCATTCAGTCGGTTACGATCACACTGCCGAACGGTACGCAAGTACCCGTTGAGCCGACTGCGGATGGTGAGTATGAGTTGGTTCTCGATCCGCTGCAGACATTCGCCGGTGGCACGTTCAGCATCGTCGCAACCGACGCGGGTGGAGCGACATCTGCTGTTGCGACCGATTATGTCGCGCCGATTACGATCGGTAAGCCGAATGTCGTCAGTCCGATCAATGGCGCTGTCGATGTCTCGCTGACACCGCGCCTCGACTGGAGCAATGTGACGGGTGCGCGCGGGTATCTCGTCCATGTCAGCACCGAATCGCCGGAAAGTGCGATACCGGCGCAGGGTGTCGCGGCGTTTCTCTCGCCTGAAAACTCGGTGATCAGCTTCCGCGACCAGATTCTCGCGACAAGTGAGATGCAGGTAGCGGCGGGACGTCTCAGTCCGAATACTCAGTATTGGTGGGCCGTTGGCGCCGTGGATGACATGTCCGACCCAGACCAGATCGTGCTGTCGAACGTCGGTACGTTCACGACGCGGTCAGGCGAGGCGACGGTGGATACGCGTCCGCCGGCGCTTGAGACGAACCCGGAAATCATCGGCACGACAGAGTCGACGATAACGGTTCGCTGGGTGACGGATGAGGCTTCAGATTCCCGGGTGTATTACGGGGCGATGGCCGCGATGCTCAACGATAGCACGGTTGATTCGCGACTCGTACTCGACCACACGATCCGCCTGACGATCCTGAATCCCGGCGCCGAGTACTTCCTCGCGATTTCGTCGCGCGATGCTGCTGGGAACCGGTTGTTCTATATGTTGCCGCGTTCGGTGCGCACGAAGTCGGCGGCTGATACGCAGCCCCCGACGTTCGTCGCGGAACCTCGCACGGAAGGTATCGGTCAAGATCAGGTAACCATCCTGTGGGAGACGAATAAGGCGAGCACCGGTACGGTTCGGATTGTTGGGCTCGGCCTTGATACGACGATCGTTGATAACGTATTGGCCCGGTCTCATAGGCTCGGTGTGACCGGTCTAAGTCCCGCGACCTTGTATCAGTTCAGCGTGACTGCGAAGGATGAGAACAACAACACTTCGGCGCCGTTCTTCGGACGTCCGTTCACCACTCGCGCAGTCGAAGACACCCGCCCGCCGCGCTTGCTCGAACGGCCGCTGGTGAACGCGCGTGAGACCGACGCGATCATTCATTGGCTGGCGGACGAACTGCATACGTCGACCGTCGTGGTTCGCAACGCGGCGACCCGCGCAATCGTCAGCGAAACGTACCAGACGAAGCCGGGAATGGGACAAATCGCCGTTGTGTCTGGTCTTACTGCGGGAACACAGTATGAGGCGACGGTTCAGTTGAGAGACGGATTCGGCAACGTCAACAATGAGCTGCTGCCGGTTGGATTCAGGACTCGTGCGGTTGCCGATGTGACGCCGCCGCGGTTGATCACTCCGCCGAACATCGAGTATCGGTCGAATAATCGGATCGTTCTCGTGTGGGAGACCGATGAGCCGTCTGACTCGTATGTGCGGATCATTCGGAATGGGCAGACCGTGGACGAATTCACCGACGGCGCCTTTGTTCGGCGCCACCGGATGGTGATCACGGGATTACAGGCGGGTCAGGATTACGAGTTCCAGATCGCTTCTCGTGACCCGGCCGGGAACGAATTGGTGTACCCGGAAGAGGTAGCAAAGCCTACAACGGGTCGTGTTGCGAAAACAACAGGCCGAGGCGCGTCGACGTTCACGACCTCGGTTGCCGCGGATACGCAGTATCCGGTGATCACGTCATCGCCGACGGTAGCGTCGCGCACTGCATCGACGTTGACGATCAACTGGCAGACCGACGAGACGGCGAACAGCGTTGTCTACTACGGTGACGCGAGCGGCGGCAAGCTCTCACAGGGTGCTGCGGTAAATCTCACGAGCTCGGTTATTCGGACGGATTACGTGACGCAACACAGTGTGACGATCTCGGGTCTCGAGCCGGGAACGCCGTATCTGTGGAAAGTTGCATCGACGGATCCGTCTGGGAATGGCGAGACCGAGGGCGGTGAGATCATGACGTCCACGATGGCGAGCGAAGATGTCACGCCGCCGGTGTTCGTTATGGCTCCCGAAGTCATCGGCCGCACGGACAGCCGCTTGACGTTGCGTTGGCACACCGATGAGCCGGCGAACAGCGTCGTTCGATATCGTCGCGCAGGCACGTCCGATGTGCTTGAAGAGGTCATCGATCAGACCCTCGTGACGGAACACGTCGTCACGCTGACGAATCTTGCCGCGGCGCAAAACTACGACATCACCGCGTTGTCGATGGACCTTATCGGAAACGGTCCGACATCGGCCTCAACGACCGGCACGACAGACGCGGGAGCAGATGTCACTGCGCCGGTGGTCGATCAAGTTGCCGTAACGCCGGACGCCGTTCAGGCGCGGTTAACGTGGACGACGAACGAACCGGCGGACAGCTGGGTCAACTTCGGTACAACACAGGCGTACGGCACGGTAGTGAGCAAGTCAGCGCTTGCGACCTCGCATGAGATCATACTCACGAACCTCACGAAAACAACTCAATACTACTATCAGATCGCCAGTGCGGACGCGTCGGGGAACATCACCAACGTCACGAACCTGTCGTTCACGACGTTGGATGCAGCCGACACGACACCGCCGGAGCGTATCACCGGCTTGACAGCGACGAAGGGTGCGTACGCAGTCCGACTTACATGGCCTGCGGGTGAAGACAGCGCCGACGTCGCCGGGTATCTCATCGAGCGTAGTGTTGGCGGTGGCGCGTTCGAGCCACTCGCCGGTCCGATCAGCGCCCGGTTGTTTACCGACCAGACGGTGACCGTCGGCACGCAGTACGCGTACCGCGTACTTGCCAAAGACGTAAGCGCGAACGGCAACATCAGCGCACCGAGTGATACGGTATCCGTGACGCCAACGGTGAATGACGCGCCGAACGCACCAGTCGCCGTGACATTCGATACAACGGCGGTTCTTGATCCTTTGCTTGCGGTGAAGAACGCCACGGCAAACATCCGTCCGATATCGAGTTACGCGTTCATCTTGGCGCGCGACGCGAACCTGACGCAGGTAGTGTCGACCGGCACGGGCGTGATTCCCGCGGCGGATACGACGAAGTGGCAGGTACCCATCGAGTTGGAACACGGTGTTACCTACTGGTGGTCGGCACGCGCGGTTGACGCGGAAGGCTTCGCCGGTCCGCAAACAGCGACAGCGTCGTTCATTGTGGACACGACGTATAAGCCCACGTCGATTGCGCTGGCGAGCTTCGCTGCGACGTCGCACGGTCGCACGGTGACGGTATCGTGGGAGATTGCGTCGGGTTCGGCGCTCGGATTCCACGTGCTGCGCAGTGCGGGTATCGACGGAACGCCGGAGCGTATCACCGGCACGATGTTGATCGGTGGTCCGGCGTTTGATTGGATCGACGTGGATGTCGCGTCAGGTCACGAATACGCGTATCGCATCGAAGCGCTGTTGCCGTCGGGTGAGTCGCAGGTATTCGGTCCGGTCATCGCGACTGCGGCCACGCCGCGAGAGGTTGCGTTGCGTCAGAACCTGCCGAATCCGTTCAACCCGGCGACGCTCGTCCGCTATGAGTTGCCGGAACACGCGCATGTGCAGTTGGTGGTGTACAACGCGCTCGGTCAGCCGGTGCGGACGCTGGTGAATGCGTCGCGCGCTGCCGGTTGGCATGCGGTGACGTGGGACGGCATCGACGATGCTGGTCGCGCGGCTGCGAGCGGCGTATACATCGCGCGGCTGGTCGTGGTGGACAACGCCGACGCGAATCATCGGGAGATCCGCGTCATGCGGATGTTGATGGTAAGGTGAACTCTCGCTAACGGTCGAGTTCATTGGGGCGAAGGCGCGGGACGCCTTCGCCCTTTTTTGTTCTCCGGCTGCGTAACTCTCAGTGTATATTGCAATTAGGGGCGTATGGCGATACGCCCCTTGTATCTTTCTTCCTATCGCATTGACAAAAGAG
>CAZWQW010000046.1:15965-21028 GCA_964635955.1 uncultured bacterium | reverse complement strand
CGCTCGCCGCGTCCACTCAGAAGCGTTACGATACCGAAGTTACCCCACTGCGTAGTCACGACAACCTCAGTGCCGGGTAGATCAGGGCGAACCTTGCCGATTGTGTAGTTCTGCGCGTGGCCAATTCGGTGCACCGCACGAGTCTCACCGGTGAACGCATCGACAACAAATACTCCGGCGCTCCCCGCGATGAGTAACGCCGTGGGATCTTCCTCGGAACTTCCGGCGATGTCTCCCAGTACGACGGCATCGTAGTGCTTCGCACCGTAAATGTGGAGCATCTCCTCCATGCGATCGTGTGTCCAGAGAACGGTACCGTCAGAGTCATACATCACGCCACCGGCAAGCATCTCGTCGCGAGAGTCGCCGTCGATGTCGTGGAATGCGATTGCGTAGGTATGGCCAAGGTGCGCACCGGACCCGTCCTGCGAGCACTCCCATAGCAGATTCAGGTCGCGGTCGTACGCCCAGAGATCGATTCCGCCGTTCTCGAAATCCGCACGCCACTCGCGTAGGATGATATCTGTCGCATCGTTGCTTGACAACGCGGCCGACGTGGGGCTCAAGTCCCACATCGTAAGGTCAGGTGCCGTCGGCGGGAGTTGGGTACGAGCGAGTATGGTCCCGCTCCGCCCTTCTATGACGACCAACTCATCCTGGACGGAGTGCCCCGCATTCGTATCGCGTGTGCCGGCAAGACCATAAATGAGCCGTCCTTCGGAGCCGCACTCCCGCGAGAACACGCACCGCCGGACTCGCTCCGGTACTTCCCAAAGCGAATCCCCGTCAGAGGTAAATGCGCGGAGATGGGTACCCTCGACGAGCATGTCGAATCGTCCCGTCTCAACGAAGTCGCGAAACACCGGTTGACCGCCGAGATCGGCGAGGCGGTACGTTCTGACGATCTTCGCATCGGGGATGTCGGCGCCGCGCTTCGCCAGATCAGCTTCCGCTTGTTCGCGACGAGCCGCGTCTCGACGGTGCTCCGCTTCCGTCTGCGTGACCTCAAACCGACGAACCTTCGCCTGATTCGTTACGCGGAGACCGACCTTGCCTGCCCGATACATCGTGTCGGTGACGTGGAACGCAACGCCGAGTTCGGCGCTCTCGCAGTGGATCGCGTCGCCGTCGAGCCTAACACGGAGTGTTACGTAGTCCTCCGGTAGATCGACTGGCTGTGCGGCCATGACGTACCATTCGTCGTCATTCCGGCGGTAGAGCACCGCGCGGCGCTTCCCCTCGATGCCGAAGTGGTAGTATGCACGTGATGTCTGTACGCGAAACACGATTCCAGCCAACGCCTCGGATACTACCGGGATATCAGCCGACGGAATCGCGTCGGTCGATGTCTGCTTCACCTCGGCGACAAATGTCCCGTCTTGGACGTCGAGTCCGCGCGCGATGATTGCGCGTTCCCAACCTTCGTTGCCGGTAAACGCGAGAACCGAATGACCGGCGTCATCGAGACACTCCATGCCGGCTCCGACATCGAAGTTGCCCCACGACGAGAGCGGTCGCTCCCACGTCTCGTGCAGCGCGCGTTCTGCGTCTCGAATCGGTTCCAAAGGTTGGAAGACCGAACCCTCAGGGACGCCGTCGAGGTCGAGTTTTACGAGAAGGGTCTCTTTCGGTTTCGCGCGTTCCATGCACATCCCCTGGTCTATTCCGCGGGCCCGTAGATGTAAAGCTTGCCTTCTACGGTCAAGGTGATTACGTCGCGCGCCTCTTTGCCGAACCGAATCGATTTACCGCCACGACCGACTTCGCGGCTCATCCGATTGCCCCACCGCTCGCTCAACTCGCGAAGTCGTTTTACTCGGCGACCGTAGCCATCCCAGAATGCCTGCGCGTCCCGCGAGGTGTTCGTCCAGATGAGTTGATGTCCAGCGGAGCCCCATACGATTGGCGTCGCGCCTTGTCCGACGTAATCCGGTTGGATCGTCCACAAGCGCTCGCCACGACCACTGAAGAGCGTCAGGATACCGAAATTCGACCAGCGCGTCGCGACCAGCACTTCGGTGCCCGGAAGATCGGGCCGAACCTTGCCCAACATACGACCTTGCGCATGTCCGACGCGGTGGAATGCCCGCGTTTCGCCGGTCAGCGCGTCAACGATGAAAACGCCGCCGCTCCCACCGATGAGAAACGCGATCGGATCGTCTTCCTCGTCTCCAGCGACGTCACCGAGTACGACCGCGTCATAGTGCACGCCACCGGGCGTTTTCAACATCTCACCCGCGCGATCATGGCTCCAGAGGATATGCCCATCAGCGTCGTAAAGGTGACCACCGGCGAGCAATTCATCGCGCCCGTCTCGGTTCACGTCGTGGAAAGCGAGCGCGGCGTGATGCCCGTAGTGCGCCATGCCGGTCTGATCATGGTCCCACAGGAGATTCAGGTTCCGATCGAGTGCCCAGAGCCGCTTTCCGCCGCCACCGCTGTCGTCGCGCCATTCGCGCAACACGATATCAGTGCCCTCGGCCGACGACAGCCGCGCACTCGTCGGCGACCAGTCGAAGAATCGCTGCGTCGGGACGTCGGGCGGGAGCACTTTCCGCGCGAGAATCTCACCGGTCGCACCGTCGATCACGACCATCTCGTCGTCGATGATCTGCTTCATCGTGCCGCCGGCAACGTTGACTGCGTCCGTCGAGGACCGATTACCCGCGAAGCCGTAGATCAACCGACCTTCACCAACACGGCTGGAAGAGAAGACGCAGCGCCGAACCGGCTCGCCGAGTTCCCAAATCACCTCACCGGAGTCCGTGAGCGCACGAAGACTCGCGTCGCCCGCTACAAGCATGTCGATACGATCCGGTGACGCGAAGTCATGGAACGTCGGGTTACCACCGAGTTCGCGCAGGTCATATGTCTTGATCAGTGTCGCGTCCGGGATATCGCGCCCACGCTCGCGTTCGTCCGCATCCGCTCGTTCGCGTCTTATCGCATCGCGCTTCGTCTGCGACGGTGTCTGTGAAACGCTGAACGATGCGAGATTCGCACGGTGACGCGAGCGCACTCCAACGCCGCCGCTCCGATACGTCGTGTCGGTCGCGTGGAATTCCGCACCGACCTCGGGGCACGAACAGCGGAAACCATCGCCGTCGAGTTTTACGTCAAGCGTCAGGTAGCCGTCGCCGTTTTCGAGCGGGTGCGACGCGAGCTCGAAGTATTCGGCGTCATTCCGCCGATAGAGCACGAGTCGACGCTGCCCCTCGATGCCAAACTGGTAGTACGCACGCGATGTCCGAACGCGGAAGACAATTCCTGCGAGCGATACCTGCGGATCCGGATGATCGTCGTTCGGCGCGGCCGTGGCGGTTGTCTGACGAATCGCCGCGACGATGTGCCCGTCGCGCATATCGATGCCGCGTGCGAGAATCGCGCGCTCCCACCGCTCGTTTGTTGCGAACGCGAGGACCCGCTTGTCGCCGTCATCCTCCACGGCAAACCCGGCTCCGACTCGGAAGCCACCCCACGGCGAGAGTGGTGCCTCAAATCGATCGTACAGCGTGCGTTCGGCATCGGGCACCGGCTTCATCGGTTCAAGCACATCGGCGTTGGGAACACCGTTGAGGTCGAGTTCCACAATCACGGATTCTTTCGGATTCGTGCGTTTCATCGCTATCCCCTTATTCCGCGGGTCCGTAGATATGTATTTCGCCGTTTACGTTCAATCGCATCACGTCGCGGACGTCGTTCCCGAACCGCATCTTCGTCACGCCACACCCGATTCCACGACCCATCCGATCGCCACACAACGTGCTGAATTCGGTGAGCCGTTTGACCCGGCGGCCGTAGCCATCCCAGAATGCCTGCACGTCGCGTGAGGTATTCGTCCAGATGAGCCGATGCCCGGCGGAACCCCAGACAATCGGCGTGGTCCCTTGTCCGATGTAGTCCGGATGAATCGTCCAGAGTCGTTCACCGCGACCACTGAAGAGCGTAAGGATGCCGAAATTCGACCAGCGCGTCACAACCAGCACCTCGGTCCCGGGAAGGTCCGGCCGAAGCTTCGCGACGGTGTGACCTTGCGCGTGACCAACTCGGTGTGTCGCGCGCGTTTTGCCGGTGAGCGCGTCAACAATGTAGACTCCTGCGCTTCCGGCGATGAGAAACGCGATCGGATCGTCCTCCGCGTCACCTGCGAGATTTCCGATTTCTACCGCGTCGTAGTGCCATGCGCCGAATATCTCGTCCATCTCGCCCGCGAGATCGTGCGTCCAGAGAACCTTCCCGTCGGCATCATACAGGATGCCACCGGCGAGAAGCTCGTCGCGGCCGTCGTTGTTGACGTCGTGGAAATCCAACGCGAAGTTGTGCCCGTAGTGCGCGGTGCCGGTCTGATCCTGCTCCCAGAGGAGATTCAGATTCCGATCGTACGCCCAGAGGTTCGTTCCGCCATCGCTGATGTCATCCCGCCACTCACGCAACACAATGTCTGTGCCTTCGGACGACGAGAGCCGCGCTGTCCCTTGCGACCAGTCGAAAAAGTTGAGATGCGGGCCAGCCGGTGGAAGCTTTTCACGAGCGAGAAGTTCACCCGTCGCTCCGTCGATCACCAGCATCTCGTCGTCGACGATTCGTGTGCCTTTGCCTCCGGCAACACTGTACGACTCTTTCTCGGACCGGCGACCGGCGAAACAGTAAATCAACCGACCTTCGCCAGCACGCGCGGAAGAGAAAACACATCGGCGAACCTGCTCATTGAGCTCCCATATGAGCTCGCCGGAATCGGTAAGCGCGCGAAGTCCCGCGGAATGGGACACCAGCATGTCGATTCGGTCGGGCGACGCGAAATCGTGAAACGTCGGACCGCCACCAAGCTCGCGCGGATCGTACCGTCTGATGAGCGTCGGATCCGGTATGTCGCGGCCGAGCTCTCGCTCTTCCGCGTCCGCTCGTTCACGCCTGCGCACGTCGCGCTTCGTCTGCGATGGTGTCTGCGAAACGGTGAACGACGCGAGGTTCGCGCTGTTACGCGAGCGTACGCCCACACCGCCGTTTCGATACATCGTATCGGTGACGTGGAAATCCGCACCAACTTCGGGGCAGACGCATCG
>CAZWQW010000046.1:2130-15865 GCA_964635955.1 uncultured bacterium | reverse complement strand
CGACCGATTCCACGCACTTCGGTGTTGATAGCGCCGACCAGCGCACCCGCCATTGCCGCGACGAGGATATCACCTGTTTGCAGGTAGTTCCACAGCGTGCCGGTGCTGAACGCATCGCCACAGCCGGTCGCATCGATGAAGTTTTTCACCGGCGCCGCGGGAATGAGTACGCCGTACTCCTCGCCGTCGCGCCGATGCGCAACCGCGACACCGCGTGGTCCCATCGTTACGAGCACCGCGCGTGGACCCGCGCGCAGCACTTCGCGCGCTGCGTCGAGGAAATCGGTCGGCGTTGCCAGCTCGCGTTTGAGAATCGTTGCGGCCTCGAACTCGTTCATCTGCACGAGATCGAATTGCGCCACCCAATCCGGCCAATTCGCGAAATCGATGAGCGATTTATCGCCGTCGGGACCGAAGCGCACCATGATGTTGTGCATATCGAGGTAGATCGTGCCGGACGACATCCGCCGGAATTCGCGCATAGTCGGCAGGTCGATTTCGGTGCCGTTGACGAAGTTGATGATGACGCCATCCGTATGTGCCGCCGTGCGAAGCTCGTCCACGGTAAACGGCCGCATCATGTTGCGGACGTATTCGTCGCGGTGGTTCGCATCGGTGTAGACGAGTTTCGCGTGGGTAAGCTTCCCGGACCATTTTCGGAGAGCCGTCGTGTCGACGCCGGGCATCTCGCGGACCATGCCGATGACATCGTCCCAACGGTCCGCACCGACATTCGAATGGGGGAGAATACGGGCGTCTTCGCCGACGAGCGACGACAACGCCGCGAGGTTGTAGATAATGCCACCATACGACTCGATCGTGCGCTTATCGTGGGTGACGATCTCGTCGTACACAATCGCGCCAAGCACGGCGATGCTGTTAGCCAAGGGAGCGTACCTCAATCGTTGTGGGTGTCGATGAAAACGAGTCGGAATACAGGAAGGAAAAAGGTACCATCGGAAAATGCGGAGTCACACCCCGACGCTCCCGTTATTCACCGGTGCGACGGACGTGTGACTCCGGTTTCCCGTATGGCTACTTCACGCGCGCCCAATCGGCCGGAAAGCGCGCGACACGCGTCTCGTTCGTCGTATTCGGACGTGTCGCCTCGAACCATACCCACATGTCCGCGCCGATATTCATCCAGTGCGAATACCGCCACGTGTGGTAGTCGCCCGGCGTCGTCGACTTCAATAGCGGCGCAGTCGGCGTGAGGTCGATGAACGTGCGCAGGTCGGGCGAGTATGCGAGTCCGGTCGCGATGTTATACGAGGGGTCGCGCCACGTGATATGGGAGCCTTCGTATACGACCATCCAGCCGATCGCCATGGGGAACGCGCAGGCGGGACGGGTGAAGCAGTTGTGCCAGCCGGCGTTCTCGAGAATCGGGTTTCCGTCACCAACCGGCTGCCAGTCCTCGCCATCGTTGGATACGAAATGATACGCGCGCTCGAGCCGGTCGTAGCCGATGACGAGCATGTGCCACGTGTCGCCGTCGTGGAAGACGAAAGGATCTTTGTAGCCGCTTACCTCAATCCAGCCGAGTTTGTCCGTTTTGATCGGCTGCGGACGCAGGATAACCTTCCACGCCTTCGGGTCGATCTTCTCTGGTGAATCCGCATCTTCGAACTTGATCAGACCCCACACGCCGTCATCGAATCCGCTGCATGTGTAGATCCGGTATTTGCCGGTCTTCGGATCGCGAACAAGCGACGGCCTCTCGAATCCGGGAATGCCCACCTCGTCGCGGTGGAGGCTCTTTACCGGTTCGTACGAGAGCCCGTCCGCGCTGCGGTAGATGCGGTTTTCGTAGCCACGCTTCCCGCGAGGCGAATCGCCTTCACGCATTCGGACGGCAAGGTAGAATCCGTCGTCGTATTTACAGACCGACGGGGCGCCTGCCCACCATTCCGGCGTGTTCTGGTCCGGTTCCACGGCAACATGGTAATTCGCGAGTGCGGAAACGATGCGTTCGAACATGGTAACTCCTTCGGCGGACACAACACTGCGAGACCAATCGGAAGTAGACAAACGAAAGAGTACCTACGGCGTGCATCCGACAAAAGGGGAGAACGGCGGTCCTCACTATCGCGCGTTCGCATTATCCTCGACGTGGTACCGGTTCTCACGTATCTTTGTATATTTGATACCCGTTCTCGATGTGCAATACGAGCGACGCGGGACGGCAAACTCGGTCATTCGGAGGATCAGTGGTACGTAGCATGACCGGCTTCGGCCGGGGACAGGCGAGCGACGGTGGATATGTCGCGACTGCCGAAGTGCGGTCGGTAAACAGCCGGTATCTTGAAGCGAGCATTCGGTTACCGCGGGCACTGAGCCTGTTTGAATCGAAAGTGAACGAGATCGTTCAGCGTCGGCTCTCGCGCGGCAAAGTGAATGTGACGGTTACGCTCGAGACGTCGACCGGTGGTAGCCCGCAGGAAGTCCGTCCCGATCTCGAACTCGCCGAGGGATACTACCGCGCCGCCGATGCGCTGAAGCGTCACCTCGGAATGACCGACGAGATTACGTTAAATACCTTGCTGCGCAATAACGACCTGATCGTCGTGCGGCAGGCAGAGATCGAGGACGAGCTCTCGGAAAAGCTCGTGAGCGAGGCGGTGAACGCCGCGCTCGATGAGCTCGAATCGATGCGTCGGAATGAAGGCGATGCCCTCGCGCGGGATTTTCGCGAGCGGTTGGACATTCTCACGGAGCTCCTCGTACAAGTCGAAAAGCGCGCGCCGGAGCGGATTGTCGAAGCGAAGACGCGCCTCGAAGAGCGTATCACGAAGCTCCTCGGCGCCGATAATCCGGCGGATGAGCAGCGGCTCGCCCAAGAGATCGCTATCGTCGCGGATCGGTACGACATAACTGAGGAATGCGTGCGGTTCCGCTCGCATATTGAACAGTTCGGCTCGCTCATGAACGAAGAGCAACCCGGAAGGCGGCTCAACTTCCTCCTGCAGGAGCTGAATCGGGAAGTGAATACGATCGGTTCGAAGGCGAACGACGCCGATATCGCACACGTCGTCGTGCAGATGAAGGAAGAAATCGAGCGCGTTCGCGAGCAAGTGCAGAATATCGAGTAGACGCAACCCGTCCGCCGTCGTATAACGCCGGATGCCAGAGGAGGCCTTCATGCTGGAAGCACGTGGGTTCGCATTGGTGATCTCGGCTCCTTCGGGTACGGGCAAGTCGTCAATCACGAAAGCCGTGCTCGCACAGAGTGATCGGTGCGTGCTATCCGTATCGGCGACGACACGCACACCACGTCCGGGCGAAGAGCATGGCAAGGATTACTTCTTCGTCTCGCGCGAAGAGTTCGAACGCATGGTGCGCGACGGCGAGCTGATCGAGTGGGCCGAGTTCGCCGGGAATTACTACGGTACACCACGCGCGTTTGTCGAGAAGGTGAAAGCGCACGGCGGCGTCGTGATCCTCGATATCGATGTGCAGGGCGCGTTACAGATTCGCCGGACGATGCCCGACGCGGTGATGGTCTTCGTCGCGCCGCCGTCGAAATCGGCGCTCGAAAAGCGGCTGCGGAATCGCGGCACGGAAAGCGAAGAGGCAATTCAGAAACGCCTCGCGCGGATGCCGGATGAGCTCGCAACGGCAAAACATTACGATTATCTGATTTGGAACGACGTACTTGACGTTGCCGTTCGCCACGTCATGGACGTGATTGAAGTCGAACTTCGGCGAACGTCGCGAATGCATCTCGAGGGCGATTGGCTGCCCGCGTGATAGTGGAACCTCCGGACATGATTCGCGTCCGGATTGACACAGAGAACCAACTCGCATCACATAAGTGAAGGAGCATAATGCATGATTCCTGTTCAAGAGTTGACGAAGCACGGAGATTCGGTCTACGCGGTGGTCACGGCGGCTGCGAAGCGCGCCCGCGTCATCAACGACTGGCGGATTCAGCGCGCACGTGTGTTGTTTGAAGAACCGACCGGCCCGAAGTCGACCACGCAGGCGCTTCAGGAGATCTCGGAAGGGGTCGTTACCATCGTCGACCCGCGGAAGAAGCAGTAACCGGTTCGCACGTCGGATGCCGAGCGGAGCGCGTGGCGTCCGAATCGAACGAGGTGCGTGATGCCGAACGACGAAATTCGCGACGCAGCGATGGTCGAAGGCGATGAGTTCCTCGGTGGACGCCGCATTGTCATCGGAGTAACCGGTGGGATTGCTGCCTACAAGGTCTGCGAGCTCGTGCGCCTCTGCGTGCGTGCAGGCGCCGAGGTACGCGTCGTCATGACGCGGAATGCGTGTGAATTCGTCACGCCGCTCACGTTTGAAACACTGTCGCATCAACCCGTCGTGACGGCGATGTTCGGCCGGGGATTCGACACGCCCGATGGTGCAGCGATCCGCACGCAACACATCGAGCTTGCGCGCTGGGCGGAGGTCCTCTTCATCGCACCCGCTACGGCGAACATCATGGCAAAAGCTGCGCACGGAATCGCCGACGACTTCCTCAGCACCCTCATCCTCGCAACGAACGCACCGATCGCCTTCGCCCCAGCGATGAACACCACCATGTGGAACGCGAAGGTCACGCAGCGTAACGCGGTGATTCTCCGCGAGCTCGGCCACACGGTTCTTCCCACAGGCCGCGGACAGATGGCCGAACCGGAAGTCGGCGACGGACGCCTACTTGAGCCGGCGGAACTCTTCGACCATCTGCTCCGCCTGCTCCCGAAGCGCGGACCGCTCGCCGGTCGTCGCGTGATCGTCACCGGTGGACCGACGCCCGAGCCGATCGACCCCGTGCGCGTCATTACAAATCGGTCGTCCGGGAAAATGGGTGTGGCGCTTGCGGAAGTCGCCGCCGCGCTTGGTGCCGAGGTGACGTTCGTTCACGGCCCGCTTACCGTATCGCTACCGGCGGGCGCGGATTCCGTCCCCGTCGAAACGGCCGACGAGATGCACCGCGCCGTCGTCGAGCGCCTGCCGAACGCTGATGCGCTTATCATGGCTGCCGCAGTTGCCGATTACCGACCTCGCGAACGCGCGAAGCAGAAGATCAAGAAGCACACCGGTGACCTCTCAATCGATCTCGTTCCGACGATCGACATTCTCTCCGATGTTGCCACGCGCAAGGATCGGCAGGTAATCGTCGGTTTCGCCATGGAAACCGATTCAGCGAAAGCAGACGAGCATGTCCGCGACAGAATCTCGCGGAAAGATCTCGATCTCGTCGCGTTGAACATAATCGGAGAGCCCGGCGCGGGATTCGGCGTTGATACGAACCGGATTACGCTCTACCACCGCAACGGCGCACGGGAAGCACTGCCGCTCATGGGGAAACGTGCCGCGGCGAAGCGCATCTGTGAGGCAGCCGCGCGAATGATCGACGAACGAGCGGAGAAAGCGTAGATCGATGGAGCGTCCCGATACCTCCGAGCTCGCCCGTATCGCACGCGAATTCCTCGAACAACAGCGTCAGCTTGGCGATACTGAGCTGTGGCCGAAACCCGATCCGGACCACGTCGCCCGGATTCGCGCGGAATCAACACGTGAGGATGCCGAGGAATCTGAAGCGCCGCGTGAACAAACTCAGCGGAGCAGCGAACCGATCCAATCTGCCCGCCCACCTGTCAAAAAGCCTCCGGTAGTGATCCCAATGAAAAAACCGCCACAGCAGGACGTTGACACGCCACAGCCGCTCGATACCAGTGCGTGGGAAGGGCTCACGCTGGATCAGTTCGAAGCGGCGATCGCTGGATGCAAGCGGTGCCGTCTTCACGAGAACGCGATGAATTTCGTATTCGGAAAGGGTAATCCGAATGCCGATATCATGTTTATCGGCGAAGCGCCAGGGGAGGATGAAGACAAACAAGGCGTACCGTTCGTCGGTAGAGCGGGGCGGCTTCTCGACAAGATGATCGCCGCGATGAAGCTCGATCCCGGTGATGTATACATCGGCAACATCTGCAAGCACCGTCCGCCGAATAACCGAAATCCCCGGCCTGACGAGGTCGAGGCGTGCCTGCCCTACCTCATCCACCAGATCGAGCTTATCAAGCCGAAGTACCTCTGCCTTCTCGGACGAGTCGCCGCACAGGCACTCCTCGGCTCGACGGAGAGCCTTGGCCGGATGCGCGAGAAATGGTTCGAATACCGTGGTACGAAAGTGCTTGTAACGTATCATCCGGCGGCGCTCCTTCGGAATCCCGGCTGGAAAAAGCACGCATGGGAGGACCTCAAACGCCTCCGCAAAGCGTACGACGGCACTGATTTGTAGAGACGACGGGGCGACCCGCGCCGATCTTCATTGTATCTTCGTAGAACACGTAATCCAGATCACTCCGTTTTCTCTTGTGAATGACGTCTCACCGGGAGGGAGATCCCGTGCAGCAGTATCCTGATGACGGGCCCGTCACCGATATCGAAGAGGTGCGACGCGAAAGTAGCAGCACCCGCGTCCCGCCACACAACATCGAACTTGAGCAGCAGGTCCTCGGTGCGATGTTGCTCGCGCGACAAGCGATCAGCAAAGCCGTCGCGATCATCGACGAGCAGGCGTTCTACCGCGGTCGCCATCGCCACATCTACCAAGCGATCGCGCGTCTCTATGAGGCCGGCGAGCCGGTCGACCTGACACTGCTCGCCAACGAACTCGAAAAGAAGGGCGTGCTCGAGGAGTGCGGAGGCGTAGCCTACCTTGCCGACATCGCAAGCGCGACCGGCAGTTCGGTGAACGTCGAGTTCCATGCGCGCCTGCTCCTCGAAAAAGCCGTTCGCCGGAAGACGATTGCGCTTGCGAGCCAGCTCGTCACCGATAGCTACGAGTCGGGCGACGACATCTTCGAATCGCTCGGACAATTCGAATCGGAACTATTCAGCCTCGCGGAAGGGCGCCTGCAAACCGGATTCCGCCATATCGAACCGATTATGCACACCGCGTATGAGCAGATCGAGACAGTGAGTCGCCACGAAGGCGAAGTAACGGGAGTCCCGAGCGGTTTTCCGAAATTCGACGCACTTACCGCCGGATTCCAGTCCGGCGAACTGATCGTCATCGCGGCGCGTCCCGGTATGGGAAAGACGGCATTCATCCTCAATCTTGCACGAAACGCCGCGGTGCAATACCGGCTCCCGATCGGCATATTTTCGCTCGAAATGTCGTCCGAAGCAGTCGCGCAACGCCTGTTGTGCATGGAAGCGCATGTCGACAGTCAGTCCGTGCGCACCGGTCGCCTGAGCGAGCCACTGTGGAACCGGCTCAGTCGTGCAGTCACGACGCTCACGAACGCACCGATATTCATCGACGATACCCCCGCTATATCGCCGCTCGAAGTACGAGCGAAAGCGCGGCGGCTCGTACATGAGCACAATGCGCAGATGATCATGGTCGACTACCTCCAGCTCATGCGCGTCACCCGACGCTATGACAACCGCGCGCTGGAAGTGGGAGAGATCTCGCAGTCGCTCAAGGCGCTCGCAAAGGACCTTCGTATACCGGTTATCGCCGTGTCGCAGGTCACGCGCGAAGTGGAAAAGCGTGGCGATTACCGTCCGAAACTCAGTGATCTCCGCGAATCGGGAAGTATCGAGCAGGATGCCGACGTGGTGGCGTTCGTCCATCGTCCGGAATACTACAAGATCCTGCAGGATGACGAAGGTCGTTCACTGGAGGGCGTCGCCGAAATCATCCTCGAGAAACAGCGAAACGGCCCGACCGGCAAGGTGTACCTCCGCTGGTTTGATAAATTCGGTCTCTTCGAGCCACTTTCGCCGGACGACGAAATCGGCGAAATGGTCGGCGCGCAGGAACCGGACGAAGACGAAGAGACGCCATTCTGATGATCGAGCGGCTTCGTGCAATTGTGCGAAATACCGTGCGCAGCATTGGGCGCGTGCTGGTGGATTTCTTCGTCCACGTCGGGCGTATCGTGCTGCTCCTGCTCCGCATGATCCGCATCGCTCCGCAGATCTTCCGAAATCCACGTCTCACGCTCGAACAGATGGTCGAAGTAGGCGTTCGCTCGATTCCGTTGGTCTTTGTCGTATCGATCTTCGCCGGCGCGACGACCGCATGGCAAGCGAAGTATCAGCTTGAGGGACTCGTCTCAGCGGAATTGATCGGAACCGGGGTCATCAAGAGCCTGCTATTGGAGCTTAGTCCCGTGCTCACCGCGCTCATCGTTGCCGGACGGTACGGGTCGGCAATCAGCTCGGAGCTTGCGACCATGCGCGTCACTGAACAGATCGACGCACTGGTCACCATGAGCATCGATCCGGTGCGCTATCTCATCCTGCCACGCGTCACCGCCGCGATCGTCATGGTGCCAATCCTCGTGATCTTGAGTGTCTTGTTCGGCGTCGTTGGCGGGTATATCACGGCGGTGACGGCAGGCGGAATCGCCAGCGGGAAGTTCCTTGCAGGCATCCAGTTGATGTTCTATGTACGTGATGTCGCGGTCAGTCTTTTCAAGGCATTCGTATTCGGAGCGGCGACCTCGTTCATGGGGTGTTACTTCGGATATATCGCGAAAGGCGGTGCGTCCGGCGTCGGGAATGCCGCAATCAAGGCGTTTGTCTCATCCGCGGTGATGATTCTCGTCGCGGACTTTGTCGTGGCGTTTATCGCCTTCACCTAATGATCAGCATCTTTCGGCGCAACGACGCTCCAGCCCTTTTCACCGCAGACGACACGCGGCGGAATATTCGTCGGTTCCTCGTTGTACGCGCAACGTTCGATTTTTCGTTGTGGCTTCCCATCTGGATTCTCTTCCTCCACGACGACCTCGGCCTATCGTTTACGACGATCATGGTTCTCGACGCGATCTATCAGGCTCAGATCGTGCTATTCGAAGTGCCAACCGGCATGCTCGCCGACCGCATAGGCCGTAAACCGGTCATCCTCCTTTCCATCGTTTCCATGGCGATATCGCTGTTTCTCTTCGGAATGGCAACGAGCGCCGTGTGGATATTCGCGTCGTTTTTCGCGTGGGCGCTCTCGGTCGCATCGTTCAACGGCACGGATAGCGCGTTCCTTTACGAAAGCCTTGTAGCGGCGGATCGAGGGCAGGATTTCCCGCGCGTACTCGGCCGCATCACAACAGCGGGACTCGCGGGGTCGGTCATCGCCATGATCATCGGCGGATGGCTTGCGACGTTTGGATACCGGGTTCCCATTTTCGTACACGTCGCGCTGTTCCCGATCGCAATCGTTGCGGCGCTCCTCATGCGAGAGCCTCCCCGTACGGAAGACATGGTGACACGCCCACGTGAGGCGATGCGCTCACTCCGCGATCTGTTACGTCGCGGTGTGCGCTTCAGAACGCTGCTTGCGTATTCGGCGAGCGTACACGTCGTGTTCTTCATGGTAATCGTCTACAAGCAGCCGCTTCTCGTGCAAAACGGCATCCCGCCGGAGATTCTCGGATGGGTGTACGCGGCGTCCTCGCTGTTCGCTGCCGGCGGACCGCTCGTATTGACGTCTTTACGTCTGAGGTACGGCACGTGGCGGACGCTTCGCACGGCAGCGCTGAGTGTGGGTATCACGTGCGTGGCGATCTACTTCACACCGGGCGCATGGCTTCTCATGCCGATCCTCCTGACGGAGTTCCTCATCAGCGGAATCCGACCCGTTGTCATCGATGGCTTGAATGAACTCGCCGGTCCACGCGGACGCGCAACGGTGCTCAGCCTTCGCGGGATCGTCGATGCGGGTGTCGCAGGTCCGATGGAGATCGCCAGCGGATGGTTCGCCGACCGGGTGCCGTTGCGGCAGCTTTTCCTCGCATGCGCAGTCGGTGTGCCATCGGTGGTGGGCGTATTGAATCGGTTCTGGCGACGTGGAACCGCCGAGTCGTAATGCGGAACCGTTCGATCGAGCGACATTGTTCGTACGGATATCGAGAGGTAATCACAACAACTACCTACGGAAGGATACCGCGATGGAATATGTTCAGTTCGGACGCACCGGCGTACGAGTCTCACGTCTGTGCCTCGGATGCATGATGTTCGGTGGCGCGACCGACGAGAAAGACTCGTTTCGCATCATCGACCGGGCTATCGACGAAGGGATCAACTTTCTCGATACGGCGAACATGTACAGCTCTGGACGATCTGAAGAGGTCGTCGGTGCCGCGTTGAAGCGAAACGGCAAGCGGGACAGCATCTTTCTCGCAACGAAGGTCTTCAACAAGATGGGAACCGGCCCGAACGACTGGGGCGCGAGCCGTCGCCACATCATGCAACAGGTCGAAGCGAGCCTCACGCGGTTGAAGACCGATTGGATCGACCTCTACCAGATTCACCGACCCGATCCGACAACTCCCATCGACGAAACACTTCGAGCGCTTGATGATCTCGTACGCAGCGGTAAAATCCGGTACGCGGGGTGCAGCACGTATCAACCGTGGCGGTTGATGCAGGCGCTTTGGCAGTCGGACAAACTCGGTGTCGTTCGATTCGACAGCGAGCAGCCGCCATACAGCATCATGGAGCGTCGCATCGAATACGGCATCCTCCCGATGGCGCGCGAATTCGATCTCGCGATCATCCCGTGGAGTCCGCTCTTCGGTGGCTGGTTGACAGGGAAGTATCGGAAGGGAAGTGCTCCGCCCTCGGGGTCTCGCGAAGGCCGCGGTAGCCGATTCGACGAATCCGATCCTCGGACGAAAGCCCGGCTCGATGCGGTCGAGCAGCTTGTGCCGATCGCTGAGGAGAAGGGCGTTTCGCTCAGTCATTTCGCGCTTGCGTGGTTGCTCGATAACAAAGCCGTCACCGCGCCAATTATCGGACCGCGCACCGAAGAGCAGCTTATCGATAACCTCGGTGCGCTCGACGTGACGATTACCGCGGAAGACCGCGCGCGTGTCGATGCCGTAATCCCACCCGGTACCAGCGTTGACGGTGGCCGCTGGATCGATTACTAAGTCGATGTCACGTGCCGACCGGCAGAACGAGTGCGCTTACGACAAGCACACTCGCTCTCCCCACGCAAGCACGTACGATGGGATATCGATTCCGACCAGCTTCTCGTACGACTGATCATACGGCTCGCGGTGCTCGAACATGTGACCGAGTTCATTTTCGTGACCGGGTATTACGTACCGCGGATTGACGCCTCGTGGGATCTGCTGAAGCTGCGGCAACCACGTAAGCAGCAAATCGACGCGAACGCCCTCCGCTGCAAGGTCTTCTCCAAGCCGATCGATCCACGCGCAGTCGTCTTCGTTATATTGGTCGCCCGACTGGAGCACAACGAATCCGTCCGCTTCGACGAGGAACATGGCGTTCGGACGGTGATCCTGATGGCCCGGGAGCGCTCGCCACTGAATCCCGCTTGGTGTCGTGCCACTCTGACCGGGCATGGACCACCGGTTCACGTCGAGCACGTGGAAGTTCGGCCGGTCGGCGAATTCCGTAGGGACCTCGGAGCCTTCCCACATCGGCGCGATGTAGACCGGAACGCCAGCCTCAAGCGCCTTGCGAAACACGCTCGGCGACGCGTGATCGCGATGCCAGTGACTGACGAAGAGCGCCTCGATCTCGCCGACGACGGCGGCGATCTGCTCGTCGGTCATCACCGCCGCACCGTAGCCTTCGGTGAAGTCGTGCGCCCAACAGTGCTCGCGCGTTTTGACAATCCACCCGTGGTCGTACGGCTTCCACACATGGCAACCTGATTCGATTGTATCGGTCTGTATTTCGTGGATCATCTTCTCGGCCTGCAGTCGAATGAATCGTTGCACCGTCGCGAGATATGGTGCGCTTCGGAGATGAAGCACTTCATCGAGCGCGCTAACTGCATGCCGACGGAGTGTCTGAGCACGGTATCCGGCAACGTCCGGCGGGTTTTCCGCGAGTGTACGACCGATCCATCGGATGTTCGCGTCGGCCCATGCTTCAGTCATCGCGGCGTAGTCCTCGCCGAGACCCGGTATCGCGCGCTCGATTGGGCCGCGTTCGCGTGATTCAATTCGCTCCACGAGCCACCGCTTGGGCTCGTCGTCCGTCGCTACGAGCGTGAAATGCAGCTCCATCGAGTGATGAAACGTGATCTCGTATACCGGTCCGACCTGTGCACGCTTTTTCGACACGAGCACGGCTGCACGATCGAGACTATACATCGGCTGGATGTGCGCGCTGCCGGTCATGCGCTCGTACCGAACGGCAATCGCGCTCGTATCATACGCCGTGCCGTCGATCGTGCAGTTCGACGCTGCCAGTGACGCCAATTCGGCGAAATCGCGACGCTCGATCGTATCACACCATGCGGCTACTGCTTCGCGGACTGTTTCCTTGCTCATTCCTGCTCCAATTTGTCATTGATTCGAAGCTGCGCGTACCGAAGCGTTTCAGTGCCATCAGCGGGATGCCCGATGAGATCGACGGTATACGACGGTGCTGCGCCGGCACGTTCGGCGGCGTTGAAGAACTGATGGAGCGGATGCGCGACAGCGATCCGTACCGGTTCCGCGTCTTCGTCCGGACCGATACGCTGGATATACATGCCGGCGTCGTCACCGTCGCCCGACTGATGCCAGATGAGGAACAGGCGACCGTCAGGTGTTCCGTGGAACACCGCCCACGTCGGCACGGGACCGTCGAACGTTACTTCTTCGCCGTTATCGCCCGTTCGTTCAACGGTATCCATGATCGTCATCCGGTCGGTCACTCGGCCCTTTTCAAGCTTCGCAACCTTCAGCGCGATGTGAATCGGCGTACCGGGGAAGAAGCGGTCGCGCATGAAGTCATGCCAGACGTTTCGCTCCGTGTAGACGAGATACGCGGCACCGGAGTCATCCACATAGATGTCGGTGTGACGGATGATCCCCGCGGTCTCATCGGCGCTCGCAACCGTAATCGGCGGCGAGAACTCGCGCTTTGTCACGTCGGGTGTCCACGTGTAGAACAACTGGCGAAAATCGTAGTCCCAGTACTTTCCGGTGACCTCGCGCTTATACTCGCGCCACGCGGCATTCGGCTCGATTTCATCACTGATCGCGATCACGTGAACCGCACGGTCCTGCACGGCGATCGCCGGATAACACCCACGCATGGGAAACCGGAGTATTCCATGCGCATCCCATCCGCCTGACGGGCCGCGATATGCGAATGCTTGCGACCACGTCTGAAACGTTTCGTCACGGACCTGCTGCGTGACAATCAACGCGCCGGTCTTACCATCGGCGGCGAAACCGCGATAGGAGTGCTCCGACGCGCCAAGGCTGCGGTCCCAAGCCGGCATAAGCGTATCCGGCGGCGATGACGGCGCGTTTGCGTCGAATACGAGCAGACGCGACTCGTTGTGCGTCGTCTCAATCGCGCCATCCTGATGGATACCGCTCACACCGACGGCTGGTGTCGTCGAGAGGACGATTCGCTTTGTTCCCATCGAATCGGGCATCGCGACGATCGGGCATGGTTCGCGTTCGCGCTCGACGCCCGCATCGGCGACTTTCTCCCACGACCCGCCGTCAATACGTCGATAGAGGTTCCAATACACGT
This sequence comes from uncultured bacterium, assembly GCA_964635955.1. Classification (GTDB taxonomy): domain Bacteria; phylum Latescibacterota; class MWCZ01; order MWCZ01; family MWCZ01; genus CAZWQW01. The sequence goes on along the minus strand of CAZWQW010000046.1, from coordinate 2,386 downwards.
TGTGGTACGGTTTCGAGTTTGGGTCAGGTGTGCTGACACTTACGAAGACGGTGTCGCCCACGCGGGTGATGTTGCGGGAGCCGTAGTCCCACGATGGCCCGGCGCCGTTATTCCACGGCTCCGTTTCGATGATTACTTCTTCCGCGACGATTTCCGGTGCCTGCGTCGGTGCGAATCCGGCTTCAGCAGATTCCGATGTAGTCACAACTCCTCCAAATCCCAACTGAACGACTATCAGTGCTATGAGAACTCCGAA
>CAZWQW010000046.1:0-2030 GCA_964635955.1 uncultured bacterium | reverse complement strand
CTCCACACGACGTATTCCTGCAGGTCCGTCGGCTCGCGTCCGTGCTCATCGGTGAACACCGTCCACTCAATCCACCATGCTGTCCGACGCCATAGGGGGTTTGCGTGACTTGCCGGAAACGACACCTCGTCGCCGCGATACCGCTCGATCAAGGCGACTCCGCTTGCACCGGGTGCTCCGACTTCGCTCCGGAAGAGCGCGTCATCGTTTGCCCAGTACGCTTCCCACGCATCCATGCCGTCCCACAGCTTCCACGGTCCATGCACGTCCCAGTGAACGCCATCGCCGAAGCTATCCTCTGCGCTGAACGTCGGACCGCTTGACGATGTCGGCACGAATCGTCTGCCGGGATCCTCGCGCTCGACTACGTCAGCAAATCGCTGCATGAGTGGATGCCCCATGTCGATCGGTGAACCCATGCCCTCGGTCTGACCGGCCGGGATTTTCGTCAACTCATTCCCGCCGCACCAGAGAAGTAGCGAGGTATGGTGACGCTTCCGTCGCACAAATGACGTCGCGATACGTGCGAGTTCGTCGATGGAGGTAGCATCGTCCGGTGGGTAGTTGTCCAGTCCGGACGAGGATAGGGGAAACTCCTGCCAGACGAGTAATCCAAGCTCGTCGCAGAGATCGTAGAAGTCCTCACGCTCGAGAAACCCGCCGCCCCATACGCGCAACACGGTGCAGCCCATTTGCTGATACGTTTCGAGCCGCTTCCGGTAGTCGTCGAGGGTGACATCGGCGAAATTCGGGCGAATCGGCGTCCAGTTCACTCCGCCGAGGAACACCGGTTCGCCGTTGACGACACATATCCACGGGTCGGCTTCCGCTGGCGCGCCTTCACACGGTTGCCATTCGACGTGCTTGAATCCGACACGGCGTTCGACTCGGTCGTGCTCGGCGTTATCCGGTCCGATGAGCGTCAACGACAGGTCGTAAAGTGTCGGCTCGCCAAAGCCGTTCGGCTGCCACGGCTCGATATCGAGGTCCGACCACAGCACGACGTTCTCGCCCGGTGTCAACTCGTAGCGTTCCGTTCGCACCGCATCAAGCGACATACGAAGCCGCCAACCCGCTTCGTCAGGCGTATTGACACGTACGCTGAGGATTCCCGACTCTCGAGCGACGTCAAAATCCGTACCGATGGCAACGTCACCAAACTCGCCGACATCGGCAATCTCAAGGCGCACCTCGTCCCAGATGCCGATCTGCACGAGCCGCGAGATCCAGTCCCACGTGTAGTTGTACCGTGGTTTGAACTCGGTCATCCTCGAGGTATAGCCAAACTGCCCGAGCCACCTTGGTGGACAGTCGAAGATGATTTCGAGCCGCGTATCGTCTCCGATGTAAGGGATGTGTTCCGAGAGATCGAAGACGTGTGGCGTGTGGGTGCCCGTGAATGTGGCAATCTGCCGTCCACCGAATCGTACCCAGCCACCGTAATCCAATCCATCGCAGACGAGTCGAATGCGCATACTGTCGGACGAAGCAGCGAGCCACTCGCGCGGGATACGTGTCATGTACACCCAATGCCGGTTTTCGACCCACTCGCACGCGCGTGCGTTCAGCCCCTCATTCCAATTGGGCAGCAAACCCTCCTCGAGTAGCGCATTCTGGACCGAGCCGGGCACTTTCGCGCGGACAGAGAGCACGTCGGCCACGGATGTCTCGCCGATACCGGGAGTGCTTTCAAATCGCCAGAGATAGGGCGTGAACCCGGTGATGGTCCACGTGAGGGCTGAGAGATCGTACGTGTACTTCATTCGGACCCCGTCGTGCGGTTCGCTTATAATCGACAGTTACACTACAAGAGGTAGGAAATCCGCCAGAGGGGGGGAAGCGGGCGAACTCTCGCTGACGCTCGAGTTCGTTAAGGCGAAGCGCGAATGCTGCGCATTCGTAAGCTTCGCTCTGAGCGGCTTCGGAAGGAACGATAATTATACGTAGGCGATTGAACACGCACCGCGAAAACGGACGTTGTGTATTGTTTCGCTTCGCGTCGGGGGTCCTGAATGCCCCACGGTAGCACC
>CAZWQW010000045.1:16803-21058 GCA_964635955.1 uncultured bacterium | reverse complement strand
ACTTGATCGGCGGCAGCTTGCGAGTGTACACGGATGATTTCGTGCAGATCTTGCCGATTCCCGCCGGCACGGACAGCCGCCATGAGAAGATTCTCGGTCGCCATAAACGGGAGTTCTAACGCAACGTGCTTCTCAATCATTTTCGGAAAGACGACAAGTCCGTTCGTTATGTCCGCCGCAAGTACAAGCAACGCGTCCGCGCCGAGGAAAAGGTGTGCGAGCGCAAGTCGGCGGTTGGCTGAATCATCGAGTGTGCGCTCGAACCATTGCTCGGCGTGTGTCATCGCCGGATTCTGCGCGATGCTAATGACCCAACGTGCGAGACCTGCGGCACGTTCACTTCGCATCGGATTGCGCTTGTATGCCATCGCCGACGAACCGATCTGTGATTTTCCGAACGGCTCTTCGATTTCCTTGAGATTCTGCAACAGCCGTATGTCGTTCGACAGCTTGTGCACCGTCTGAGCGATACCTGACAGCGCCGCTCCTACCTGCCAGTCCTGCTTCCGACTGTACGTCTGACCGGTCACCGGCGCTACGTGCTCGAATCCCATTTTCTCAGCAACGAGCCGCTCAAGCCGTTTCACCTTTTCGTGATCGCCATCGAAGAGCGCCAGAAAGCTTGCCTGCGTCCCTGTCGTACCTTTAACGCCACGGAACGCGAGTCGCCCGAGTCGGTACTCCACGTCGCGAAGGTCTTCCACGAAATCATGAAGCCATAGCGTCGCGCGCTTGCCAACCGTCGTGAGCTGCGCTGGCTGATAATGGGTAAAACCAAGCGTCGGCTGCCTCTTCCACGTACCGGCGAATTCGCGTAACACTCGAATCACTGCGACAAGTCGTGCACGAACGAGTCGAAGTCCTTCGCGGATCTGCCACAACTCGCTATTATCGGTAACGAAGCAACTCGTCGCACCGAGGTGAATAACACCTCCAGCACTCGGACATTGTTCGGCGTACGCACGGACGTGCGACATTACGTCGTGTCGTACCTCGCGTTCGATCTGCCGGGCTCGCTCAAGGTTGAGGTTTTCGATATTTGCTCGCAGATCGGCAATCTGCGATTCGTCGATCGGGAGACCGAGCTCGCGTTCAGCTTCTGCAAGCGCGACCCATAGCCGACGCCATAGGATAAAGCGGGTCTCTTCAGCGAAAACGCGGGCCATTTCGGCGCTTGCATAGCGTCCGACAAGGGGATCGCGGTAGCGTGGTTGATCGTTTTCGGGCATTCGGAGTCTCGTGCGAACATGCTGTGTAAAACGGAAGGTGGGCACAGGAAAGAGTAACCGCATGTTCGGCGTGGTCAAGGTGCTCGCTGCGATCATTCACCGTAGAGTCGCTGATCCGTTGACCAATCTTGCGTCGCACCGGTACTTTACCAAGGTACCTCTACACTCCCATATCGCGTAGACGACGCGTGTATGTGGCCTCGACAGGAATACGGAGAGCATGCAGGATATCTGGAAGCAACGACTTTCACCGTGGCTTACGGTCGCGAAAATCGGCGTAACGGTGGGGCTTGTCGTGCTTCTCCTTACACGCGTTAACCCGATGCGCATCCTTCAATTATGGCGGCATGTCGATCTCTCGTTCGCTGCCATTGCGTTCGCTCTTATTGTGCCGAACATGTACTTCCAATACCGCCGATGGAAAGTCGGCTTGCTCCGCGTCTATCCCGAGATCGCGTCGTCGGAAGCAGTACGTTCGATTCTATTCGGTCTGGCGATGGGCGCTGTCACCCCGGGACGAATCGGCGAGCTCGGTCAGGTGGTAATACTCCCATCGGGTGGTAGGCGTCGTGCACTCGGGGTCATGGGAGTTATGCGGATCGCTGCCTTCTTTGCGACGATTACCCTCGGCCTCGCGATGTGGGCATGGATGCCGCACCTCGTCCGTATGGAAACCGGATCCGGTCGTGCGACGGCACTCGCACTCCTCTTCAGCGCGGTTGTAGCTGCCGTCATTGCCGAATGGATCTTCCACTCGTCCGATCATCCTTTCCTTCAGCGGTGGATTGACCGTGTTCCAATGATTCCGCCTGTTTTTCTTGGCGTGCAGGCACTCCGTCCGATCGATCGAGGAAAGTTTTTCATGTGGTCGATCGGGATGTCCGTCATCTATCTCAGCCAACTCGTGTATCTCATGCGAGCCTTCGGTGCCGAAGTAGCGTGGCTCGATGGAATCGCCGCCGGAGCTATCACGATTGGTGTCGTTGCATTGTTACCGATCACGTTCGGCAGCGTCGGTGTGCGCGAGACTGCCGCGGTGATCATCTGGCACCAACTCGGCGTACCTGACGCGGTCGCAGTCAGCGCGGCATTCGCGCTGTTCCTGATGAATGTTCTCCTACCGGGCGGCATCGGCCTTATTTGGAACGCGACGCGCAACCGTGTGCCTCAAGCGGAGCCAATAACGCGATGAGTGATTACCCTCGCGTTATCTGGCGACTTTCACCTTCGCTTCGTAACAATCGTCGCATCGCGCTGACGTTCGACGACGGACCGCATCCGATCATCACACCGCAGCTTCTCGATTTATTCGATCATCACGGCGTTCGAGCGACATTTTTTCTTGTCGGAGACCGCGTTGCTCGTTGGCCCGAGCTTGCGGAACGTATCGCGGCTGCGGGACACACAATCGGCTCGCACGGATGGGCTCATCGTCGCGATTGGTGGAGCGGAATGCGTACGCTCGGTGATGATCTCGACCGCGCGGAGGCCGTGCTCGACCGCTATCTCGGTGTGCCGAAGCTTTTTCGACCGCCGTATGGCGCGCTCGGTCCGACGCGGTATCGTGCCGCGCGAAAACGTGGGTACACGATAGCGCTTTGGAATGCCACCGTTCGAGATTGGACAACCGGCGACACGAATCGGATTGAACGCGCTTTACGTCGAAAGGCGACACCCGGTCGTATCGTCCTCCTTCATGAGTGCCGTGCAACCGACGGGGTAGGTTACGTTCACACAGTAGATGCGGTTAGGCCGTACCTTCAGTACGCGGAGTCTCAGGCGTACCGTTTCATTAGTCTACGCGATGCACTCGCGGAAAGCGTTCTTAAATCACCGATCACCGATTCGTCCGAGTGAGTACCGGGGAGAATACCTCGTGCACAACACAAGACGATTGACGATGGCGTTTTGGCTTGTGATGGCGACAATCCTCGCCGCATACGCAGTGAAGCTTCTCAAGATCGTCCGCGGTCTCGACCACCTATGCCCCGGCGATTCTTCTGACGAGCCGACGATATCCGTAATCGTTCCTGCACGCAATGAAGAGGACACTATCCGGCGGTGTCTCGATTGTCTTCTGAAACAGGACTATCCGTCATACCTGTTTGAGATCATCGTTGTCGACGATCGGTCGACCGATCGCACCGCAGCTATCGTAGATAAGATTCGCGCTGAACACCCGACCGTTCGTCTTGTGCAAATCGATCAGGTTCCCGATGGTGTCGCACCGAAAAAGCACGCCATCACACGCGGAATCGAACGCGCACTCGGGAGCATTATTGTTACGACCGATGCGGACTGCATTCAGCCGGCCGGATGGCTTTCGGGAATGATCCGCTACTTTGAACCCGGCGTTGGCGTTGTCGTAGGCCATACGCGATATACGAAACCGCGCTCGTGGTTCCAGGGGCTCCAAGCGATCGACTATCTCTCACACCGCATCATTAGTGCTGGCGCTATCGGGAACGGTGAGATCATCAGCGGGACCGGGAGCAACCTCGCATACCGCGGTGAAGTCTGGCGCGAAATCGGCGGATTCGGCGATTCTGACGCACTCGTCAGCGGCGACGACGACCTGTTTCTCCACCGCGTCAAGCGCCTTACCGATTGGAAAATCGTCGCGGCAACAACAGAGGACACTTTCGTCGAAACCGAACCCGTGCCATCCGTGAACGCGTTTCTCCGCCAACGCGCGCGTTGGGCATCGAAACTCACCGGGTACAACATCGGATTGAAACCGTTTCTCTTCGCGGCGGGAGCACTGATGCTCGGCGTGATGGTGGTTCTTCCACTTATCGTGCTCATGCCGCGCCGCATGGCGGCGTTCGTCCCGCTTATCGCTGCCAAAATGGCCGTCGATTACCGTGTAATGAATAAAGGCACCGAAAAACTTGGACAGCGCGACCTGATGAAATACTTCTGGGTCGGCGACGTCGTTCATTCGTACTACATCATGATATCCGCGATTTGGGGTGTTTTCGGACGGTTTACATGGAAAGGTACGACGTACCGTCGTCGCGCATAAC
>CAZWQW010000045.1:0-16703 GCA_964635955.1 uncultured bacterium | reverse complement strand
AGGAGCATCTGGAATGGCTGAGATGACAACCTACGAACGTATGCAGCGTATGTACGAGCATCGAGAAGCGGATCGAGTGCCCATTACCGACAGCCCGTGGGGTTCGACGCTCGAGCGATGGCAACGGGAAGGTTTGCCCGCAAACATCGACTGGGCTGATTACTTCAAACTGGACAAATTCGCGGGTATCGGCGTGGACAATAGCCCGCGGTACCCCTCGCAAGTCATTGAAGAGACCGACGAATACACGGTTCACACCACGAACTGGGGCGCAACACTCAAATCGTGGAAGCATGCAGGCGGCGTTCCCGAGTTCCTCGATTTTACGGTCACCGACCGAGACTCGTGGGAAGCGGCAAAAGAGCGAATGCAACCGGCCCTCGACCGTGTCAATTGGAAACACCTCGAACAACACTACAAGGGTTGGCGAGAAGAAGCGCGATGGATTACCGCTGGCTTCTGGTTTGGTTTCGACGTGACACACTCATGGTTCATCGGAACAGAACGCGTCCTGGTCGCCATGGTCGAAGACCCCGAGTGGCTCGTCGATATCTTCAGCCACATGGTCGACTTGGATATCGCACTGTTTCAGAAGGTTTGGGACGCAGGATATCGATTTGATGCGATCGGCTGGCCGGACGACCTCGGGTTTAAACAAAACCAGTTTTTCAGTAAGAACATGTACCGGAATATCCTGAAGCCGGTTCACAAACGCGCGTGTGACTGGGCGCACTCCCACGGAATAAAGGTGCATCTGCACTCGTGCGGCGACGTGCGACCGTTCGTGCCCGAATTCATCGATATCGGTGTCGACATGCTCAACCCGCTCGAAGTGAAGGCGGGCATGGACCCCATCCAACTGAAACAACAATATGGCGACAAAATCGCCCTCCACGGCGGTATCAATGCGGTAAACTTCACCGACATGGACGCTCTTGAGGAAGAAATGCGGCGTGTTGTCCCCATCGTAAAGCAGAATGGCGGATATGTACTCAGCTCCGATCACTCCGTACCCGACTCGGTGAGTCTGAAAGATTTCCAGCGTTTCGTCGATTTAGCGAAAGAACTTGGATCGTATGAGTAACGGCCTTCTCGATTCACTCGTAACTCCGCCACGAGGTGTGTGGCTTCGAATTACCGATAGCCACGATGTCCATGGTGGTAACGACGACGGGTTTAATAGCACCTATTCGTATCTCTGCCGCGCTGACGACGGCTGGGTCCTGTTCGAGCACGAAGGACCGGGTACGATCGTGCTCGTCCGTACGATCGGCTTTAACACGGAACTTCGCATCTACGACGATGAGGAACTGATCTTTTCCGCGCCGTTCAACGATCTGTATTCCGGAAAACATCCGTCTGCTCCAGCACACCTTGTGGCTAATGAAACGATCGGTCACGGAAGCGCGTGGTCGTACGTACCGATTCGCTTTCATAAACGTGTGCGCGTCGTCGCGCCGGAGAGGCTCGAATCGTACCACTTTTACAACCTTTGGGTCCATGTCTACGCAGACGACAGCGACCTCGATGTACCCGATACTGCGTTACTCGACACTGAACTCTGGGCGAATCCGTCACGAGTACCTGCCTTCGAGCCCAAAGACGTATGTACCGGATCTGGCGATATCCCGCCCTACAGCGCGGTCAACATTCTCGACCGCAATACCGGCGGTACAATTCGATGGATGCGGTTGCACCTCCCTGACCGATCGCCCGAAACGCTTCGAAACCTTCGCCTGCGCATTTGGTGGGATGAGCAACCGATCCACGCCGTATACGCACCGATCGGACTGTTCTTCGGCGCGGGATATCCCGATACGGAACAGATTGCCCAAAGTAAGCCGTACCGAAACGTCTTCGAAGGGACGGAAATGCACATTCCGTTGGAGCGGACGCCTCCGCGTTCGATTCCGATTGGCGAGGGCGATGATGGTTGGTTCTATTGCCGCTTTCCGATGCCGTTCGCGCGGAGCGTACGAGCGGAACTGATAAACGTTGGTCGCAAACTCGTCGGCAATGTCAGATGGGAGTTCGTCGTCGATGATGATGTGCCGGAGCGCTTCGCCTACTTCCACGCCTACTGGCGGACGGAGAATGGCACCATCGACAATCGCGATTACACTCTCGTCGATGTGCGCGGACACGGACGGTATGTCGGCTGCGTAATGCGTATGTCCTCGCGCGTTCTCAGTCGCGAGTGGAACCATCTGGTGCGTCACTACCTCGAAGGTGATGCGCATTTCTATATCGACGACGCGAAGGCGTTTCTCTGCGGAAGCACGGGAACGGAGGAGTATTTCAACTGGGGATGGTATGACGTTCTCCCAAAAGACCGCGTGTTCACGTTCCCGGCGCACGGTTACACCGAGCACAGCCGAGATATTGACGACCATACGACGATGTACCGTTTTCATCTCACCGACTCAGTGCCGTTTTACCGAAGTCTTCGATTCGATATCGAACACGGCCCGATCGGCGACACACCCTCGTATTACGAAAGCGTTGCGTTTACCTACCATAACGACGAGCCGGTACTCGTACTGAGCGACGTAATAGCAGTCAGTAACTCGGTACGAACTACGAACGTGGATGGGGTTTTGTGGGAGGGACATCGCACGCTTGTCTATGAGGGTAATGACCAGATCATCGAACAGAAGCACCAAGCAGGCGATGTACCCGAGTCGTGGTACGAAATCGCCGGTATTGACGATGTGGGTCGCGTATTCAAGGGTTCCGCGACGTATGTCGCGACAGTTCACGCGGAAAACCGCGGAATCAGGATTCGCCGGCGTTCTGACGGTGAGTTTCCACGCGGAGACCGGCTCGATGGCGAACGGACCCGCGTAGTACCTGAGCAGTGTGTCAGCGTATTGGTAGACAATGAGCACGTAGGAGAATGGCGGATGCCGGCGCACCACGCCAGACGAACGTGGCTCGAGGATGAGTTCGAGATACCCGCGCAGTTCACCGCCGGTAAGGACCGCGTCACGATTCGGCTGCAGAACAAATCGGAGATCGGCTGGAACGAGTTTCGATACTGGATCTACTCGTACACTGAGTAGCGATTCGATTTACGTCCCGGCGTTCAAGCCTATCTGAGCACGCTCACCGATCTCGTTCACGGCATTCCACGGCCCCTCGCATACATTCGCCGTAACCACCGCCGATACCGTTCCTTCACGAATCGCGACTTGGGGCGCAGTCATCTGCCGGTTCATCGGCTTATCGAAATGGTTGCCTACGATCGAAACCGTACCTCCCGATACGTCGATTGCAGCCGCGTCGCGTTTGTTCTTATCCCACTGAATGAAGTTGCAGCCGTTAACGGACACGCGACCCTTACCCGCAATACGCGCGATGTTATCTGACGGTCCCCACACACCGCAGTTCGTCAGCGAGATAAAGCCGGTATTCGTATCCTTCACCACCAGAGCCGCGGAGTTCTCGGCCATGAGTGGAACGAGTTCGCCATTCGTAATGAGTACGCCACCGGTGTGATCGTTGATCTGGTCGACGACGATGCATTCCTCCGCAGCATCGACGCCGACGCCGAGGAACTGCCCGTTCGCCGAACCGTGTTCGGTTTGAATAAAGTGGATACCGACTCGATACCCCCAACAGAAGGTGTTGTACACGTATTCCCAGTCCGTCCTCCCGAACACAAACGCGGTACTATTGTGTGGTAGCCAGTTCAGATAGAAGTCCTCGTGTCGTTCCGGTCCGCAAAACGGCCAGTAGTGAACGTTCTCGATACGCCCGACGTCGTAACACTGGTCGACGTACAATCCCGTATGTAGCGGACTTCCGTGTACATCCCGCACGAGATGCCGACACGCCTGCGTCAGGTTGATCCCGTCGTACGAATTCCGCAATGATACGCCGATAACGGAGATGTTTTCTCCGCTGCCAAAAATCGTCCACGGATAGGGAACCAAACCGTTGGGTTCAAGCCGCTGCTCGGGATAGTAGAACTCAAGGTACTGTACACCGCTCTGCCACGTAGCAGTAATTGCGGACTTCTCGCGATTATACACCTCCAGCACTGTCGGCATGCCCCATCCGTCGACCGCTCCACCAGCTCCGCGAAGTATCACACCGCGTTTTAATTCCAAAGCGCCGTCGATGCGATATCGTCCTTTTGGGAGAAACACGATTCCGCCACCGGATTCGGCGCACGCCGATATCGCGGCTTGTATGGCGTCAGTGTCGTCCGTTCGTCCATTACCGCACGCACCGAAGCGCTTCACATCGAGCATTCCGTGAGTTTCAATCGTCATCTTCATACCTTTCGAGTAACCGGTTCACGCGCATGATCTACCCGTGATTCGATAGAACAAAGAACGAGATAGAGAACCAAGGCAGATACAACGGTTTTCGGACTGATGTGATGGTGATCCAAGAGGGGTTCGTGTGCTTGACACACTAAGTCGTTACACCGTATCTTCAGCGAGACGAAGCGGGTAGACAAACGGCACCGCAAAGTCCAGCAATATCGGCATCATCCTGCATGGAGCGTAGACGTTATGCCAGACTCGATACCGACGTCAGCCGGCGAGCATCATCCGGCGATCAGTGTCGATCTCGTCGTCTTGACGATACTCGACGACGTGCTGCATGTGCTCCTGGTGAAACGTCGGAATGCACCATTCGCAGGCTGTTGGTCACTTCCGGGCGGACGCGTACACATTCAGGAATCGCTTGAAGACGCCGCGCGCCGGGCCCTCAGTGAAAAGACCGGCATATCGCATATCTTCCTCGAACAGCTTTATACATTCGGCGAACCCGATCGCGACCCACGCCAACGCATTATAACCGTTGCATACTACGCTTTGATACCGGTCGACACGACGACGGTACTGCGCGCCGGACATGCCGAGCAGGATATCGCGTGGACACCGGTTCCGGAGTTGGAATGTCTCGCTTTCGATCACGAGAGAATCATCGAGACGACGCTACAACGCCTCCGGAATAAGCTCGACTACACACCGGTCGGACTCGAACTACTTCCCGAGGAATTCACCCTGAGCGAACTCCAGCGTGTGTACGAGATCATTCTCGGGAAAGCCATTGACAAACGTAACTTCCGGAAGAAAATTCGCGGCAAAGACTGGATAGCGCGCACGGAAGGGTTTCGGCGCGACGGTCCGCATCGTCCGGCGCAACTCTATCGATTCGTACCGCCAGCATCGTCGAACGGTTCCTACCTCTGAAACACAGCACGGCGGAATGGGATGTCCCATTCCGCCGCGTTTCGCTTCACTCTACGCCTAAATTACTGGTATTTCGCTCGCAACGCGTCCATTTCTCGGGCGAACCGTTTGATCGTCTCATCCGAAATCGAGACTCCAGCAGGTCCACCGTAGATCGGCTTCGCTTCCATCTTCGTATAAGGCTGTACCTTGATTCCCTTCAACGCCGCATACATGAGTCCGGCCGTGGGGATGTCAAGTCCTTCGGCTATATCAATCGCGCGGACGCAATCGAACTGCGCTTCTCGCGCACCGTTGATATCACCCGCCATCATACGATCGTATACAGCCCGAAGCGTTTCCGGATTCAGCGTCGAACCCTGCCCGATTACGCCTGTCGCACCGAGTGTCATTGCATAGAGAAACGCCAGTTCGTCACCGGCAATCAGTGCGAAATTGGACCCCTTCGCAGCCATTGCGAGACGACTCAGACGCGGGAGGTCACCGGACGAGTACTTCATACCGGCGATATTCTTTATCTCGAGAAGCCGCTTTAATAGCGACGGTGTCATGAGATACTTCGGATCGAGGCCCGGCGGTTGGTAGATGACAATCGGAACGTCGATCTCGCGCGCCACTGCGGTAAAGTATTCGACGATCGTGTCTTCGAGCGGCACTCCGTCTTTCGGCGCGAGCGCCGACGGTAGCACGAGCACAATCGCGAGAACGCCTTTTGATTGGGCGTACTGGGAAAGCTCGATACTCTGCCGTGTAAACACGTTCGGATCAGGTCGATTCTTCGGATCATTGTGCCATTCGCCCATCGTCCCCGGCATTACCGGTATGCGATCACCGGCGTGGTCGACGGTGATATCGATGATCTGCTTCACCTCGGCGTACGAAAACTGATACATCCGTCCCAGCCCGCACCGGGGGAACAGGGTCGTAATCGCGCCGGTTGAGATGAGATAATCAACCCATGCGCGCGTGCCGGCGTCGTCGATGGTTCCGTCGGAATTCGTCGGCGTGAACATCGGCGCGATAACACCATGGAGGTACGCTGGAATCTTTTGACCGGTAAACGGTTGCACAACAGGCTTTGTCCACTCCGCTCTCATGTTACACCTCTTCGAGAGATACGATAGCACGATTATCGAGCACGAACGTATACGAACGCGAGTAACGGGGCAAGTGTCCCTACCGGTAGCGACGAACCATCAATCGACGCGCTTCTGGAATCGCGCTATCGCAAGCCACAGAATCGCAATACCGAACGCACCAAGTGCGACGACTTGCGGCCACAATACCTCCCAACCGACACCTTTCAGAAAGATTCCGCGCACGATTACGAGGAAATAGCGCATTGGCATGAGATAGGTTACCCATTGTATCGGTTCGGGCATGTTCTCAATGGGGAATACGAAACCCGAGAGCAAAATCATCGGTAGCATCACGAAAAACACCGATGTCATCATCGCCTGCTGTTGCGTATGCGAGATTGTCGATACGAACAGTCCAAGCCCCTGCGCATTGACGATAAACAGCAGCGAAAATGCCATGAGCAGCAGCACGCTACCGCGAAGCGGAACGTTGAACCACCATACCGCTATCGCAAGCACGAGCATCGCTTCTACGATGCCAATGAGGAAAAACGGAATCAGTTTCCCGAGGATGAGCTCGCTCGACCGAATCGGCGTAACGACAATCTGCTCCATGGTGCCGTTTTCCCGCTCCTTCACGATCGCCATCGAGGTCACAAGCATCGTGATAATCATAAGAACGAGCGCCAGCACCGCCGGAACCATGAAGTTTCTACTCGATAGCTCCGGATTGTACCACATCCGCGTTTCGACGTTGACCTCGGGCCGCTGTATCGTCAATCCGCTCGATGCAAATCGCCGCGCTACAAGCGATTGAGAATGCGTACCGACGGCGGCAGCGAGTTGATTGAGCGCGTTCGTAGCGTTCACCTTTGTTCCGTCGACCAATACCTGAACGCTCGCCGTACGACCGCTTCGGAGGTTTTCCGCGTAATCCACAGGAATGACGATCGCGATATCAGCGTCGTTTCGATCAAGGTACCGATCGATATGCGCCGGGGAATCCACATAATGTCTCAGAACGAGATCGCCGCTCGACGAGAACGCGTTGAGAAGCTCGCGGCTCTCCGCCGACCGATCGAGATTCGCCACAACCACCGGCACGTTCCGCAAATCGGTGGTTGCTGCGTATCCGAGGAGCGATAACTGAATCACTGGAGCGATGAATAAGATCGGCAGCATTTTCCGGTCGCGACGTACCTGAAGAAACTCCTTCCGAATGATCTCAAGAATTCGACGCATCACGACCTCCGCAAGCGCGCGCGCAGTCGCAACGATGCGACAGTAAGTATGATAGCGGCGAATCCGACGAGAAAGAGCAATTCTGCGAGCCACGCCTCCACGTTACTCCCCTTCAGTATGATGCTGCGCAGAATCACGATGAAATGACGCGGCGGTAGTACGTAGGTGAATAACTGGAGAGCTTTCGGCATGCTCGCGATCGGAAACACGAAATCGGATAGCAACACCGATGGAAGTAGCGTCGTAATCACCGTAATCTGAAAGGCGACTTGTTGCGTCTCAGCGATCGACGAAATGAGAAGGCCGACTCCGAGTGCACAGAGCAGGAATGCAAAGCTCGCGACGAAAAGCCATCCCACACTCCCCTTGAACGGCATCCCGAAAAGCACCATCGCCGAGACGATCGTTGCGGTTTCTGTAACGAACCCAACCGCCACGTACGGGAGTGTCTTACCGACAACGAACTCACCTGACCGCACAGAGCTTACGACAATCTGCTCCATGGTATTCCGCTCGATCTCACGAACAACCGACATCGACGTGCTCACCGCGCCTACAAGCATGAGCAAGAATCCGATCAGACCCGGAACGAGGAACTTCGACGTCTCTAACGTCGGATTATACCAGACCCGTTGCTCGATTTGGATTGGCAAAGTCACCACGGGCATGCCGAGCGCCTGCATACGATCACTCACACGTGCGATAGTAAACTCACGTACCCTCAGATTGACGTAACCACTCGTAATACCGGCGGTGTTCGCATTCGCACCGTCGACGAGCAATTGCACGCCTACACGCTCGCCTTGTTCGATACTCGCACCGAAATCTGGCGGTACGACAATCACCGCGCGGATGTCACCGGCGTCGAGCAACCGGTCTGCATCACTAAGTCGTTCTAATGCCCCGGCGTAGTCAAAGTAATCCGACCGGAAAAATCCGTTTACGAACTCTCGACTCGTCGCACTTCGATCGTAATCAAGCACCGCCAACCGGATATGTTTGACGTCGAACGTGAGTGCGTAACCGTACAGCACGAGCATAAGTGCAGGAAAAATCGTTAATAACGCCAAGGTTCTGCTGTCGCGGCGAAGCTGTCGTATCTCTTTGAGAGACACACCGTATATCCGGCGAAGCATTGGGGCTACCCCTTCACCGAAGTCAATTGAACTGCTTCGTTACGGTCAGCCAGCTCGATCTGTTGGATGAAGACATCCTCAAGCGTCGGGTCTATCCGCGCGATACTTTTGATCTCTATACCGCGCGCGTCAAGTGCTTCACGGACCTTCCGCGATCCCGCATCCTCGTCGTCAACCAACACATGTACCGATGATCCAAACAGCGCGACCTGTCGCGCCCATCCCTCATCTCGGAGCATTTCTGTCACATCGTCGGTGTGGTCACACACGACATTGAGTACCACGCCGTCGACGTCACGCTTCAGTGCTGCCGGACTATCAAGCGATATCACCTGTCCGCGGTAGATAAGCACGAGTCGATCGCAATGCTCGGCTTCGTCGAGGAAATGTGTCGTGACAAACACCGTCGTTCCGGTTTCTACCAGTCGGTAAATCAGATCCCAGAAACGCCGTCGACTGATCGGATCGACACCTGATGTCGGCTCATCGAGGAAGAGCATCGGCGGTTCATGAAGTATCGCGCAGCCGAGCGCGAGGCGTTGTTTCCAGCCACCGCTCAACTGCCCGGTGAGACGATCTTCCTGACCGCTCAAACCTGCCATTTCGACGGCCCATCGCCCACGTTCACGCACTTTTGCGGCAGGTAGCCGATAGATACCTCCGTAGAATCGGATGTTCTCCCATACGGTAAGGTCTGGATAGAGAGAGAATTTTTGCGACATGTACCCGATACGTTCTTTCACGCGATCCGGCTGCTTCCCGACGTCGAAACCATCGACTTCGGCAGTTCCCGACGTCGGTGCGAGAATACCGGCAAGCATGCGGATCGTCGTACTCTTTCCTGCACCGTTCGGTCCAAGAAATCCGAAGATCTCGCCGCGTTTGACGCTGAGCGAAACGCTATCGACCGCTACGAAGTCCCCGAAGCGCTTCGTGAGATCTCGTGCACGGATGATCATGTCTTCGGACCGAATCATCGCAGCCGACCTCCGACTGCTCGTTCCAGTCGCGCCCACGCGATTTCGCTGTCGACGAGCGCCTGAATACGCGTTTGTTTGGCCTGCTCGAGGGCAACTTCCGCATCCAGCACCTGTGTACTCGTTGCGTCACCGGCGCGGAATCGTTCGCGTAAACCTTGTTCGTGGTCGCGCGCTTGCGTTACCGTGACGTCGGCGAGACTCAGACGGCGATCCACCTCGACGACACCGAGGTACGCGTTGAGTACACCGAGTCGTATTGCATCGATCATACCATGTCGCTGTTCAGCGATCCGCTGTGCTTCCGCCTTCGCTTTCCCGACCCGCGCGCTCGTCGCGCCCCAGTTCCATACCGTCCATTCTACACCAACACCGACCATCCATGTATCGTCCCAACGATCTTTCGCCGGGAAGATGCGCTGGTTCGGCCGTGCGTACGCGTATTCAGCACCAAGGGCAACGGTCGGATATCGCTCGCCTCGTGTTACATCCGCACGTAGATTCAGCGCTTCCATACGCAAATCGAGAGCCTGTATCTCCGGTCGCTGCCGCAGCGCAGCTGTATGGAGGGTATCGACTGGCGGAAGCACTCTCGTAGCCACCGACGGCGTATCGAGAAGCGAGATGGTTGTTCCCGGTGCAAGCCCGGTCAGGTCCGCAAGTGTTGCCTCGGCAAGCTCCGCACGATGCTCTGCTATCGCCAACCGTAAGCGCGCTTCGGAAAGGCGCACGTCAGCACCAAGAACATCGTTCTGCGTTACCAAACCGACGTCGCGTAGTCGCTCGACGTCCGCGCGGTGCACCTCCACCAGACGAACCGTCTCGCGTATCGTCTCGACGGCTCGACGCGTTCCGAACACCGCCCAGTAAGCGTCTTCGACAGCGAACGAAATGTCTTCGCGGGTCGCATCGAAGTCGTGTTGCGCGGCCGAAGCGAAAGCCGAAGCTGCTTTCTCGGCGTTCTGTAATCGAAAGCCCGTAAACAACGGTGCGCGCGCTGATGCTTTTACGCTGTACTGGTCGAGTATTACCGGTGCGATTTGAATCGACTGCACGCCACCAGGCATCGGCACGCTCACCGTCGGATCGGGAATATCACTCAGACGTGCATAGTTGGCCGACAGTCCAACACTCGGCAGACGGATTGCACGCGCTTCTCGGACGCCTGCTCGTGCAGCGTTAACCGCCTGCTCTACCGACAATATCTCACTATGACTGGCAAGCGATCGTGTTCGCGCAGCCTGGAGACTGAGTGCTTCGACAGCCTGAGCGTATCCGAGAGCCGGAAGCGTCATCATTCCCGCGAGTGCGATTAGAAAAACATTTTTGCGGAATCGAATCCGATGTATAGAGGTCATGACGTCATCCCTCATTCACGTTCACTGGTCGGTCGTCTGCACGCTGCGCCGATACGAGTTCGATAAACGCATCTTCCAGCGAAGGCGTTATTCGCCTGATATCCGCGACCGAGATATTCGCGGCTTCGAGTAGCGTTCGAAAGTGCTTCGCCGATTCGTCAGCACCGCTGTTCTCGACGAGCACGTGTATTCGCTCCCCAAACAACTGCACCGTTGTTTCACTGAGCTGCTCGCGCAATACGATATACGCCTCGTGAGGTCGATCGGCCCGTATTTCCATCACGTCACCTCTGACCGCGTCAATGATCGCCTCCGGAGTATCGTTTCGAATCACGCGGCCTTCGTACATAAGCGCGACACGGTGACAACGTTCGGCTTCGTCCAAGTACGGCGTCGTCATGACAATGGCGATATCTCGACGGAGGAGGTCTGCGAGGATGAGCCAGAAATCGCGGCGTGATACGGGATCGACACCGGTTGTCGGTTCATCGAGCAGAATGATGTCCGGTTCGTGAATGAGCGTGCATGCGAGCGCGAGTTTCTGTTTCATTCCGCCGCTGAGACGCCCAGCGAATCGCTTACGAAATGGCGTCAATCGCGTGAACTCAAGAAGCTCTTCGCGTCTGTCGGCGAAATCCGTCACATCGTGTATCTGGGCCGCGAACTCGATGTTTTCATCAATCGACAGGTCGGTGTAGAGGCTGAATTGTTGTGAGAGATACCCAATATGCCGCTTGATCTCGTCCATGTCGGTCCACAGATCGTAACCGAGCAGCGTCGCATCGCCTGCGTCCGGCATCAGCACGCCTGCGAGCATCCGTATCGTTGTGGTCTTCCCAGCTCCGTCGGGGCCGACGATACCGAGCATTTCGCCACGATTGACCGTAAGGTCTACACCATCAACCGCGCGAACGTCGCCGAACCACTTTTTCAACCTACGCGTCACAATCGCGGAACTCATCAGCGCGTGCTCCCGTTCGACCACGTCTCCGGCATAATAACTGCGTCCGCGGGAAGCCCCGGCTTGAGTAGCCCATCCGGGTTATCAACGCGAATCTTCACACCAAAAACCAGCTTTACCCGGTCTTCCTTCGTCTGGACGTTTTTGGGAGTGAACTCCGCGTTCGGTGATACGTACTGGACGAAACCCGTTCGGCCGATATCAGGCGCAGCATCGATGTAAACCTGCGCTGGTTGCCCAAGCCGAATCATGCCAATCTGGACCTCGGTCAGATAGATCTGTAACCATACCGGATCGAGCGATGTCAGCGTAATCACGACGCTCCCCATGTTCGCCATTTCACCCGGTTCCATAAGACGATCGGTAACCGTTGCACGCACCGGCGAGCGCACCGTGCAATCTTCGATCTTCTGTTCGATCTGGTGAATCTGCGCCTCAGCTAACGCAACCTGCGCTCTTGCCGCGTCGATCTGCTCCTGCCGAGTGCCCGCTTCAAGTCGCGCGAGTTGTGCGCGGACGACATCGACCGCCGCTTCGGCCGCGTCAACACGCGCACGCACATCATCCAGTTGCTTCGATGGCACTGTTCCCGCTGCTGCAAGTGGCTCGACGCGACGAAGCTCCGTTCGCGCAGCATCGCGTTGCACTTCGGATTGACGGAGTGCAGCGCGTGCCTGTTGGAAGTCTTCCGGCTGCGGGCCATTCACTGCCTGTCGAAGGTTCGCACGTGCTTGCTGTTGCCGTGCGACCGCCTGCTCACGCTGTATCGACAAATCGTCGTGTCGAATCTGGAACAAGACAGCGCCACTATCGACGATCGCGCCTTCCTCGACATATACCGCCGTGATGATACCAGGCACCTGCGCCGCTACGTTGACCTGTGTAGCCTCGATCGTTCCCGATGCCTCGATCGTCCCATCGGCTTCGTTACTTCCACACGCGGCGAGTACCGAAGCAATAATGCCAAGTACGCCTACCCAAATCATAGGTTTGAGGTTCATACCGCTCCCTTCGAGCCGACGCGATCGTCGCCGCGCCGTGTGAGTATGCCGTGAAGAAGTATCTCTACGATGTTTTCTTTTCGTGCTTCGAGAAACCCCGTCGTATCCGCGTCATCCACTTCCAGAACGCGGTCCACAATCGGCTTTCCGATGAAGTAGAACAACGACATTCCGATGATCGATATCAGCGTGTGCTGAATACTCAGCGGCCGAAATGTCCCGCGCTCAATACCTTTCTCGAGGACCGCGACCATAGGGAAGGTTCGCGTAACACCGACCCGTTCGAATGCCGTTTCGAAGAGACCGGGAAGCTTGCTATTGCCGCTCAGTATATCCTGTACGAGCAGACGCGGCACACCCGGATTCGCCGATATGAAGTCGACGTACCCCGTAACGAACCGTCGTAGTCGGTCTTCGTCGGAAAAACCGGAATCGTCGAACGCCGGACGGATTTCGGCAAACAGTTTACCGAGTGTCGCGATGATCGTTTCCGCGTAGAGATTCTCCTTGTTGCCGAAATAGTAGTGCAACATCGCCTTATTGACACCTGCGCGGTCGGCAATCTCTTGGGTACGCGCACCGGCGAATCCTTTCTCGACAAACACCTCGTACGCCGTCATCATAATCTTTTCGCGGGTATCCACACGCTCTCCTTTGATCTGAGAACTGTATTCCTTGGTATGATTACATTGACTGACCAATTGGTTCAACCGTCTGGTTAGTCAATATACATACCAAATGACCTGCGTCAAGATCTCCACACGCGATTCCTCATCGTACCCTATGAGCGACGAGGAAAATTCGGCACATTTAATGTTCGTTCTTTCTTGCCGAAGCAAGAGCGACCCGAATACCGCGGGAGGCCGGTGTATCGCATATGCGGGCTTTATTACCGCTGAACTACGAAACCGTTGCACGCCACGAGGAACGTCGGTGACCGATTCAAAAAAACCTTCGACCCGTTCTCTTCCGATGATCTCTCCTTCTCTCACGCCTTGTACCAAACCCGACGCCGTATTACCTGACAAAGCGAAGGACGAGTGCGGTATCATCGGGATCTACAATCTCGATCGGAACTCCGATCGCTCGGTGACGCCGATGATACCGTCGGCGCTTCTCGACTTGCAACATCGCGGGCAACTCGGCGCGGGAGTGACCTCCTTCGACCCGAATCGCACGCATCTTCTCATGACACACAAGGATTCGGGATCGGTCCGCGAAGTGTTTCGGCTTACTCACGCGGCGAAAGCGCAATCCGTAGTCAACGAATACGCGGGAATCGCGGCAATCGGTCACGTGCGGTACGCAACAAGCGGTCGCGATAAGGCCGAATACGCCCAGCCGTTCGAGCGAGAGCATGCGCGAACGTGGAAATGGTTTTCCCTCGGGTTCAATGGAAACCTCGCGAACTACGCCCACCTCCGCGACCATCTCACAAAGGTTCGCGGGTATCACATGGTGCACAACGTTGACACTGAGATACTCACCCATCACATCGCATACGCATTACGAGGAGAAACGAAGCCACCACTCGTCAACGTTTTCCGCGAGCTCACTCAGGATCTCGACGGTGCATATAACATCATGTTCCTCAATGCGGACGGCGACCTTGTTGCCGCGCGCGATCCACTTGGGATTCGTCCGCTCTGTTACGGAACACGCGACGACGGCGTATTCGCGATTTCGTCCGAGAGCGTCGCATTGAAGAACATGGGCATCGAGAATGTTATCGATGTTGAACCGGGACAGATGGTCTGGGTCGACTATCCCACTCGCACCGTTCACGTCGAACGGTTTACCGAACAGCGGGCGCATCATCACTGTTTCTTCGAGTGGGTTTACTTCGCGCACGTCAGCAGCGTCATGGACGGACGCACCGTATACGATGCGCGCTGGAAGCTCGGCGCGAATCTGGCGCGCGATGAATACGTGGAGATGGACGAGGATTGCGTCGTCGTCGCGGTGCCGGATACGGCCAAGCCGATCGGTGACGCGTTCGCCTATTCGCTTGGCTTGCCCTCGCTCGAAGGAATCGTTCGGAATCGCTATGTTGGCCGAACGTTCATCGAAGGCGAAGATCGTGCGCAGAAAGTCCGTCGTAAATACACGCTGCTCCCCAGCGTCATGAAAGGGAAGCGTGTATTTCTGGTGGAAGACAGCCTCGTTCGTTCGACAACACTACGCGGCCTCGTTGAACGGACGCGACGCGAGGGGATGGCGCGCGAAGTACACATCCGAATCGGTTCACCGCCCGTGATTGCGCCGTGCTTCTATGGGATAGACATGTCGACGCTCGGCGAACTGTTCGCCCCAAGCTACCTGACGAAGGGGTATACGCGGGAAGATCTCGATCGAGTAAGCATTGAAATGGCGGAACGACTCGGTGCTGATTCGCTCCGGTACCTGCCCGTTCAGGATATCGCGCCATCGATTGGTATGCAGCACGAACACCTGTGTACCGCGTGTGTTACGGCGAGTTATCCGTCACCTGCGGGAGAACGGATTTACCAGCACGAATGCGCCCGTGCCTGCGATGGGAGGGTCGGGCGTGCGTACGATTCGGAAATCCTCGACGACGAAGGGAATCCCGCTGAGTAATATCCCTCGCATAAACCAACGCGCAAGGCGGATCGAGTTTCGGTTCGCCTTTTTTTTGTTTGGACTACCTTCGCTCGGCAGGAGTGACGAAGAGCGTCCGTTCGATGACAATACGGAACCACAGCTCCAGATTGACCAGATTCCAAACCTGATATGCGGCTCTGCGGTTATTCGCAGCCCCGTCCCACGAACCAAACCACCGATCGAGTTTCTTCCTGTCAACGAACCGACGCTCCCGAAACGGACGGTCATCCAAAATCGACAGGGCAAAATCACGAAGCGATTTACTGAACCAGAGTTGGTATGGTGTTCCGAATACCTTCTTCTGCTTCGCGTCGACAATCTCAGACGGTAAGCGTCCGTCCATGATTCGTCGGAGGATCACCTTCGTTCGGGTACCGTCGATGCGGAGGTGGCGCGGTAGTTGGAAGGCAAGCTCCACGAGGCGATGGTCCAGATACGGCACGCGCGACTCAATTGAGAAAGCCATGCTCGCCCGATCTTCATACGTAAGAAGGGCTGGAAGCATCGTTACTTGCAGCGCGGTCGCGATTTCTGATTCGAGTCGGGAATTCCCCCGCTCGATCGACGGCACACATACTGACCCACGTTCGTCGAGCCAATCATCGGATAGCGGTACGCCACGCCGCGCAACCGCCGCTTCCATACGGAATATCTCGTCGCGCGGGCGCAGCGCACGAATTCCCGAACGAATCGCGCGCAATCCACCGGACACGAATCCGGAGCCACGACGGTCCTCGAATGATCGCGCTATATTCCATGCGCGGTACGGATGACCGGCGCGCAGGTAATCCGCAACGAGGCTTTCAACGAAGAAGTTGTAGCCGCCGAGAGATTCGTCGGCACCCTGCCCATCCAGTAGCACCTTTACTCCGCGCGAATTCGCCAGCCGCATCACTTCCCACTGCGCCGGAGCGGTATAGCCGACGTGCGGTTCGTCGTGATGGAAGATGACGCGGGCGAGTTCGTCGCACCACGTATCCATATCCGGTCCGACAAGATGCGACTGAACCGCATTTCCCATCCGATCGGTAAACTGCGCTACGTTCGCCCGCTCATCGTACGAAGCGTGTGGAAGGTACGCGGTAAACGCGTCGATCGGGTAACTCGACTTACCCGC
>CAZWQW010000044.1:10904-21257 GCA_964635955.1 uncultured bacterium | reverse complement strand
CGGGCTTGTATCCCAGTGCTCGCTGGCAACGGATCGAGTCCGCGTTCCGCATAAAACGCGGTGCGCACGCGGTTGAATTCCTCGTAATCCCGCTCGATGTCTCGCAAATAGCAGGATGTTCGCACGATATGTTTCCACGTAAGGCCTTCAGACTTCAGCAATTCGTCGATATTCCGAAACGTGCGTTTGCACTGCGCAGCGAAATTGCCAATATGCGCCGTAGCACCGTTTTCATCGACGCTTGCGGTGCCACTTATGTAGATGATCGAGACGCACGGCAGATCGACACGAACCGCGCGCGAGAAAGCTGAACCGTATTTTGGCGCCTCGTTGAGTGCATTCGGAGCGGATACCGCGCGAATTGGGAGAAGCTTAGACAAGAACACCTCCATCGATTTTTTTGCAGGTGATTATCGAGATACATACCGTTTCGGTTACTGTTTTCAAGTAAAACGTTTTGAGAGATCGGGGCAATGCAGTTAAACGTATAAACACGCAGTCTGGTCGTTACACAAAAGTTTCGGTGACCCGATCGGTCAAACCGTTGAGAAAACAGAAACACCGCTCCTTGGATATAAGAAACGGCGTTTCTCAGAACGGTGATCGGTTTCTCCCGTTTCAAAGTGTTCGAAGGTCGGGAGTACGACAGAAGTTTATCCGATTCGAGTCATGGAAATTATGCGCGCCGTCGTATGCCGTGCGAACAAGATACATGATTCCGTCGCCGTCGAACTGCCAATCAACGTATTGAAAACCGGTGTTTTGGACCGATTCCTCCGGTGACGTTTCAAGATGATCTTCGAGAAGTGTCATCCGTTTTGTCCAGTTCGTTAGATCTGGCGAACTGAATAGCGACAGACGGTTACGTCGAATCTGCACAGGTTCGTCCTGCATATCGTTCGAGATCGTCCAGTAGAGTTCCGTGGTATCGTCCCACCGAATGGTAAACTTCGACGCACCGCCAGGTAGATCTATAAAACCGGTTTCTGCGTCGAACTCGAGTGTTCGTCCCTCGTCGCTAACGTGTACCATCGCCGCCTTATTGAGAACCGGATAGCTGTTGACTCGCAGAACGTCCCAGACCTGTCCGTTCCGGTCGGCGACGACATTACCTTCGAGCCATCCGGAGAAATCGCCGAATTCAGGTGGATCAACGGTACCGTCGTACTGTAGTTTGTTTGACATGCGCCAACTGTCGGCACGGAGCAGATCGGAATCTACCGAAGCACTGATAACCAGCGCCTGGAAACCTCGAGCAAACTCCTCATGTGGAAGATTATCCTCAAACGCGCGCCATATCCTGCCTTCGTGAACCAACACCGGCACGGGCGCACAGTGATAGTTCGGCGACGTTCTCGACGGTCCTCCGACGAACAGTAGACCCGTTGTGTCGGAATCTGCGACAGTCCATGTATATCCGCCGTCATCCGAACGTCTGATCACGATATCGCGATTATGCGCCGAGGTGCCGAGGATATATGCCGAACCACGATGTTCGAAAAGCGACGCCCAGTAGGTGTGTGAGAGATGCGTGATTTCTTTCCACGTTCTTCCGTCGTCCTCAGAACGGTAAACAGTAGAGAGGAATTCTTCGCCTTCGTGATTGAACGGGGCGTGAGGTCCGAAGTAATCATGTGAAGCCAGAATAGCCCCGTCGGGTAGGCGAACAAGGCTTGGACTGCCAAGATAGGTCTCGGTTCGCGGATCTTGCCACCGCAATTCACTTATGAACACACCCTCTCCAGACTTCGAGCCCGAGCTGCAGGCCGTCATGAACCAGCAACAGAGAACAAAACACAATATGGCCGATTGTTTCATGGTTCTACCTCCGTCCTTATCACGCGATCGGCGACTAAAACCTCACGATGAATCGACTAATTACGCTCCGGCATGAACCCAAATGGATATACCGTAGCGTGACGCGAACATCGCACGCCTCGCGGTGAGTTTCTCGGATGAACTTCTGAAATCGCGTACGCATTCAGCGCTTCTTCGCGCCTTCCTAATCGGTCACACGAAGTACCGATGAAGAAATACGAAATCGCTTCGGTAAACGAATCCGGTACGAGGTACGCCGCTGCATAGTATGCGGGAATCGCTCGCTCGTATTGCATCATGTGATTGTACGCGCTGGCGAGGCGATAATAAGCTCGTCCAACCGAAATAAGAGAAGCATGACCGCGCGGAACCAATGTCGTATCGATGGCATCCAGAGCAGTCTGACTAAGAGCCGCGAGGCTGTCCGCACGTACTCCTTGAGAAATCGATGCCAGTACGGCGTACGTAAATCCTCGGATTCTCAGTGTCTGGATATCCTCTGCCGCGGTATCGAGGAGGGCTAATGCGCGCTCTCCGTACGCGCGCCGCGTATCCTCGGCGAGGAAGCGCTGGTCTGATCGTTGCGACCATATCGCCGCTGAATCAAGAATAGCTTCGGGCGTTGGCGCATGCAGCGCAAACACTTCTTCGGCAGTTGTTCGCGGTGTGTAATCCGGCCAAACCCGCGTTGGCCAGACCTCGTCCGGATCGAGTTGTAGCCTCGGCGTTGGCGTGTCGTGCAAGGTTGCAGGAGGAATATACGCGGAAGGCGTTCTACCAGTCTGTGTGGCATATTCACGCAATTTCGCCGTAAGTTCTTCGGCGATCGGGGCGCTCGGTTCAAGGTGTAGTACGTTAGCAAACGCTGTTGCGGCTTCGTCAGACCTACCAACCTCCCGCGCCGCTAATCCGAACATGTATTGGACCTGTGTCATGCGTGGAGCCAGCTCCACGGCTTCCTTGAGAAGTTCGTACGCTCCCTGATCGTCTCCGCGATCGTGGTACAAATACGCGAGGTTCACTCGACCGGATACGAGGTTTGGGTCCAAACGGATAGCTTTCGCGAGATATTCTTCAGCTTCCGTAAGTCGTTCGAGGCGGATGAGCGCGTCAGCGTAATTCACCAGAAAGCCCGCGTTTTCAGGTTCCAGCATCGCTGCACGTTCTGCATGCTGTAGAGCTACGCCGAATCTTCGTCGTTCAATAAATACTTCTCCGAGGCCATCTTCTGCCGCCGCAAAAGTCGAATCGAGATTCAAAGCGATTCGGTACTCTCGTTCTGCCGCGTCGATCTCGCCACGCTTTAGTAACGCGTTCCCAAGATCGACGCGAGCTTCCGGCCAGTCACTCAGAACCGAGTTGACTTGCCGAATATACTGATCCCAAGTTTCCTGCGCGATACGCCTTTCGTCCGGTGAGAGATCGCTTCGCCACCACCAACCAAGCTTTCCTGCTATCAAGACTCGTATTTGTGAATTCGTTTCGGCACGGATGTGTCGCGCCATTGCGACTCCGATTCCCGGGTCGTTGAAATGAGTAAGCGCCTGAATCACGTGGTGGCGTATCAGCGGATCGGGTTCGTCTATGTGTGCGAGAAGTGGTCGCACCGCTCGCGTATCGCCCATCCCACCGAGCATGAACGCCGCGTTCGCTCGCCAAATCAGGTTTTCGCTCGTATCGTCGAGCATTTTGATTAGCGGCAGTACAGCACTTGTATCCATCGACTTCGCTCGATACAGGACATCCGCTCGCGTCCATCGATCGCGGCGAGCGCTACCGTGCCATTCGCTGATACGTAATGCCGCCCATTCATTCGTCGAATCAGGATGGCAGTTTGTACATGCATTTGGTGAGTTAAAGGCGATCGTGTTTTCGGGAACGGGAATCGAAATCGTATGGTCAGCAATTTCCATATGACTTGCCGGAATCTCCATCATGTGGCAGTTACGGCACGTCATTCCGCCCTCTTCAGGCTTTGTATGGTGGGTGTGGCTTCTTGGATCGTCGACTTTGTCCGCATGGCACGGAAGGCACATTTCGTTGTCATGTTCGAAGTGAGCGTAAATATCGTTTCGCAACCCGCTGCCGTGAGCGTCGTGACAATGGGTGCACGTAATTCCACCGTGCTCAAAACACGGACTCTGCATCAACGCGAGAACGAGGTACATCATACCCCAGAACCTACCGTCGGGCATCACCATATTATCGTCGAGCAGGTAAAGGAAATAGTGCTCGTGGAAGTCTGCACCCGGAGTGTATCCTTCAGCCAAGGTCGCCTTACGCGCGTGACACTGGCCACACACTTCTACCTGCTGACGTGGCGAAAGGTCCTGCAAACGAACGAGTGATGTGTCTTCTGCAAGAGTGCTTCTGTTGTGCTTGATGGTTCTCAGACGTGCGTGTGTTAGTCCTGCGCCATGGCACGCTTCACAATCGACTCCCAAATCGCGCCACGTCGTCGCGTAGGTGTTCGTTTCCGCATCGTAGTTCTTTCGCATGCCGCTCAAATGGCAATCGAAGCATCCCCGGTTCCATGAGCGCATACGGCTCGTCCAGTAATATTCGTCATCCGGCCGCAACACATGATCGCTGACAACCAGACCTTCAGTCGCATCGAACCACGTCTGCTTCCGCATATCGTACGTGCTTGGAAGCACCTGATACCGCCCGTCAGGGAATCGAGTAAGAAATCCCTGATGGTCCCTGATACCTATCACGAGATCCACCGGCCATGCACGATCAACGCCATCCTCGTCGGGTGCGATCATCTCGTAGCCCGCGGTTGTTGAAACCATCTTTGTGGTGAATCCTTGGTATTCGTAATGAGCGGTATCGGGAGAAAACTGGGAGAAGACCGTTGTAGGTCCGGGACACATCATTGTACGGCAGTGATCAGACCTCGACCATCTATGGTAGATATTACTATGGCACGGTTCGCACGCGTCCGAACCGGTAAACGGGTCGCCTACTTCGGTACGCATTACGTTTTGCTGGAGAATTCCGGGGCCATGGCATTGGGTGCACGTCGGCTCGGGAAGGATTTGGTGACTCGCGTCGAAAGTCATCCACGCAAAGCCGATTCCTGCAACGACAACGATGGCGATAACGGTTTTTTTGCTCATGCGACTGCGTCCCCAGCGTCTCGAATAACGTATACCTCGATCGAGTTACCTGGTTTTGTGAACGGTCACTTCGTCAATTGTTACTGTTGGTAAATCATGGACGAGAAACGCGCGATGGAATGCGTAGATATGGCCGTCCTCAGCACCGATAAGCAGATCCAACTCTCCGTCGCCATCGATGTCGTACGCGAGCGGTGAAGCCGAATGTCCAGCAAGGCGAAAGTTCGGATCGCGGATGATCTCGCCGCGGGCCACGAAACGCATCTCGCCTACGTTCTCCCAGAAGAGCGCGGTACCACGTTCATGCTCCGGATCGACGAGACGGTTACCTGAAGGTTCAGCTACTCCCCGGAAAAGGTCAAGATCGCCGTCGCCGTCCCAATCCACGAGATTGATCTTGTATCGTCCGCTACGACCATTCAGCCCTATGTTGAGTCTCAACGGCTCGCCCTGATCGTCGAGAAAGATTCTCTGCGCGGCTCGAAGTCTCTTACCATGCGGAGTCATGACTGCTCCGAATAATGCGAGGTACCCCTCGTGGTCCATTGTGATATAATCGATCAGGCCGTCATCATCCCAATCGAGCGCTTGGGAGCGCTGACGCCACTGTGTCACCAACTCATCATCTTCCGGATTCCACCAATTCCAGACAGGCTTAATCACGTCTTTTGGATCGGCGAACCGTAACATTTCCTCTGCGGAGAATACGGGGCCGTCGGATGTCAAGCTTATTGCTCGGTAAAAGCGGTTTTTCCCCCACACGTCGCAAAGGATCATGTCGATAATGCCGTCCTGATCCCAATCAACCAACGTCGGCGCGACATAACCATAACGCGCCTCTCCGGGACCTTGAATTGAGCCAGCAGGACCAGCATAAACTCGAATAGGTTCTCCCCCGGCGCTTACGCGTTTGCCTTCTCCGAACGTCCATTCCGGAGCGCCCGGAATACTGAGCCATTGCCACACTTCTCCGTAGGAGTTCCCACCGATGATGTCCGGTTTCCCATCTCCGTTAAGGTCGGCAAGATCGAAAGGACCGCAGCTACCCATGTTGATAAACGGGTCCAGTTGTCGCAGTGGACGAGGTGGAAGAAGAATCGGACGATTCGCGTCGTCCATCCCGAGATTCTCGAGTATCCTGACGTCGCCGTTTTCCTGTCCAATCAGGACATCAGGGCGCCCATCTCCGGTCAAGTCCACGATGAACGGCCGGATGTAGATTTCCTCGAGGTGAACGTCAAGTGCGTACCCTTGGCGGAATCGCGGATTCGTATGGGTACCGATGTTTTCGAACCAATAAAGATCAAACCGATTACCGATGAGAAGATCGAGGTCTCCGTCACCGTCGAGGTCCCCCAGCGCGGGGTCTCCACCGGTAACCACGTCGAGGACGTGCTTGCCAACTACGGGATCGTCGATGCATACAGTGTCCGCGTCACCGAATCGAGGCTCGGTGATCGTCCCGACGTTTCGGTAGACGAGTAAACGCCCGCGTCCGTCATACCCTCTCCATACCCCCTCCGAGGTAAACGGGCCGCTCCACAGATCCTTGCTCCACGTCGATGGTGAAGGATCGCCTCCACCTACTGATATGGTTCGTATGAGATCGAATAGTCCATCGCCATTCCAGTCCGCCACCGCTTGAAACGACGGGACGCCGTCAAGTGCGAGCGAATCGCACCGGAAGTCTAATCCGCCGACGGGACCTTCGTTTATCAAGAGTTGACCACCGGATATGACGTCGAGTAGATCGTCCCCATTCCAGTCGACACACGCTGGTGTTCCACTATCGTGATTGATCCAGGCTGGTTGTGCCATGAGAGGCGTATCTGGACTTCCGATATTCTCAAAGTAATGAAGACCGTGCATGGTTGCTGTAGCGCCTCCGCCCATCCCCTCGGCGACAAAAAGATCGATGTCACCGTCACGATCCCAGTCGGCCGCAACAACGCGACTGTTGAAACTCCCATCGATGTGTGTTACCAGCCCGGTTCGCCCGTACGTCATCGGCTCGCCGAGGCCGACAACTGGTATCGGCGTACTGGCGTAAGGCGGCTCATTCAATACGGTAACGGTGTACTGTTTCACACCGGTACCCGTCTTCCGAAAGATTACCGTCCCCGCGTCCTTTCCTGAGCGCGTCCACGATGCACGATTCGGGACCACGACTCCTGTGTCGGTTTCCCGTACGAGGTAATATCCGTTTGATTGGATGTTCTCGCCGTATTCCGTAAGAACACTGTCAACGTTCACCCGAACAGGCGCGTGCGGCCGATCGATTTGCCCCGGAGAAACCGTGACGGTAATGGTCGGAAGTTCAGCGGAGAGTACGGTGGTGCCAAATGAAACGAGTAACAGGAAAACGGATATCAGTTTCATGAGAACGCCTCCGGAGAAGGAATACTGTCCAATTGTGACAGCACTCCGCGTGTGCTGGATGGAAATAAGGTGGCGGGGAAGAGCAAACCCCGCCACCATATGCACGCGTTCTCGTACCGTTAGAAGCTTACACTGAGACCGAATCGATTTACCGAACCGAGGATGTCGCCGTAGTTCGAATATGAATAGTCGAACGTTCCGCCTACACCACCGATTATCTCCGGCATACCTAATCCAAATCCCAATGACATCCCGCCAACATCGCGACGCGCCCAGCCGCCTCGCAGTGCCAACATCACCTTTTCGACGGGATTCAACTCGACTTCCACGCCAACGTTAACATTCTCACGGTCGTCACGCGGATCGACGCCTTCGAGTCGGACTCGGACCGAAGCCATGTCATTCTGCATCTGCGCAAATTGCAGCACATCCGCTTCCAAGCCAACCTTGAATGTCAACGGCGGGGTAAACTCCTCGACGCCGTTCGATGCTTTCTGAGATGATCCAAAATTCTGAATAGTCATCGAAAGGATCACGCCATTCCAACCGGTATGGTAACTCGTGCCGAAATCAAAAAGCATTGCGGAGAGTTTCGCTTCTTGCATCGGCGAAACTATTCCGGTGCTGGAGTTATACGTATCCATTACGCCAAGTTTGTCGGTAACGTACTTGAACTGCCCACCGACCGAAAACTTATCGGTAAGCTCCCGTCCGTAAGCTACACCGATCATCGTTCCGGCTACTGTGCCCGTCGAATCCGACGGTGTGATGTTGTAGCCTTGGGCGTTTAGTGCAACCTTGGTAAAGATGAAATCGCCGTAATCCATTGATCTCACAGCGATACCAAAGGTGCCGATATTCGGAACGGAGTACGCAACCGCGAGATCGATGACACTCATTTCGGCAAGCCACGAAGTGTGCGCCAAGTATACACTACCTCGCTCGATCCTGCCCAGACCAGCGGGGTTTGTGAACGTGCAGCTTGCAGACGCGTCACCGAGCGATGACACGCTTCCCATCGCCTCGTCGCGCGGGCTCGACGCGATACCGAGCCAGGTCATAGTTGCTTGCCCGCGCTGCGCGGCCGCCGCGGGGAACGCCGCAGCGATTATGAGCAGGCAGGTGAAGAACAGGTGTTTCATGCTCGTTTCCCTCCTTCATGCCGCGCTCAGCGGATGATGATGAATTTCCCAACATGGTTACCGACCGCGCTTTCAACCGTGTAGATGTATACACCACTCGCGACCAACTGGTTGTAGTCGTTTGCCATGTTCCAACCGACACTCGCAGCGAGAGGATCTGTCGCTGGACGTTCGTTCTCAATCGTTTTTACGAGTACTCCAGCTGTTGTGTAGATCCTGATTGTACAAGGAGCCGGAAGATTCTTAAAGAAGATTTTATCGACTGCGCCGATGAAACCTTCGGGAAACTGAAGATTCGTGTTGTAAGGATTCGGTACCACGAGAATATCGTCTGTCGTCGGTCGACCGAACTCAGACGGACGCGCGGCGCCCGGTCCCGGATCAACGTTTGGGTAGTAACCCCAACCCGTCCAGTTCCAATACATCCCGCTTTCGAGACTCGTGCCATCGACCCAGTTCGACGATCCGTCGTTGAAGGCGGTGATCGCGTAGAAATACGTGAAGTCAGCCGTTACGTTATTGTCCGTATACATCGTAGCCGTATCCGGTAGTTCGGCGATCATTCTCCACGTACTGTCAGGCGACCCGAGAGCACGATAGATCCGATAACCCGCCAGATCACTCACACCGGTATCGAAGTTCGGACCGGTCGCTTCGTTCGTCCAAGCCAGTTCAATGCGCCGGTTCTCGCTTGTCACCCAGAAACATGCCGGAGGACGAGGTGGATCGGGAACGTTGAACGCCTGATCATACGCGGCTGGTTTATTCGGTATGTTTCCGTTGGGGTCGAATCCGTGGACATTCCAGAACATCCGATCCAACGCCTGCATGAGCGAATCGCGACCACTCTTGACCAAATTGATTTCGGCCGGTGTCATGCGATCGGCTGGATTGACTCCCGCTGCATCACGAGTAATCACCCGCGTTGCGATTTTCCGAGCTTCCTGATCGTCAAGACCGGCAGCCGCGATCCCGAACACGGCATGATATACACCTTGGCCCGTTTTCGCACCGGTAGCGTCGTAATAAGGCGGAAGATCGCCTGCGTCAGCGCCGGTGTGAATCGTCGCACCATTCATGCCTGTATATGGCTGATTCTCGACAATGGGTGTTCCTACCGCAGGCGCCGCTGGGTTGTAGTGCCGCCGTGCGGACGCCAGGTCGCTCGGATCGTCCTTTCCGGTCCACCCAAGACGGAACTGTTTCCCGTGGTCCCACTGAAGCAACGTCTGCTCAATGCGAAGTTGGTTCTCCGCATATACAGTGTTTGCGCGTGGCTCAGCCGGATCGTCGATACCAGTTCCAGGAAGTGTCTCGGCGAAAACGAACGTGTACCCGAAGTAACCGCGCGCCCACAGGTTGTTACCAGTAACTTGCTTACCTCCCTGCACGACGCCGTATGGATCGCCCCAGTCGGGTCCTGGGATGACACTCCCGTCGCCATCATATGAGATAACGACCTGCCGGTAGCCTCCCTGATTGTCCACGTAAGTTGGCCACGGGTTGATATACTCGAATTTATCGTCATCACGCGGTGGATTATTCATGAACTCCGTGATGTGTGCGGAGTACAGCTGATGAGCGAGAATAACACGGAAATCCTCGACCGTCTCGCTTGGTCGCTCGATCGTCGGACTCGGATCTACGTTACCCGTGTTGACGAAATAGAGATCCTGTAAAAAGTAGTTGTTGTCCGGATACGCTCCGTATTGGTGAATCTTCCGGAAGATGTCGACGCCTTGCGGCGAACGCCAGCCATGGAAAATTACCTGCTCGCTTCGGAGATTCGGATCAACAACACCTCGGACTTGCGCGAATTTGGCCACCCCATTTCCAACAGGTCCGGACCCAGGTGACCCGTACGAGTCGGCGTAATCGAAGAGACGCACTCC
>CAZWQW010000044.1:6481-10804 GCA_964635955.1 uncultured bacterium | reverse complement strand
TGCTCACGAGGCTGGCTGGGATCCGCCCAACTCGATCCTTGCGTCTGTCCACCGGGCCATGAGTACCCGCCATTAAATCCCGAACTCCATCGCGCGCGAACCTCGCCTTGCCATATCCGCCCGACGCGCATGAGATACCATTTTTCGCGCGGTGATGTTGACTTATCGATCCCGTCGCCCGGTTGTACCAATGCGCTTCCGTCGACAAGCGTCCACGGAACATCAAGCCCGAACGGCGGGAAGTCCGGCTGAGTGCCCTGTGCATGCGCCGCAACACCTCCCAGCAGAATGCCGAGGGTAGCGACGAAGAGCGTCACGCCGGCCCACCCGTTTATTCTCTGATGGTTCGTCATAGTGACCTCCGGTTCGGAGCCGTCAGTGACGTCCGACAGCTCCTCGAAGCCGATGTGACTTTCTCACAAACTGACACGCATTCCGAATTGGAAGAATCTCGGCTGTTCGTCATACATCAGCCAGTCGTTGTCTCGCACGATACGCTGCTCCGCGATGCTGTTGAACTTATCGTCTCCAAGCTTTTCTTTTGCATTATAGAGTCCGGTGCCAGGGTCTGCCTCTATAAGCAGTGCCATGTAGTCCTCGTACCGACCACCAGAACGAAGCTCTAATGACGAAAGTGACAGCCGTTTGTTATTAAACAAGTTTCGTATGTCCATGTAGAAACTCACGGACCGCTGATCAAACGGAATGTCTTTTGTCAACCGCAGGTCTGTGCGCCAGTAGTCAACCCACCGAAGAGTCACAGGAATACCACTTCCTGTCGGATCGTAATCGTACGTTCCGCCACGCTGCCATACCTGCCGCATCGATAGATGCCAGCTGCCAGTCAAGTGGCCATAATCCGACGGAGTGTGAAGGCCGAGGTACGTGTCAACACTCGGCTGCACCTGTGACTGACCGGAGGTAATCTGGAACGGCGCGTTTGCGGTGTTCATGTCCTCGTGATAGACTGTAGCGTACCCCTTCTGACCCGAAGAAACTACGCGATAGTCCAAGTTGATCGTACCTGTCACAAACCGCCCCGAGTTTTTACTGAGCGTCAGCTCGAGACCGCGGTTCGTGGAAAATCGGTTACTCGTTACAGCGGATATCTGGTGACTAACCTGCGTCTCTTTGTCATATCCTGTTGCGCGATAACGACCGGGCATATCGTCATCGTCTTTCGAATAACCCTTCACCCGCAGAAGGTACATGTTCTGAAGACTCTGTTCGAAACCTACTTCATATTGTACCGAGCGTGGCATTGTCAGATTCGGGTTCGAGATTGCCCGTATCTCTGAACCCATGCTCGTAAGCATGAAGCTTTCCGAACCGATACCGTAACGGTACCCCGTCTTTGGAAGGCTGTACATCCAACCGAAGTTGAAGAAGAACTTGGTAGACGTACCAACAGGATGGCTGATACCGAGACGCGGCGCGACTTTCCAGTACGTTTTCGCTGGCTCACTCGGCATGAGCGCCATCACCTTCTTCGTCCGCTGAAAGTCCTCGTTTTGAGAGAGCGGGACATATTGCCAGGACAGGTTCCGAGGATAGTTATCGGGCCAGACCTCGAGACCAGCTGTCTGAATCATTGAAACGAGGCCACCCTTGCGAAACTCCATCGGTACAAGCTCATCCGGATAGAGTTTATCCCAACCCGCGTTGTACCCATCGAGACGGACACCTGCATTCACAATGAGGCCTTCGTACTCCATTTTGTCCTGGATGTAGAAACCGACTTGCCACGGATCTGCCTCATACACACCGGCGAAATCGCCAAGACGACCGAACGAACGCGACATTCGGCGCAGATCTTTGTTTATGTCGTTCAGGACGAGTTCCGCACCGGCTTTTACACCATGATGCTGGTCAACTTGCGCGAATGCATCAACACGCAAACGATCGTACGACCATGTGGAAAAGTCAGTAACGTAACCACCGCCGGTGAAGAGGTATGTGTTCGTAACATCGGCGTGTCCGCCCCAGTCGAGACCTTCACTAGCAAGCCAACCACGAGGAGCATCCGTATTTACCATGATC
The DNA here is from genome assembly GCA_964635955.1 of uncultured bacterium. Lineage (GTDB taxonomy): Bacteria > Latescibacterota > MWCZ01 > MWCZ01 > MWCZ01 > CAZWQW01. The sequence goes on along the minus strand of CAZWQW010000044.1, from coordinate 8,764 downwards.
GGATCACCGTTTGAGTTCTTCTCCGTAAGCTCATATTCGGAATCGAGATCCCGGTATCCGTCCCACGGATGGCGTCCGTTCGTGGCGCCCTGTACGCGGTTATAACTGATAGTATAATACATTGATGACATCGGCGTATGAGTTGCGGAAAATCCGAAACCCAGGATTTTTTCCTCGTACGGGACATTTCCGGCGACGTAGTATTTGCTGACCGCGCCGCTCTCACCGAGGTTTGTGTGGGCGTTGAGATACGTGCTCCACAAAGAAGCGCCTTGGTTTGATCCTTCATACGACGAGAAGAACAGTGCGGGATCGTACGATCCGACACCGCCTTCGGTTACCGGATTCAGACCGGCCATCGCTCCACCGATCGTCTCGTGAAAACCACTCAACTGGATTTTGAGATTGTCCACCGGTCGAGCTTTGAACGTCAGATCGAACCGACGGTCGGTGAACCCAGAAACAACCGCTGGCACGGCGTATTGCTGCCGAACGTCGCGAAAGCCGAAAATCAGTCCCGTTCCTGAGATATTACCGAATGGAACGCTTAGAGCTGCGTCTATGAGGTGATCATCTTTCCCGTCAGCTCCGTACGCGATCGGGCGATGCTGGTAATCCCAATACTCGATTAGCGCTTCTTTCGTCCATGTGCCCGCGTAATTGTTGATAGCCGGGTCGGCGGAGTTATACGTACCGGCATTGATTGCCGCGAGAAGGTCGTTCCAACCGCGGAATGCCAATTCGCCTTTCTGTTCCGCATCCGATCTCGAATAGTAGACTGGATCATTCGAATTGATGACCGTGCCACCGGCTGCATTGAAGAAAAGCTGTCGACCGTTCCGCGTATCAGTGTCCACCATCGTTCGATAGAGCACACGGTCGAACTCATCATCGGCGTACGCACTCGGACCGAAGTGCTTCTTCTGAGCAGGACTCCACCGGAAATCACCGCTTAACGTGGCTCGTGCACCTGGATCGCGCGTTACCACGTTTACGACCGCGGCGCGAGCGAAATACTCGGCAGAAAACGCTCCCGTCAGGACCTGCACTTCCTGGACGATTTCTTTGTTCATGCTGGTGTAAGAGCGGTTCTCCACTGGGTTCGTTTGCTCGAATCCGTCAACCATGTAGCTCAATTCGTCCGGAGTGCTTCCTCGGACGGAGATCGCCATGGCGTTTTTTACCTCGATACCGGCTTGAAAACCCACAGCCTCCAACATGGAAGCAACAGGCAGGTTTTCCGATTCGCGTGCACTGATCGAGACCTGAGTCGATGTAACGTCCAACTGAACAACAGGACGTTCAGCGGTAACGGTTATCGCTTCGACCTCGATTGCGGACTCGGCGAGTGCGAAGTTCATCTCAGTGGTAAGGTTGAGGTTTACGAGCACGGCCTCTGCGCGAACCGTCTGATACCCCAACAGCTGAGCAACGACAACATGCTGTCCCGGCGGAACTTGTAGGATATAGTACAAGCCGTCGGCATCGGTTATTGCGCCGAGTCGAAGACCTTCTACCGATACCGCAACACCGGGAAGAGCCACCCCTGATTCATCCGTTACGCGGCCGGCGATTTTTCCTGTCACCGCGGCGTGTGCCGTACCCGACAGGAACCACGCCGCCACGAGGGCAAACGCCCAGGCGACACGTGGCCAACGATTTCGCTTTCTCATTGGGACCTCCTCAAAACCTGTCGTTCCCGCGGGGGGACGCGCGGGAGGGGCGGTAACCTTCGGAGACATCCCCTCTTCCTCGGGAGGGGCGGATGCGGTGTGACCGACACACCAATCAACAGCGTAGATTTCCCCCAACGCCGTTGAAGGCGTGTTTTTCGGGATATGTGAGGATGTATATCAAAGATCCCGAATAATCCGGGCGGACTATACGCTACCAGACCTTTGATCGAAACGAGTTGTTATCCAGCAACTGCCGAGTACTCGAGTCACGTGGTAACATAGCGATGTTCAAAGTTACTGTCAAGTGTTTTGCCGAAGAATATCGTACAGCAAAAACAATATCTCGTCCGCTGAACAGATGCGACTCAGGTCCCGAGTACGGATTATCCAAAGATTCGGCCAGCTATCACCCGATAATTCGTCCGACCAAACTTCTCTATCACCGCACATACAGTATTTATCGCAGCAATATTCGGCACACTCATGGTGCCCATCGAAGCAAACACGGGCATCAGATATCGGTACTCTGTCACAAACGGTTATCTCATTGTAAATAATGGTATTATGATTTGTAGTGAGCCCTTACGTATCACTACATCGACTCTAC
>CAZWQW010000044.1:0-6381 GCA_964635955.1 uncultured bacterium | reverse complement strand
AGCGACTCCGGTTGTTGCGGAACGATGGCCGTGTGTGCGTTCGCTCTGAATGCGAACGACCTCGATCCGGCGACCGCGGTAGCAACTGAGTATCCGGTCGATACAGGAACGTCGGAAAATCCGCGAGCGGCGCACTCCCTATCCTCCACGATTGCCGTCTCTCCTGTCGACGCCAGCGACCACATCCCCCGATCGCTCACCTGTCTCCGGACAACATTCCTCCTGCTCTGATCCGACCAGCCATCACGAGTTGTCTTCCCGTATCTGCGCAACGTTCGGCGTATCAACTCGGCTGACCGTCGCGCGATATACGTTATGGTATTCTCGGAACCGGAGCGAACCACATGCGCGTTTCGTCTACCCGCGATAAAGGTAATGCGGCGATTCGAATCACCTTGGTTATCGCGCTTACCGTCGTCGTTACAACCGTTCCCAGTCGATCTGCGGAAGCAGAGACCGAATTGTCGAGAACGCCGTCTCTCGATCAGGTGGTCGCGTATACTCTCTCGCATCACCCAGATTTCGCCGCACTTGACGCAGAACAGCGCGGAGTCACCGAAATCATCGGTTCTACAAGCGCGTGGCCTGATCCGCAGGTCATGATCGGCGTCACGAACGTTGGTGCTACAGACTGGACCGTTGGAACGGAGCCGATGGCGCAGATTCGGCTCCAGGTTGTACAAAGCGTCCCACGTCCGAGTGCACTTCGTCAGGCGCATATCGTCGCTGAGCACGACGTTTCGTCGCTCTCTGCGTCGATTGAGTCGCGGAGAAATCACGTTGCGGCGGATGTAGCACGCTCTGCGCTCGAGCTCTACCACTTCGACCGACGGATTGCCATCGAGCAGACAATCGTCGGTCGGTACCGCGATATGTACGAAGCCGCCGAGGCTCGCGCTGTCGTCGGCGCTGTCACGAACGACGAACTTGTGAGCATATCGCTCGAAAAGGCGGCTGCGGAGGCGAAAGTCGCCGAACTGATCGATCGTCGTCCGGCGCACGTCGCAGAGCTAAATACACTGATGTACCGACCGGAGAGCGAACGGCTCGACGGCATTGTAGTAGACGATCTGACCCCGTTACCCGTCACGGACGCGGACCTCTTCGTAGCTGCACGTACGAATCATCCTGATCTAACGCACCGACGGCTACTCGTGGCACGAGCTGAGGCGACTTGGCGGCTTGTCGATGCTCAGCGCATTCCGGATCCGGCGATTACCGCGGCGTACGCGTGGCGAGGTGAAATGGACGGTATCTACTCAGTCAGTGCGGGAGTCTCGCTCCCGTTACAGATGGACCGAACGCGAGGCGCACGCGTCAGGCACGCTGCGGCTATGGTCGAAGCTCGTGAGCGGAATCTCGAAGCTGCCGAGCGAGAAGTTGCCGGTCGTATCGATGCCCTACTTGTGCGACTGCGTGCCAACGCTGGTCTCGTATCGCAGTACGAATCGACGCTGATCCCCCGCGGCGAACAGGTAGTCGCCGCGCGTCTCGCCGGTTACGCAGTCGGTCGTACGAACCTGATCGCGGTACTCGACGCCGTTCGACGCCTCGAGCAACTCCGTCTCGATGCACTCGAAGCGGAAGTAACCCACCGGAAACTCACGATAACGCTGTACGAAGCGATCGGTTCAGCGGCGAACCTCGCGGTTGGTACGCCATTGGAGTCGAACAAATAACAGACACATCAAGGAGATAATTTCATGGATATCCGCCATTTAGCCCTCACGATACTCGTCGCAACGACGCTCGCGTTTACCGTGGGCTGCGGCGAAAAAGCCGAAACCCACGATCATACGGCATCGAAAGAGCGATCATCGCAGAATCCCCATTCAGACGGTGTTTACGGTGACATGGTGATGTTGCACACTGCAACCGCCGATAGCATGAACGTTGCCACGGGTGACACGGTCTATACATGCCCGATGTCGTGTATTCCACCGCGGACCGAGGCCGGTAACTGTCCCGTATGCGGAATGAGACTCGACGCCAAGACAGCGCACGTGCAAGGCGATCTACAGAAGCCCGGTATGCCGATGAACGATACTTCCGATCACGCCGGACACTCGCATTGAGAGTGATCGCGGAGGGAACGCCATGAAACGCGTGTACTCGATTCTTGTCTTTACGGCCGTAACGCTCGCGCTTGCTGCGTGCGGGAACGATCGTTCCGCTCACACCGGTCACGATTCGGACGGGGCGCATACCGCCTCCGCTGTAACCCTTGCATCGGATAGTCCCAACACGAAGTACCGGTGTCCGATGCATCCAGAGTTTATTCGCGATGATCCCGGTTCATGCGGTATCTGCGGGATGAACCTCGTAGCGTTCGATGTCAGTCCCGATGCCGCTCAGAGTTCGGTTTCGGGTCGCGCCGTCGTGACCATGACCGACGCACAGCGTCAGCGAATCGGGGTACGAACGACAACCGTTCGTCGAGCGAACGTTACGCGAACAATGGTGACCACGGGTCGAGTCGTACCCGACGAACGACGCGTTACCCACATCCACACGAAATTCGACGGTTGGATCGAACGGCTTTACGTGGATTTCACCGGTCAGCACGTTCGTGCCGGTGATCCGGTATTCGACGTATACAGTCCTGAGCTCGTCGCGGCACAGCAGGAGTATCTCGTCGCGCGGCAATCGAGCGCACAAGAACTGACGCGAATCGCTCGACAGCGACTTCGGCTACTCGATATGACCGAGGCACAGATTCGCCACATCGAGGAGTCGGGCGAGCCGATGACCCGTTTCACCGTTCACGCACCGAGTTCCGGCACGGTCATCGCGAAAAACGCCGTTTCGGGCCATCGAATCAGTGCGGCGACAACGCTTTACACCATCACTGATCTGAGTCACGTCTGGGTGCTCGCCGACGCGTACGAATCGGATGTGCCGTTCCTATCTGACGGCTTGAAAGCACAAGTAACGTCTCCCGGCAACGTGGCCGAATCGTTTTCCGGTCGGGTGACGTTCATCAGTCCCGTGGTCAACCTCACGAGTCGCACGGTGCCGGTTCGCGTCGAAGTGGCGAATCCGTCGAGCCTGCTGCGTCCGGGATCTTTTGTCGATGTGACTTTCGAGGTGCCACTTGGCGAACGGATCGTCGTACCCCGGGGTAGTGTTCTCGAAAGCGGCCGCCGCGCAATCGTCTTCGTGGAGTCGGAGCGAGGTCGGTACGAGCCGCGCGAAGTGACTACCGGAGTTCGAACAGCCGAACACGTAGAAATCCGTCACGGTCTCGAACTCGGCGAGGTAATCGTATCAAGCGCAACGTTCTTCGTCGATTCCGAGAGCCAACTCCAGTCGATAATGACTTTCTCCACCGATGATGCCTCATCAGTACATAGCCATTGATCGGTACGTGTGTTGGGTGTCACCGCGGTGATTATCACCGAAGGACCAAGAGAAAATGATTGAACGCATCATCGAGGCATGCGCACGGAATCGTCTCCTCGTGCTCATTTTTGTATTGCTGCTCGGAATCGGCGGTGCGATGAGTATGAGACGGATTCCGCTCGACGCGATTCCCGATATATCGGACACACAGGTCATTGTTTCTACGACGTGGATGGGGCGGAGTCCGGATCTCATCGAAGACCAAGTGACCTATCCCATCGTGAGTGCGCTCGTCTCGGCACCCAAAGTGAAAACCGTGCGTGGTACGAGCACGTTCAACACGTCGTACGTGTACGTCATATTCGACGACGGAACCGACCTTTATTGGGCTCGAAGCCGTGTTCTCGAATACCTCCAGCAAATACAAGCACACCTGCCCAATGACGCGCGACCGACGATCGGTCCTGACGCAACGGGTGTCGGCTGGGTATACCAATACGCTCTTGTGGACACCACGGGCACTCACGACCTCGCTGAACTACGGGCGCTACAGGATTGGTACATCCGGTACGCGCTTGCATCGGTGGACGGGGTCGCGGAGGTAGCGTCGATCGGGGGATTCGTCAAGGAGTATCAGGTGCTTGTCGACCCCGTGCGCCTCGCAGCGTACGGGATTTCGCTCTCTACAATCACGAATCAGATTCGACGAAGTAATCAGGATATAGGTGCTCGTGTCATTGAACAGGCGGGGCGCGAGTTCATAGTCCGAGGACGTGGGTATATCACGTCACTTGAAGACCTGGAGCGTATCACACTGACGGCTTCCCGGAACGGGACGCCGGTTCGATTGGGAGATGTGGCGACAGTCGAGTTGGGACCGGCGTTGCGTCGCGGAGTGGCCGAGCTTGACGGTGAAGGTGAGGTAGTCGGCGGCATCGTGGTGATGCGCGACGGCGAAAACGCGCTCAACGTAATCGAGCGCGTGAAAGAGAAAATCGCGCAGATTCGCCCAGGGTTACCGCCAGAGGTAGAGATTGTCGAAACGTACGACCGATCTGAACTCATTACCGCTTCGATTCGCACCCTCGGCAAAACGCTCATCGAAGAGATGCTCGTCGTAAGCGTCGTGATTGTTGTATTTCTCCTCCATTTCCGTTCCGCTTTGGTGCCGATCGTAGCACTCCCGCTCGCACTGCTCATCTCGTTTATTCCCATGTACATGTTCGGCGTGACCTCGAACATTATGTCGCTCGGAGGACTCGCGCTTTCGATCGGTGTTGTGGTCGATGCGTCGCTCGTGATGGTAGAAAGCGCGTATCGGGAGCTTTCCGAGGGCGACGGAACCTCTGAGATCGATCGCGCCGATGTCATAATCCGCGCGGCGAAACAGGTCGGTCGTCCGATTTTCTTTAGCCTCCTGATCATCGTCATTTCTTTCCTGCCGGTGTTTCTCCTCGAAGCGCAAGAAGGGCGAATGTTTCGCCCGTTAGCGTTTACGAAGACATTCGCGATGGTGTCTTCGTCGGTTCTCGCGATTACCCTCGCGCCGGCGTTGATGATCCTGTTTATCCGAGGAAAGAAGCTCAAACCGGAATCGCGAAATCCTCTATCGCGATTATCCGTACGACTCTATACCCCGGTTCTTAGACTTGTGTTACGATATCCGAAGACGGCGCTCGTGGTGAATCTGGCGGTGATCCCGGCCGTAATTCCGCTCTACCGGTCGCTTGGAAGCGAATTCATGCCACCGCTGTATGAAGGCACGATTATGTACATGCCGGTCACCGTTCCCGGAATTTCGGTTACCGAAGCGACGAGATTGCTGAAGACGCAGGATGCGATCTTTGCGACCTTTCCGGAAGTGGATCGTGTGTTCGGCAAAGTCGGTCGGGCCGAAACAAGTACTGATCCCGCTCCGCTGAGCATGGTAGAGACTATCGTCACCCTCAAACCGCGCAATCAGTGGCGCTCCGGAGTGACGTACGATAGTCTCATCACCGAAATGGATCGTGCGATGCAGTTTCCCGGCGTGCAGAACGCGTGGACGCTTCCGATTCGCGGTCGAATCGATATGCTCACCACCGGAATCCGCACACCTGTAGGCATCAAGGTACTCGGCTCGTCGCTCGATTCGATTGCGAGAATCGGGAGCGATATCGAAAGACTACTTGCTGACATTGACGGAACACGAAGTGTCTACGCCGAACGGGTCACGGGAGGCTACTTCGTAGACATCGATATTCGACGTGATGATGTCGCGCGGTATGGATTGACTGTCGGCGACGTCCAGGAAGTGATTCAAACGGCTCTTGGTGGATCGACGGTTTCCCAGTTCGTCGATAATCGGGAGCGTTATCCGATCACCGTGCGGTATCTCCGTGAGTTGCGAGACGATACCGAAGCGATACGTCGTATTCGGATCCCACTGCCAAATTCACGTTTTACCGCATCACAGACGATCGGACCCGAAGCAGGCACGATGGAAGATTTTGGCGCTGTTATCCGCGTACCACACATACCGCTCGAACTTGTCGCCGATATCTCACGATCCACCGGTCCTGGTATGATTCGAAGCGAGAACGGCATGCTGACAGGTTACGTTTTTGTAGATGTCACTGACCGCGATATCGGTGGGTACGTGAATCAAGCGCGAGCGGTACTCAGTGACAAGTTGGCGCTGCCGACTGGCTATACACTCGAATGGAGCGGACAGTACGAGTTCCAGCAGCGAGCGAGTGAGCGGCTGAGCGTACTGATACCGATCGTGGTACTGGTCATTTTGGTACTCCTCTACATAACCTTTCGTTCGGTCGGTGAGTCGGCGATGATTCTCCTCGCCGTGGTGTACGCGATGACTGGAGGAGTCGTCCTTCAATATCTATTGGGGTATGAATTTAGCGTTGCCGTATGGGTAGGGTACATCGCATTGTTCGGTGTCGCGGTGGAGACTGGAGTCGTGATGGTGGTATACCTAATCGAGGCATTGAAACGGAAGGAAGCGCGCGGTCCGTTGACACTTGCCGACCTTCATGAAGCGAC
>CAZWQW010000043.1:0-21360 GCA_964635955.1 uncultured bacterium | reverse complement strand
AATTTGCAGAACATTCCGATTCGCACGGAGTTGGGCGGAAGGATACGTGCGGCATTTGTGCCCGAATCCGGATGGAAGCTAATCAGCGCCGACTATTCCCAGATCGAACTTCGCGTGCTCGCTCACATGAGCAGAGATGAACGCCTCATCGAAGCGTTCCGAAACGATGTCGATGTTCATACAGCTACTGCAGCCGCGGTGTTCGATCTTCCTCCGGAGTTTGTCACTCCTGATCTCCGGCGGCAGGCAAAGACGGTGAACTTCGGTGTGATCTACGGGCAAACGGCGTTTGGCTTGTCGCAACAGCTTGGTATTCCGCAGTCGGAAGCACGGAAGTTCATTGAGAGCTACTTCGGTACGTACACCGGTGTAGCGAAATATCGCGATCGTGTAATCGAACAAGCGCGAAAGACGGGATATGTGACGACGCTGCTCGGTCGCCGTCGCGCGATACCGGAGATATCGATGAGTGACCGGAATCGGCGAATGTTTGGTGAACGATTGGCCATGAATATGCCGATCCAGGGGACCGCTGCGGATATGATCAAGGTCGCCATGATCAATATCGATCGACGTTTACGGAGCCAAGGTATGTCGGCGCGTATGCTCTTACAGGTGCACGACGAACTGGTCTTCGAAGCGCCGGCAGAGGAGTGCGACGCGTTAGTTGAGCTTGTCCGTGAAGAGATGGCTGCCGCGCTTCCCCTGGACGTACCCGTCAAAGTCGATTGTGGCGTCGGTGACAACTGGCAGGAGATACACTGAGTCGTTCGTATCAATACGGATATTCTCACCACCTCTGATCGCAGACAAACCTTTTACCGTCCTCTCTGTCCTCGCGATTCGCGACTTAGGACACGCCGCGGCATTCTCTTTGCATTGTATCTTTTATCAAAGCAACCGCCTACCGTAGCAGATTGTTTTACGCGAGGGGTATACCATGATCCGCTCGTTAATCGTCTTTGTTAGTGCAGCGATATTCGCGCTGTCTGCGTGCAAGGAGAATCCCGCAAGTTCGCACGGCGGGAACGGCGCACCGTTTGCCCCCGATCCGAAACTCGCGACGGAGGATGTGTCGCCGGACCTCGTCACGGCGAATACCGCTTTTGCGTTCGATCTCTATCCGGAGCTCCTCGCGGAAGCACCGGACGAAAATACGTTCGTCTCGCCGCTAAGTATCTCCATGGCGTTTCACATGGTCTACAACGGAGCGGCATCAGCGACAAAGGACGCGATTGCGGATGTCCTTCACATCGCTGAAATGCCGCTCGATGACCTCAACTTCGCGAACGCAGTGCTCCTGTCGCACCTTGCGTATGCTGATTCGGATGTGGTATCGGAGATTGCGAACTCCATCTGGATGCGTGACTCGTTCGAGCCGCTCGTGAAAACCGATTTTGTCGACCGGAACAGATTCGCGTACCTTGCCGAGGTAGCTACGCGGGATTTCGGTGACGATGCCACCGTCGACGAAATCAACGGATGGGTGAGTGAACGCACGCACGAGAAGATACCACGTGTTCTCGATCCACCGATTCCTGAAGACGCGATGATGTATCTCATCAACGCGATCTACTTCAACGGCTCGTGGACGGAGCAATTCGACAAAACGAAAACGACGGATCGGACGTTTACGCTCGCATCTGGAGTACAGAAGCCGGTCCCGGCGATGTTCCGTCACGACCGGATGGACTATCTGGAGACCGAATCATTCCAAGCGGTGCGGTTACCCTACGGCGATGGCCGTTTCTCAGCGTACGTGTTTTTACCGCAAACCGGACACTCGCTTGACTCGTTTCACGCATCTCTCACGCGAGAAAACTGGACGAGTTGGCTCGGATCGTTTTCACCGATGCAGGGAACGCTGTACCTGCCGAAATTCGAGTTCCGCTACAAGACCGATCTAAAGTCACCGCTCTCGCGGCTCGGAATGGGGATCGCGTTTTCGGATGCTGCTGACTTCACGAATATCGCGGATGCGGCGCTTACAATATCGGATGCACGACATATGTCATTTGTGCGGCTCGACGAAGAGGGTACGGAAGCGGCCGCCGTTACCATTATCGGCGTCTACGCTACCTCGGTACCAATGACATTCACGATGGATGTCAATCGGCCGTTCTTTTTCGCGATCGCGGATTCGACCACCGGGTCGATCCTTTTTATGGGAAGCGTTGTGGATCCGGCGCCGTAAAATGTGACGCCGCACACAGCCGCCACGATTGTTGCGTGGTATCATAGTGGCGAATGTAACGCGTTTTCGTTTGTCGACCGCGAAGGCCGCACCATGTCACATCGATTTTCCGACCTCCTCTGGCTACCGATCGGACTCATTCTGATTGTCGTCGCAATACTCTTCACCTAACGGCAGGACCGTCGCAACTGCGACGATAACCTAACGTCGGTAGCTTGCCCCCGAACTACGCATTACCGGATACTTCCATAAACGCTTCCTTACAACCGCTTCGTCGATGAGGTAGTTTCATGCCCGCATACGCGCCGAATACGCTGCACGAACAGCTTCTTCAAACAGCACCGAAGGCACTCGAATGGAATCCAAACCGTGATTTCGCCGGATGGGTTGCGGACGTCGATGCGAAGTTTCGGGAGCTCATCGGATGGATGCCTGACCCTGTCGATCTCAATATTCGCGTCGAGTGGGTAAAAGATACCGACGAGTTCCATGAGACCCGCTTCGTTTTTGCCGCTGAAGAAAACGCGGACGTCCCCTGCCACCTTCTCGTGCCGAAATCGGGTGAAGGTCCGTATCCGGTTGTGATTTGTCTTCAGGGGCATTCGACGGGAATGCATATCTCGCTCGGACGTGCAAAATACGACGGCGACGAAAAGAGCATCGCCGGGAATCGAGATTTCGGATTGCAGGCGGTTCGCGAGGGTTATGCGGCGCTTGTACTCGAGCAGCGGTGTTTCGGAGAGCGAACGGACGCCCGTCCCGAAGGTCGTAAGAGCGTTTCGAACCGCTGCACACACGCATCGATGGTATCGCTACTTCTCGGTCGGACGATGATTGGCGAGCGCTGTTACGACGTATCACGCGCGATCGATGCGTTAGCCGCGTTCGATAGTGTCGATACATCGCGAATCGGATGCATGGGGAACAGTGGCGGCGGAACCGTTACTTTCTTCGCATCATGTCTCGAGCCGCGCATCGGTGTTTCGATGCCGTCTTGCTACGTATGCACCTTCCGTGATTCGATCGCGTCGATCGACCATTGTCCGGATAACTATATACCGGGGATACTGCGCTGGTTCGAGATGGGCGATCTTGCCGGTCTCATCGCGCCACGTCCGCTCGTTGTCGTCGCTGGAAAAGAAGACGGTATCTTCCCAATTCACGGAGTGCGCGAAACGTTCGACAAAATCAAAGCGATTTATGGGGCGGCAGGTGTACCGGATAACTGCCGCCTGATTGTCGGTGATGGTGGACACCGGTTCTACGCAGAACCCGCATGGCCAGCGTTTCGAGAGCTTTCGCAGTGGTGAGGTTCTCTGCTTTGTAGACGTCTGAATCAATATGTGAGAAATCAATACGGAAGGAAGTAAAGGTATGGTACGGGTCGCCATGATGGGTGCCGGTAGCGCCGGTTTTTGCCGAATGCTCGTAGAGGACATACTCAGCTTTCCATCACTCCGAGATGCGCACATTACGTTGATGGATGTGGACGGAGAGAAACTCGCGCTCGTTCATCGCGCATTCGAGCATATGAAACGTCAAAATGATCTGACATGTACGTTCTCTGCAACGACGGACCGGCGAGAGGCACTTCGCGACGCCGACTTCGCCATCAGTATGATTCAGGTTGGCGGACTCGAACCGTACAAGATCGATATCGAGATTCCGCTTAGATATGGCGTCGATCAGTGTGTCGGTGATACGGTAAATCCGGGAGGCATCTTTCGCGGATTACGCCATATACCGGCACTGCTTGAGATGATGGAGACGATGAAGGAGGTATCGAAACCGGATATCATCTTCATGAACTATGCGAATCCGATGGCAGCGGTCTCGTGGGCACAACAAAAGGTACATCCGGAGATTACCTCAGTCGGTCTCTGCCATGGTGTACAGCATACGACGCATCTCCTCGAAGATTGGCTCGGTATCGAACGCGATACGACGCAAGTCCTGACCGCAGGCATCAACCACATGGCGTGGTTCCTTCGCTTCGAACACAACGGAGAAAACCTCTACGACCGTATGTGGCATAAACTCGACGAAGAGGGACCGATAAAAGGTGAAGAGTATCGCTTCGAGATGATGAAGGCGACCGGGTTCTTTATGACGGAATCTCCGGGGCACCTCTCGGAATACCTTCCGTATTTCCGAAAGCGCCGTGATATCATGGACATGTTCAATGGACCCGGCTTCTCAGGTGAAACGTCGGCATACCTGAATTCGTGCATTCGAGGTCACGAGCGATACGACAAACAGCTGCGTGCGTGGGCCGACGGAACGGAACCGGTCCTGTTTCGAAAAGACTTCAAATCGGTTGAATACGCGGCGAACATTATGAATGCGAAACTTACGGATCAACCGTTCCGGTTTGCGGGCAACGTTCTGAATAAGGGATTCATTCCGAACTTACCCTATGATTCGTGCGTTGAAGTACCGACATATGCAGACCGGCTTGGTCTCCATGGCTCATACGTGGGATCGTTACCAGAGGTGTGCGCCGCTCTGTGTCGCTCGAACATCAGTGTCCAGGAGCTTGTTGTGAAGGCGGCCGTGGAAGGCGATCCGGAAGCTGTCTTCCACGCGTGCTTGATGGATCCGCTTACCGCGGCTGTGCTCGCTCCGCATGAGATTCGAAGTATGGTCGAAGAGATGCTCGACGCTCAAGCGCAATGGCTCCCGCAGTTCGCAGGAGCTTCGCGGTCGACACCGGGATGGACGATCGGTAGGCTTGCAACGGGCGACGCGGGTGTGAAGTCCGGCGCTTCCGTTGACGCAGAGATCGGACATTACGATAGGGACTGACGAGCGGAGGAATGGTCGCGCAACTCTTCGGTTCGCGTGTTTTTGTATCTTTCATTTACAGAGTACATCGCAAGCGTCAGATGTTATCACTCTTTTACGTTCTCTTCGTATTGACGAGGTTTGAGTGGATCCAAAAATCCTTCAGAAGATTCTTGCTCAGTTGATGGCGAATAATGCGTTATCGAAAATGATGAGCGGTGCAGTATCTGCTGAGAATGGAAAGCTGCAACTCGTGCTTACCGGTAACTCCGAGAAACTCGATATCGAACAGGTACGAATGCTTTTGAAAACACTCTCGGAGAATATCGTTGCGTCGGGTGAGACAGAAGACTTATTCGATATTACGGCGGTTGCTCCGAATGTTATTACGGTGATCCTGAACACCGACGAAGATGACTTTCACGATCGGTTCGCAAAGCGTCAACATAGGACGTTACGAGATTCGATCAACGCGGAATGGCCGTGGTGACCCGTCGCGCCGTTGTTACGTGTGGCAGATCAAACATTTCGGCCCTATATTCAAAATCCGTTCATCGATAACAGGTGATCGTATTTGATCGAGCATGCGTAACGGGTTAACCGATACCTTGGGGAACAATGCCGTATATCGTGTATCGGTATTGTCGGGGCTGGTGGAGGACACGAATGGTTGCCGATCTCGAACGTATAGCGAAAATCATCAAATCGAAAGAACGCTTTGTCGTCTCTGCGCATCTAAACGCTGATGGTGACGCGGTTGCATCGCAACTCGGGATAGCGCGTCTCCTTACGCTTGCTGGGAAACGCGCGATTGTTGTGAACGATGAGGATGTCCCACTCCAGTTTCGTTTTCTCCCCGAAGCCGATGCGGTAGCGAAGTCGGTTCCGAAAGACTTCGAGCCCGATGCCGTCATTGTGATCGACACCCCCGTAAGGGATAAGATCAATGCCGGTGCAGTGCGTGAGCGATTCGCTGAACCGATGAAACCTGCCGAAGAGGCCGGAGAGATCGGTGGAGCCCCATGGACAGATGTCACCACGATCTTTCTCGACCATCATCAGCGCTCTGACACCATTGGTGATTTTGTCTATGTCGACGCGAGCGCGTCTGCCGCATCAACGATCGTCGGACGACTGATGGATCGAGTTGGTGTATCTCCCGAGCCTGTCATCGGCACACAACTGATTTGCGGTATCATGTCGGATACCGGCCGATTTAGCTTCGCGAATACAACATCGGAATCGCTGAATATCGTCGCGAAGATGATCGACGGCGGTGCTCGTATCAACGATGTTGCGACCGAGTTGTTCTACAAGAATTCTTTCGAAGCGATGAAAGTAACCGGCTCCGCTCTTTCGACGCTGGAAATCTCGAAATCCGGACGTGTGTCCACGATGGTGCTTCACGAAGAAGCGGTGGATGAAAATGGTCAGACGGTGGAAGTCGAGGATCTCAAGAACTATCCAGTGAGCATCCGTGGCGTGGAAATCGGTATGTTTCTCCGTCCCGCAGGCAATACGGGGGTTCGAGTGAGCGTGCGTTCAGCAGGCGATGCAGACGTAAACAAGTTCGCAGACATCTTTGGTGGCGGCGGACACAAAAAAGCCGCCGGTTGTAAAGTCGACGGTACCATCGACGAAGCGCGGAAGAAACTCGTCGATGCCGCCGAGAAATACCTCGACGAAACAATGAGCTGATCTGGTATCGACGCGGTTTGTAAAGCGGGTGGCGCGTTTTTGTGCCACCCGCTTTTTTGTTACCGCATTGGTCGGTACATAACGTCGCACTACCCTTATCCTCGACTCTTTCGTGGAACAGAGAACACGCTTCGAGGAGGTATTTATGGAAACTGTTCGACTCGGTCTGATAGGTGCCGGTAGCATGGCGAACGGTGTGCACTATCCGAGTCTCGCCGAGTTCTCCGATGTGAAACTCGTCGCACTGTGTGACTTGAATAGCGAGCGATTGACGAATACCGCGAACCACTTTGAGATCGAGAAGCGGTACACCGATTACCGACAAATGCTCGACACGGAAGAGCTCGACGCGGTTTACGTGTTGATGCCGCCGCACCATCTGTTCGATATCGCGATCGACGTCATGGAGCACAAACTGAATATCTTCATGGAAAAACCACCGGGCGTAATGGCGGAACAGACGCGTCAACTCGCAAACGCAGCAGAACGAAACGACGTACTCTCAATGGTTGCTTTCAACCGTCGATACGCGCCGTTGATAGTCAAGATGAAGGAAGCGGTAACCGCGAACGGACCGATGCTTCAGTGCGTATCGACGTTCTACAAAAACTACATCGGACAGCCTGCGTATTACCGTGGCGCTATTGACATATTGAGGTGTGACGCGATCCATGCCGTGGACATGCTTCGGTATATGGGTGGCGAGATCGAGCATGTCGCGAGCGACGTTCAGTCGCACAACGCGAGTTACGATAACATGTTTAACGCGCTTGTTCGGTTCGAGTCAGGCGGAGTCGGCGTTCTATTGACAAACTGGTGCGTCGGCGGACGTCGCCATCAGTTCGAAATGCACGCTGAAGGGATTAGTGCTTACGTGAATCCGGACGTCAACGCCGAACTCTGGCGAAACGGCTCCAGTACACCGGAGACGTTCGACACGAAGGAAGTGGCTGGTAGCGATGAGAATCGTGTGTATTACGGATTCGCCGGGGAGAATCGACACTTTATCGACTGTGTGAGAGCGGATCAGCTACCACAGACGCATTTTGGTGATGCGGTGCGGAGCATGGAGCTTGCAGAACGAATCTATAAAGTGGCGTGGTAAAACTAAAAGACGATCGGCGACAAACGAGAAAGGCGGCGCTGTCTCGTAAAGACGGCACCGCCTCGTTTTTTTATGCTCTAACGTTTACCGCGACTGCGGTTATTTGACTGCGTTGATCTTGTCCATCTTCGGGAAGGCGTTATCCTGCTTGTACACCTTCGCCATGTCGGCAAGCGAAACCGGCGCACCGATACCGGAGGCTTTCCCTGCAGTACGGAACGCGATCATACGATCTTCCACGACGGCGGACATCGCCTGCATTGCCGGTTCGAGGTACTTGCGGACGTCGAACTCTTCGGGCTTCTCCGAGAAGAGTTTCCGGATGGCGCCGGTCGCCGCGATACGAAGATCGGTGTCGATGTTGATCTTACGAACACCGTAGTCGATCGAGTTGACGATCTGATCGACTGGCACGCCCATCGCACCGGGCATCTTACCGCCGTACTTGTTGACTATCGCGACGAGTTCTGGTGGAACGCTTGACGAACCGTGGCTAACGAGCGCGAGCTTCGGAGCCTTCTTGTTGACGGCTTCTACGATATCGTAACGGAGCTTCGGCGTCGCCTTGAACTTGAATGCGCCGTGGCTTGTTCCGAATCCAAGAGCGAGCGCGTCGACTTGCGTTAACTCGGCAAACTCAACCGCTTGGTCCGGATCGGTAAGAATGACCGTGTCCGCGCCATGACCGTCTTCGACACCGCCGAGCGTTCCAAGCTCGCCTTCTACCGTAATGCCACGCTTGTGTGCTTCCTGAACAACTTCGGCGGTCACTTTGAGATTGTAGGCGAAGTTGGCGGGGACTTTCCCACTCGCATCGAGCGAGCCGTCCATCATGACCGACGTCCAACCGTCATCCATGGCTTCGATACACGTTTTCGGTTCATTGCCGTGGTCGAGGTGCAGCGAAACGACTACTTTCGGGTAGAGCTTCATCGCAGCCTGCACAAGTCCGTAAATCATGACCGGACCAGCATACTTACGCGCGCCGCGGCTCGCCTGCAGAATCACCGGCGATTCCGTGCGGTCGGCAGCGCTCATAATCGCGAGTGTCTGCTCCATGTTGTTGATGTTGAATGCACCAACGCCGTAGTTCTTCTCGATGGCGTCATCGAGGATTTGCTTCATCGTTACGAGAGGCATGTGGTAAGGACCTCCTTGGTAGGTCTATGTGGTGGACGGTAACATTGTTCGGCTATTTGAGAAAACATGGTCGAGGACCATGACATGGACCTTGGGATTGGCGTCGAAGGGGTAGCAAGAGCCATAAGACGGCTGACGACGTAGTTCGAACATCGGTTCGGGGCTGGTAGCGTACCGTTCCGCCATATCCAAGACAAAGATCACGAATCAGCGCGTCTGAGTCAACGCTCTTCGAAGTATTGGTACTCGACGCGCAGGTCAATACACCGGTTCTCGCGGCGAGATCGTCTCGTATCCGTAATCGTCTACGACAATGTCCCATTCGGTGCGTGCTGTTTCTTCGATAACGTAACGGCCGACTTGCGCGCTTGCGTTCGAAGGTGGACGTTTGTAGATACCGTGAACCTCATATGCCGACCCGCGCAATGGCACTCCGCGCTTTGTCAGTATCCATATCTCACCACTTTTGTCCGCAACTGAGTAATAATCGAACTCCGAATTTCGGTCATCCAGCGTTTGTACGACACGTCCCACTACGGTTACTTCGGTGCTGAGGAAGCGATCGGGCGCTGTTTGCAGATTGAGTATCGTATACTTGCTCGAGCAACCACCGAATATCACGGCTAACGTAAGTGTGATAAAAATCGCGATCCGTTTCATTCGTTTCCTCCCCCCGAATTGCTTTCACGATGCGGTTCACGGTCGAGTCGGTCTCTGCGGTTTATCGTACAAGCGGCAACTGCCGCGCCAAAACCGTTGTCGATATTCACAACTGTCACGCCGGCAGCGCAGCTATTCAGCATTGTGAGAAGCGCAGCGACTCCACCGAAGCTCGCGCCGTATCCGACGGACGTCGGGACAGCAATCACTGGAACGTCAACGAGTCCGCCAACGACGCTTGCAAGCGCGCCTTCCATACCGGCAACAACAATGATAACTCCCGCGCTGTCGAATCGTTTACGGTGTGCGAGAAGCCGATGAATACCAGCGACACCGACGTCTGCGATAAGCGACACCGGTTGCCCCATCGCCGCGACGGTTTCTCGCGCTTCTTCGGCAACGGGAAGGTCGCTCGTGCCTGCGCAGACGACTAAAACTTCCCCGCGCACGTCGACGAAAGTTTCAGCCTGTCGCAGAACGATTGTCCGAGCTACCGGGTTGTACCGGATTTCTGGGAACGTTTCGACGAGAGCTTCCGCCTGGTCAGGACGCACACGAGTCCCGAGGAGGTCCGCACCGCCTGCTCGAATACGACGTGCTATCTCGACGACTTGTTCAACAGTCTTCGGTTCACAGAAAATGACTTCGGGGACGCCTTGCCGTAACGATCTATGGTGATCGACGTTGGCGAATCCGAGGTCCTCAACTGGCGCCCAGCGGAGTTGCTCTAACGCCTGTTCAACGTTGGTAGCGCCGTTTTTAACCTGTTCGAGTATGTTTCGGATTCGGTCGCGCGTCATACATATTGCTCCGGTGCATTCGATTCGTGTTCCAGACTATCGGCATAGTCGCATAGTCGGCGAAAGACTTCGTCGGCGTCGTCGATCACAAACACTTCACGCCGAAAGGCAGCCGAGCCGGGTATCGTCTTCGTGTAGTGACTCAGATGCATTCGGAACAGCCTTACTGCGCCAACTTCAGGTCGTTCGCGTAACATCAGCGCGAGATGCGTCGCGGCGACTGCGAGTCTGTCGGACCATGATGGTGTATAAATCGGCATCGCTCGCGCAATGGCGTTTGTCTGCGCGAAAAGCCATGGTGCGCCTTGTGTTCCCCTTGCAGCCATTACAAGATCGACGCCGGTCTCATCAATCATACGAAACGTATCCGATGGTGCGAATACGTCACCGTTTCCAATCACCGGGATACGAACGTTTTTCTTGACGTCCGCTATGATTTGCCAGTTTGCCTCGCCGGTATACCCCATCTTCTGCGTTCTGCCGTGAACAGAAATCGCTTTTGCGCCGTTGTCCTCGACAATCTTCGCGATTTCTTCGGCGTTTACTACATCCCATCCCGCGCGAATTTTCGCTGTCACCGGTGCATTCTTTGCCGACTCCACACCTGCACGAACGATTTCACCGAGGAGTCGCGGATTCTTAAGTAACGCCGAGCCTGCCTCGCGCTTCGTCACCTTTTTTACCGGACAACCGAAGTTGAGATCGATGATATCGACTCCGGTCTCGTCGACGACAGAGGTAGCGTCGCGAATGACTTCAGGATCCGATCCGAATATTTGTACCGCGATCGGGCGCTCGTCTTCCGTGAAGCGTAACATCTCCCGCGTTGCGTTGTTTCCGCGAACGAGCCCGTCGGAGCTTACGAATTCGCTGTATACCGCCGACGCACCGGAGAGCCGACATAACCACCGAAAAGGGTGATCGCAGACACCGGCCATCGGTGCAAGTACAAGATGACCTCGTATCGCGACGTCTCCGATATTGATAACACGGTCATCTACGGGCGGTACACGCGGTAGTTTTTCCAAGCCGTGTTTGATGATCGGATCAAGATCACCTTCGTACCAGTGGAAGTCCGCGTGTTGCTTTTTTCTGGTCATCGTATGTACTGAATATCGGCGATGTCAGAGTGTCTCTTCTTCACGTTTGATAATGCGTAACACTTCGCGCGGGGTTTTCGCAGCAATTATCTGCTCGGGTACTCCGGCACGAATCGCGATACGACTTATTGTCGCCAACGCACGAACATGCGGCCCTGTAACCGAATCCGGCGAAAGAACGAGGAATGCGATTCGCACCGGCTCGCCATCAAGCGCACCGAATTCCACACCCGTCGGTGCGATTCCGAGGGCGATAAGTAGTCGCGGTACGACGGGACACTTGGCGTGAGGTATCGCGACGCCGTGCCCAATTGCCGTTGAGTGCGTGTCTTCACGCTTCGTCACGGCTTCGAGAATGGCGGATCTATTCCGAATACCCCATGCGCGACACACCATGTCGACGAGTTGTTCGAGCCATTCGTCTTTCGATGTTGGATGCATTGAGAGACCGATCGCCTCTCGCGCTATTACCCGTGAAATCTCCATATGAACAGAGGTCCAATTCTTCTTGTTGATCTATTTACCTGCAAGTTCAGCTACAAGATCGTAATCGTTTGCTTCCACAACTCTCGCTCGAACCATCGAACCGGACTCTAATGAGAAGGGAGCCACAACGCGAACTTCGCCATCGACCTCCGGTGCCTCAGCAACGGATCGACCTACTCCGCCGTCCGGCTCGGATCGGTCAATGAGGACCGAGTATTCACGTCCGATGCGTCGTTCGTTTACTTCCCGCGAGATTTCTCTCTGGATGTCCATGACGATTGCGCGTCGTTCCTCACGAATGCGCTTGGGAACCTGTGAACGCATCGACGCCGCGGTTGTACCTTCCTCGTTTGAATAGGTAAAACACCCAAGTCGGTCGAATCGCGCCTCGGGAAGGAATTCAACGAGCTCCTGAAAGCGCTTCTCGGTTTCTCCGGGAAACCCGACTATTACGGAAGTTCGTAGGGTAATATTCGGTACGCGTTCACGGAGCTGTTCGAGCACGTCCTCGATTCGCTGTCGGTTTACGATTCGACGCATCACCTTGAGTAAATGGTCGTTGATGTGTTGAATCGGTAAATCGAGATACGGAACGATGCTCTCATACGATGCCATAACGTCCATCAGCTCTTCGTTGACGTGCGCCGGATGCGCGTAGAAGAGGCGTAACCATTGCACTCCGGGTAGTTCGGCGAGACGTCGGAGTAGCATTGGAAGGCTGAGTTTCCGATACAGATCGACTCCGTACAGCGTCGTATCCTGTGCGACGAGGTTGAATTCTTTGACACCGAGCTCGACAAGACGCGTTATCTCATCAACAATTTGGTCCACCGGTACGCTGATATGCTTCCCGCGGATACCCGGAATCGAACAGAAACTGCAGGTGTGATCGCATCCTTCGGATATCTTGACGTACGCCCAGTGACGCGGACTGATCAGCGTTCGATGACCCCACTCGACAGGATTTGAGCGCTGAATCCCAAACATACGATCGAGCCGCGCAATGAGCTCTCGTTCTTCGGACCATGGAATCACGAGGTCTACTTCCGGAAGCTCGGCGCGCAGTTCCTCCGGATATCGTTCGGCGAGACATCCCGTCACCACCACCGAGGACACGTTGTGGGTGTTTTTCAACTCCGCCGCTTCGAGAATCGCGTCGATGCTCTCTTCTTTTGCCGGTTCAATGAAACCACACGTATTTACGACGACTACGTCCGCTTCTTCGGGATTCGACACGAGGCGATAACCGTTGACGAGTAACGCTCCGATCATTTCCTCAGCGTCGACTTGTGCTTTTGAGCAACCGAGCGGAATAAGCGCCACCGCCGGGTATTCCGCGCCTTTACGTGCCAATCGCGGTCGTTGCACCGGCGAGTAATTCGCGGTATGCGACCCAGCACGTGCCGGAGGGGCTACCGTTGGAAGTTCTTTCGCCATATACGATCTATCTTTCTGGCCTTGTCCGATTCATACATTCTGAATGCAGAGCTTACCGAGCGAAAATTCTCATTCGCCGTGCACAAAGTTACAAACTTATAAAGTTACACAATGGCCTTTCCGATAGCTACAACCGAACCGTGTACAGAAACGGAACAACGGACAGGATTCACTCCGCGTTCGTTGGTTCTCGGTATCGGATTGAGTGTGTTCCTCGGTATCGCGGCGCCGTACGTACGAAATGTACTCCCTTCTTCTTTACTTGACGGTGAATATCTTCCCTTCGGCGTTGTGTGGCCAGTTGCGGCGTTTGTCATCGTTCTCCACCCGATACTTCAAAGGTTTCGCGCGAGTTGGGGGCTCACAGAAGCTGATGTCGCGCTGGTCTTCATTATGGGGATTACGGCGACCGCAGTTACCGGCGATGGTCTTACGGCGTTTCTCCTCTCGAATATCGCGGCTCCGTATTATGGTGCGACACCTGAGAATCGGTGGTTGGAGTATTTCGGCCCACACCTCAACGCGTGGCTCATCATTCCGAATGATCTGAATCAGGCGCGGTGGTTATTCAGCGGATGCCCCGAAACGGCGGAGATTCCATGGGGTGTATGGCTTGTTCCGCTATTCTGGTGGCTCTCGCTGTTCGCAGTGACGTACGTTGTTTGTGTTAGTATCGTGGTGCTCATGCGGAAGCAATGGACGGCGCACGAGCGACTCGCGTTCCCGCTCATGCAGATCCCACTTGAGCTTGCGGGTGGATTGAAAGCGGCGCGCCCATTCTGGAAGACAACGGCGTTCTGGTGGGGCGCGATCCCGCCGTTTATCGTCGTATGTTTCGACATCGTCAGCTTTTTTCAGCAGGGTTGGCCGCGTATTCCGAATTCATTCGGGCACCTCAGCTTCGGTCGGGGTTTCCCTGCAATCAATCTCCATTTCTGGTACCCCCTCGTCGGATTCGCGTACTTCGTCAACCTCGATGTGCTGGCGAGTGTCTGGTTTTTCCACATCTTCGCGAGCGTCGAAACCGGCATCATGAATCGCGTCGGTTTTTCATCAGGGACCCCGGATATCTATGCTTCGGCATCCCACGCGGTTGGATGGCAGGGCTTTGGCGCCATGACGTTTCTCGTACTCGGTGGTGCGTGGATGGCGAGACGTCATTTGCGAAGAACAGCCGAACACGCCGTAACGCAGCGGAACGAACTACAAGCAGCCGACGAGCGCGATGAGCTCGTCCCCTATCGCACCGCATGGATTGGGCTCATCCTCGGGACAGTTTACCTCGGAGCATGGTTGTGGCATTCGGGTATGAGTGCGGGGACAGTCGTCGCTTTCCTCTTCGCGACGTACATCATCTACATCGGTCTGACTCGCATCGTGATCCAAGCGGGTCTCGTGTTCGTGCGAGCGCCGATGACTGCTCAAAGTTTTACAACGTCGATAATCGGACCGGCGAACATGTCGCATGCGTCATTGAGCGCGGTGGCGTTCTCTTTCGGTTGGGTGCACACGGTCTTCTTCTTCATGCCGGCGATGGCGCACGCCGCGAAACTCCTTGTTGATCTTCGACTCAACCGAAAACACGTTCTTGCGGCTGTCGTACTCGCACTGGTGATCGCCATCGCTGTATCCGTTTATGTGACGCTTCTTTGGGGATACCGACAGGGCGGCGATACGTTCTACGGATACGCGTTCAGCGGAGGGAAATTCAACCACTACAATAGCATCGTCTCGCAAATGCGGTATCCAGACGGTGTGGATTGGTCTGCTGTAGTGCAGTTCGGAATCGGTGCGGCGGTCATGTGGCTGTTTACACTCTTGATGTACCGTATACCGGGGTGGCCGATACATCCAATCGGATTGACGATTGGCTACACACATCCCACGGCGATGATTGCGTTCAGTGTATTTATCGCATGGGTTGCAAAAGGGCTTATTCTTCGGTTTGGTGGACGTCCCCTCTACAATCGCGGTAAACCGCTCTTTCTGGGATTGATCCTTGGGTACTTCACGGGGCTTGCGCTCGGTGTCTTTGTCGACTGGGTATTCTTTGGCCCCGGCGGTGGCCATGGTATATACAGCCTGTAGTTGCATATGAAACGGTGGGTTCTTCGGAGTACGCTCCACTATCGAAACGCGGAGGAAGGACAATGAGCGAACGGACGATCCAACTCGAGCCAAGCACGATTGCAGCCCTACTCAACGCACAGCGTAATGAGATAACCGAATCGATTATTTACGAGCGCCTCGCCGATAAAGTGAAAGACCCGCATAACAGCGAGGTTCTACGAGCGATAGCACATGACGAGCGCTCACACGCGGCGTTTTACCGCCAATACACCGGTAAGGACGTTAAGCCGCGTCGATTCAAGATATGGTGGTTTTACCTCATCGCGCGATTATTCGGTCTCACGTTTGGTATCAAACTTATGGAGCGCGGCGAGGAAGAAGCGCAGGAGATCTACGCAAGGATCGAAGACAAAGTGCCGGGGATGCGGAAGATCATTGAGGACGAGGACAAGCATGAGCATCAACTCATCGATATGCTCGATGAAGAGATGTTGAAATACGTTGGATCGATCGTACTGGGACTAAATGACGCGCTCGTTGAGCTCACGGGAGCGCTCGCTGGCTTTACACTTGCTCTCCGCGATACAACACTCATCGCGGTCGCGGGTTTGATTACGGGCGTTGCGGCATCGCTCAGTATGGGCGCTTCTGAGTATCTGTCTACGAAGACAGAGGAAGGTGAAAACCCTCTTAAATCGTCGATCTACACCGGCATCGCATACATTTTCACCGTCGCGTTCCTCATATCACCATACCTCATTTTCGATAACCTGTTTCTCTGTCTCGCGATCGCGCTTCTGAATGCAATCATTGTGATCTTCCTCTTTACGTTCTATATCTCGGTTGCGAAGGATCTGTCCTTCAAATCGCGTTTTGGCGAAATGGCAGGGATTAGCCTTACGGTTGCCGCAATTACGTTTGTAATCGGATTCGTTATCAACCATTTCCTCGGCGTAGATGCGTAAGTGTATCGAGCAACGAGGTAGGAATGAATAGCAAACAGTTCATCATGCACGGCGTGAACGCTGTCGGGACCGGTGTCACCGCGTTCGGGAAAAGCAGCATTGCCGCCGTCGATTGGCTGCGTCGACGAACGCCGATTATGTTCCCGCGGACGCAGTACGGTGTAGGTAACGCGCCAGGTATCCTTCTCGAAGACAGGTCGGCGTTCCCCACATCCATTCGGTGTATTGGGTTTGGACCAACTACGCTGGAGGAACGTGAATCGGTAACGATCGAAGATATCCGAACGTTTACTGGACTCTATCCCGTACTGTGGATCGACGTAACCGGACTTGGAAACCGAGAGGACATCATAAAACTCGGTGAGATTTTCGGACTGCATCCGCTCACTATTGAGGATATTGGAAATGCAGGACAACGTCCGAAAACCGAGTACTACAACGACGTCATCTTTACAGTGGCTCGAATGGTCTCTATCTCCCAAGAGTTTGAAGTTTCGTCGGAACAGCTTGGAATTGTCGTGCGCCGCGGAGTAGTACTGACGTTTCAAGAACGTCCCGGAGATTGTCTTGAGTCGATTCGAAACCGGATTCGTTCGGGAGTTGGGCGGATCCGGAACCTCGGTTCGGACTACCTCGCATACGCAATCATCGATGCTGTGGTAGACAGCTATTTCCCTGTTTTAGAACGGTACGGAGACGAGATCGAAGTACTGGAAGATCAAGCCGTGACAAAACCGACGCGAGCGACGGTGGCGGGTATTCATAGTATTCGACGAGACCTACTCGCGATTCGACGTTCGGTTTGGCCACTTCGCGACGCAATCAGTTCGCTGATTCGAGATCAAAACGAGCTGATCGCGGCAGATACGAATCGCTACCTCCACGATTGCCACGATCACGCGATACGTGCGATCGATATCATTGAGATCTATCGCGAGCTGACGTCGGGTCTCATGGACACGTACATATCAAGTT
Organism: uncultured bacterium; assembly: GCA_964635955.1. Taxonomy (GTDB): domain Bacteria; phylum Latescibacterota; class MWCZ01; order MWCZ01; family MWCZ01; genus CAZWQW01. Next base: position 3,946 of record CAZWQW010000043.1, on the reverse strand, counting down.
CGAATTACCAACAGAACGAAGTGATGAAAGTGCTGACCATCATTGCGACAATCTTCATACCGCTCACCTTCATCGTGGGTATCTACGGGATGAATTTCAACACCGAGGCATCGCCATGGAACATGCCGGAGTTGAATTGGTACTGGGGTTATCCGGTTGTTATGCTCGGGATGCTCGTGGTCGCCGTTCTGCTTGTTGCGTTTTTCCATCGGAAACGTTGGTTGTAACGGTCGCCGCGCAATAAAGCGTTGGGTTGCCCCCATATTCGCGGCTACGTAGGATTGACATGCTGTATTCGCGTCGATCTGACGCGGCGCACAGGTACTCCACATCGCCGGGAGGTGATCCGCGCATGCTTTCCGACATTGAGATTGCCCACCAGACGACGTTATCACCAATTATCGACATCGCGGCGAAGCTTGATCTCAAACCTGACGATCTCGAGCTCTACGGACCATTCAAAGCCAAGGTTGGATTCGATGCGATTCGTCGCGCGGATACGACACGAGAACTCGGGAAACTCATCCTTGTCACCGCGATGACGCCCACTCCGGCTGGTGAAGGCAAGACAACGCTGGCGATTGGTCTGAGTCAGGCGCTCTGGAAACTCGGTAAACGAAACGTACTCGCGATCCGTGAGCCGTCGTTGGGACCGGTGTTTGGGTTAAAAGGTGGCGCAACGGGCGGTGGATACGCGCAAGTGCTACCGATGGAGGATATCAATCTTCATTTCACCGGTGATTTCCACGCCGTCACCGCGGCAAATAACCTTTTATGCGCGCTCATTGATAGTCACCTCCACCACGGAAATGCACTGGGTATCGATCAGCGCACCATAACCTTGAATCGTGTCTTAGATGTGTGTGATCGGTCACTCCGCAATTCTGTCATCGGTCTCGGTGCTGGTAAAAATGGCGTCGTTCGTGAGACTGGATTCGAGATCACTGCTGCAAGCGAAATCATGGGTATTCTCGCGTTGTCGTTGGATTTGGCCGATCTCAAAGCCCGTTTGGCGAGGATTGTTGTCGGGCTGAATTCGGACGAGCAACCGGTCACCGCCGCTGATCTGAACGCCGTCGGAGCGATGGCGGCGACGCTCAAAGACGCGATTAAGCCGAATCTCGTTCAGACTGTCGAAGGTACACCGGCATTGGTTCATGCCGGCCCGTTCGGGAACGTTTCATTCGGCTGCAATAGCGTGATTGCTACTCGCCTTGGTCTCCGACTCGGCGAATATCTTGTGACGGAAGCAGGCTTCGGCAGTGACCTTGGCGGCGAGAAGTTTATCAACATCAAATGCCGGACGGCAGGTTTTATGCCGAGCGCGGTCGTGATCGCGGCCACCATTCGCGCGTTGAAATACCAAGGTGGTGTCGAGCTCGCGAGAGTAAAGGATCCGAATACTGACGCGTTGGCGAAAGGGATGCCGAATCTATTCAAGCATATCGAGAACGTTGAGGAGCATGGGTTGCATCCTGTCGTAGGCTTGAATCGTTTCGAATCGGATACCGATCAAGAGATTGAGCTCGTACGATCGATGTTGAGTGAGCGCGGTATCCGGATGGCGCTCGTCGACGTATGGGCAAAAGGTGGCGAAGGCGGTCGAGAGCTCGCCGAGTTGATCGTCGAACAAGCGTCTAAACCATGCGCACCGCGATACCTTTACGAAGAAACGGATTCGATCAGCAAGAAAATCGAGAAAGTTGCCACGCGAATCTATGGTGCGGCAAGCGTTACGTTCGCTCTGCCTGCGAGAAAAAAACTCCAGCAGATCGAATCACAAGGTTTCGGCAACCTTCCCGTTTGTATCGCGAAAACACAGAACTCAATTTCTGATCAGGCATCCCTCAAAGGACGCCCCGACGGTTTTACGATCAACATCCGTGATCTCAAGGTGAACGCTGGAGCGGGTTACGTCGTAGCATATGCAGGCGAGATTCTCACGATGCCCGGTATGAGTGCGAATCCGGCGGCACACGGAATCAACCTGACGGACAATGGTGAGATAACGGGAATCTTCTGATCTCCGATACATCGATTCGACATTGTGACAGGGCTGGACCTTACTGGGTAAGGCCATCCGCTGTTTTGAACGTGACATTTCTACCAGAGGACGCACATGACACCACGCGAACGCTATATCCGCACGATGCATTTCCAGCCGGTGGACCGTGTTCCCGACGAAGAGTTCGGTTGGTGGGACGAGCTGTTTCCGGTATGGCACGAACAGGGCTTACCGAAAGAAATCGATAACAACTGGAAAGGTGACTTTTTCTTCGGATTCGACACGAAAACGTCGGTCCCGACGCATCATGGTCTGATTCCGGGATTTCAGTGGCAACTCGTGGAAGAAGACGAGCGACACATCATCTATCTCGATGGTGACGGCGTCAAGAAGATGGAGAACAAGAGCCATGAGGCGTCGATTCCGAAATATCTCAAGTTCCCAATCGAGACGCGCGCTGATTGGGAGGAGTTCAAGCATCGCCTCGATCCGAAAAGTCCGGAACGGCACCAGTGGAATATCGATGAACTCGCTCCGAAGTTGAACGCGAGCGAAAAGCCGACAACTATTGATGCGGGAAGTCTCTTCGGATGGATTCGAAACTGGATGGGGTTTGAAAATCTCGCGATGGCGACGATCGACGATCCTGACTGGGTCGAGGAGATGGTCGATTACCTCGCTGACTTCATCATCGCGACGAATGAGCCGTGGTACGGGAAAGTGCAGATCGATAACGCGCATTTCTGGGAAGATATCGCGTTTAATAATGGTCCGATGGTAAGCCCCGCGTTTTTCGATCGTGTCGTCATTCCACGGTACAAGCGGATTACGGATCAACTCAAAAAGCACGGAACCGACGTCGTCTCATTGGATTGCGATGGAAACATCATGTCGCTTACTCCGCTCTGGATCAAAGGCGGGGTTAACGTGATGTTTCCGATCGAGATACGAGCGGGTTCTGACCCGGTCAAAATGCGCGAGCTCTATGGTCACGAAGTGCTTCTGTCCGGCGGTGTTGATAAGATGGCTCTGATCGCCGGTAAGGAAGAGATACTCGGAGAGATCAAGCGGCTCGACGTTCTTGTAAAAGACGGTGGATTCGTTCCACACGTTGACCATCGTGTTCCACCCGATGTGACCTACGAGAATTACCTGTATTACGTCAAGGAAAAGCGCGCGTGGCTTGGCATTCCGGATCCTGCACCGTATGAAGAACGTCTTACCGAACTCAGGAAGACCAACCCGGAACATGCGAAGCATTTCGAACCGAAGAACTAAATAGCGCAACGCAAACGAATAGGGCTCAGACTCCATCATGTAGCGGTGTCTGAGCCCATTCTATTTGCATGAAGTAATGAATCAATCTCCGATGCCGCGTCGTTCGCGTTCCGCTCTCCACATTTCATTTTCGTGATCAGAGGCAAGCGTGAGAATCCGCACACCTCGCTCTGTCACCGCGATTGTGTGTTCGAACTGCGCACTGAGTCGTCCGTCGCGCGTTTTAACCGTCCAGCCGTCGGGGAGTATATCGACGTGGTAGTCGCCTTCATTTACCATCGGCTCAACGGTAAAGACCATTCCGGGTCGTAAAACTCGGCCCGTTCCGCGTTCACCGAAGTGTAGTACCTGCGGTTGCTCGTGAAACTGCCGTCCGATTCCGTGGCCACAGAAATCTCGAACGACGCTGTACCCCTTTGCTTCGACGAACTCTTGTATGGAGGCTCCCACGTCACCGAGTCGTGCGTCGGGTCTTACTTCGCCAATACCCTGGTACATCGCGTGCTCTGTTGTTTCCATCAGGCTACGAGCGGTGCCGTTGGTGGCGCCATCGACAATGAGCGTCGCGGCTTTATCACCGTGAAATCCGTACTTGAAAACCGTTACATCGATTGTGACGATGTCCCCTGCTTTGAGCGGTGTGTTGTTGGGGATTCCGTGAAC
>CAZWQW010000042.1:5827-22128 GCA_964635955.1 uncultured bacterium | reverse complement strand
CTCATCGCGCGCGAACCGGGTGATGGCGATGCGCCGGATCAATGGCGTATTCGCGTGCCGTCGAACTTCCCGTTAGTCCGGGTGAACGTCGCGGTGACGCAGATCGTGAGGGAGATTCGCGGTAAGGTGTACCGTGCGGAGCAAGATTCGACGAATCTGCGTGCGGTGGACCTGTATATTGGCGCAGGGAACACGGTTACCGAGCACGTTCGCTTGGCACACGACCGGCGACTGACCTTCAAGGGAACCATCGCGATCATCATCGACGACGTCGGTTACCGCCCTCCGGATGTCAGCATGGAGTTTGTCGAGCTGCCCTGCGCGGTTACGCTGGCGATTTTACCGAATCATCGTGGAGCGGGAGCGCGCGTTGCGAAGGCGGCAATCGAACACGGCCACGAGGTGATGCTGCATTTGCCGATGGAACCATCCAACGACGAAATACCGCTCGAGCCGAAGACGATTCTCACGACGATGAACGATGCTCAGATACGTAAACTCACGCAAGAGCATATCGATGCGGTGCCGGGCGTCATCGGCGTCAATAACCACATGGGTTCAAAGGCTACAGACGACCCACGCGTCATGAACGCGGTGATGGATGTTCTCGAAACGAACCGGCTCTTCTTCGTCGATTCCCGCACGTCGGCGAATTCCGTTGCGGAGGATGTCGCGCGAACCCGTGGCGTACTCACTGGCCGGCGTCACGTGTTCCTCGACAACGAGAACGACACCGCGCGAATCATCGAGATGCTACGAGAGGCGGCTCGGATCGCGGCTCGCGACGGATTCGCGATCGCCATCGGACACGATCGCGAGGGCACATACGCGGCGCTCGAGCAGTATCTGCCGGTCCTCGAACGGGAAGGCTATCGCATCGCACCGGTGCGCGAAGTGCTCCGTTGAGGTACACCGCTCCAAATCAATCGACGGAACTGTGGCAACGCGCGGCACTGTTTGCACTGTACCACCGGATGAGCCGATGGTATCTCAGGGGCACCGGTCATGAGAAGCATCGCACACGCCATCGTCAACAGCCTTTTCGCTGTGGTGATCGTGAGTGCGTGTGCGCCTGTCTCTCCGCGCACTCCGAGTGAACAGCCTCCCGACGGCGATACAACGACCGCACGTATTTACGCCGAACTCCGGTCGCGTCTTGGTGATGAACGAATGACGCCGACCTACGCACTTGACGTCATTGAACACTCTCCCCGCGCGTATGTGATCCGACCGGGTCGAATCCGCTCAGACAGTCTCCGCGACGTGGGTCGTCTTTCGAGAAACGTGTCGATTTCCGAGTTGACACCCGGAGCGGAGGACATCTGGCATGAAGCGTCGATCGAGTACCGGCTGCGAAATTACGCGCGAGCGGCAGAGCTGTATCGCGCGCTCGTCGATGCGGTGCCCGGGTGCGCTGATTGCCGCGTCGAACTCGCCCGCTCATTTCTCGGTGTTGCGGCGCAGCGAGGCTCGGACGATGCCACCGCGCTCATGTATCGGCAGCGCGCCGAGGACGAACTCACGATTGCGTCCTCGCTCTCGCCGAATCTCCCACTTGGCGCGGGAATGTATTCGCCGCCAATGTGGCTCGGTCGCAGCACGATTCGCGCCGCGCCGCGTGACGAGCGCGCCCGCGCTGTGTTTGACATTGCGAGCGAACAACATCACATCGATGAGCTCGACGCGGCACGGCGGCTCTATCTCCAGACACTCACGCTCGAGCCGGCGTTCGGTCGCGGCTACCTTGCAGTCGGCGACACGTATTTTGACGAGAGGCGTTTTACGGACGCGTTGCCGTGGTACCATCAGGCGATTGCCCGCGATTCGACGGATGCTCTCGCGTGGCGCGCGCTCGCCGTCACGCTTCTTGCGCTCGATGATCCCGTCTCGGCGAAAGATGCAGCGATCTGGGCGGTCACCTACGACTATCACGATGCTGAATCGTGGGATGTGCTTCGTCGCGTCGGGCGAGTGCTGGGCTTTTCCGTCACTCCGGCACGTCTCGCGAAGCGCGTGGAAGTGCGGCACGAACGCGACGGATCGGTTAGCGTCGTGGTCGATTCGTCGATGGGTGACCTTGCGAAGGTCTCGTGGCTTGGATACGCGTTCGTGCGTGCGGTCTGGCAGTATGAGGGGCGATTCGAAGCGCGTAACGAGGCGTCGACGACGTATTTCACCACGTTCGAGGAGCAGTTGGAGGCGATGGCGTCGCTCACGGCGGTGTGGTCATCAGCACCGCTCGACAGTGCGGAGCGGAACGTCGACCTCGACCGCCTGAAACGGATTGCGGAAGCGGGCTATCTCGGCGAGTATATCCTATTTGAAGAGCTCGCGGCGCACGACCCCGATATCGTCACGCTTCTGTCACCGTCGGCGCTACACCGGGTTAAGCAGTACATCGAGCGTTTCGTGATCCGCGGTCGCGTGATATAACACGCGAACTCTCGCTATCGCTCGAGTTCGTTAGGGCGAAGGCTTTGCCTTCGCCTTTCCGTTTTCTAACGACGCGTGAGGTGACCACGTGTAGGGTGCGAGGCATGCCTCGCCCATAGTGTGTCTATTGCCATGGTGGATACGCTGTGCGGCCGAAGTTTCGCGCAGGCAGTGTGTCTCGTACCGCGAAACCATCGGTCCGTTTGACGATGAAACGGGCGAAGACACACAGTGTCTTCGCCTTAACGAACGCGAAGCGCAGCGAAGCGTTCGCGCCTTACGTCTCCGTGTGTAGCGAGGAGACGCGCCACTCCGGCACCGCAACCGGCAAGAGCTCCGCGCCACGCACGATGTGTGAACGCACTTCCACGGTGAACCCCGTCAACACGTACGGCCCCACCGGTGTCTCACCGTCCACATCGCACTTCCACGAGTGATATCCCCGCGGATCCACATCCGGTTTACGGTACGCGTCGGGAAGCGGTGTTACCAGATGCCGTGCACCGTCGAAATCGACCCGCTCTTCCTGAACGATCGACTTCCAGACACGCCCCGCGCCATCGCGAATCGTATACACGAGTCGACCCCACGAGCTGTTCCCGTCGACGTGCGCGACCAGGAATCGTGTGTCCGGCGAAAGCTCAACCGGTACATCAAGATCGATACGCGCATATCGCACCGACAGCGGATGATGATCGTCATCCGCGCCAAGCCCGACGCGAAGACCCGACCGATCCGCAGTAAGGCGAAGTGACGCATGCACGTACGGTGCTTTCACCGGTCCGTGCGGTCCATCGGTCAGCGCATCGAACGCGGGATCCGGCTCCGATACCACGTGCCACCGATCGCGATCGAAACGCACAATTGGGCTGAGCGACGACGGTGCCGGTTCGGATTCCGGCGCACCAAGTCGGAGATCACTGAGTTGATCGACGCCCTCGATGTACTGCGGCGAAGAGTTCAGTACGACGGTGCATCTACCGTTAACCGACGTTACTTCGCGTGTGTTTCCGAACAGATCGGTGATTCGGACCGCAGTGTTACTTACGAAGCTCAATTCGCGGGTGCCGCGAATGGTCCACACCGCGAAGACCGAACCACCGGCGTGGCGTGCAAACCTGAGCGCGTACACGCTCGGCGAACCCGCATCGACGAACCCGTCAAACGTTGCACGGTCGAGTACGCGCGTCATAGTCGCATATGCGCAATAGCTCTCGCGCGGATTCAATTCGGGCGGCTCGTGAAGGTAGCCGACGGGGCCGTAGTGGCTGTAGCGATACCAGCCACCCGGATCCCATAGCTCCCCGGTCATGCCGAAATTCACCACTCCGGCGGCGAGACCGAGAAGATGCGAACGCACGTAGCGATCTGCTTGTTCGCGCTCGGTGAGCCAACCGTCATCCTGTGAGCAATAGATCGCTTCCGTGAGATACCGCGGCTTTTCCGCGCAACCGTGAATTTCCTGAAGCTCAGCGAGCTGATAGAGTCCGCTGAATGGTGCATGAAGTGGACCCGGTTGCAGCTCGGGCATACTGAGAAACATGTCGAAATCGAGCCCGAATCCGTCAATGAGGTCGCGCGGAAATTCGTCCGCGAGCAGCGCATCGATAAACGGCACGTAGCCGTTCCCATACACGAGTTTCGCGTCTGGGAACTCCTTCCGCACACGCCGCGCGTACTCAAGCCCCGTCCTCACGCAGTTATCCAGCAAACGACGTTCTTCGTCAGTGTACGGACGCGGTGTCTCGCCGACGAGCCGTCGCGGGAACGAGACCATATGCTCGCCACTCAACGCAGTCTCCCAGAATACGAGCCAGTAGAGCGGCGTCGGCATGTGACGCATGCGCTCGATCATCGCGTCGACGTCGGCTTTACCGTCATTACACGTGTTCGCGATGCACGCAACATTCGCCGCCGACGCACTGATTCCATACTCGCGGAGCACGCGAATACGCCGCGCGATGAGCTCTTCATCGCCGACCAGGAGGAAGTTTGCCAGCGTCCACCGGATACCGGCCTTACGCATGAGAGGCGCCGCAATCTCCGCCGATGCGCCACCATGTCCCTCGAAGAAGCACCACGTGCCGAATGGTGACTCATCGGTTGCCTTACGCGTATCCGGCGGTAGGAACGCGAACGTCGTGCGACGCTCAATCCGCCTATCGTCGCCCGTACCGGCAGTGACCGTCAGTCCGAATCGACCGAAGGCATCTTGCGGCAACGGTAGAGCAACGTCCCGCGACTCATGTGGCGCCAACGTAACCGCATCGATTGCGTGCTGGTCCGTTGTGCCGTAGGGATCGACAACATCAGCGCGAATCGCAACAACGCGCTCAGAAGCCGTAGTATTCCGGAGGCGAATGGAAAACGCGGGAGCTTCCGGGTCCTCGAATACGTGGCCGGGATACTCCGATGTGACAACCATCTCGACCGGCGCACATTCCAACGTGATCGCATGAACGACAACACCGTTCGGCGTATCTACCGGAGCGGGGAATCGACCGTCATCTCGTGCAACCGGACGCGTCACGTCGAGCTCGAGCGCCTCGATGCGGTCGTCGGTGAGCCAACTCTGGAACGCGCCCGTGTCGATGGGAACCGTCACGGTAACCGATGCATCACGACCAGCGTCCGGCACGGTAAACGGCACGATCACCGGACTGCTTTTCCCGGGCACACGGAGCGTAAGGCACGCGTTCGCGTCACCGTCTCCAAGACTGCACACGACGTGCGCACGGTCGTATGCACGCTTCGGAACGCGGACGAGTGCGCGCTTCGGGTCGGAATCGAGCGCAGAGCACGCGATATGGGCGTTCCGGCCGCGATACCCAGTCGCGTCGACAGCCACGCACTCACGAGTACCAAACGGAATGGATATCTGCCGCGCACCATCGACATCAACCGGTATCGCATCAAGCGACTTAACATCGTCGCGTTTGCCGCACTCAAGCGTCGCGTCGGTGCATATGCGACCAGCCTTGTCCCATTCGGCTATGAACTGACCATCGATCCACGCGCGAACGAGGCCGTCGAATATGTCGAGAGATATAACGAAGTCACGCTCGGTGATCGAGGGCACCGTCCGAAACTCAGCTTCGAGCTTGGCCTTCTCTTCGGCGCCCATTTGCCACGTCGTCGTGTCGGGACGAAGCCGATAAGCGATCGATTCAGTTGCACCGTCGCGTCCGGCTTCTACATGAACACGGAACAGATCGTCCGCATCAGTGGAAATCGCGACTGCGTGATCGCCGCAACGTAGCCGCGCAGTAGCGTTCGGCTCGGCGATTCGCACACACGCTGAAATACGCCAGTTTTCCGCAGTCGATGCGTCGTACGACACACGTTGTGTTGCGCGTGTGGAGAAGGATTCGTTCGTCAATGGTATGATCTCCCGATAGTGGTTGTACTTGGAACTTGAAAGATGGAATGTACTGTGCGGACAGCGTCGGAGCAGCGGCACTGGATGATACGCGATGACAAAAACGCCTACGCGCCGCTGATGCGCGGAACGTCGCGTCGATCCGATTTGGCCATCTCCCGGACGAGCTGCAGGACAAGTGACTCACGCACATCCCGCGCGTCGGGGTCGTTCCACAGATTCTGCCGCTCATTCGGATCGTTATTGAGGTCGAACAATACCCCATCGTCTCCGGGTGCGTAAACCGACAATGTATACCCGTCGGTCACGATCGTGCGTACGTCGACTGCCCCGTTCGCGCCGCCAAAACACCCCTCGACTGTTACCGCGCGATCATCATTCCACGTAGCACCATTCGTCAGATGCCCACGAAGCGAACGACCCGCAAGCGGCGGCGGCGAACCGCACCATGTGCCATTAGCATCTCGCGCCGATCTCTCGTCGATGCCTGCGAGATCGTAGACCGTGGGTGCGACATCGAGGAGCGATACGAGCTCGTCGCTCGTTCCGCGCGCGAGACCACCCGGCACCCGCCAAATAAACGGTACGCGGTAGAGTTCTTCGTATGGCCACATGCCCTTGTACACAAGATGGTGCGTGCCAAGGTACTCGCCGTGATCCGCTATAAACGCGATGACGGTTGTATCGGCCCGCCCAGTTCGTTCGAGGTGATCGAGCACGCGCCCGACACACGCGTCGAGATGCTCGATCATCGCGTATGTCTCCGCCATGCACTCGCGGAGGACGCGCTCGTCGAAATCAGGCAAGACCTTCCACGTCGCGCGATGATTCGCAAGAAGTGGCGTCGGATCAATCGAGTCATTCCAGGTGGGGTTTAGCGTGAGTGACGCTGCGTCGTACCGATCGCGGTATTCCGCCACCGAGGCGAAAGGGAAGTGTGGATCGGGAAACGAGCACCAGAGCATGAACGGTTCAGTGTCCCTCAATGAATCAAGAAACGCGACACTCCGATCGGCGATCCACGTATTGTAGTGCAGCTCTTCGGGTATACTCATCGTGAACACGGACGGGTCATCCGAGCGACGTGCTTTCGCGTGCTCGCGACCGAGGAGATCCCATGTACCGGGGTATTCCGCGTCGAGCCACCGTCGATAGTCGCCGAACGTATAGTCCACATGACCGCCAACGAAATCGCTCGTCTGGAATCCGTAGTACGGTGAGGGTAGCGCCTCGATACGTCCGGAATCCCAGTCGCGGCGACTCTCCCACGAGTGCGCGCGACAGCGTTTCGACGCGGGTCCGCCCGTCATGAACGGCTGCAGATGCAGCTTCCCCGCGGCGTGTGTGCGGTACCCCGCATCGGCGAGTACACCGGGGAATGTCGGCAGTTGTTCCGGCAGCTTGTGGCCGTTGGAAATCACCCCGTGACCGCGTGGGGTCAGCCCGGTAATGACGCTTGATCGCGACGGCATGCAGACGGGATTCGGACAGTACGCGCGGGTGAACGATGTACCTTCACGCGCGAGCCGATCGAGGTTCGGCGTCCGCACGTCGGGATGATCGTGGATGCCGAGGCAAGCCGACTGCATCTGATCGGCGCAGAAGAACAGGAAGCTTGGCTGCCGTGTCATTGATTAGCCTCGCTCTCTCCGCCCGTCCCAACATACACAATCTCACCGATGCCGATATCGCTCGGATAGACCGGGACGCCAAGCTGCTCGGAAAGATGCCACGCGAGGGTGTACATTTCGAAAACATCTTTTGTATCGCCGAGGATGCTGATAATGCGATTGAACGAACGGCGGTCGCGCGCATCCGTAAGATGCGTCAGCGTTAGCGCGATACGGCCACGCAGATCCGCGGTATACGCGCGATCGGCCAAGAGCGCGACAAGACGCCCGACGACGCTGCGAGTCTCCAATGTACCGAGCGTATTCACCATGCGAAGTCGCGCCGAAAGCGGCAGACTCCGATCACTCAGTCGGTCGACCAGCCCATGCGCGACCGACGCATCGCCGCGAAGCTCGAGCACGAGTACCGCGAGCTCCTGACCGAACGGATCGATTGCGCGTGAGTCGATCAGGTTAAGCATGCGTTTCACGATGTTTGGTGAGTCCAACGTTCCGAGAATTCGTGCCGCTTCGATGCGGAGATACGACCGGGCGGAGCCATCCTCGATGATGCGCACGAGTGTATCAGTCATGCGTTCGTCGCCAACCGCTGCCAACGCCAGCGCGACGCGTCGCCGAATCGGGTCCTCCAAACCGCCGTCGGCACACAGCCTGCTCAACGCGTCACGGTGCGACGCGGTCACCACCGAGCTGAGGATATCGGCGACGGCAAGTCGCACGCTGTAGTCCGTACTCCGATCACCGACGAGCTCGATGAGGTTCGGGCCAGACGCGTGGAGATTCCGCCCTTTGAGCGATACGGCAAGCGCCGTTCGCACCGACGCGGCTACCCGCGGATTCTCAATCACCTCCACAAGCGCGTGAATCGATGAGCCGTCGACAAGCTCACCCGCGACATTCGCGAGACTCGTTCGGTACGATACGTCAACGTGCCAGTTGTTCAGCGTGTCGATCATTCGGTCGAAAATCGACTGCTTGCCGTGGAGGTGAAGGCCCTTCGCCACGGCACGGCGAACATCCGTAGGCGTACGCTGATCGAAGAGGATCGTTTCGAAAACATCGACGATATCCTGATTCTCCGGCGTGGCGAGAATGCCAGCAGCAGCGCCGCGTATCTCATCCGCCATGTCGCTATCGTTGAGTATGCGCAGAAGCGTTTCATATCCCTTTCGCTCGCCACTCGCGCCGATGAGTTCGACCAACGCCGTGCGAATCGGGATTCCCAGCATGCGGTCACGGACACGTTCATACGCTGCTGCCAGATATTCGTTCGGAGACCACCGCGTCATCTCCGAGATAATCCCGAGACGGATGTCGAGACGTAGCGATTGGCTCACAATCGCCCGCCACATGTAGTTCTGAGCCTTCGACCCGCCAATCCGGGCCAGAGTCTGCCAGATGCGTCGGTCCAACTCCGGTACGCCAACCGTTTCCGTCGCGTCGACGAGCGCGTCGACGACCGTATCGCGCAATTCGGGATCGATTTCGTCGCATTCGCCGAGACAATCACCCGCGAGAATCAGATTCGTGCGGAACACATCCTCTCGCTCGTGTAGCAGGGCGGTGATCAGCGATGCCGTATCGTCACGCCCCGCATAGAGTCGAAGCACCTCCTGCCACCATGCTCGATGCCGATTGTTTATGGCGTACTCGAGCGAAACACCGGGCTTTACGCACTCCGCTGCGTAATACTCCTGAAACGCGAAATGGACGAATCCGAACCAGTTATTGTCGTAGAGGCGGAGTATGCCATGATGTGCGGCGATCTCATCGAGGATGCGTGCGGGGTCTTCACCGGTGAGTCCCGCATTCGGCAGGAACGCAGCAATGTAAATCGTGATCTCGTCACGCGAGACGAATCGCGCACCCTTTGAATGGAGGTCCCACGCGAGATACCGGAGGAACTCTTCCTTACCCTCAATGGAGAATGCGGATCGACGTTCCTGACCGCGCTGCTCGTCCCACTCGAGAAGCAACATCGCGACGCAGGTGCGGTAGATCTCCGAACGGCGTTTTGGGAGACTACCTCGTTGTTCGAAGAGCAGCGTGATCAGCGTGAGAAACAGCGGCGTCGATGCGAGTCCGCGAAGACGGGAGTTCCGTCTGATTTCGTCCAGAAGCCTGCTCGCTCGCTCTGGATGTTCGACGAAATGTTGCTGGATGAATTTCTCAATCGCCTCTTCGTCGAACATCATCATTTCGGCGATAACGAACTGCTCCGGTAGACTCCGGTACCGCTCCGCGCTCGATTGCCGGCACGCGACGACGAATCGGACCTTATCCCATGCTTTCGATGTTTCGCGAATCATCGAAATAACCGAATCCACCGACGTTTGACCGTCTTTCGGATCGCCATCGGAGACTTCGTCGAGGCCGTCGAGAAGCAGCGTCAGTTCACCGTTCTCGATAAGCTGATCGGCGATTTGAGTAACGTCGTCACGTAACGTCGGGCGTGGATCGGGGTCGTCATCAGATCGGCTTCGTTCCAGCATCTCGACGATGCGATCGATGATCGCCGTACGAAGTGTACCAACCGGGTCGGTACCAAGTTCCGAGCGACGCGCGACACGGTGCAGCTCGAGGTAAACCGGCACGCTGACGGTCCAATGGACGGCTCCGAGCGCGAGGCGGTGCGAGAGTCGTCGGAGCGCGGTTGTTTTGCCTGAGCCGACATCGCCGACAACGGTCAGGTGTCGATGGAGTTGCCACGCCTCTTCGAGACTGTGACGCGTACCATCGAGGAGATTTCTCAGTCGCATGTCGCGATTGATCATGCGATCAATTTCGGTATACGCCTCTTTCGGAACACTGCTTGGTACGCGGGTGATTCGTCCGACGCGAAGGGCGATCGGGATATATCCTGCTTCGGCGCTAACCGGAACGGAGATTCCCAGTACATGGAGGTCGGTGACATGTCGCGCGACGCTCTCGCAGTAGGCGCGGACAATCGGCGACGAGACGATGGTCGAATGGGAGATTGCCGGTTCAATAGCGATTCGTGGAATCGATATCGTACCGAGGTGTTCCGTCTGCGACGGGAGGTATGTGCCGATTTTGGGACCGAACAGGCGCAATACGAAGGGATTCGCAAGCGCTGCGATTACCGCGCCGCCGACGAGCATAAGCAACGCCGGAGCACAACTCGCGAACACCATCCACACGAGACCTACGGCGCCGAGAATCGCTCCGCCGATCGACACCGCATGTGCCACCGCGACGAACCACGCGGCAGGCGAGACGCGGCCAACGTGAAGTCGGGGATAGACGTCATACGGCTCGGACATTGCCTGTTTGTCGACGCGGAAATCCGCATCCCACGATGTCGACTCATCCGGCTTCGCAATGAGCACCGCCGTTTTTTCGTCTTCGGTTGAATGTTGCGCTGGCGGACGCCACTCGCACGTGACGTGCTCCGATTCCCACTTGAGTTGAATCGCGCCGGCGTTGCGCGCGAGCGTAATCGTGGGCAGGCGTACCGAACGACCGGGCCGAATACGCAGCGGCGCTTCAACGCGCTGAACCACGCCTTCGGGGCCTTTCCACCAGAGACGGTGGTCGGTAAACACGCCGGGTTGTTCCGGATCGTGCATACGACACAAAAGTGCCGCGCTACCCGCCATGGATGACTACCTTGAAACTGAGCGAGAGAGTGTTGCCGGACGATTCCTCTGATCAATGGTAGATAATACAGCGTTCTGTTACAAGAACGTATCCAAAAAACAGAGGGCGTGTAACCTTTTGTCGGTTACACGCCCCGTTGATCGTGCTGGTTGATCGATCGATTACACTTCGAGTTCAAGCGTGACGATCTTCTTCTTTCCGACCTTCAGGTTGATGGTCTTTCCGTCGGGCTGAAGCTGCTCGCGACGCTCCTCGTTGAGGTTCGTAACCCACGCGGTTTTGATCTGCTTGTGGAACGTTATCGTGCCGTTGATATCGTCCGTTGTCGGATTGAAGACGCGCAGAATAAGGTTGTCGTTCCGCTCGGCTTTCTTGAAGGACGAAAGCATGAGGTTGACCGGGTCGATTGAAAGGAAGCTCATCGATTTCGGCAGATCACCCTTATGCGGACCGACCTGTGCCGTTTCGAGCGGCAGATTCACGCGCTCGGCTTCGCGAATGACTTCGCCTTCGACCCAATCGCCCTTGTGCGGCAGAATCGAGTACTTGAACGACATCTCGCCCGGGCACTGTGAGAGCTTCATTTCCGGATAGATGTCGTACCGGTCGAGAATCGGCGGCTGACGGAACGTGAACGCGCGGAATAGCGTGATTGCCACCGTGCGGTCGTTGTCTTCGATCGCCTCGAACTCGCGGATACCATTGTTCGCGAATGCTACACCGCGCTTCCCGTCGGAGAAGCTGACGAAGCGGTGCATCGGTAGCTGCGGATTCGGACGGCCCCAGTACCAGTTGTCCGGCGTGCGAATGACGTCGCGCTCGATGACGTCAAATGCGGCTTCGGCGGCGGAAACCTTCGCTTTGATCTGCGTCGGGAAACAAACACGCAGTCGATGGTTTTCGCACTGGTTGTCCACCTTCGTCTCGACGTCGAGCGCTTTCGCACCCTTACGCAACGTGAAGACGGAGCGAACTACCATCTCGCGCTTTTCTTCCGTGCGGGTCGTCGCGCGGGGCAGACGCATCTGCGCGCGCGGCTTCTGACCGGTATACGCTTCGTCATACACGTAGTCGAGTCCGACCGGAACCATCATGTGGTAGTCGACGCGGAAGCGCGCCAGCATCGGACCGTCTTCGATCTTCGCGATGTGACACGGCGCCGCGTGGCTCGTGATGATCTCGTCGCGGTTCGGCGATTCGTGCATCCACGAGTGACCGTTTTCGCCGGCATCTTCGAGGTAGTGCATGCCGTCGAAGACGTCGCCCGTCTCCTTGTTCTCCATGCAGAGCGTGCCGTCGGAGTTGAACTTCACACGGAGGAACTCGTTCTCCATCTGGTTTACGCCGGTGACCATGCGTCCCATCGGCTTCCAGACGACGTCGGGCTCATGCTTGACGACGTAGGTGCGATACCCAAACGGCGGGATGTCCTTCGCCTCGAAGTGAAGTCGTGCACGTTCGCTGTGAAGCTGGAGCGAGACGTCGCGAAGGTTTCGCACGAGGATGCCCCACGGGAAGTATTCAACATCCTGCACTTCGCAGACGTTACCCTTCTCGTCGCGGATCGTGAAGTCTTCGTATTCGCAGTCGTCCGGCAAGTCGAGGAAGACGCTGACGACCTCGCTCCGGGTAAACGGCGACGGGTTGAATACGGTCAGACCGACTTCGTTTTCGGCGAGGTCGCTGTTGTCGACGCGCGTCTGAATGCGCTGGAGCGCGCGACGATAGAGACCCATGGAGAACAGGTTGACCTGTTCGCCACGCGCGATCATGTCCTTTTCCATCTGATCGACACCCGCGCCGCAGATTGTGTCGTGCGGGTGGTTTTTCATGATGTTGTCCCAGCACTCGTCGATCACCGTCGAGGGGTACGCGTCGCCCATGCTGAGCGAGATTGCCGACCACGGTTCGGCGCGGCGCTGTACGTTCTGCTCATTTGCGTTGTTCATGAGCTTGATGCGCACGCGGCTCGAGATCACGTCGCCGAAGAGGTGCGTCCACTTGCCGACAGAATTTGGGTTGCGGCTTTCGCCTTCGATGACTTCGGGCTTGAGACGACCTTCCTCGTACTCTTTGCGCAGAAGGTCCATGAATGTCTTCAGATCGCTCTGCTTGATGACGTGACCGGGCAGGTGCTTCTGCGTCTCTTTGATGAGATCGACTTCGCGCGGATCCGGCTCGGAGCTGTCGAAACCCTGCATCGACGCGATGTACTTCGTCGAGAAGTGCTGCGATTCGTCGCGGAGGAGACGCTTTGCACCGGACTCGATGTTTTCCGTCCACCAGCCGTCGTCGTCGGGGTCGCAGATGTAGAAGTGCGCGTTCTCGTGATGATCGCCAGCGAGCTTGAATGGAAGTGAGCCGCGTCGCCAATCGTAGAGCGCCTCATCGCGGGTCATGTTATACGCGACCATGCGGAAGAGGTAGAAGAAGTAGCTGAACCGGGAGAGCGCGCCGAAGCGCATGCCAAGGAGCTCGCTTCCGTCTGCGCCGCGGAAGATAAACTCGGATTTGGCGGTCTTGATTCCGCGGTAGAAAATGATCGTGTCGATATCGAAACCGCGGTAGATCTGCGGCATCTGGCTCGTCTGGCCGTAGCTGAACGGCGTGTATCCGATCTTCGACACTCCGCCGAGGCTTTCCGACACCTTGTGACCGATCACGAGGTTGCGAACGATCGACTCGCCGTTGACGATGTACTCTTCCGGCAGCGAACACCACGGTCCGATGATGAGTCGACCGGACTTTACATGCCGTTCAATCTGCTCGCGACGCTCCGGACGGAAATCGAGGTAGTCCTGAATGCAGAGCGTCTGGCTGTCCATGGTGAACGAATGGTACTCGGGCTGCGCATCGAGTAGGTCGAGCATGTTGTCCATGAAGTCGAGGAGGAGAAGGCGTGTCTCCGCGCTCGGGTAGACCCACTCGCGATCCCAGTGCGTGTTGCTGATGATGTGGATTTCCTTCGACGGGTACTCCGTCACATCGGGCAGCGGTTCGCTACGCCATGCGGCTTTATCGGCCATGGGCGATGCTCCTTTCGGGAATGTCGGCGATCTCGTAGACTCGACGCGAGTAGGCGATATGTCGGATTCGTCTACTCGCGCGGCACGTTCTGTTGTTGGTTGATCAGGTCTGCGAGCGGTGCGTTCGGATTCGCGCACAGCAATACGTCAATATAGCGTACGCGCGCCCGTGGACGAAGGTGGACTGCTACCGATTCATTCAGCCGAAACGGCTTCCGGCGAGTGAATCGGCTGATCGGCGATCGTACCGTCAGCGAGTCGGATGTAGGTCTGCCACGCGCGGCCTTCGTCGGTCAGCACGATCACCCGTGCGCCGCGTGGGAACCCTTCGCGACCATACGCGCGGTATCCCGTGCCGCGACCGTATGCGAGCGTGACACCTTCGAAGCTGCACGCGTAGTCGTTCACATGATCATGCCCGCAGAACGTTCCGACGACGCCGTGCCGCTTGAACGCGTCGAAGATGCCTTCGTCACGGCCTTGCATACAGACCTTTTCGTATTTCGAGCCAAGGCATTCGGCCGTTTCCCACGCGGTATGGTACTGCTGCAGGGGAATGTGGAAGAATGCGAGACCCAGCGCGCCGTCTCCGTACTCGGCACTGAGTTCCGTTGCGTGGTGCTCGAACCACTCGATCTGGCTCGGGCGAATCCAACCGTACCGCGATGGTTCGGTACTCCGCGCACCGGAATCGAAACACCAGAGCGCTGCGCCGACGCTGCCGTCGTTACGGCGAATCGGGAGAACGTAGTTACCGTAGCCGTCGATATCGGCAGGACCGGGGTCGTAGAGGGTATTTTTACTCGCGAGAATCACGCTATCGAGTAACCCGTGCGTGGCGAGTTCGGCGTCGTGATTGCCGTGGACGAAGGCCCACGGGATACCGGTGCTGTCGAGAAACGCGATGAGACGCGGCCACGTACGTTTCGCGATCTCCGCATACTCGCGCGTCGAATCCGGCGGGTAAATCCGCGCGATATCACCGGTGAGCATGATGAGGTCGGGCTTGTCCTCGGCAATCGCGAGGCGCATGAGATCGTACGTCGGATCGTCACGACCGTCCGCTTCGTTCATGTGCGTGTCGGTGAACTGGACGATGGTGAAGGTCCCATCGGGCTCGAAGGTGAGGCCCTCGTCCGACCCGCCGCATCCCGCAAGTAAGGCGAGCGCGAGTGCCGCAAAAGCTCCCGTCAACATCCGTTTCATCGGTCATTTCTCCTTTTCACGTGCAACATCATCAGCATGGAATGGTAGCACAATGTCGCATCCGTGGCGACCCCCGGTCTATTGCCCCGCGGTACTGTTGAACGGTTATTCGGCACGGCGCAGTTTTCCTCAAGGAGGCTAAACGATGATACTGACACGGAACGGGCAACCAGTCGCGACGATTATGCTCGATCGGAACGCGTCGGACCTCGAGCGACACGCCGTCGCCGAACTCAACGGGTATATCCAGCGAATATCCGGTGCCGTCCTTCCTGTAGCGCACGAACGGGTCAATGGCGCGTCGGTGCTGGTCGGTGCCGTTGCGAGACGCGCGATGGGAACGAACGCACCACAGGCCGATACGTTCACGATTCGGTGCGATGCATCGGCGGACACACTGCTCATCGCCGGCGGATCGGATCGGGCGACGCTCTGGGCGGTGTACGCGTTTCTCGAAGACACGCTCGGAGTCGGCTTCTTCCGCGACGGCGAACACATACCGTCACTGCCGACGATTGACGTTTCAGCACTCAATATCGTCGAGACACCGCGATTCCCCGAGCGATTCGAGGGGAATGGTTGCATCTACACCTACAGCACATCATCGTGGGGTTGGGATGAGTGGCGCGCGGAAGTTGACTGGCGAGCAAAGCGGCGCGTGACGGAAATCTGGCCGCTCAACGTCGGCGGCGAGATTCACGGAGAGATCCACGACGCGTGGGGCATCACGCAACCGCCGAAAACGCGTGGGACCGGTAATTCGAAGAGCCGCGCTGCGAAAAAGTCGCTGCACGAGCGGATTCGCGATTACTCGCGTTCGCTGGGGATGCGCGTGCCGATTATCCTCAGTGCGTCGTTCTCGAAGGAGTATTTCGCCGCGCATCCGGAAATCCGCACGATACTCCTCAAGTGGAGCGAGCTGGAGCCGTATCGCATCATTCACCCGGCCGACCCGCAGTTTCGCCGGTATCTCGTCGAATACATCCGACGCTATACCGAACGCTA
>CAZWQW010000042.1:0-5727 GCA_964635955.1 uncultured bacterium | reverse complement strand
CTCGAGGCGATCAGCGTTCCGTTTATTGTGCACGACCTGTGGTCCGAGGGCTCGAAGAAATACCAGCGGCTTGACTGGTTTAAGGGTCATCCGTGGGCGTTCGGTGTGCTGCACAGCTTCGGCGCGGGCGGCTACATTCACGGCGACGTGCGCGAACTCGTCGAGCTTTCGCAGGACCTCGTCACAAATCCGCGCGCGAAGAATTGCGTGATGTACGGCGCGCAATCAGAGCAGATCGACTTCAACAGCTTTTACTTCGAACTGGTCGCACGCCTCTCGTGGGACCCGGCGCCGGTAACGCTGGATGGGTTCATCGCCGACTACTGCCGTCATCGGTACGGCGAGGACGCAGGACCGCGCATGGAAGAGGCATATCGGCTCCTCGCTGAGACGGCGTACGGCCCCGAATGCGGAACGGTGAAGCTCATCCTGGATCCTGCGTACTGGTTCCGCCCGGACCTCGATCTCCTGCCGGGATGGCCGGAGGACAACGATACCATGCGGCAATACCGTGCGAATCGGCCGCAGTGGCTGCCGAAGCTCCGCGCCGCAGTCGAAGTATTCCTCAGCGCACCGGAGCTACTTGCGGAGAACCGATTTGCCGTCCGCGACCTCGTGGATGTCACCCGCCAGTGGATCGCCGAGCGGTTCAACATCGCACTGGTCAATGTGCGCGACGCGTTCCTTGCAGGCGACATGGCTGCGTTCGACAAGAACGCGCCCGAATGCAGGGCACTGCTCGCCGAACAGGCGCGACTCGCCGCGAGTTGGCCGGCGTACCGGCTCGACGAAAAGATCGAGCGGCATCGTCCGGAATTCGGTGACGACGCCGCGCGCGCGATCAAGCATCGCCACGTGTGGGTATCCACCGATCCCACGCAACACTCGGTGCCGCTGCGGGACTACTATCGGCAGGACCTGGACGGACTGATCGCGGATTACTACGCGCTTCGGGTCGATGCGTATCTCGATCTGCTGAAAGCCCGGCTTGCTGACGGGAACCTGCAGGTGAGCGCCGAGGAGTTCGATGCGCTCTACACGCCGATTGAAGAAGCATTCATCGCGTCGCCGTCACGGACGCTTCCCCATGACGACCCGGTGGACGTCGTGCGCGACGTCTTGCGCCGATCGAAAGGATCATCCGAATGACCGACGCTGTTCACTGGAAACCGGAACCGGAGCTTCTCGCGACGCTTGATGACGCGGTACCCGAGATTCTCGCCTCGCAACATTCGAACGGACGATTCGGCACTGATCCGTGGATATGTCAGGACCAGAACGTGTTGCTCGCGCTTGCGGCTGCGTGGTCGCTGCCGGAGAGTCGGCATTACCAGCGCGATGACGTGCTCGACGCGATCGTGCGCGGTGGGAACGCGCTCATCGACGACATGGATGATGAGGGCCGGTGGATCTTTCGGAAGAAGGATTACTCCGAATGGGGCATGATCCGCATGCCGTGGACGTATAGCCGATGGATTCGCGCGTACCAGATCGTCCGCGAGCACGTGCGCGACACCGACCGTCAGCGATGGGATGCAGCGCTGCGGCTCGGCTACGGCCAGATCGCGCAGCACGACGTCGGACGCACGCACAATATACCCGCGCATCACGCGATGGGGCTGTACTGCGCGGGTATCGTGTTCGACGAGCCAACATGGCGATCGGCGGCACGCGATCTGCTGCACCGCGTCGTCGACGCGCAGACGTCCGAAGGATGGTGGACAGAGCACTGCGGACCGGTGGTGGCGTACGGCATGGTGTACGTGGAGGCGCTCGGCGTGTACTACTCGCTGACACAGTCGGTCGGCGCGCCGGACGATTTCGTGTTGGACGCGCTTGATCGTGCTGCGCGGTTTCACGCGGGTTGGGTCTACCCCGATGGCAGCGCGGTCGAGGTGATCGACGAGCGCAATCCGTATCACACCGGCGTGCGACTCGGCAATCCGGGATTCAGCCACACGAAAATCGGGCGCGGATTCCTGCTCCATCAGCACAAACTCATGCGCGCCTCTGGTGAGGCCTTCGGCGCTGATTACGCGGCGAACACGCTGCTCTTCGCGGGAAGCGGTGCGGCGGAAGAGATCGTCGCGGGTAGCGATACGGCAGATGGCGCGTTAGGCGATAGCGCGCGTGCGTATCGGCGTCGCCCGTGGTTCGTTGCGATGTCCGCTTTCACGAGCGAAATGACGGAAAGCCGGTGGATTCAGGACCGGCAGAACTTCGTCAGCGTGTTCCACGATCGATGCGGTCTCATAGCGGGCGGCGGCAATACGAAGCTTCAGCCACTCTGGAGCACGTTTACCGTCGGCGATACGTCGCTTCTTCGCCATATACCGGGTGACGAAGAGCCGAACTTCTTCCCGCCGACCGGACTTCGACACGTGCCGGATTCGGGTAGCGTAACGCTCGGTAACGGCGTGCCGATGCTCACGCTGAACTACGGTGACGTGCAATGTCGGGTAACCGCGAGGGCCGCGCAAGACGACTCCGCGATACTGACGTACGAACTGCTCGGCGAATCGCCAGAGCACGTCGAAGCGCACGTCACGTTTCTCCCGAACCTCGGCGAGCGGTTGAGTCTGTCGACGGGCGATTCGGTCGAACTGGGTGAGGCGAGTGTCGCGTGGGAGCTTGGTGCCGATGGATCGCTCGAGCACGGTGGTTGGCGCG
The DNA here is from genome assembly GCA_964635955.1 of uncultured bacterium. Classification (GTDB taxonomy): domain Bacteria; phylum Latescibacterota; class MWCZ01; order MWCZ01; family MWCZ01; genus CAZWQW01. The sequence continues at coordinate 3,057 of CAZWQW010000042.1, read as the reverse complement.
CGACGCTTCCGAAAGGCACGCGTATCGTCTGGCCGGTGCTGCCACACAATCCGTACCGTAAGGACGGGCATGCCGAAATCGACGAGGGGCGGATTGTCGCGATACTGCCGCTCTCGGCGGATTCGCCGCGCGCGGAGATTCGCTTGTCGGTCGCGTGACAACCGCTATCGGACGAACAGCGTCCGCGCGGTAATGATCTTGCCGCCGATATCAGCGCGGATGAAATACACGCCGGACGCAAGATTGCCCGGTTCCCATATGATCTGATGTTCGCGCGCGGGGAGTACCGTGTTGTCGATCAGTGTTGTCACGTGCGCGCCGGAAGCGTTGAATACGGATACGGAAACGACGACGGATTCAGGCACATCGAGCGCGATCTTTGCCGATACTTCGAACGGATTCGGCGTGACGGCAAGCCCGATTGATTCCGGCAGGTCACCCGGATCCAGCGGATCGTCCGATGGGATAATCGCGAGCGTCACCACATGCTCCGCCGTCCGACCGGTGAGAACGCTCGCACCTTCCATGGTAACGGAGATCGTGTCGCGTAGTGAGCCAACCGGCGGCGTCCCCACAAGTTCGCCATCGGCCAGATTCAACCACGTCGGCGCATCGAGGAGTGTCCACTCGATACGATCTGTTTCGCGTTCGACGAAACCGGTGCTTTCGATGTGTTCGAGTCGCGAGATCAACTTCGATGTGACGGGGCGATAACGCCACTCGGTGCCAGTTTCCACCACGTGCATCGAGTCGGGTTGTGCGTATGGATGGAGCCGAATCGGCGCTGTGAACGTGCTGCGCGTGCTATTCTCGTCGACGGCAATCACACGGAATTCGGCGGGAATGAATCCGATTGACGAAAGATCGATTCGGTATTCGGGCGCATGGACCGTGTCAATCAGATTCGGCGCGCGCATACGCACCACGTTTCCGCCGGCGTTTGATTCAAGGAGCCACGGGTATCCGCCGGTCTCAGGTATAAAGTCCTCGACCGTATCGGCGTAGACTTCGTAAAAGGCTGGCTGCGTTCCGGTACCGGAAGGAGTCCAGCGAAGCGTCAGACCGTCGGAGTCGTCGATATGCGCGTCGGTTGGCGCGGTGGGTCCGACGAACGACACGCTCCAGACATTACTCCACGGTCCCCACCACCGGTTGTATTTCCCCGCGCGAACTCGCCAGTAGTACGTGCGCCCCGATTCGAACCGCGACGGCATCGGCACCGTGTAGGATGTGATATCCGAAGTGAAGTACGTCCAGAGGATTCGATTCCCGTCGGGCCCGATTGGATATCGCATGTCCGGGTATTCGCTGATCTCGATCTCGTAGAGATTCACCGAGTCGTGCGCGACGGGTGTCCACTGAAACGCACCGTCTCTCGGGATGTCCGTTGCGCCGTCAGCGGGGTATACAGGAGCCGATGGAGCGGGTGGCAGCGATACGCCGTGAGCCTCGCGCCACTGGTACGTGAGGAGCGCGTCCGCCGGTTCGGCGGACTCGTGCGTTACCCGGATATCGTTTGTACCGATGAGTAGATGCGGGAGTGATTCCGGCGCGAGTTGCGTATCCAACACAATCGCGAGCGAATCGAGGCCTGTGCCGCTACCGTTGATCGCGATTCCCACTGCGACGTTATAGGAAGCGGACCGAGTCGTCGGAGCGATGAGATCAACGAGCGGGATCGTAAACGGATACGTGCCGGTCGCCGTGAACGTGTGCGCGACGGAATCGACCGTATCGCGGAAGCGCTCGACAGTCAGGGTAACCGATCCGCCATTGCTCACAGAAACACTGCCGTTCAGCACGCCATCAACAAATACATAGGGACTCTCGAAATCGTACCGCAGAATGCCCGGTTGTCCGGTGACAGCGACATGCAGCAATGGACCGGGAAGACCGTCTTCGGAGCGCGATCGTACGTTACTCGCTTCGGTTGCGCCGGTTCGCCAGCGCGATGTCGTAAAATCCGGCACGTATTCGAAACGACCGGTGCCGTAGTATTCTGGATCGCGCGCGTATCCTCCGAACTCGGCCGGTCCGAAGTACCGCGCTTGCGGAGTCCAATACCACGTAAATGACTCGTCGGGTCGCAGACGCAACGCCATGGCGTGCTCAGTAACGTACGCGACCCCAAATGTTTCGTCTGTAGTCTTCCGTCCGCCGAAGATCGCTGCATACCGCTGCGCCATAATCGAACCGTCTAACCACGGGTGCCCCGACCCGTATGGCGGCACAAACAGAGCGAGTGCGTGATCGTTCGCAATATCCTCGATGCCGATGCCGGGAACTCGGTCCGGAACGTCGATGAACACCTCGCCGTCGGCGTCGAAGAGGTGCCAACCGCCGTCGTACCACACCTCGGATACATCGTGTCCCCATATGCGATAGAATCGCGCTTGGAGACCGGCCTTCTTCCAGAGATTGACGAGCGCTTGCGCGGATTCGGTGCACAACGCGTATCCGAACCCGTTGAGGAACTTCACCGGATCGATTGTCTCGCGAGTGTCGCCGTAGGTATGGTACCGATGCCGTAGAACGTGCCAGCCGATGGCGAGGGCTTTTTCGCGGTCGGTCATGCCGGGATCGATGATATCGGCGAGCCCGTCGTTGATGTCCCACCAGTCCGACCGTCCATTCGCGCGAATCCGTGGATTGATGAGGACGTTGTCACCGCGGTTTTCGAGGCGCATGGATCGGCTGACGTCGAATCGGGGATACTGAAACGAGTAGGGAACGATGTACCATGTGTTCGCGCGGTCGAGGTCGCCGCTAACGTCGAGCGTAAACGTTTCGTCCGGCTGGGAAATGTTCCATGTGACGTCGCGCTCGACGATGGTCTCGGACGCGTTGGCGGTTGATGCGAGTACGAGTGCCGACGCGATCGTAAACACAATCGTGCGAGTACGTTTGAGTCGGTGACGGATATTATGTTCTGACGCTCTATTCGTATATGTCATGAGCACTCTGTCGGTGGTCGTCGGCTGGTCAAAGGTAGTGTGGTTGTGCACACGGTTGTAGGTAAAAGATACAGCGCGAACGCTTCGCTGCGCTACGCGTTCG
>CAZWQW010000041.1:20322-22496 GCA_964635955.1 uncultured bacterium | reverse complement strand
CCGTGTCCCGCACCGGGGAACCACACCCAATCCACCACAAACGCAAACGCAACGCCGAACGCATACCCCACCGCCAAACCAAGAAAGAACGGCTGCGCACGGCGATATAGGCTCACACCGCCAAGCTTGAGGATGATCACCTTCGCGAGCCACGCCACGAAAAACGATGTCGCACTGAACCGCGTCAGGTAGGTAAACGGGAACACAAAGCCAATCGGATGAATCGGCATCCCGGGGAAGCGGTACCGAAGCGCGATCAACGACGCGAGTATCGTCCCCCCGATACCCGCCATACCCATCCGCTGCCAGTCCGGACCAAACGGATTCTGAATCTTCCGAATCGTATGGCCGAATGCCTCTTGATTCCCACCGCTGAAAGGATACACACGGAAGTTATACGCGCCGTATTCGTAGCCGAGATACAGTGTATACACAACGGATATCACGATGCCGACCATGAACGCCAGCGCGATGGCGCCGACAACGCGCCGCTTCTCCATCCGCTGAAACCTACCCGTCGCAGCATCGCCGAGCCGCACCGCCTGCACAATCGCCGGCATGAAGAGCCCGCGTCCGTTCGCGATAAGGCTGTACGAGAGCGCGAACGCCGTCATCGTCGCCGGTGCGAATCCACTCACGCCGAGGGTATACACCGTCGCCGTCTGCGGGCTGATCGGTAATCGCTGGTACACGTACCCAGCCTCGGCGATCATCCGACCGAGCGCAATCCAGCCGATCACCGAGAAGAATGCGAATGTCGCCGCAAACAGCAGGTCCATCCCCGCCTGATGCAACCAGAACACCACATACGCCAGCGAGATAAGCAGCGCGACCACCGCCGTGCGATAGCTCAACAGCTCGCGCCCGTCGTCCTCCCCGCTGAGCGCCGCCCGCCACACATCCCGCAGGTGCCGACGTGCCTGCCACAGCCCCCAGAACACAAACACCAGCAGGGCACCAAACCCCTGCCATGCCAGCGGCACATCGTTGTTCGACCAGCTATCGCCAGCCGCGCCGAACGATACACCGAGCCGAATGAACCCGTACGACTCCACGATAGACACGGCAAGACCGAGTAACAGACTCCCGAGAATCTGCGCCGGCGCGAAATACGAAAGCCCGATGGTGAGGAAATTCAACCGCGTTTTGATATCGGGAACACCGCGCAGGATGACCATACCCCGGCCGTTGATATCGATATTCGGTAAGCTGGGGAGAACCCAGCCAATCGCATTCCACGAGAGGATGAAAAACACGATGCCGAAACCGATCCAGAACAACCGCGATCGCAACATCGGCCGCCGCCCATTCGGGTCGTCCCGACCCGCCACCAGCGCGAGTCCCGCTTCGACCAGCGGATACGGCAACCGCTCATACTCGACCCACTGCCGCCGCAGAATCACCGCCACCGTCAGGCACACCCCGGTAATCGCCGCAATAAACGTCGCCCACCAGAAAAGCGGAATCCACCACACAGCCCACGGTATCGACTCGCCCGGTGGCAAGCCGTTGAAGAACCACCGCATCGCGCGATTCGCGTCAGGTGGAACGGCCCACGTCGGCAGATACGCGTGAAAACTCGCCCAGTTATTCTCTGGCGTCGCGTAGTAATACGGCGTTGCAATGATGCCGAGGAGAAACCCCGTCAGCCCGTTTGCCGGTATTGCCGCACCGATGAGCCCCATGAGCAAAACGACGCGACGCTCGAGCGTGCTCAATCCCCACGAGAGGCGTCCGCTCGCGGCAAGTACCGGCCAGACCACCAGCGCAAGACCGCCCACGACAACCACCATCGCGACCGGAAAGTGGCTGCCGTTCAGACGACTACCACGGATGACATATTCGCAGTACCCAATCCAGATATTCATGAAGGCGACAACGGAGATACCCCAGAGGATGGAGCGAACGGTGACGCTACGCGCGTCTGCAGGAATATGGTGGCTGCTAACGTCGACGCTGAATCGTTCGACGACGCGGCGCTCCGATTGAGGTGTGTTGCGCGGTTCTGACGGGGTATTCGACACAATCGTATCCGCGAAGGAAATCATTTTCACCGCGCCAAACCACGCGGAGATACGGACAATCGTTGAGTATAGTCGGAAACGCGTCGATGCGGAAGGCGGTCAATCGCGCACACGGCGGTTAACCGTGCGATCGGCACGCGATCGTGCGAT
>CAZWQW010000041.1:0-20222 GCA_964635955.1 uncultured bacterium | reverse complement strand
GCGATCGGCACGCGATCGTGCGATTAGCGAGGTTTTGATACGTACGGCCGGAAACAGAAACGCGAATACAGCCAAAATCCCAATACAACGGCGATCAACGAAACCGATATCGGAAGAAACGACGTGCCGAGTACTAACTTAAATGCCGCGCTCGCGCCACCAACAAGTAGCAGCGGAAGGCCAATTACCGGTAGGCAATGGTATACGCTTGGAGACACTCGAAACCGTATCATACTCGTTACCTCATATCCCTACGCGCGATCGTATTCGTATGAATGAGTACAACCATCGAAAATGAGTAACATACGACTACCAGACGCGGTATAAGAGTAAGTTATGCGCACTGACCCAATTCGGCAAGATCACCATCGAGAAAACGACGAAAATGTCGACGGAAAGCGCCGTCCGACATATCCTCGACTCGACTGGGACCTTCCCAAATCCATCGAAACACGCTTGCGCGCGTACCTCCGACGTATTCGTAGAGTACCTAATGCAGAAGACGTGCCGAATCACACGACTCCATCCGAAACCGACGACCATACGCCGTCCGAAGAATGAGCTAAATGACGAATCACAATAGTGTTATAGGGAAGACAAATTGTTTGTTTACGCGGCGGATTAACCCGAAAGCGATCACGATATTTTGAGAGTGATGCAACGCGTGAGTGGGGAATTGGGTGATTTCACCAATCCGCTTTGGCAAGCGTGGTGATATGCCACCACGTGGCAGAACGTAAAACGGTGCGGTTCTATCGTGCGGCTTTACCGAACGGTAAGCGCGAACGTGAGGAGTAACGCGGCCAACGCGACGTACTGAAACGACGGACGCGACCGCTCCACAACCCGGCGCTCGATGTCGGCGTGTCGCAGATCGCGTGTACCAACCCGCGGCGTGACAGCCTCGGACCGCACGACAACGGTCTCCGCGCCGACGACGTTGCCCGCGGGCGCGACAATCTCCAGCAGCACGACGCCGCGCACCGTCCGAACGAGCCGATGCGTACGAATCAGACGCGTACCGGTCTCCTCCGCCATTACTACGAGTTCCGTAACTGCATACCGCACACGCCATGCGGACTCGTCGGTGCCCACCATCGATACTCTCCCACCGCGCCCGACGATCACGTCCACGACCGCATCGTCAACGAGCCTGTTGCGCGAGGCAGCTGTAAGCGGTTCTACCACGACCAACTCACCAGCCCCGATCGTAGCGGGAATCGCGCCATCGAAGTGTCGCGCGAGCGCATCCGACACAAGTCGGCGGTCGTCTGCGTACAGAGGCTCCGCAAATGGTGCCGGCGCGACGACGAACGCGAGTAGTGCGAAGATGAATAGCATGGCGCGGTTGGACATAATCGACGTATCTCCCAGTGTACATCGAAAGCTATGCGGCCGACGGAATACGATCAAGCGTGGTGCCACATGCTTGCGTCCGTTGTTCGGGACGGGGTACGTTAACGATACCGAATCCCATTCTCTCACGAAGGACGTATCCCATGCTGCAAGGTGTGATTCCCGCGTTGATGACGCCGTTCGGAGCCAACAGCACCCAGGTCGATCTGGTCGCGCTCCGCAAGTTGTGCGATCACCTCATCGCATCCAAGGTTGCCGGACTGTTCGTTACTGGCACCACCGGCGAGTTCGTGAGTCTGAATCCCGACGAGCGCCGACTCGTCATTCGCGAGGCGATCAAATACGTCAACGGACGGATTCCCGTGCTTATTCACGTCGGTAGCTTCAATACCGCGGAAACCGTCGCGCTGACAAAGTATGCCAAGGAGCTCGGTGCGGACGGAATCGGTGCCATGCCACCATACTTCTACCGCCTCGACGAAGAAGCGCTGTTTGCCCACTTCGCGCGCGTCGCCGAAGCAGCCGCCGGAATGCCTATGTTCCTCTACAACATCCCGGGCGCGGCGCTCAACGAGATCAGCCTTGCGAACGTCGCGCGTCTGAAGAAGGCGTTCCCGCACATTCGCGGCATCAAAGATTCCTCGGGCGACATGGAACGCGAGCGCAAGATGGTCGAGATGAACATGCCCGACTTCATCGTCATCAATGGCTGCGACGAGGAGACGCTCACCGCACTGAAACACGGCGTTCGCGCAACCGTCAGTTCGACGGCGAACGTGTTCCCGGAGGCGTTCACCGCAGTGTATGAGCCGTTCCTCGCCGGCGACATGAAGAAAGCGCAGGCGGCGCAGGATCGTCTCTTCAAACTCACACAAATACTCGACCACGGACGCACACTCGGCGCGTACAAGCAAGCGCTCGCGTGGAAGGGCGTCGATATCGGACCGGTACGCCCGCCACTTCGCGAGCTGACCGACAACGAACGTGCGGAACTCCGCGCGGAACTCGAAAAAGCGCAGTGGATTTGAACACACAACTGGAGGACATCCATGGTACGGATCGGAATAGTCGGATCTGACAACTCGCACGCGATCGCATTCAGCAAGCTCTGTAACGTCGCCGATAACGCGCTGCACATCGATGGTGCGAAGGTCGTCGCGGTGTTCGGCGAAGAGGAAGCGCGCACGAAGGAAGTCGCGGCTGAAGGGCAGATTCCGAAGATCGTCGCGAAACCGGAAGATATGATCGGCGAAGTCGACGCAGTGCTCGTCGTGTTCCGGCATGGCAGCAAACACCGGAAGTATGCCGAGCCGTTCGTCCGCGAAAAAATCGCGACGTTCGTCGATAAACCATTCACGACGACTTCCGCAGACGCGAAGGCGCTTATCGACCTTGCGCAGGCGAAAGGGACGCCACTCACGTCGTTCTCGACACTCCGCTATGCCGGCGACATGCTCGCATTCAAGGCGGAGATGGATTCGCTTGGCCCCGTCGCCTCGGCGGTGTTCAGTGGTCCGGCCGATCGTAAAAGCGAATACGATGGGCTCCCGTTCTACGGCGTCCACATCATCGAGATGATGCAAGCGCTCTACAGCGCGGGTATCAAGACGGTCACCGCCAGCGAGACGGGTAAGAATATCGTCGCCACACTCGGGTATGCGGACGGTCGGGTTGGCACAGTGAACTTCCTCGGCGACGCGAAGTACGTCTTCCACATGCTCGCATTCGGCAAGGAAGGCTGGGCTGGTCGAGCCCTCGACGCGAGTACCTGCTATCGCGACGGGCTCGAAGTCGTGTTGAAGATGGTCGAGACGGGTTCGTGGCCGCTCTCTCCGGAAGAGCTTCTCGAGCCGGTGCGCGTACTTGAAGCCATCGAACAGAGTCTGAATACTGGAAAAGGCGTCGCCCTCTGACGTTGAGTTTCTCCGTACACAAAACGGCGGTGGGAGTTTTGCTCCCACCGCCTCCCAATGCCCCGAGCGCATAGGCCCCCCACGTCGCCCGAAACATCGAATTTCAAATCAACTTACTAAGAACACCGCCCGTAGTAAACACGGCCATGAGAGTTCTCCAACCGCCGTATTCTTCGCAAATCACCATGTCTTTCGCATCAGATACCGACGGTAAAACGATGCGCGGCAATGCCGATACCTTGACGGTACGACGGTTTTCCGGGACATTTTTACGATGTACGTTCGCGCGCGAACGTAGCTCTACGCCGGAGTAAACGAAAGAGCGCAACATGCCGCCGAAACGCCGTCCCACAACGCCAACACCATCACCGAATACACCGAACGGCGTTGTATTCGAGCCGTGGAAGCTCATCGTTCTCGCAATGTTTTTTCTCGGACTCGGGATGTTGCTCGGGTTCTTCATGAGCGAGTACACTCGGCAGAATCGGGTCGCGTCGATGCAGTCGGCTCCGCAGCAGGGTGCACTCCCGGTCGATCAGGAGATACGCGCGCTGCTTCAGCACATCGGAGAAGCCGAAACGCAACTTCTCACCGATCCGAATAACCCGGAAGTGCGGGTTCATATCGGTAACCTGTACTACGATCTCGCGCTCGCACGTGACCGTACCACCGATCGCGACGGCACACAGGGAGCGTGGCGACGCGCGACGGGGCACTACGAAGCCGCGCGCGAGCTTGGCGTGAGCGATGCGGACATGCTCACCGATCTGGGAACGGCGTACTATCGGATGAATCAGCCGGAACGCGCGATCGCGACGTACGATGCGGCGCTCGCGCTGAATCCACGCAACGCGAATACGTGGATGAACCTCGGCGTCGTGAAGCGGCAGGCGCTGAACGACATCCCCGGTGCGATCTCGGCATGGCAGGAATACCTCCGACTCGATCCGACAAGCGCAAACGCCGATCGCGTTCGGACGTGGCTCGCGCAGATAAGTGGGTCGGTGCCGGAGTAAATAGCGGGTTCGGTAACGGATTGCCTTCGAACGAACTCGGCGAGCATCGCCAGTTTATGTATAGCGCACACCGCGCCTATGGATTGCGTATATTTCGGTCACCTCATCGATACAAACTGAAGTTGCGGTGGTGGTAGAAAGTGATTTCGATGGAACACCTACTGGTTGCTGTACACCGGGTCTCGCGGTCGTCGCGCAGTACGCGCTGACCGTGGAGGCCATCCCCACTGAGAGCATCTCGCTCGTCGAACGGCGCTCAACGAACGACGCTCAACGAACGGCGCTCGCTGAACGATTCGTTTCGCGCGCCCGATCTGCATACTCCTATCGTGACGCTTTGAACTGCATTTCGCAAGAGATGTGCGCGGTGCGGTCGTAACACAGAAACGAAAAACTCGTATCACGGAAATCGAAGGAAATACACTCATGGCACAAGAACACGAACTCGCATCGCGGTATGACCATCACGAAGTGGAATCCCACTGGTACGACCGATGGGACTCCTCCGGCGCATTCCACGCGGAAGACGCGTCGGAACGTCCGCCGTTTTCCATTGTGATTCCGCCACCGAACGTGACCGGAAGCCTCCACATGGGTCATGCGCTCACGCTGACCATCGAGGACATCATGATCCGGTGGCATCGCATGCGTGGCGACAACACGCTCTGGATGCCGGGCACCGATCACGCCGGTATCGCGACGCAGATGGTGGTGGAGCGCCAACTCCAGCGCACGGAGAAGCTCTCGCGGCACGACCTCGGTCGCGAAAAGTTCCTCGAGAAGGTGTGGGAGTGGAAGAAGCAGTACGGCGACCGCATCAGTGTGCAGGCGCGTTCGCTCGGCGCGTCGCTCGATTGGGAGCGTGAACGCTTCACGCTCGATCCCGGCTATCAGAAGGCTGTGCGCGAGGCGTTCGTCAGCCTCTACGAAGAGGGACTGATCTACCGGGCGTACCGCCTCATCAACTGGTGTCCGCGCTGTCACACGGCGCTCAGCGACCTCGAGGTGGAACACGAGGAGGGGCATGCGGGCCATCTCTGGCATATCGCGTATCCGGTGAAAGATTCCGATCGCGAGCTCGTCGTGACGACGACTCGTCCCGAAACGATGCTCGGTGATACCGCCGTGGCAGTGCATCCGGAGGACGACCGGTACCGCGACCTTATCGGAAAGACCGTTATTCTGCCACTACTCGGTCGTGAGATTCCGGTTATCGCGGACGATATACTCGTCGACAAGGAATTCGGCAGCGGTGTAGTGAAGGTCACCCCGGGGCACGACATCAACGACTTCGAGACAGGCCTGCGTCACGATCTCGAGATGATCAGCATTTTCGACAAGGACGCGCGCACCACCGCCGTTACGGGTCCGTACGCCGATCTCGATCGTTACAAGGCGCGCGAAAAGGTGCTTGCCGATCTCGAAGCGCAGGGGCTCCTTCGCGAGACAGAGAAGCACTCACACGCCATCGGTCACTGCCAGCGCTGCGAGACGGTGCTCGAGCCAATGCTCAGCGACCAGTGGTTTGTGAAGACGAAGCCGCTCGCCGAACCTGCGATTGAGGCGGTGCAGAGTGGTCGCGTGAAGATCATTCCGGAAACGCACGAGAAGACCTACTTCCACTGGATGAACAACATCGAGGACTGGTGCATCAGCCGGCAGCTCTGGTGGGGTCATCAGATACCCGCATGGTACTGCGCGGACTGCGGCGAGATGATCGTTTCGCGCGAAGATCCGGATTCGTGTCCGAAGTGCGGTGGACGCGTGGAGCAGGACCCGGACGTGCTCGATACGTGGTTCTCCAGTGGCCTGTGGCCGTTCGCGACACTCGGTTGGCCGGAGAAGACGCCCGCGCTCGACACGTTCTATCCGAACGACGTGATGGAAACCGGGCACGATATCCTGTTCTTCTGGGTCGCCCGCATGATGATGATGGGCCTGAAGTTCATGGGCGATGTCCCCTTCCACACCATCTATCTCCACGGGATGGTGCTCGACAAGAACGGCTCGAAAATGTCGAAGGTGAAGGGCAACGTGATCGACCCGCTCGACGTGACAAACGATGTCGGCGCGGATAGCCTCCGCTTCTACCTCGCGATCATGTCGGGACAGGGTCGTGCGATCCGGTTCGACATGAATCGGGTGATCGGCTATCGAAACTTCATCAACAAGGTCTGGAATGCGGCACGTTTCGCTATTTCGTATATTGACGAAATGAAGCCGCAAACCTTCACCGCGTCGGAGTTAAAGCTCAGTCTTGCCGACCGCTGGATGCTCTCGCGACTGAATCGCGCTGTTCTCGAAGTGAATAACGCGCTCGAACAGTTCCAGTTCAATGAAGCGACAGAACGGCTCTACCACTTCTTCTGGCACGAGTTCTGCGACTGGTACATCGAGCTGGTGAAGGCACCGCTGAATGGCTCTGACCCGGCGGCCAAAGCAGCGGCGCAACATGTCCTGACGCACGCGCTCGACGTGAGTCTGCGGCTGCTCCATCCGATCATGCCATTCGTGACTGAGGAGATCTGGCAGAAACTACCAGTGCCGCGTCCGAGCCTTGGCCGTGACTCCGAGACTGATACCATCGCGCTTGCGGCGTATCCAACCGCCGACGCATCGTTGATCGATGACGCCGTTGAAGAGCGTATGCGTGTCATCCAAGAGGCGACGACCGCGATCCGCACGATTCGTAGCGAGATGAATCTGCCACCCGCGACGAAGATCGAAGTGCTCATTCGCGCCGATGGCGACCGCAAAGCGATCCTCGACGACGCGCGCGCATACATCAGCGACCTTGCCCGAATCGGCTCGCTCACCATCGAACCGGATGTGGCACGTCCGCACGCATCGGCAACGAGTGTCGTCGCGGGCGTGACGATCTACATCCCGCTCGAAGGCCTCATCGACCTCGACGCCGAGCGCAAGCGGCTCGAAAAAGAGATCGAAAAGACGGAAAAGTACGTGGTTTCGACGACGAAGCGGTTGGAGAACAAGAACTTCGTCGAGCGCGCGCCGGCGGAGGTTGTTGAAGCCGAGCGCGAGAAGGTCAGCGCCGGTGAGGCGACCATCGCGCGCCTACGCGACACGCTGGAAAGCATCGCTTCGTAGCGGGTAACTGGGTCGTCGATTTATATCCGCTGAGGCTTCGCAACACGTTTGAACGGGTCAAAGGAATCCACTGTGTACTTGATGTATGTGGATGAATCGGGAGATACCGGTATTGTCGATGATACGTGCGATGCAATAGCGCAACCATCGATATATTATATCCTTACCGGAATAATCGTTGCTGACGTCGATTGGAGAGATTATCTGTCGGCGCTTGTAGATATCCGGAGAAATCTACGATGTACATACGGTTACCCGATTCGTGATGAGCTCAAAGGTGCGGAGCTTATTAACCCAAGAAACAACAGCACCCTGAGAACGCTGAATCGGCAGAAACGCACCGAGTTGTACTATGACTTCCTCAATGCAATCGCTTTACGGTTGAATCGAGCTCGCGTATTGAACGTACACGTGAACAAAGCGCAACCGAGATACAACGCCACAGTAGGCTCATCGAACATCGAGGAATGGGCGTGGAAATGCTTTATTCAGAGATTCGAGAACTTCCTGAGGAAAGACGGGAACCAAACCGGTATCATCTTCGCTGATGATACAAACGAAGTAAAAGTACGCCGACTACTTCGGATGATGCGTCATTACAATCCGATACCGAATAGGTATGGTTACTCTTACTCAACTCCGATAGTCAACATCATTGAAGACCCTGTAATACGCGACTCCAAGCAATCGTATTTCGTGCAAGTGTCTGATATGATTGCGCATTCGCTATATCGGAAATTGTATCCCAAAGGCGGATACCGCCGGTACAATGTGGATCGACTATTCGATCTCGTAGACCCGATACTCCTCAAACAAGCGTCTGTGACCGATTCACAAGGTATCGTGAACCTTTAACGAAAAGCGCCCGCTTCAAGCGGGCGACTTTTTCGCGGCCAAGCACGATTCATGGGAATCGGTCGGTCGCATATTCACTATACTCAAACGTAATAACGCTCGAATTCGTTTCATTGTCAATATCAGACTCGGAAAAAGGACGTTACCATGGAGCGGCTGTGGGCGCCGTGGCGGATCGAATACATCTCCGGACAACGAGGGCGCGAGTCGAAGACCGGCTGCGTGTTCTGCGACGCGGTGGACGAACAGGACGACGCAAGCCGACTCGTGCTCGGGCGCGGACGGAATGTGTTCACGATCATGAACCTGTTTCCGTACACGAACGGGCACCTGATGGTCGTCCCGAACCGTCATGTGGGCGATATCACCATGCTCAACAACGACGAATTTCGCGACATCATGGCAGGTGTGCGCGATGCCGTGGACGTCCTCGGCGCGACGATGAACTGCGACGGGTACAATGTCGGCATGAACCTCGGACGCGCCGCGGGCGCAGGCATCGCCGAACACGTGCACATGCACGTCGTGCCGCGGTGGAACGGCGACACGAACTTCATGGCTGTGGTCGACGATACGAAGGTGGTCTCTGAAGCGCTCGATGAGACGTACCGCAAACTGCGCGCCGAATACGAGAAAAGAGGACTCGTCACGGTCGGCTGAAACGGCCACGTGACGGCATCCGGCCATGGGGATAACCATCACTCCACGCAGCAACCGACGAGGGAAGCTTCGCTGGTATCTCCGCCTCATCATCTACGGCGTGGTGCTCGTCGCGGTGGTGCTTATCATGAACACCTTGCGCGGACAAATTCCCCAAGCGTTCGGCCTGACTCCGATTCGCGTCGACGCGCTGTCAGTCGCACGAATCTCGCCCGATTCGCTGGACACATCGTCACGCCGCGAAGTTGACTACGCGGTGACGGTGCGCATCGTCGGACGCGACTCAGTCATGACACCGGTGCAACTCGACCAGTTCCGCGTCGACACAGACGCCGGCCGATTCCAACCGTATGCGAGCGACCTGCTCTTCGACAGCACGGGCATACTGAGCGTCGTAGAAGGCGATACGATCATCGGCGTGCTGGTCTTCTCGCTACCCGAGCGCGCGGAGCCGAAGCAACTCTGGTGGAACCCGTGACCGATGACACGCTCCCGTCGATCGGCGATATTGTCGAGCTTGATGTTGCCGATCAGGCGTACGGCCCGGACGCGATCGCGCGGCTAAACGGCGTCGCGGTATTCGTTCCGGATGCAGCACCGGGTGATCGAGTGCGCGCGCGGATCAGCGAAGTGCACAAGCGCTACCTCCGCGCGACGGTTATATCGATACTTCGCGAATCATCGAAACGTGTTCCATACAACTGCTCTATTGCCCATCAGTGCGGCGGTTGTCAGTGGCAGCACCTTGCATACGCCGAGCAGCTTCGCGCAAAGGAACAAGCGGTTCGTGACGCGTTGGTCCGGATTGGCGGATGGGCTGAGCCGGACGTACGCGCGATCATCGCGAGTCCGCGCGAGTGGCATTATCGGAACAAGGCGCGGTACTGGGTAGAGACGACCGGCGACCATCGTTGGATTGGATACTACGCGCGGAGTGGCGACGCGGTCGTGCCGGTCGAGACGTGTCCGCTCAACATGGACGGCGTTGACACTGCGTTAGCGGCTGTTGGTCAGATTCTCGCGAGTGATACGCATCGACGCGTCGCGAAATCGCTCGAATCGATTATTGCGCGAGAGAGTCGCGACTCGGGAGAGATTGCGGTTCGGCTGATTCTCCGGCGCGATGTTCCCGTGCGAACCTTCGCCGACACGCTCATGCGCGAAGTCCCGGCGGTTGTCGGCGTGACGTACAACCGTGTCGGCCGGAACGCGATGCGCCGCGACCGTGTCGTCGTCGGATCAGGGACGCTGACGGAGCGTGTCGGGGCTATTGCGTACCGGGTCTCGGTCGATTCGTTCTTCCAGATCAATCCGTTTGCGACGCCGCTTCTCGTGGAGGCGGTTCGCGAGGCAACCGCACTCGAAGGCACCGAGTCGGTGCTCGACGCGTATGGTGGCGTCGGACTATTCGGCGTAGCGTTGGCGGAACAAGCGAGCCGTGTCATGCTCGTAGAGGCCGACCGGAGTGCGGCGAGTGACGCGCGACGTATCTTTTCGGAGTGCGGCATCGAGAACGCGACCGTATACGAGCGGTCCGTCGATGAGATCGGCGATCTGCCCGGTGGTGCGGACGTGATCGTATGCGACCCGCCGCGTCAGGGCGCGGGACGGAAGGCGATCGCCGCCTTGAACCGGCAAGGTGCACGTCGGCTGGTCTATGTTGCGTGTGATCCGACAGCTTTGGCACGAGATTCGGCGATCTTGCGCGACACGGGTTGGGATCTCTGCTGGGTGCGGCCGATTGATCTCTTTCCACACACCTATCACGTAGAAACCGTGGCGCTTTTCGAGCGTCGATAAGAGTCGGTACGACGATGGATTCACGTACGCGAAGACGTCCGCACCACTTTGTCGAACCGGTCGAAGTCGACGCGAGCCGAGACGACGGTGGTCCTCGGGTGAACATCGTGCTGGTCGAGCCAGAGATACCACAAAATACCGGCACGATTGTCCGGCTTGCGGCGGCGACAGCGTGTCCGCTGCACTTGGTGGAGCCGTTCGGGTTCGAGTTGAGCGAGCGGGCGATACGACGCGCGGGGCTCGACTACTGGCAGCATGCGTCGGTCGCCACGTATCCTTCATATCAGGCGTTGCGCGACGCATACCCGGACGCTCGGTTCTGGTTGACGTCGAAGAAGGCGACGCGACTGTACACGTCGGTCGAATATCGACCGGACGATTTCCTCGTCTTCGGACGCGAGACGACAGGTCTACCGGAAGAGATGATCGCTGCCGATCCCGAGCGCTGTGTTGGGATACCGATGTTTGGACCGGTACGCAGCCTTAATCTGGCGAACGCGGTATCGGTGGTCGTGTATGAGGCATTACGACAGTTACGCGGATTTTAGCGACATATGAAAGGAAGCGGTAGAGTATGAAGGCGAAGGTCCTTGACGTAAGGTGCGCGGGCGGTTCGGGTATTGCCGAAGCGCTTGAGAAAGCACTGAATGAGTTTCTTGCGAAGAATGCGAAGATCACCATCGACAGCACGCACGTGCAGGCGCTCGATATCGGCGGTCCATCGGAGGCCGATATCCTCGTGCTTTGCACGGTGTTTTACCACTGACGTCCGTGCGGAATCTCATTGCCACCGACGTTTTAGAACCGATTCACCTGCACGGAGGATACCATGTCGATAGTAGATACAGACCGAATAAATGAAGCGCGAAACCGTCTCGATGCCTTGCGGAGGTTCCTTTGACATCGACAAACGGCGGGAGAAGATAGCGGCATTCGACGAGAAGATGTCCACCCAGGGATTTTGGGACGACCCGCAAGCGGCGAAGAAGACCGTTGACGAGGCGAATGCGGAGAAGGTCTGGGTCGAGGAGTGGGACGAGCTCGACACGAAGTGGACGGACTTGCACGAACTCTACGAGCTTGCGGAGATGGAGAACGACGAGGGCGTTCTGGCAGAGATCGAACGCGATCTCGGTAAACTGGAAAGCCAGATCGACGATCTCGAGTTCCGGCGAATGATGTCGGACCCGGCGGACAAGAAAAGCGCGATCATCACCATACACCCGGGCGCAGGCGGCACGGAGTCCACCGATTGGGCGTCGATGCTCATGCGGATGTACATGCGGTGGGCCGAGCGGAAAGGATTCAGCGTCGATATCCTGGACCTGCAGGATGGTGACGAGGCGGGAATCAAGAGCGCGTCGATCGAGATCACCGGCGCGTATGCGTACGGCTACCTCAAGGCGGAAAGCGGCGTCCACCGGCTCGTGCGCATCTCGCCGTTCGATTCGCAGAAGCGAC
Source organism: uncultured bacterium (assembly GCA_964635955.1). GTDB lineage: Bacteria > Latescibacterota > MWCZ01 > MWCZ01 > MWCZ01 > CAZWQW01. The sequence goes on along the minus strand of CAZWQW010000041.1, from coordinate 8,053 downwards.
GGCATACGTCATTCGCGAGCGTGTTCATCTACCCGGAAATCGACGATGACATCGACTTCGAGGTGGATGAGAACGACGTTCGCGTAGATACCTACCGAGCGTCAGGCGCCGGCGGTCAGCACGTGAACAAGACCGACTCGGCGGTGCGCATGACGCACATCCCGACGGGGATCGTCGCGCAGTGTCAGACGGAGCGTTCGCAACATAAAAACCGCGCGAGTTGCTGGAAGCTCCTTACGGCGCGCCTGTACGAGCATCACCTGCAGGAACTGCGCAAGGAAGCCGACGCGCTTGAATCGACGAAGAAGTCGATTGAATGGGGTAGTCAGATTCGGTCGTATGTGTTCCAACCCTATCAGATGGTGAAGGATCACCGCACCGATGTCGAATCGTCGAATGTGGACGCGGTAATGGACGGCGATATCGATACGTTCATCAACGGATATCTCATGTCGGCATAAGGTCGTATCGCAGACCGCGCCAACTGCACGGAGCATGAAAATGAGTGACGACAGATACACGGAAGCGCACGCGAAATCAGAGGGGACGACGCCGTCGATCGAGGTATTTCCGAATCAGCGGACCGATCGCGACTACCGAATACAGATCTCTGTGCCGGAGTTTACCTCGATGTGCCCGAAGACCGGTCAGCCGGATTTCGGGAAGATCACCATCACGTACATACCGGATGCGCTGTGCATCGAGCTGAAGTCACTGAAGATGTACATGCAGTCATTCCGGAACATGGGGATATTCTACGAGAACGTGACGAACCGGATCCTCGAGGACCTCGTTGCAGCGTGCCACCCGCGGAGGTGCGTCGTAACAGCCGAGTTCACTCCGCGCGGCGGAATCAGCACAACGGTGCGTGCCGAGTACCCGTATCCGGCGCCGCGTAGTAGCGAAATCGACGCATAGTAATGAAGGCGGATTAACGGACTCTCAACGTATCCTCCCTGTCCCCGACACGCCACGTCATTATCTTATCGGCATACATATTTGCGATTGCCGCTCGTTCACCGTTCAAGGCGTGCCGCGCTGTGCTCTGCGTTTTGACGAAACGAACTCGCCGCGCCAGTGTCGGGTTCGATGTAACAATTCCGCGGGCATCCGGGTCTTACTACTCGTACGACGTATCCATGTTTGCGTCATTTCCGGAGCGCGGGCGCATCGTCGCAACCGATCACAGATCAGCCACCAGCTCCACATGCAGACGGGAGTCACCTTCCATGCGAGTATCTGTTCGCTTCATTACCGTCCTCGTAGCGTGTCTTTCAACCGCCGCTATCTGCGTGGAAACCGTAAAAGCGCAACCTGTAACACCGGGCGCGCAGGCGATGACATTGTCGTTGGAACGTGCGCGCCAACTCGCGCTTGAAAAGAACTACACATTCCGCGCTCAGGTGTTGAATCCGCTCATATCCGAAGCGCAGGTGTCGGAGCGGCTCGGGTCGTTCGATCCGACGCTGCGAGCGAATGTTGACGGGAGCCATACTGCGACGCCGAACCAGATCTCCGTTACGACGGTTGTCGACACGGTGACCGGTGCGCAACAACAATTCGTCACGTCGACCCCGATTCCCTCGTCCGACGGGCTTGAAGGCAGCGTATCTCTCTCGAAGCTCTTCAGCTACGGCACACAGACAAGCGTTTCGGCGCGTTCTTCGTGGGTGACGCGGAGTAACACCGATTCGTGGAACTCTCGACTGACGCTCGATGTCACGCAGCCGTTACTGAAGGGATTCGGTAGAGATGTGACGATGGGCGGCGTGTTACTCGCGCGGAACAGTCAAGAGCAGAGCATGATTCAGCTCGAACAGAATGCGTTTGAGACCATCATCGCAACGGAGAGTGCGTACTGGAATCTCGTACTCGCCCGGGAGCAGCTTGAGGTGGCGAAATTGGCGTTAGACGCCGCGCAGCAGCTTCTCGACCGGTCGAAGGCGCGTATCGAAAGTGGCGCACAGGCGCAGTATGAGCTCCTTTCGGCGGAAGCGGAAGTCGCAGCGCGTCAGCAGGAGATCATCCAGCGACAGGCAGCGGTTGGGCAAGCGCAGGACGAGCTCAAGCGCCTCACCGGCATTGCGCAGCTCCCCATCGGCTGGGCCATCGACATTCTGCCGACAGAACAACCGCTCGTAGCTACCCGCGTGGCAGCAGCCGATTCGTTGCTCTCAATGGCGTTGCGGTCGCGTCCCGACGTCAGGGTTGCCGAACAACAGCGTGACGCGCGACTCCTTTCGTTACGCCTGCAGCATAACGCGCGTATGCCATCGCTGAACGCCACCGGTGGACTCACGCTCGCGGACGGGTCGCCACGCAGCTACAGTAAATCGCTCGACGAAATCGTGACGGTCGAGTATCCCTCGTGGAATGTTGGTCTACAGCTTTCAATGCCGATCGGAAACCGGAGCGCGGATGGTCAGTACCGGCAAGCGCGATTGCAGGTGCGTCAGACGGAATTGGCGTTCCAGGCGTTGCAGCTCAAGGTGCATCAGGAGCTTCGGGACGCGGTTCGCACGGTCGAAAGCACGCGCGAGCAAATACAGGCTGCGGAAATCACCGTGAACCTTCGTGAAGCGGATCTGAATAACCAGCAGGAGCGCTTGCGGCTTGGTCTCGCGACGAACTACGATGTTCTGCTGAAAGAGCGCGATCTTGCCGATGCGCGGCGGTCGTTGCTTCAGGCGCAGATCAGCCATCAGAAGGCGATTGTCAATCTGCAGGCGGCGACGGGTGAGCTCCTCGAGGTGCGCGGTATACGGGTTCAGCCGCGCGATGACGAGAATGACGAATCCAACGGTAGAGGATAAGTAGACCAGTGGAAAGCCTCATGACTACCCCAGCTATGCGTCGATTTGCACTCATCGCGATGGCCACTGTCGCGGGAATAACCTTTTACGCGTGCGGCGGCGCGAGTGGTGAAAGCGCGGCTTCGGCGGCTGCACCGGCCGACACGAATACCACGAAAAGCCCGCGAGAGACCGGTGTACCGGTGAGCATCATCCCAGCGATCGAAGGCGATATGGTCGCCGCGGTCGCCTTCAGTGCGACGGTGGAATCCGAGCAGACGGTGAAAGTCTACTCGCAAGCCAACGGCTTGGTCGAGCAGTTATTCGTCGAGGAAGGCGACCGAATCGAAGCCGGACAGGTGCTCGTCCAGCTCGACGACGACGACTCACGTCTTGCGCTTCGCACAGCGCGAATCGAGTACGAAAAGGCGCGGCAAGACTCCGTGCGGCACTCGGAGCTCTTCGCGAAGGACCTGATCAGCCGCGATCTCTACGAACAGGCGACGTATCTGGCGAATCGCACCCGCGTCGCGATCGACGAGGCGCAGCTTGCGCTGACACGGACGAAGATTCGCTCGCCCGTATCCGGTGTCGTCGCCGTGCGGAATATCGAGCTTGGCGACCGGGTAAATACCTCCTCACCGGTGTATGAAGTCGTCACGATGGACGACCTCGTGGCGCGCGTGCATGTTCCGGGGAGGCACCGTCCGAATCTCCGCGTCGGGCAGCCGGCTCAGATCACGAGCGACATGCTCCCCGGTTACCAGATCGAAGGATCCATTCGTCGCATTAGCCCCATTATCGATCCGCAGAGTGGGACGGTGCGGGTAACGGTTGCGTTATCGGATTCCGAGCGAAAGTACGCACCCGGTATGTTCGCGAACGTAGCGCTCATCACCGAGCGACAGTCGAATACGATCCTCGTACCGAAGGAAGCGCTACTGTACGACGCGAGTCAGACGTTTGCGTTCGTCGTTCGGAACAACAAAGCGCATCGTACGCGGCTCGAGACCGGTCTTTCGAACGCGCAACAGGTGCAGGTGCTGAGTGGGCTCGAACGCGGCGACTCGGTGATCATCGTGGGGCATGAAGGCTTGCGTGACGGTGCGAATGTGCGCGTTATCGCGAACGCCATGGCACCGATACCCACGGATCAGCCGCAAGCGGCCGAGAATGAACCGGAAGCCACTCCGGGTACATCCTCCTCGTAAGGCGTATCGAAATTGGCACGATGCACACCGTCGGGCCATGGTGTTTCCGCATCTTTGCAGCCGATTACACCATCGCTTGCGCGACGGTTCTGCCGATAAAGGTTCATGTTCATGACGAACGATCCGACACCCACGCAGACGACACCGGATAAGACCCCGACGATTACGAAGCTGCATAAGCGCAGCCTCACCGAACTGGTCGTGCATCGGCCGGTCGCGGTGATCATGGTTGCGCTGCTCGTCGCGGTGTTTGGATATGTGAGCCTCGACCGCCTCTCGCTGACGCTGATGCCGGATATCTCGTATCCGACGATTACCGTGCGGACGGAATACGCGGGCGCGGCGCCCGAAGAGGTGGAGACCGTCGTAAGTCGACCGATCGAACAGGCGCTCGGAGTGGTGAGCCGCCTCGTCCGCATGTCGAGTGTATCGCGCGCTGAGCTATCCGATGTGCTCCTCGAGTTTTCGTGGGGCACGGATATGACCGAGGCGGCGCAGGATATCCGCGAGCAGTTGGAACGAGTCAATCTCCCCGACGAAGTGGATCGGCCACTGATTCTCCGCTATGACCCATCGCTCGACCCGATCATGCGCGTCGCGTTGTGGGGCGTGAACGACATGTATCTCCTCCGTCGGATCGCGGAAGAGGACGTGCAGCGGTCGATTGAGACGCTGGAGGGCGTGGCGGCGGTTCGGGTACGCGGCGGTCTCGAGCAGGAGATCCTCGTTGAGGTGAGCGAAGAGAAGCTCGCGCTGCTTGGGATGGATATCGGGCAGATCGTCCGCCGGTTGGATCAGGAGAATGTGAACCTCTCTGGTGGCGAGCTTCGCGAGGGCCTCACCGAGTACATGGTGCGGACGCTCAATGAGTTTCAGACGCTCGATGATATTCGCGCGCTGGTGATTAGCGACCGCCGAGGTGTGCCGATTCGGCTTAGCGATATCGCGACGGTGCGCAGTACGAATCGCGAACGGGAAGTCATCACGCGCATCGGCGGTACGGAAAGCGTCGAGATCGACATCTTCAAAGAAGGCGACGCGAACATCGTGGATGTCGCGACTCGAGTGCGCGCTCGTTTACTCGGGACGGATCAGCAGCTGGCGTACGTCGAGCGCATGGAGCGTGCGCTCGCCGATACGGCGTCGGAATCGGCGATCCTCGAGTTCACGCCGGTAAACAAGGTCCTCACCGATTACGTCGTGTATCGGCTTCCGGATGGCGTGCATCTCGATATTCTCAGCGACCAGTCGGTGTTCATCGAGGCGTCGGTCAACGAAGTCACCAGCACGGCCGTGCTCGGCGGTTTACTCGCCGTTGTGATTCTCTTCCTCTTCCTCCGCAATCTCCAGCATACACTCATCGTTGCGGTGGCGATCCCGATCAGTATCATCGCGACCTTCGCCGCGATGTACCTCGGCGGCGTGTCGCTGAATATCATGTCGCTGGGTGGACTTGCGCTTGGCGTGGGTATGCTGGTGGATAACAGCATCGTCGTGCTGGAGAGCATCTTCCGATGTCGAGAGGAAGGTGACGGAATCCTCGATGCGGCGATACGTGGCACGCGCGAAGTCGGCGGTGCGGTGATTGCATCGACGTTGACAACGATCGCGGTCTTCCTCCCGATCGTGTTCGTGGAAGGTGTTGCAGGACAGGTGTTCGGCGATCTCTCGCTGACGGTGGTGTTCTCGCTGCTGGCGTCGCTCGCTGTGGCGCTGTGGTTTATTCCGATGCTGGCGTCGCGTCAGTTCCAGAGCGATTCGTCCGGCGCGGAGTTCGTCGCGAAGCTCCGTGGCACACACATCGCGCACTTCCGTTCCATTGAAGCCGCAAAAGCCGCCAACAGCCACATTCGCAGCGGTGACGCACCCGCATCGACGTACCTCAAGCTCTTTGCACTCCCGTTTTTCGTGATCGTGGAAGCGATTGCGCGAAGCCTCGCAGTTATCGCCGCGGTTGCCGTTGTGGTGCTGCGCGCCATTTTCGCGCTGGTGACGCCGATTGCGTGGCCGGTGATGACGATTGTTTCACGATCGGCCGAAGAAAGCGCCGTCGCGAAGTCGGCGCGGAAGCTCGCCGGTGATGACTGGTGGAAATTCGGTGGCCTGACGCAGCGCATCTGGCCGCCGATACTTCGTTTCGCCGCGCCGGATATCCTGCTTACGGCGTTCACCGATCTCGCCCGGTGGATTCGCAAGGGAAGCGTCATATCGACGATCGTACGGGTGGTATTCGCGCCGGTCATCGTCGTGCTGGTCATCGCGCGATTCGTTCTCGACATCGCGCTCCAACTCGTCGGCAAAACGGTCATTCTCGTGGCGGTGTTTCTCACGGTTTACGTCATGGGTGCGCTCGCGTTGCTGGCGATGATCCTCATGCCGCTCTTCGCCGTGTTGAGTGTCGTGTTCGAGATCGTTTACGGATCAATTGCGCGGACATATCCGAAGGTTATTCGGTGGGCGCTGCGGCATGATCCAGAGAACTACTCTGTCGCCCGTGATAATCGGATCGCTGTGTTGACGATTGCCGTCGCGCTCTTTGGCGTATCGGTATTCATCGTGCTGCCGCGGCTCGGTACGGAACTCATTCCGCAGGTGCATCAGGGCGAGTTCTATGTGAATATCGAGATGCCCGTGGGTACGCCGCTCGAGGCGACCGACCGCGTCGTGCGGCGCGTGGAGGAGATGGCGCGCGACATTGACGGGGTGCGCCTCGTTTCAGGGTCGGTCGGCGCGGAGAAAACGACGGCGACCGGGAGCGACGTCGGCGAACACACGGGCCGTATCACCGTGACGCTTGAGTCGACGCGTGATCTCGAGGTGGAAGAGCAGCGGGTTATGGCGGAATTGCGCAGACGGCTGGATCAGCTATCGGGTGTTGAGGCGCGCATGGCGTTGCCTGTGCTGTTCAGCTTCAAGACGCCGGTGGAAATCGAGATCAAAGGGTACAATCTCGATGCTCTGCGTGATCTGAGCCGACAGGTGCGTGATCGGATCGCCGCGCTGGATGGATTCCAGGACGTCGAAACGAACATTCGCCCGGGGAATCCCGAAGTCCGTATTTCATACGACCGACAGCGGCTCGCCGAACTCGGTCTGACGCCGTTTCAGGTCGCTTCACTCGTACGGACGAAGGTGAAGGGCGACGTGGCAACGACCTTCCGCGATGAGAACATCATGGCGGGCGAAGAGCGTCGCGTCGATGTTCGCGTACAGGTCACAGAGGAAGACAAGGCGTATGTTGGGAATTTGAACCGGCTGATCATCAACCCGGGTCAGAGCGTTCCGGTCCAGCTTTCCGCGGTGGCGTCGATCGATATTGTGGAGGGGCCGTCGGAGATTCGGCGCATCACGCAGCAGCGCGCAGCGGTCGTCAGTGCGAACCTCGACGGGATCGATCTCGGAACGGCGACGGAGATGATCAACGCCGAGCTTCGCGCGATGAATTGGCCAGCGGAACTGAGCTATTTCGTCGGCGGCCAGAACGCGGAGATGGAAACGAGCTTGCAGAGTCTGTTCTTCGCATTGGCACTCGCAGTATTCCTCGTGTATGTCGTGATGGCGTCGCAGTTCGAGTCGTTTTTGCATCCGTTCATCATCATGTTCTCGATTCCGCTTGCCTTGGTCGGCGTGATTCTCGCGCTGTGGGCGATTCAGGTGCCGTTGAGTGTCATTGTGTTCCTTGGCATCATTGTTTTGGCGGGTATTGTGGTGAATAACGCGATCGTGCTGGTCGACTACGTTAACCAGCTCCGTCGGACGGGATTGGAGAAGACTGAGGCTCTCGTTCGCGCGGGTGAGATTCGCCTTCGGCCGATTCTCATGACGACGCTTACCACGGTGCTTGGTCTAACCCCGATGGCGCTTGGGCTTGGTGAAGGCGCGGAGATTCGCACACCGATGGCGATCGCCGTGATCGCGGGTCTCACGACGAGCACGCTGCTGACGTTGATTGTCATCCCGACGTTTTATTCGATCATGGATCGGGGGAAGTGAGCGCGCGAACTCTCGCAAGCTCGAGTTCGTTGGGGCGAAGCGACGTTGTCGCTTCGC
>CAZWQW010000040.1:15735-23204 GCA_964635955.1 uncultured bacterium | reverse complement strand
CCGAACTCCCACAAATTCGGGTCCGACGGATTACCATACGCAATGAGCACACCGGTACGCGCGGCAATACCGGTAACCGCCGCGGCGATCAGAATCTTTCGCGCAAACGACACGGCCACCTACCCGGTCCGCTTCCGGTACTCGAGAAGCAGCGATCCTGGAGCCGTCGGAATCGATACGGTCAGCCGTTTCAGATCCCACGTGCCGATCTGATGGAACTGACCGCGCTCATACGTGCGACTCAGGCAGATCTCGTACCGCGCGTCCGTGTCGATGTTCTGGAGCCCTGCAGTCATGGAGGGATACGGGCTTTCGTGACGTCGAAGAAAGATCGCGCAGCCGGTGCCGAGGTCTGGTCGGTCGAACTGGTACGCGCACCAGTCGTGGTCTTCGACGGTCAGCGGGACAAGCGGGTAGAAATCGCCCAGAAGGTACGGTCGAAGCCGTTTCACCTCGGCGACCGCCTGCTTTACGAGTTCAATCGGGTAATCGTCTGCGAGAATATCGGTGTACAGCGCAACACCAGTGGAGAATGAGCTACGCATATCATACGGTTCGAACGTCCACACGGACGCCGCATGAATCGGCACCCAACGCGAGAGACCGGCCGTCTGCGCTTGCGCACCGATCTGAAGTCTCATTCCCTCATTTTTCGCGGGTAGATCGGTATAATCACTTCTCCAAAGCGGGAATGAACGTGACGTCGTTTCAAGATCGATACGTCGACCTCCGCTCGAGCAGTTGTCGATGAGTAGGCGCGGATGGCGCGTGCGGAGTTCATCCCAAAATGCATATAAACCTTCGATGTGGCGGATCTCATGCATACCGACACGGTCAGGTTCGTCGGCGCGACTCCAGTAGGTGAGTGGCTCGAAGTTGAAATCCTGCCGATAGATATCGATACCGACCTCATCGATCATACCGGAGATGAACTCAGTGAGATACCGACGTGCTTCGTCATTTCCGAGGTCAAACAGGTAATTCCAGTCGTCAACATCGTTATCAAGAAGCCACTCCGGATGCTCGGTTTGTAGCGGTGTTCCGCGACGAACGCGCTCCGGTTCGAACCAGAGGATAAACTTCATCCCGGCATCGTGCGCGGCGTCAGCGACTGGTCTGAGACCGTTCGGAAAGCGTTCGCGGAAGATTCGCCAATCGCCAACGTTTTCCGACCAATTCTCGGTCGAACCGTACCAACATGCATCAACCCACATCGCCTCCAGTCCGAGCTCTTTCGCGCGATCGACCGCCCGGAGGTGATCAGCCTCGCTCACCTTTCCCGTAAGATAGAACACGAGTTGACGCATATGCGCTATTGGCGGGAGCGCCGGCTCGTCATCGATTCGGGGTGAATAGTGCTTGAGAATCGTACGACGGAGGAGATTGTTGCCTGCATCCGGATCGGACCCGTCCCATCGGAGGACAAGAATCCGCGGCGAGCGAATGCGTTCGCCCGGATGCAGTCGCAGGTGTGTGCGCTGCATCCCCGCGGTGATGCGTACGCCGGTTGCGTCGCGCTTGATTACCGCGCGCCATTGTCCCGTCCATCCAACGGCGATAACGACCCCGCCATGACCCCAATCCAGCGAGAAGAACGGAAGTACGCCATCGGACGAACGACCTCCGTACGGCGCTAATGTGATTTCGCCACCAACGCGGAGCTTCGTGTTTTTTGGGACGAAATCGTCAATCGCGCACCGGCTTCCGTTCGCAGAGTGAGCAACGAGCGACTCGCTTTCAGCAAGCTTTAGTACCCAATCGAGGGGTAGAATGTCCTCGATAATCGGCGTGTCTGTATCTCCGTTATTCACGAAATTGAGTAACCACTCGACGCCATCCACGTCCGCAAACCGTCGCACACTCGCCTCGACGGTCAACCCAGTTGCTTCGTCATTTGCGACGAGAACGGTTCGGTCACCTTCTCTCGGTTCACCATCGGTCCAACGATGAATTCGTTCGCCGGCAGGGCTTCCCTCGTACTGGAATGAGAACGGTGGTAACGGTGATCTCCACGGATCGCGGTGCATATGGATACCTCTTCTACGGGGCGTTTACCTGAATCGAGTATCCGTCACGATAGCATAGGCATAGAACGGGTCCAAGGCGGACGGTCTGCGTCGTGTGTCGAACCCGTTTACGAGCGGAGTAGGATAGGTCGCGTTAGTTTGTTTATAGCGACGCGAGGATTCCGCGGAGCGACTCGAGTGCTTCACGTTCGGCGTTGGCTGCCTGTCGAAGGAGCTCTGCCGTTTCCGGACAACTCACCGGCTCCATTGATTCTCCCTGACGCGGCATCGGATATCGATCCCGCACCTGCTTCAACAGATCGCGTACCGCAGAATACTTCTCGATCGCGTTGTCGAATTCGACGCCGCCGGAGATGCGCTCTTTCACCTCTTCGAGGAAATTCACCGCTTCGGATCTGCATTCGAGCCACACCTCCGCGTTGTAACCCTGTCCGTGACGATTCGCTATTCCAGCGTCGACAGCGTCTGCCCATATTTCGAACGCTTTGACACCAGTGCTGTAGTTTGGAAAGCTCCACGGTGTGTTGTCACTGGCGTGTTCGATCGCGAACTGTAACGCGGCGCGGATAATCTCGCAGTCCGATTTCGCTTCAGCAGGATGCACGGAATACACTTCGAGCGCTCCGGTGCCAACATCGCCGAACTCGCTCCACAACTTCGGACCCGCACCGTTCGGCGCAGTCGGACCATTGTAGTAAAAACCTGCGTCATCGTACCCGTAGATCACGTAATACTCGGGAATCTCGAGCTCCCAACTGTAGCACGGAATACCATCATCGATAGACTGGCGAACGTGATCGATCGCTGCTTTCTGCTTCTCAGCGAAATCTGGCGTCGAAGTCGAGCCGAAAACTCCTTCGACTCGGTAACCGAGATTCGCTCCGTTCGCGGCGATCCGTTCTGTGTTCCACGCGGTTGGTCCGCTCGGGCATGCATCCTTGGAGATGTTGATAACGAATGCGTGACCGGTTCCGCCCCATATCCACGCACGTGAAAGCGGCTCGCTCATTTTCCCCTGTTCAACGAGCCAATCGGTACATCCCTTGATACACCCCATGTGACTCGTCCACGATGGATGCCATCGTAGACCTTCGAGCTCTTGATTCATGACGCGGTCTCCTCCCTCCTCGCTTACCACGCTTGTTTGCGATATAGCAGACTCGTCGGCTGCACGAACGAGCGTAACACTCAAAGCGAGTGTAACGGCTACCAACATGAGTCTGAAAAAACAGGTGCTACGAGTCATTCCGCTTCCTCCCTTCCGCAAGACGCTCGGAATACAAGGTAGTATGATTAAATGATAGACCAACACCCACACGGATGTACTCGAATAGTTATGCCGGGTTGGTGTAACATCGCAGTGTATACGATTTTTTATATGGATTCGTTGTGTTCTTCGCGTTTTAGGAAAAGGTCTCTTGCATTGATATCGAAATTATTGTGGATTGGATTCGCAGGAGCACTCGGAACTCTTGCGCGTTATGGTCTCGCAGGATTCGTTCAGCGACTCACGCCGGTTGGATTCCCGTGGGGCACATTCGTCGTAAACGTTACGGGTTGTTTCCTGTTCGGCTTTATCTGGATGCTCACAGCGGAGCGATTTATTATCGATCCGCAGATTCGTGTGGTTGTGCTCACTGGTTTCATGGGCGCGTTCACGACGTTTTCTACCTATATTTTCGAAACCGGACAGCTGACGCGAGATACCGAATGGTTTTCCGCGTTTGGCAACGTTGCCGGACAGACCGTCATCGGATTCGCGGCATTGTTCATCGGATTTACCATCGCTCGTCTCTTATAGAACGGGAGGTATTCCTATGAAGCTACCGTCAGAAGCGGAGATGCTCCGGATTCTCATCGGGGAAAGCGACAAGTATGATGGCCGGCCGCTCTACGAGGTGATCGTCGAAACTGCACGCGGAATAGGTGTCGCCGGCGCAACGGTACTTCGTGGGACAATGGGCTTCGGTGCGCATAGCCGTATGCACACCGCGAAGATACTCCGCCTTTCCGAGGATCTGCCGATCGTTATTGAGATTGTGGACAGTCCGGAAAAAATCGCGGACCTACTACCGCGAATCGATGGAATGATCGACGAGGGATTGATTACGATCGAGCGCGTACGCGTGATCGCGTACCGTCACGGCGAACACGTCTCCGAGTAACGCGTTCGCCGTGGTACACATATCGACTCGATTCAGAACTCGAAACGATTTCCGCCACGTATCGACGTCACTTCAGCGTCGAACTTTTCGATTTCATCCGACGACGTGAGAACGCCAAGTTCGAGCTCGAATGTCCGTTCTTCCTGCGGTTCGATGAACTGGAGACGCCCCGCCGCCCGATCCTTGTCACGTCCCTCGACAAGGCAGTTCGCCGGCTCAAGACCGCATGTGTACCATCCCTGCCCCATCTGTTTCCATTGTATGAGGAACGGGAGTTGTTCTGGTCGGTAGCGGATGAATCCGCCGATTCCACGCGATCGATTGACGATACCGATGAGCGTCTTCCCGTCTTTGTCAGCTTTCGCGTCGTGATAGTAGCACTTCTCGGCGTAGTCTTTCACCGGGCTGTGAAGTCGCCAGTACGTCTCTTTGTCCTTTTCAGCGTCGGCATCGCGCGGTTTAACTTTCGCTGCGGGGGTAACGACCTCGGAGCCTTCGTCGACAACGGGGAAGCCATAGTTGCAGTGGTAGAGCACCATAAGAGGAGTTGTGTGCCAACCGACGTTGACCACGGTGTCTTTTATCGTAAACGAGTTCGACCCGAGCTTCGTCGATACGACTCGACGCACCACTACTTCATCCTGGAACAATCCACCTTCAAGCATCTCGCCGGATGCCCACATGATGTACTCGTCCCCTTCCCAGTAACCGCCGTAGCTCACCTGAGTCGCGGGCGCATTACCGATACGGCCGTGGATACCGATCTCCTTGCCCTCGTCAACGGTTGCCGCGCCAGCGTACGTCACACCGCACGTCGCTACAAGTCCACCGAAAAACCCACGAAGCCACTCCGTGCCTTCCTGATCGTAGTAGGCCGGATGGGTATCACCAACTGACGACCGCCATGCAATCGGTTGTCCGTTGAAGGATGCTTGTACAACATCCAGTGCCCGGTCCGGTGCTACAGTGAAGGCGAAGCCACTACCGGTCGTGAAATCGATGACATCGACGTTCTTGCTCCGACCGTCGGCGAGCGTGCTTTTACGTACATCGGCAATTTGTCCGATACGGCCAACTCGTTCGAGTAGTTCTCGTTTCGTCCAGTTTCGTCCCCAGAGATACGCCATATCATTCCTCCTTGTGTTTCCCATGATGCTGCGGAACAAAGAAGATAGGAACGAATCGCCCATGAACGCAGCCGTCCCTGTGCGCAAAGTGGAAGTGTTGAAATAGCAGCGATTAGCACGTATCTTAGTGTAGCTTTTACACGTCCGGACGTTTGCGCCCTTCTACTAATACAAAGAAGACTTCATGAATCGAATCTCGCTCGCACTTATCGTTTCCCTTACTCTCGGAGTCGTCGGTATCAACCCGCAGTCTGTACTCGCGGTTACGCAGAAACCGACGGTAGCGCTTCAAATTACGTACGATCCGACCGTCGGTCAGACTCGCGCGGAAGCCACCAGCAGCCTTATCGGAGACTTGGCACGGAATCGCGCTGACTGGACTCTGGTAAGGCCGGTAACCGGCATGGCTCCCGCGATTACCGCGCGATCCACCGATCGACGGAGTCTCGTCGCGTGGACACGGGCGGAAGGTGCTGAATACGGGGCGTATATACGGATCTCGAAACAGCAATCGATCTACAGTTCGCCGTGGATCGCCGTCGAAGCACTGACCGTATCTGCCGATTCCGGGTTGTTCGTTTCGATAACGGAAGCGGCGTGGGCACCGGAAGACACACTTGCGCGTCGTCGGCAGGTCGAGCTTCTCCTCAACCGGCTCGTACCGTTGGCGTTCGAGTCGATTTGCTACTACGAACTGGTGGATGCTGAAGCGAAGCGAGACGATACCGGTGCGATTACTCGGGCGGGTACCGGGTTGCGAGTCCTCGGAAGAGGTCAGGAACCCGTCGCAGATGCGCGGATACGCGGCCACTGGATGATAAACGCGAATTGGCGAATCGATGAATCGGTCACCACAGACGAGTTGGGCGAGACACGCGTGCATTTTGTCGCTGACTCGACGGGCGAGCCAGTCGGAAACGCCGACTTCACCGTCGACACGGTTCATTGCCCGAACGCAACGTACGACCCGCAGTGGCCACAGCGCGAAATGGCGGAAGCTCTCGCGGTCCTCGAGAATGCGCGCGCCGATCTCGACGAAGATGGAAACTACGACGACGCCATCGACCGTACCCAGCGATTTCTTACCTACGACGAATCGAACATCGCGTGGTTTGCGCCGCTGATGTACCCGATCAATGCTCCCAATAGGCGGCAGCAGGCAGAGCTGATCCTTCGCCGAGCACGAGCCGAACGGACGCGAGTCGAAGGCCGAACCGGAATCCCTACTATCTACCGGCCGAACTGGATGTACCGTCTTTGGGGTGCTATCGGCCTTCGCGAGAACGAGGAGGAGTTCTCCGCGAATTCCTCCGACGGTACAGTAAGTCAGCCGATTGGCGTGGATAACGGCGTACCATTCGGACTCGGTATCGACGTCCGGCGGCGACTCGTCAACAATTTCTGGATCGGCGGCGGCGGAAGCTGGGAAGCGTCACGGCTTACCGTAAGCACAGGATCGGCCTCGCACAAGAGTCAGCTGCGCTTATGGGTTCTCTCTGCGGCCATGCGATATATGCGCGGCGAGGCGAATCGGATCGCCTTCTACGCCGAGGGAGGTTTACGCGCGAATCATCGCACGGTAACCGGACCGACTTACGTTGCGAATGGTCGCTTGTACGACACACAAGCCGATGCAGCAGCAACCGGAGGAACGGTTCTTCAATTCGATACCGAATCGAGTGAATTCTACCCGGGCCTCACGTTTGCCGCCGGCTTCGGTATACCGATGGCGGACTTCGATACCGTTTGGGCTAATATCGACGTTTCGTTCAACGTCGACCGATTGCCGTCGGGTCGCTCCAACACCCTCGGTATGTTGCGACTTGGTGCAACATTGCGTCGATAGATCGCTTATCCGATTCGACCAAGGGCTTCCCGTAGGATCGGATACGCTGGTAACTCGCCAGCAACGAATCGGCGTACTTCTTCGACGGTGTAGTCACCGACGCGTAAACGCCCCGCTTCGACACCGCCGGCAATATGTGGTGTCAGCACGCAGTTTGGCAGCCGTCGGAACGGATGGTCAGCGGCGGGTGGTTCCGGATCGGTTACGTCGATAAACGCCCAAATTTTCCCCTGTTCAAGCACCTCGATGAGTGCCTGCTCGTCGATCAACGAGCCTCGCGCCGTATTGATCAGACTCGCCCCGT
>CAZWQW010000040.1:0-15635 GCA_964635955.1 uncultured bacterium | reverse complement strand
AACGGCTTGACGGTGCCCGCAGCGTGGCAGTGAAGCTTAAGATCAGGTGCTGCGTCCACAATCTCAGGGCTAATACGCGGACTACCCCAGGACGTAATTACCACATCGGAACCAGCGATGAGCTCGCGCGCCTCCTCTGCGGTCAGATTCCGTGACTGCGCTTCATTCGCGCGGACCTCGCCAAGCGACTCGAGGAGACTCCACGCGTCTGGTGTGAAAATCTCCGCACGCAAGTTTGCCGGTGGAAGTACGGCGATAATCGGATTACGAGGCATTATCTACTCCTCTCATGTTCTCCTGGAGCGAGGTCATTCATTCAGGTTCGCCCATTGTTGTCGGATCGTAGTCAGGCGTTGGTTTGGTTGGGAGAGTTTTCGACACACGAGCGAACGCATCGATTGCACGGTCGATATCATTGCGTGATATATCGAGATGCGTCACAGCGCGTAAGGCCGTCGGACGAAGTGCAAGTATCAACACCCCCTCCGTTCGAAGGCGGTCGGCGACGTCTTTCGCCGGTATCGGTGCGGTGATTTCGATAAACGCTATGTTCGTCTCGACGTGTTCAACATCCACGTTGAATCCTGGTAGTTCGTTCACGGCGTACGCCAATCGCTTTGCGTTCTCGTGATCTTCGACGAGTCGTTCGCGATTGTTGCGCAGCGCGTAGAGTGCACCTGCGGCGATGATACCGGCTTGTCGCATTCCGCCGCCGAGGACCTTCCGTTTACGCCGCGCTAACGTGATGGCATCCTTCGTTCCACACAACACGGAGCCGACCGGTGCACCAAGCCCCTTCGAGAAGCAGACCGACGTTGTATCGACATGACGACAGTACTCGGCTTCAGATATTCCCGTCGCAGCCGCGGCGTTCCATAGCCGAGCGCCGTCGAGATGAAGCCGCATGTTGCGTTCGCGACAGAGTTGGCTAATACGCTCGATTTCGTCAAGCGGGAAGATCGCGCCGCCTGCGCGGTTGTGTGTGTTCTCGATGCACACGAGGCTTGTCGGCGCTCGATGAATGTCTGGTGGGTTTATATTCGGACGAATCTGATCGGCAGTGATGACGCCGCGTTCTCCCGGAATCGTGCGGACTTGCACGCGCGAGAGAAGCGTTGGTCCGGCAGCTTCGTAGTTAAACACGTGACCTTCGCGTTCGAGGATTACCTCGTCACCTTCGCGTGTATTGATCCAGATACCGATCTGGTTCCCCATGGTGCCCGAGGTCACATACAGACCCGCCTCCATCCCGAGTAACGCGGCTGTTTCCTCTTCAAGCGCGTTGATTGTCGGGTCCTCGGTGAAAACGTCATCGCCGACCTCAGCTTCGTACATCGCTTGACGCATGCCTTGCGAAGGTTTCGTTACGGTATCACTCCGGATGTCGATCATCGTCGTTCCTCTAAGCAGATATGTATCCAAATTGCGGGTTGATCTTGCGATATGATAATATGGGCACAAGCGGCGGTGTCGCACCAAGGGGGATACGAGAAAGAGTTGTCGTGAACGCAGCGAGCACGTGTGTTAAAGTCGGTACGACAGGACCATACGCATGCCACCATCGTACGTCGGAAGGAAACCGACACGCGAGGATTCAGACGCTGCACTGCGAAGTCGCGAACCGGTTTTCGCTGCGTCAATCGCAGATGCGAGGTGGTTGAGTGTGATGACCAGCACCGTGTAATCGATGTTCCGGTTCATCTTCTTCGCGTCGTTGTATCGCGAGCGAAAGCGGAGGCGATCCTCGGCTGTCGGCCACTGCCAATCGTCTTCGACGTTATAGAGAAAGGGGTCCGGTTGATCGTCAACACGGGCAACTTGATTGTGGAGTGTTCGCGAATCGTAGAACGCGAGGTCGTCGAAGTAATCGCGCGACTTCCCGGCGACGTTGGCACCTGCCACAGCCGTTGCGTATCCGCGATAGTCATCAGTGTAGGTGCTCTCAAGATGACTCATCCATCCTACGCCAAGCCACAGTGCCGCTTCCGTGCCACCAAACAGAAGCGCGCGATCTGTCTTTCCGAGCGCGTATTGCCCCCATCCCGGTACAATCAGCGACCGGAAGAAAGCTCCTGCCGGACTCACTGCGTCGGCTACTGACGTGAGCGTCATTACCAGCCCGATAGTAACAATCAGTATTGTCCGACGCATTAGAATCGTCTCCGCATTACCATCATGGGAACGACGTCGTATCCCGTGTTATACAGCTCCATACGCATCGATGTTCGTGGTGGTTTGTATACGCCGGTTTTATTCAACGTGCTCGTAATCCGGGCTGCATGAATTGCACTGACAATGTGATTGAAAAGAATCACCGTCGTAAACGTCTTCGCAGTGTTGTGGTAATCGTTCGCGTCTTTTCGCATGCGGGTGTACAACTCGCGATTCGCTGAGCGCACCTGATCGAGGTACCGCACCTGTCGCACTCCGGTCGAATCGTTGATCTCCGCGCGAACGAGTTCACCGCCGCGGTAACTCAACCACGCGTCTATGTTTGTTCCCCAGATCTCGCCGGAGCCTGCAGTAAACACGATCTCATCGCGTAGGAGTCGATCCGGATTGTCCCACACGGTAACATCATCCCAGCCGTAGCTGAAGCGATAGTACTTCCCGATCATTTCGTACTGGTCGTCTGTTTTCGGCATCGATTGGCCACAGCAGTCGTCGTAGTGGTGAGTACCGATGAGCACCGTGAGACTATCTTGCTGCCGTTGAGTCAACGGTCGTGACGGATCGAATACATTCGACCGGGAGGCGAGGTCCTGCCAGGCCGCGCGACGGTATGTATCGTAGCGTTCGAAGCTCCAATGCTCCGCTTGAAACGCAATGAAGTCGGCGCGCGCATCATCGCCTTTCTTGTTGTAGACGTTCCAAGCGGTCCACGACGCCGCCTCGATTCCGAGAAATACTGCGCCGCGTAGCGCGTTACCCGCGTAAAACTCGCCGAGACCCGGAACAAGCAACGATAGGAAAAACGCTTTTGCCGGAGACTTCCGACCTCTCGGACGCACGTTAGTCTGTCCAACTTCGACCGATGACTCGGAATCGACGTTAATCACACGCGACGCTTCAACGGCAAGTGCGTGCCTCGCACTACCGACGTAACCGTCGAGCACCGACAAGCCGCGGGAGTCTGCCGATGCTGGTACAGCGGCGAATATGGCGATGGTTCCGATTAGGCAACGTGCGATACTACGCATCTTCTCGCTCCTCGACAGTCTCGTCAGCGCGCAGCGTGATGACCGTGATCTCGGATGGCGCTCCAACTCGTAACGGCGGACCCCAGTATCCGGTTCCTCTGCTGACGTATATCTGTGTGTTCTCGTGCCGACTCAAGCCCGAAACATACGGCTGTACAAGGTAAACGACGAGGTTCCACGGGAAGAACTGGCCGCCGTGAGTGTGACCCGATAGTTGCACGTCGACACCGGATTGCGCGGCGGCGTGTATGCTCATGGGCTGATGGGCGAGTAATATCCGTGGTATGCCCGAAGGAGTACCGTTTATGGCTGCTGAAGCATTTGATCGATGGAGGTTATCTGCATTACGACGGCTGAAATCCGTAATACCAGCAACGACGAGTTGCGCTCCGCCCTTTTCAATAACCCGATGCTCGTTCAGCAGAACGTTCCAGCCAAATTCGCTACGGAAATAGTCCACCCACTGGTCAACGCCGGAGTAGTATTCGTGATTTCCCGTGACGAAGAACGTGCCGTAGGGAGCCGTAAGCTCACGAAGCGGCGCAACATCGTCTCGAAGACGTGATACCGATCCATCGACGAGATCGCCCGTAATCGCGATAAGATCGGGGTCGAGCTCATTCACCGCGTGGACAACGTCTTCCACAAACGGTCGCTTGACCGTCGCGCCGATGTGGAGATCGGTCATCTGTACGATGCGGAACCCATCAAATGCAGGATCAAGTCCGGGCACGCGAATCTCGACGTGGCGGGCAGTAGGGGTCTTTCGTGCGGACCAGAACCCAAGACCGGTCAAACCACCCGAGAACGCGACGATACCAAGATTCGACGCCTGTACGAGGAAACGACGGCGCTCGGGATTCGGTGGCGCTATCGGTCGGTCAGCACCGAATACTGCCTGCACGAGCGCTCCAAGCTTGGCTCCGACGATCGCGACGATAAGCACAATGTCTCGGGCTACGGCAAACACGAACGCAAAGAGCATGAATCCCATGCTGAGGAAGCCGATCCACGCGAGACCTTCGGCCCACCATGCCTCGATTCGACGGGTGACCATCGCTGCGGGCGGCGCGCATACCGCGACAATTAGTAGCGTCCACAGAATCCACCGTAAGCCGCTGTCGATTCGCGAGCTTGCAATAAGCCGCCAGCCGGTGTATCCGTAGATAAGCCCGAGAATACTCGTCGATACAAGGACAAACCAGGGCACGTGTTATCTCTCTCCCGTCGTTATCATGATTAGCAGATTGGCGATATAATCGTGTTTTGCTGTGATTTACAGGTACCCGAACAACACCGTGAGTAAGAATTTCTGTCGATCGGTGCTGGGTTGTCGATCAAGCGCGCGTGCCCACGTGAAGGCGATACGCGACGGATACCCGTAAAACGTGAACGTGTCCGCGCGTATCTCGACGCCAACGTCTCGTTTCACACCGGCTACCCACGTATTGGCGTAGGTGTCTCGCCAGACGCGACCCGCCTCACCAAATACGCCAAGGTATACCTTGTCGAAATACACCGGACCGAGTGCTTTATCGATTTCAGTCAGTCCGGGAACGGGGAACCGGTATGTCAACCGTGACCACGCCGTGCGATTGCCTTGTAGCTGGTAGTAGGTGTAACCGCGTAGACCGATGATTCCGCCGATACCTTCGTAGAAGAAACTATCAACGTTCGCATCGATGAACATCGCGCGACCGTCGAGGCTGAGCGTGTGTTCACCGTGCCACGGCATCCCAAGCGCGTAGGTGCCTTCGAGACTCATCTGATTGTATGTATACGGCGTGTACTCTTCGATAAGTAATCCACTGTTCGAGTCGAAATCCTCGAAGAAATCGTTCCACCATCGATCCAATCGAACAGACCAGCGGAAACCCTGCGGATTCGTATCGCGCGTCGTAAACGGCGCAAACAGCGTCTGCGATACGGTCACGCCGAGCGCTGCTCCTTTGTAGTACGTGTAGTTGTACCCGACGTAGCTGCGCGTGTTGTTTTCCCGGAGCGTCTGGTCGATTTCGGCATCGTAACGCTGGTATATGCCGTGTAAATCGAAATTGAGGAGCCATAACCTTGGTTTGAGCGAAGCTTGAACCGAATTCAACCCATACCGCACACCGTCGAGCCAGAGCTTCCCCGATATGACCGTGTCTTCCTGCGTATAGCGCACGGTTCGCAGCGCCTCAAGCGAAAGCGGCCAGCGAAGGCGTTCGTGACTCAAATCGGCGAGGAGAAATGCGTCGTATTCGAAATCGCGCGGTCCGACCCACAAGCCTCCAAGGAGAAGAGCGCCGTCCCAGATATCTCCGGTCATTCCGTACGCGCCGATTCGAAAATCGCCGTCGTAGAACCCGATTCGCGGCATGATGGCGGGTGGCATGAAATGCGGTACCGCGCGGTTGATCGGTTCAATCGTCCGAGTTATTTCGGGCGCGAGTGTGCCGGCAGGCTCTACGGTGTTCGCGAAGATGGCCGCGTCGACCGGCGTACGCGGATGGTCCGCAGGCACCATGCGAATGACGTAGCCGTCTGTCTCGTAACTGCTATAAGCAATTCGCCCGTCCGGAGCGATGTCGGGTGCGAACGCACCACCAAGAACGTTGGTAATCTGCTGTACGGAATTTGTCGTGAGATCAGCTTCGAAGAGGTTGAAGACGCCGTCGTGTGCGCTGGTAAACACGATACGCGAGCCGTCCGCGGACCACGTCGGATCACGATCGGAACCGGAGGACGCTATTACACGCTCGATGACGGGTTCGCTTTCATCGGTCGGCATCCGCATTATGACAACGTCCCGTTGACCCGCCCGCGCGATACTCACAGCGATGCGCGTTCCATCAGGTGACCAGCGCGGACTGAACACCTGTGTGCCGTCGCTCCAATGTGTCAGCGCGCGAACGCGCGAACTGTCGAGGTTTGTTGTATCTAATTCCACAATCCAGAGATTCGAGCTTCCGGCGTCGTTCCTCACAAACACGATACGCGCGCCGTCGGGACTCACATCGGGGTATGTCGCGCGCCACCGTTTTGTCAGTTCGATCGCGTCGTCGTCATCAATATCAGCGACTATCAGGTCGTTATACCGCCACTGCGTTGTGCGATCGACCATGACGCGGCTGAACACGACGCGCCGTCCATCCGGGAACCACGACACCGATGACGATGCGCGCAGCGACTTCTTCGCAATCTTGACCGTGTCGGATTCAAGTGTCTTCACAGCAACCGAAGCGATGTGGTAATCCTGTCCTTCGGTGGTGATGTACGCAAGACGGCTTCCGTCAGGTGAAAACGCTGGTTCCGATATGTAGAATCCCGCACGAATCGACGCACCTCGATTCGCAAGTGCTGCGCAACGGCTGCAATGGTGCGTATGACTGAGCTGCTGTTCGACCTGATGTCGCAGCGTTCCGGGCGACGATTGTGGTCCGGGATCTGGCGCCGGCTCCGGCGAAACGATGAGTGGCGTAGCGTCACGGATTGAGTCCGGTACGCCCAAGTCTTCGATAAGCTCACCAGCTGGAGCTGGACTACGTTCGTCGACGAACTGCTCATAATGTGCGCGTAGGTCCGCGATCCATTCATCGTAGACCGCGCGACCGGGCTTACCGGTAAGCGACTTCAGCGCGCGGTCAAACGTCCACGTATGCCACTTCGCCATCTCATCGGAGAGCGTTCGCAGCGCCGAATCGCCGTATGTGGCTGCGAGCCACCGCACGAAGGCAAAGCCGTGGCTGTAAACCATCTCCGCTTCGCGACCGTCGTGGTCGTAAAATCCTTCCATCTGACGGTAGGAAAGCTGCGTACCGCTGAGAATCGCCGTCCGCAGAACCATATCGCGGTGCGGATCCCACCAGTCGGCGCGCACCGGATCGGCCTGATACTGTGCGACGCCCTCAGCGAACCACATGGGAATCAGTGTCGTTGGGATGGCAACTGATGCGAGAACGTTCGGAAGCCCTTCCGCTACGTCACTACGATACTCCGGTTCGAGGCTGAAATACTGGAAGTAGACCTGTGGCAGCCAGTGCGGTGTCTTTTTTGACGCGCCGAGTTGAATGATGTGCGTGAATTCGTGTGTGAAAACATCGCGAAGCCAATCGTGTGTGCTGCGAAACTCAAAATCGAGATTCGATGCCCAGATTTCAACTCGATTCTGCGTGTATGCTGCAAATCCGTTGGCGATGTCACCATGGTCGCGGAGAATGATGTTTGTCTTATCCGGTGGACGGTATCCGTAGAGGCTTGTCAGCGGCTCGTAGATCCGATCGCCGAGTTCCGCCAGTGTCGCTGCGATGCGGTCGAGACCTTCAGTGTAGTGGATACGGAAATGATCGGTTTCGACGAGGTACCATTGAAGCGCACGCACCGGTGGGTCATCAGTGCGCTCGAGAATCGCCTTTGCACCGACGGATGGCGCGACGACGGCGATTGCCGTGATGAGTGCAATAACAGCCGTACGCAAAGACGCGAACGGCGTCCTTGAATAACTCGGTCGCGTCCACCGTATGGTAAACGAATCGTTGTGCGACTCTATCAAAATGCGTCACTCCGTCGATTTTCGGTTTACCGCAGATTCACTACCTATCGCGAGCCGAGTAGAAACTATCGTCAGTCGTTATTTCGCAATTCCGACTGGTATCGTAATACCGCTGCGCGAACCGTTGACGCCTTTGGCTTCGAGGCGGATGAGATACAACCCGCTTGCGAACTTCACACCACCGGGCCACGTCATCTCATGATGCGCGTTCGGACTGCTCGCACCGGCGTCCAATGTCCCCCGCCATACCAACTCGCCAAGACTCGTGTATACGCGCGCTTCGATATCCGCACGGCTCGTGAGATAGAACCGTATATGCGCTTCGGTGTTCCCAACGGGACTCGGCCAGCAAAATGCCTGATCGCGAGGCATCAGCTCGGAGGACGGCGTCGGACCGGTTGAGGAAATTACACGAGGCGTGTTCGAGTTCTTCGCATCGCCGTAGAGTTGACTCCAAACGGGCTGCCCACCAGTCGAGGTAACGTCGATTCGTGTAAGCCAGCCATCGTCGGTAGCGCTATAGATCCGAAGTGCATTGTCTCGCGATACGATAGCAGGCGTCGCCGCCATTCGACCCGCGAGATGAATCCGGCCGTCGTCGAAGAGCGTCGCCGACCGGTCGCGATCTCTCACGAGCACAAACGATTCACCAGACGCCACATATCCGGTTTCGCGGGTAAGCGCGGGATGCGAAAACCGCCATGTAGAATCCGCGCTCCCAATGTTGAACCGGTCCACTTCGAGCCCTTTCCGCGATATCACTACGACACGTCGCGGAGTCGCGGCGTAAAGGTAACCGAATCCATCGTCCTGCCACGTACCAATCGTCGGTTGTGCTACGAGCGAGTCGCCGACGCTGAATGTCCACGTCTCGGCAGAGCTTTTCGCCGCAGCTATCACACCGACCGAATCCCACCTGATGGTGTATGGAAATCCGTCGCGATCGAGATCGGCCACGAGCGTCGGTGCAATCCATGGATCAGTAGCGGATTCGTACCTCCGCCAGCCCGTCGCTGAGTGAACGAACCGTGCGGTCTGATTCGCACCGTATACGGTGATTTCGCCGTTACCGGTAATAGCCGGTTTATGAAGGATCGGGAAATTCGTCCGACCGATAACACCAGTGTCGCTCTGAACCGGCTCGAGATCGGTGTCGAGTACCCACACGTTCTGGTCGTTTGTCGCGAACACGATAACCGTATCTGTCGTCAGGCTGGTCCATGCTTCGAACAGCGGACCCGCGGTTACTCCTTCGACGACCGATCCACCGACGTATCGCGTCCGGCGTGCGGATTCGTTTGATTCGTTTATCCATTGAACAGAGACCGTAACCGAGTCGCCCGTGACACCGTACGGCGACGTGACGATACGGATACCTGTATGCGAGCCGTCGTTTGCGATGCTCACCGGGCGGCCTGGACCCCACTCTCCGGTTGCGTGAAGGGTATCTCCGGTAACTTTGAACGGATCCTGCGGGTTACCGATGCCCTGTGACGAGCGGGGATGACCGAGCAGGTTGACAATACCGATATCGCGGTATCCGTCCGCTTCGACAATGTAGATACCGGGACGCTCGCGGTGGTTGTTGACTTCGTTTGTCGGCTCCCACTGTCGAATCCGCGCTTCGTCAACATGATACACAATGACGCCGCTACCGGGTGTGTATGCATCGTAGAAGTCGTTTTTCGGTCTTAACCAGACGCCGCTTGTGTCATCGCGTGAGTAATCAATCTCAGGATGGTCCCATGTCCGGAAATCGCCAGTATCCTTGATCGATTTTCGCAACTCGAGGAGGTAGTATTCATCCTGCGTAATAGGAACACGAATCGCGTGCGAAAGATCAGTGTTGGAGATGCCGAGATACGCGAGTTGCATCGTCGTATCGCGGCGCACTTCGACCGGGTCGAGCCAGCCAAGTCGCGTCTGCTCCCACGCCATGGGTAGTGCTGGTATGAACCCGAGTACCGCGGTCGTATCACCATTCGGTTTCAAGCGGCGAATGAGGTTATCCGACCCGATATCCATCACTGTCCAGCCACCGAGTGACGACCCACCAGTCGCAGTGTTGAGCAGAACCGGCACATTCTGCGTCGCGAAGAACGTAGACACAAACGTCCCATTGAGTCCGATGACTCCGCCCGGCTCCTGAATCTGTTGCGGGATGAACCACGCCGACTGCACGCCTGACGGCACGGTCACCGTCGAGCGAGCAAGTTCAACAGGTGTCAGGGCGAGCGCCGGAAGCTCCGTGCTGAGGATTTCCTGACGGGATACACTCGCGTTGAAAACGAGAAAGCTGTCGAAGCGATTGAGAGCGCCGATGTCCGCTGCGGACACGCCGAGTGCGTCGTTGAGGAACGTCACCCAGCGGTCGAGTTGGTCGGCGTCATTCGAGGCGGAGCCATACCACGCGAGCTCACGCGGCGCGGTGTAGGCCGCGCCAGTTGGTGGAAACATCTCCCATGTGAGATTCACCTGACCACGAGAAGCGACATGCAGGTAATTCGCCAACGCATGAAGGTGGTTTGAAAGGAAGTTGGCGTCGTGTGGCGGAAGGTCGTACGGGTACCGGAAAACGTTCTCGTTCGTGTCCGCAGCGGCAAGCGCTTCCGCCGGCGTTCGCAAATCAAACACGCCGCGACCGCCGGTAGTGAAGTCGTCCGGGTCCTCAAAGGGGAACTCAACTCGTAGCGCAAGAAGGTGTATACTCTGCGGCGCCGCGCTGATTGGCGGATGTAGTGCGAGCACGACGAATGTGACAAACAAAACGAGAACAATTCGGCATCGTGTCATCTGCATCCTGATCCGGTAGCGAAAATCAAAGGTCGGCGTTTCTCGCGGTGTATTGACTGCATGCCTGAGCTGGAAATCCGTCGGTTGGTATCGTCGAAACGGATCCGGCGCCGAACTCACCGACGCCGGACTTTCCCCGAAGAACCACACAGCATCGTTCAGAAAACGATGCTAACGGAATAGATTTGCTGACCGTTGTTCGGGTCGCTGCCAGTCTGGCCGCCATCAAGCGCGTGAACGTAACCAAAATCGACCATCACGTGTGCGCTTGCTATCGGCAGACGGAATCCCGCTCCGAACGTGAGCCACTTTCGCTTTCCGTCCCAGTCGCGATAGAAACCCGAGCGAAGCGCGACATATTCCTCGTACGAGTACTCGAGTCCCGCATGGATATCGACCTGTCGGGATTCCTCGCGCAGTCTGTTTTTGTGCGGGATTCGTTCGACAATACCTTGATCGTTCGTGACTTCTTCGATCTTATACACGTCCTCGTCGACCCAGCCGACGATCGGCGCGAGTATCCAGTTCTTTTCGTAATCCTGTACCAACGGCTTATAGAGATCACCGATGAATGTGATGTCGTTGTGCTCGCCGTCAATGATCTTCCATGAGGTGCCGATATTGAAGTTTACCGGTGTGGGGCTCGCTTGGCTGGCGTCGATGTACTGGACATTCGGACCGTAGTTCCGCAACGCCATTCCAAACGCGAGGTTATTCGACCATTTGTAGATCATACCGGCATCGAAGGCGAAGCCAGTACCGGTCGGGTCACCTTTTTCGAAACCGGCACCTTGCTCTGCGAGATGATCGTAGAAGAACTTAGCCGTTACGCCTGCTGACATGCGTTCGCTGATCTTCGACGAGTACGTCAGGCCAACCGCGGTTGTATAGGTTGCGAACGTACCGAGAACGGTTCCTTGTTCGTCAGTGGCGGTCTGTTCGCCGAGGCTCAAGTACGTAACCGACACCGCGAACTGCCCCCAGTCGGAGATCTCGAACATCGCGGGGAAGTACATAAAGTACATATCGTTGAAGCCGAACTCCTGAAGGATCTTGTAGTACGTCGTCCCGACCATGAGCGGATATCGCGGCGATTCGGACTGTTTCTGCCACGAAATCAGCGCCGGATTGTAATAAGCCGCGGTTGCACCTTCAGCTCCGGCGACACCGGCGCCTCCGAGTGCTGATTCGCGCGCGCCCGGCCGATACAACAAAGCGAGAACAGCCGCTTGACTCTCGTTCGTGGCGTGCACTGGAGTCGCCCATATCACGACAAGCGTTGCGAAAACGACCGTCAAGCCGACAGAAAGTCTGAATACGCGCATTATTCTCTCCTTCAACACGATCAGGAACCCAACACGGCAAGCCGTTCGATCACCCGTGTTGAGTGCCCGTCGCTTTGCCGCCGCACTGTAATCTGATACAGATAGACGCCGTTTGCCAACGATCTCTCCGGGCGCCACGGAAGGAGCACGGGACCGTCGGTGATATCGATTAGTGTCAATGTATCTACCAAACGCCCGGCAACCGAATAGATCCGAACGGTTGCGTCCGCGAGGTCATCGCCAAGACCTTCGGTGATCCACGTAAACGTCGTTTCATTGTTGGGCATCGGATTCGGATACGCTATCACGTTCCGCAATCGCACTGATTCCCTTTGACCAAGCCGAACGACAATGGAGTCAATCGACGTGTTATTTCGATTGTCCCACGCGCGTACAGTCACCTTCTGCACCGAACGATCATCAGCGAGTGAAACGTCCGCGTAGCCGAGCGTCGCGCCGCCGCGATGGGTAAACTCGTTCGTGATGTCTACTGGCTCTGTGCCCACATCCGTTCGAGCCGTTAGTCGATGTCCGATTCCGCCGGTGACGTTGATACCGCTTGGATCAGAGAGCCATACACGTAACGGCTCTCCGCGTGCAATTTCCGCGCCGTCCGCGAGAGCGTCGCCGATACTCGGTGCATCCTCAACATCCATGCGTGTGAATAAGACCGTTGGTCCGGTGGTATCGATTTCCGTTGACGCGAATGCCGTGTCGATCGGGACTCCTTGGAGACCGCCCGCGCCGTCGATCTGATCGTTCCATATTTGAACAACGGCGCGCGCTTCGCTTGCGCCGTACGTAACTTCTTTCGGAATAATCGCTTCGATCTCGAACTGCCCATTCATAACAGGCACCATACCACGGTATAACGTCTGGCCCGGTCGCACGTAGTGTTGCGGCGTCGCCAGATTCAGCGGTGGAACGAAGCGCGCTCGTGTATCACTATCGAACAGATGGACAAGCGCTTCACCCGTGAACGAGGTCAGTGTCGCTGTGCTATCTGGTGTTAGTACACGCCCGAAGACCGTCACAGGTTGCAAAGCTACAAGAGAATCACGGTCGACAGACACCTCGACGGGCAGTTCCGGCAACGCGACGGTCATCGCGGGATCACCAATAAGAACGAACCGTCGCGTGTTACTATTCGAAGCGCCGACGAGCATCTTCGCCTTCGTCGCCCAGAATGCGTCTCCAATACGCGGTCGTCGGTCTGCGCCACGGTACAACTCTTTCACCACAAGCGTGTCAAATGGGATGTTGTACACGTTAAAGACCAATCGAGTCGCTGCGATGACCGCGATTGCGCCGCCGTTTGGTGCGTTTGTGAGTACCTCCGACATCGACTGTGTTTCCGGGTGATCAAAGTGACCGGCGCTGCACGTGAGCGCGGTAAGAATCGGTAAGCGACGGCGGTTATTCAGCTTTGACAGATCACTGCTGAGCTCGAACATTCGTTCATGCGCCCAAAGTGTCGGTGCGCCGTGTCCTATATAGTTGATGAGCAACGCGCCTTCGTTCCACGCGGTTACCAAATCCCTTGCGGCGGTAGGCTTTCGGCCCTGTGCGTCCATTGCGTATTCGACGCCGTAGATCTTTCTCGCTACGGTTTCCGGACGTAGTGTTTTCGCAACATCTTCGGAATTTACCGTAAACGGCTCCTGTAGGGCGCCGGTTTCCGGATTGTAGTTGTCGTCGGCTACGAGAAGCGCACGATTCTGCCACGCACCTCGGTCCATCCCGTCTTCGTATTGGATGATCTTGTCGACCACCGTGCGAGAGTCATTCGGGGTGCGGACGGCGAGGCGTCCGAGCATGAGTTGCGGTATCGGCCCGGTCGAGAACGTTCCGAACCAGTCGTCGGTCATAATCACGCCTTCCTGATATGTCGGCACCCAGTTATCGGCGTGGGGATCGCTCTCGCTCTGACGCGGTCGGTTGATGTTCCGGAAGTTGTAGTGTCCGTCGCCCATCAGTAACACGTACTGAAGCGTCGGAGAATTCGGATCGTCGCGGCGGCGTTCCCAGACATGCCGAAGGAATGCGCGAATCGCACCCGGATCGTAGAGACCCGCACTGAATTGGTCGTAGATATCTCGCGTAGTCGCGACGAGCGTCCGAAACCCGTTGTTCTCCGTGCGCCACGAAGCGAGTCGTGCAGCATCCTCGACGAATGCCTCGTGGGTAACGATGACGTAGTCGACTCCATCAGTCCCACTAACAAGATCTCCCCGCGGTCGCACGGAGAGGATTCTACTCGGCGACTTCCACGTCTGATCCTTCACGAGAACGTACTCGCGCCCAGTAATCCCGGAGCGCGTCAGTTGAAGCGTCGTTACGCCACTTTCGGGCGCGGGAATCGTAATCTCCGCGAACGCGCTCTCCGTGACCTCAAACAATCGGTGCGTCGTTCGATCGACGCCGGTAATATGCACTTCGACTGACTCGTCTGCGCCAAGATCGTACCGTGGTGCGATGGAAAACGGGAAGCTCTCGGCGTTCGACGGTACTCGGAGCCGTCGTAGGTATTGCACTTCGTAGTAATCGAGTGAGCCGGGATCTCCGCACGTCGAGTTCGTATTGACGATTCGCACATTCAATTCGGCACTCGCGAGCGGATCCACTGTCGTCACGAACTCCTGTCGAAAGCCGAAAAAACCGTCTGTCCGCTGCGATTGCGCCGTAACCGGTGCGCCGTTCAACTCGATGCTCATATATCGACAGTTCGAACCCTCCGTGCGAAGTTCGCCTAACGAGAACCAGACGGTTCCATCTGCAACATCGGTTAGTCCGATAGATATCGGAAGATTGCCGAGCATGGGAATCTGTTGCCATTCCCAATCGAGGCCACTTTCCGCTCCGTCAGGTTGGAGCGCAGAATACGAAGCCTCGTTGAAATTCCTCGTGTCTTGCCCCGCGCGCGTTCGGAACGGATAGGAATCGATTACCGGGAGTCCGGACGAGGTAACAGCACCATCGAGTGTTGTCGCGTGGTGCGCTGTCGAATCAACAATCCCGATCCAATAGACGTTTTCTGACGTGTATCGATTTGCGACGTATTCGACGGCCAAGTTGCCGGTCGCTTTCTGACGCCATCGGTTGGGCGATCGACCATAGAACAGGATTTCGTCGGTGCCGTTAAGCAATCCGTCGTTGTTCATGTCCGAAACGAGAGGTCGGACGGTGGCCAGTCTCGGTTCGTACGAAACAACCGGACTGATCGGTAATTCGATACCCGGGCCCGTAAACATGGCGATTCGGTTCAGAGGCGCGTCACGGAAACGAGTATCGGCTGCGATGATCTCCGCGGCATTTAAACGATAAACACCTGTCTGCGAGACCATCGCGCGCAGCCATGTACCCGAAGCGAACGGGCTCGGTTCCGCTGTCGTTCGCGCAACTCTCGTGGTGGTCTCGGAGTATGTCCATTGGGACGCCTGATCGTAATTCAGAACCGCTGATCGCCAGAAGCTCGGCAGAGCTGGTCCGCGCCTTCGTGTGTCGATGGGCGTATCAGTGGTGAATACGATCCGGAAGTCAACCTCCTTCGCTACGGTGATACGGTTGCCTTCCGGTAGGTAACGCGCAGGCGAAATCGTGAGACGGTAGAAATCCGTCCCCATCTCCGAACCGGTCTTCTCCACAGAAACGAGCGTGCGCTCCTCAGGTGTCTCGTATGCGGCCGGATCGATACGGTACACTGCGCGCACGCCGCGCACAGCCTCGACGGCTTCAGGCATCGGCATCGGAGCGAGTACGCCGCGGAGAGTTTCCGTCGACGCC
>CAZWQW010000039.1:13515-23839 GCA_964635955.1 uncultured bacterium | reverse complement strand
AGAGCACCGCAGATTCGGCGGTCGGCTCGAAACGCAGCCCGTCAAGCGGCGTACCATGCTTATCGAGAAATCGAACGAGAAATCCGCCGGGTCCGCGCTTGTTATACAGCTTGACGAGAAACTGCGTGCGACCTTTCGGTAATGTCACCGGCGCGCGTTCGCGATCCCACACTTCCCATACTTCGTGTCCCCAATACCCGTAAGGACAACGATACACTTCACGATTATCTTGCCACACGACAATTGCGTCAGCAGCGGCGACACCGATCTGCGCTTCGATTTCTCGCTCTGATTCAACGATGCAGACGGCGTAGCTGATTGACGGCGCCATCATTTGACGATCGTGAATATCGATGACTGGAGCTTTTCCCGCGAGTGTCCGAACCGGCATCCAACGAACCGGTCCGCGTTTCCCGTCATATACGGCATAGAGGTCGATTTCGCGTTCTGGAGGGAATTCCACGTCGAGCGTTGCGTCGCCGGGGTCAAATGGACCGATGACGTGCCAGGCGGGTACGAGACCGTCGGTACGGGCGGCGTGTGGTGATTCCGCTGGTTGGAAGCGGGTACGACGAATCTCAGGCGGTTCGGGTCGCACTCTTAACGTACCGGTAGAGCGAATCTCACGATGGATATCCGCGATTTGGCGAATAAGCTCCGGCCGATCGGACCAACCGTATCCGCTTTTGAACGAACAGATAAATGCGACGAGTCCGGCAGCGCCCTCACGAGTAAAATCTTCGACGTGCTCTCGAACCTGTACGGGATCCGGTGTGGACCAGTAGCCGTCGTCGCCAAACGCTTGATAGACGGCGACAAACGGAATCGCCGGCACGCGTTCGCGAGCTGCCATCAACATCCACTGGACACGTCGACTTGTGCGAAAACGGAGATATCCGTATTGACGAACCGGATACTCGTATAGCATCGCAAAATCGCATACACCGTATTCGAAATTGACGAAGCTGGATACTGATCCGTAACCGGCGCCGACAGGTTTTGGACATATTTCTCGGATCAGTCGGTACTGGGCTTTCAATGCGGCTTTACAGTTTCCGGGACTATCGTCAAGAACATAGAATCCCCAGAGATTAGGAGATACGGCAACGCGCTCGATGTCCTTTCGACACGCAACCGGATCGAAGGTGATGACGCCGGCTTCATGACGAGCGGGTTCGGTTCCATCGATGCCGCGTTCGCATCCGAGATAGGCTTTTTCGGTGCACTCCCGATATCTGATTAGTTCGTTGTTGATCTGAACGATTCCCGATCCATCGGTTGGTTTTCCCAGTCCGAGCAGTGGGATATCTGTTTGGTCGGGTTCGATGCGTTCACCGGTGATGCGCCGATGATAGATATGACGAGTCAGGTGGTAGAGAACGCGAATGCCGTTGTCTGCTGCGAATCGGCCCATTTGCGATTCGGGATCGAGTGGTTGGGAATCTGATACGATAAGGTTCACTCCGGCATCGCGACACGCACGGAGATCATCCATAGTCGACGGGGTGTAGGTTCCGAGAATCGGTCGCCCGTCCACGAGCAATCCGCTCTGCTTCGCTCGCTCCATGATTGTCATGTGTGCCGGACCTCCAGCTCGAAACGTTGCGTTCAACTACTCACCATCGATCACCAAACACCTCTTCAATTACGTTCTTCCATTCGCGTGTGAGGAGCTCCTTCCCATCCTCGGCCATCTGCCCTTCCTCAGGTGAAAGATGCTCGAGGCGAAGCAGTTGCTGGACTTCGTCTTCATCCTGCCAGACGGCTTCACCGCCGCGCGGGACCCATAGGTCGTATCCGAGATCGGTCCAGATCAGTTTACTCTGCCAGATATGCGTATTCATGCACACGTCGAATCGGTAACCAATAACGTCACCGCCAGGACTGGTAAACTGCCACACATGATACGGCCGATTATTCCAGTACATGCCTTCAGTCGTCGTGCCGGCACGAAGTGTAACGCCGCGCTCTATGGCGTAATCGCGTTCGCTCACGTACCGGATACGCGCCCACGCGGGCGGAGACATATCGATCACATCGCATTCCCACGATTGCGTCGGGTGACCGGGTGAATACTTGATCTCGGTGATCTTCGTTGTTTCCGACATATGCTTGGTTCCTCGTGCTCTATCGAAAAACGGGGATGCCGATTCCGGTCATCCCCGTTGAAACGAAAACGGATGCTATGCGAACTCAGACCGACTGAACCTTTTCCCACTTGCCGCTTTCGGTGGAGTCCATCGCGGCTTCCAGAACAGCTTGTGTTTTCGCGCCGTCGACGAAGTTCGGCTGGCACTGTTTATCTTTCGCGATTGCCTCGAGGAGGTCGGCGAACTCGTGGGTAAACGTGTGTTCCCATCCGATAATATGACCCGCCGGCCACCACGCTGAGTTATACGGTTGAGCGGCTTCGTTACAGATGATCGTGCGGAAACCCTGTTGTCCAGCGGGATCTTCCATATTGTAGTAACCGAGTTCATTCAGGCGCTCGAGGTTGAACGTCAATGAACCCTTCGAACCGTTGATTTCCCACGAGTTGTAGTTGCGCCGACCGCCGGCAAATCGGGTTGCTTCAAAGCTTCCGAGCGCACCGTTCTTGAACTTCGCGAGGAAGAGCATAGCGTCTTCGACGGTCACGTCACCTTTCTTCGCACCGCCCTTTGCCGTAAGCCCGCCGCCGGGCGCGCCTTGTTCGAGCGGACGTTTCTTGATAAACGTCTTTTTCGAACCGGTCACTTCGTCGATCTCTCCGACAAGCCATCGCGCCAAATCGGTAATGTGCGCGTTCAGGTCTCCGTGCGGACCGCTGCCGGCGACGTCTTTTTGAAGCCGCCATACGAGCGGGAAATTCGGATCCATGATCCAATCTTGCAGGTAAACTGCACGCCAGTGATAGATCTCGCCGAGCACGCCTTGGTCGATAAGCTGCTTCGCGTATGCAATTGCCGGGACGCGGCGGTAGTTGTATGCGGTGAGCGTTTTTTTACCGGATTTCTTCGCAGCAGCAGCCATCTCTTTCGCTTCTGCAAGAGTATTCGCCAGTGGTTTTTCGCAGATGACGTGCTTGCCGGCTTCGAGCGCGGCGATTGCCATCGGCTTGTGCAGGTTCCCCGGTGCGCAGATATCGATGATCTGAATGTCGTCGTCTTTGAGAAGCTTCTTCCAATCCGATTCGGTTTTTTCGAATCCGAAGTCTTTCGCTGCCTTCTTAACCGCGTCCTTGTTCCGGCCTGCGAGTGTTTTCAATACAGGCTTGTACGGGACATCAAAGAAATGCGGAACCTGTCGCCAACCATTTGAGTGCGCCTTACCCATAAAGGCGTAACCGATCATACCGATGCCGATTTCCTTCGCCATGGAATCCTCCTCGGAGTGCAGTGGTCGTCTATTGCTTTATGGTACCAATGAACATCGAGACACGAACGATGTATGCAATGCCGTACTCGTGTTGTTGACGCAAATATAGGCTTCGGAACGAACAGGGGTCAAGAAGCCCAATACCTTCGGGTGAGTCGATTTGGCGGTGTTATCTTGCGATACGGGGCTGTCTGGTGTATGCTACACCTCGGTACATTCCTTTTACACGCGCTGTCGAGGGAGGTTTAGTAGCGAAATGGTGGAGGACCCTCGTATGGGTAATAGCAGTCTTATCGAGCCGAGAGGCGCCGTACTTCTCAACGATAAATTCGACAACGGGCTTTCGAATTGGCACCATGAAGGTATTGGACATCTCGATATTGTGAAGTGGGACGACGAACAGAACGCGATGCGTCTCGATTGCACCGGTAGTAAGCAGGGCGGAAGGGGATGTCATGCGTTTTGTACAATCGATTTCCCTGATAACATCGCGGTGGAGTATGACCTGCTCGTTCGGAAGAGTAACGGACTCGTTATTACATTTGTCGCGATCAAGGGGTTGAATGATGAGGATATGATCACCGATCTTCCTCCACGCGAAGGCTTTTTCGATGACTATGTTGGATGGGACGCCAAAACCAAGTCATACCACGTGTCGGTAAGTCGTTACGATGACGAGGGTGTTCACACCGGCGTATCGAACTGGCGAAAGAACCCGGGTCTGCAACTCATGTGGCAAGGACCCGACTTGTGCAAGGAGATCGGGAAACGATACGCGATTCGGATCGTAAAAGATGGTGCACATCTCCAACTGGGCGTTGATGGAGTGCTCGCACATGAGTTTACTGATTCCGATCCGCGCGCGGAGTTGTTTCCGGATACTGGTAAGATCGGGTTCCGCGCGATTGGGTCCGAAGTAATCGCGGAAGTCGGTCAGTTTCGAGTGCGAAAACTCACGTGAGAACGCTCGACATCAGTAAAAAAAGCGATAGCGTGCATCTACCGATTCCACGAATTCGATACTGAGAAGCGGCATGAAGATTACCAAAATTCGCTCATACGGTATTCACGGTAAGTGTTTTGTTGCTGTGGATACCGACGAAGGTATTACCGGTCTTGGCGAATGCAGTCCGATGCATTCTCCGACGATTGGTCGATTCGTTGTTGATGTCCTTGCGCCACGTATTCTCGGGCAGAATCCGCTGGAGACGGATCGATTGTGGCACGAGATGATGCTCGGTACGTATAAGCTCGGTACGCAAGGCATTCAGCCGGAAGCTGTGGCTGGTATCGACATTGCGCTATGGGATATTCGTGGCAAAGCGACGAACCTACCCATTCATATGCTTCTCGGTGGAAAGTATCGAGACCGTATTCCTGCCTATAAGTCCATCGGTGGCGGAGCGTCGATGTCGCCGAGTGAGATGGCGAAGTACGTCGAGCAAGCGTTTGAAGAGGGATACAGATCGGTCAAAATTCGTATGGACTGGAGCGTAGCGAGAATTGATATCGATCCCGCCAAAGACCTTTTGATGACGCGTGATTGTGTGAACGTCACTGGTAGTGGCGGCGCGGTGAGTTTCGACGCGAATAACGGGTATTCGGTATCGACCGCGATACGCCAAGGTCGCGTGTTTGAAGAGCTTGGATTGCGTCACTTCGAGGAGCCGATCGCACAGTTTGACTATCCGGGTATCGCGAAAGTCGCCGCGGCACTGGATATACCGATTAGCGCGGGTGAGCACGAATATACCCGGTGGCAGTTCCGCGATCTGATCGTGAACGGCGATGTGGATATTATCCAACCGGATGTGGTTAAGTGCGCGGGCATTACCGAAACGATGAAAATCGCAGCGCTTGGCGAGGCGTTCAACAGGATATTCCTTCCACATCAGACGCAGCCGACCGTTGGTAATGCAGCAACGCTCCATATCTGCACCGCTTTGAAGTGGTGTGATTGGCCGCAGGAGTATGTCGGTCCGTCACATCAACTGGATGCGCTTTTCGAGCAGCCACTGGAGTTCAACGACGGGCATCTCACTGTTCCCGATAGACCGGGACTGGGCCTTGTTCTTCGACCTGGTGCGTTCGATTCGGCTGAGTGTTATGGCATTGCGGAGGCGTCATGACCGGTCGCAGTGATGGCCGTCCGCTCATCGATCGTCCCGCTCGTGTTGTTCATGTGATTCCTACAATTGAAAATGGAGGAGCAGAACAACAACTTCTCGCCCTTTGTCGTTCTATGGATCGAACACATTGGGAGAATACTGTCATATGTACACACGGTCTTGGATCGTTGGCTGACGAATACGCAAAAGCTAATGTGAGAACCGTGGTGATTGGTAAACGGCGGAAGGGAGATATTCTTTTAGCAGCGCGTCTTGCGAAACAGATTAGGCAACATGAACCCGACGTTGTTCACGGATGGCTCTTGCAGGGGAATATTTGGGCTCGACTGGCTACGATAGGGTTCAATCCGTATTCCGTATTTCTCGCTGCAGAAAGAACAACAGAACTCGAGATAACGCCGTGGCTCGATTTCGTCGATAGGTACCTATCTCGTGTAGGAGATGCAGTGGTCGGTAACTCGATTGCGGTTAGTCGGTATGTTACGGATCGAAAACGAGTGCCGATTGAGAAGGTCCATACAATATGGAACGGCACGGATCTTCTTCGAGCGCAGAAATGTCTTCGTTGGTCTGAGATTCAGAAAAATGAACAGCGACTTCGGCGAAGCATCCCTGATAAAGCTTATGTGATCGTCCATATTGCTCAGCCGATACCGTGTAAGCGTTTCGATGTACTCGCGGAAGTTGTCGCGAATCTCGTAAAGGAAGGAATCGATGCGCACCTGCTTCAGTTAGGACGCGATCCAAACACTCATGAAGAAAGAAATTATCTAAGTCAGTTTCGCGGTTGGATCAATGCGCATAATATTACTGACCGTGTTCATCGCACTGGTTTTGTCAGCGATATATCGGCTGAGCTTGCGATTGCGGATGTGGTCCTTCACACTTCCGATATAGAAGGTTTTCCCAACGCCGTAATCGAATCGCTTGCGATGGAGAAACCCGTCGTAGCGACGTCCGCAGGCGGTACTTCGGAGGTCCTAAGGCACCGTGAGACCGGCTGGCTGACCGACACCGGTGACGTCGATGCGTTAACGAAAGGCGTTCTTCACACTTACCGGCACCCGAATGCCGCGGCTGCGTGGGCGAAAAACGGCAGAAGACTCGTAGAGCGCGAGTTCTCCGTGGATTCGCTCGTACGGAATACTACCGCGCTCTACAAGTCGTTGCTGCGTCACCGCGGGTATGAGATTCCCTCCGACTAAGGCGTATTCAACCTCGGTCGTCCCCCTCCCTCACACAATCCGAGCCAGCTCGCTGACGGCGAAGAGGTAATACGCGTTGTGAGGAAGCCACGGCTCGTTGCACTCGTATCGTGGTGTGCCGTGTGGGATGAGATCCCAGAGCGGAATGTCATTCGCCGCGTTGAACCGAACGATGCCGTTAAACACCGAACCCGGGACCGCTCCCTGCGGTTGCCCGACGATCATGTTGTACCGGTGATGAGCGGTCGGTGAATTCACTCGGCCGTGGCCTTGCATCATACAGATGCCGTACGGATTGCATCCGAGTACCCAGTTGATCTGATCGAGCGCGACCTCAAGCGCGCGGCTTTCACCTGTTACTCGATGCGCAACCAACGCTGCCCACGCATCCGATAGGTATTGGCTGTTCTGTCCGACGTGCCAGTCGCCATCTTTTGCGAACGGAAAGAACCACGCATCGTGCTTCTGCGTATGCACTTTCGCGATACCGAGCGGGTTATGTGAGATAGCCTGCACGTAGCCAACGTATCGTTTCAGACTCTCGCGAGCAGATTCGACAAACGCATCCTCGGGATACCACTCCGTCCATCGGCCAAGCGCCGCAGCCGGTAGGCCGTCATCAACAACGCCGTACGCAGGTTTGCCTCCCGGACTCCCTGCGTACCAGCCATCCAAAGTATCATCGTGGGATTGGCACGCGACGATTTTCTTCGCGGCTTCCAAGGCGATTTTCTCGAATGTCGGATCGCCCGTAGCCAGATCGAGCTCACGGGCGGCGAAGATCGTTTGTGCGGCGTGCGCGAGATCAGGCGAATCAGGTTTATACGCGAGTTTCCAATGAGCAAGCGCACGTCCTATGTACTCTTCGTTGTCGAGCAATTGTCCGAGGTGCGCAAACGCTGCTACGAACCAAAGATTGAGCGTCTTTCCTTTAGCGACTCGATCCTCGTCTCCACCGATCCGATTGTCAGTTTCGTTTTCGGGAAGTCCCCAGTAGCCGTATCCGCTGAAATGTCGATCCCATAACTCGCCAGTGGCCGGATCTTGCATCTTACGGAGATACTCAGCACCCCAAAGCGCTTCGTCGAGGATATCGTCTCGTCCCGTGTTTCGCCACGTCTGAAAAAGGTGCGGACACGTTTCTCTCGCGTAGAGGAGGCTGTAGAGACTCAGTGGCGTGTAGCCGTTGTATTTGTTGTA
Source organism: uncultured bacterium (assembly GCA_964635955.1). GTDB lineage: Bacteria > Latescibacterota > MWCZ01 > MWCZ01 > MWCZ01 > CAZWQW01. Next base: position 15,948 of record CAZWQW010000039.1, on the reverse strand, counting down.
ATCACCCGCATCGTGCCACGCTCCCGCCGCTTCAATCGTTACGCCGCTTTCCGTAGTGACGCGATCATCGAGATGACACGCTTCGTGCCAACCTGGAACCGCTTGACCGCACCGCTGCCAGAAGAAAAACCGTTGCGCGGAATCGAGCGTCTTCGATGCGATGAAATCGTGGCCGATGCTGAAAAGCGGAGATTCGGCATTCAGATCGCCAATCGTCGCGTCGATAAAGTAATTGCCCGGTGTGTCCAGCGACGAAAAATCACCGCGCCAATACCATCGTCCCCACTCGGGAACATCGCCGGCCGATTCGAGCTTGCCTTCGAAGACTGTTTCAAACTCACGACCGGGGCCAGCTATTGGCGCGATTACGCGAAAGTGGGCGTCTCCTTCGAGCGGACCGTTTGACTGAACGGTAAAACGCTTCGGTGAGCCGATATCGTAACCGACCTGATTTACCAGTACATCGAGTTTCGGCCTGAGCGACCCAACGCACGATGATATGGTGAGTGATACTTCGCCGTCGGTCTGCGCTTCCACAACGACGCGAAACGACGCGGTTGTCGGGATAGCGGGTATGTTTTCGAGTTTGAATGTCTTTCCGTCATTCGCGCCCCAGATTACCGGGTGAAACTTCCCCTTTTTCGCCTGACACCACTCGATGCCTACGCGACAGTTTTTCACCATTCCCTTGATTGTTACAGACAACGTGTCGTGGTCGAGTGGCATCGGAACTGGGCCGCTAATCCAGACATCTCCGGCGGTGCCGGAAAACTGAACGTTCGGACCGGATGCGAGCGGTTCCGGGTCTGGACTATCGTTTACCGCGAGCCAATCCGTTCTACGCGTCCAAGTTATCTGCTTGATGAAACGGTCGTAGTCGCGAATGAAATGTTCCATGTACGTAATCCTTTGAGAAATGAGTGTTTATTCGTCGAAATCGACAATTACCTTTATGCAACCATCGCGACGCTCTGCGAATAGCTCGTACGCTTCATGTACCTGCGAGAACGGGAATCGATGTGTTAGGATCGGGATAACGTCGATTCGCTTTTGTTCGATCAATTCGAGAGCGAGACCAATATCGCCTTCGACATCCGGTCCCCACGACGTAATAACCTGCGCCCTGCGTTCATACCATCGATAAATAGGTATCTCCGAGTTGAGTGGCTTCGGATGACCGAACATGCATATGCGACCATCCTGTCGGACCAACTCGAACATCAACTGATGCGCTGACGTGTATCCGGCAGCTTCGATCACGATATCCGCGCCGCGACCTCCGGTGAGATCGCGAACCGATGTGATCACGTCGGGCCCGGTGTTTCGTAGAGTGTGAGTCGCACCCATGCGCGGGCTGACTTCGAGACGTTCGGGAACCATATCGATACCGATGATCGTGCGCGCTCCAAGATTCCGTAGGAGAGCGTTCCAGAGCTGTCCTACCGGACCTTGTCCAATAATCGCCACGCGTTCGCCAAGAACCGAACCGAGTAGTCTCGCCGAATGAATCACCGTTCCGAGCAACTGCGCGAGTAGCCAGTGAGATATATCTCCGTGTGCTGGGAGTTTGAGAATCTGGCTCGCGTTTTCCGCGATGGCCAATTCGCGAAGAGCGTCCTGTCTCGGTGGAAAGTAGAGAACACGATCGCCCGGTGAGAAACCAGCGATGTCGGACTCGACGATCGTTCCGACACACTCGTGGGCTGGTTTGCCGATCGCGAGGGGGTAATCAAACGGTTGCGTACCGAGGTATGAGACAAGGTCGCTCCCGCAAATTGCGACTTCTTGCATCCTAACGAGCGCTTCGCCGGACCGAACAGTCGGTTTCGCGGTCTCGACGAAGTCCATCGTTCTCGGCGCGGTCGTTTGTATGGCACGCATTCGGGTCCTCCGCGGTCTGTTTGGTCGGGAAGATCGAATGTAGACGAAGTGAATGATTGGAGTCAACCGCAGCATAGCAGCGCTTTGACGAGTACCGAAACGTATTCGTCTTTTTCATGGTTGGAACAGTACTCTTATTATTCAAGGCAACGATGACGTGTCTCAGAGGGAGGAAGCCATGATTACCAAACGACTACTGATCGTTGTAGGCCTGTTCGTGGGATTATCTGCGGCGATATCGGCGTGCAGCGATGCGAAAGACTACGGAGAGGTTGCTGCGGATTCAATCGAGCAAATGCAGCAAGCGGGAATGACTGCTCCGTCGAGCGGCGACACGATGAGTATCATGCAGTACTGGTTCAACATTGGCGTTGATACGGTGCGAACAGTTCGCAATGATGTCCTTAAACTCGACGGTGCGGATCGTGAATACGTATTCATCATTGATGATCAGTCGCTTCGAGTGACGGTGCCAGCGCGGGATTCGTCGGTCCAAGTCGACGTACGATCATGGGAGCCGGGAACGTATCGGTTCCGTGCCGTGACGGAATC
>CAZWQW010000039.1:0-13415 GCA_964635955.1 uncultured bacterium | reverse complement strand
GCTGAATCACCGGGTCGGGACGCGGTATCGTGTGGGCGGACATAAGCTTCCCGACTCGCTCAGCTTCCGATTTGCCCGCTTCGATCGCTGCTTGAACCGCAGCAACGTCGCCGCGAATCAGAACGCACGCGAGGCTCGCGCCGATCTTCTCGAGCGAAACGATATGCACGTCCGCTGCTTTCATCATCGCGTCGGCAGCGGCGACAACGCCCGTGAAACCGCGTGTTTCGATGAGTCCGAGTGCACAATTCGATATTTCACCATCTAACGGAATGAGCGAGGATCGGGCTTTGAGCAGTCGCGTGATTTTCTGAGGCGCTTCGATCCAAGGATGAATGCCTTGCGGCGAATAGTTCGAAATCAGCGACGTTGCGACGTTTGCGCCAAGTTCCGTCGCCAATCGTTCACCGGTTTCAAACGCGGCACGAACCGCACCGACGGCACCGGTCACTTTGATTGTCATCGCGCCGAGGGTGTTCACCTCAAGATCGACGAGACGAACGTCGGCCGCTTTTACCATTGCGTCGGCAACGAAAACCGCGGGAGGAAGTCCGAACACCTCAACGAGTCCGACAGCGATTGTACCGTGATCCATACGGTTACGCGCCCTTTACGCGACGAACGACGTCGGCGACAATGCTCGCAATCTGTTCCTCGGTAATTCCGGTGTTTTTGGCAGGCTCCATGCCGGGTCCACACGCAGACGGTTCTGCAGCGCTACCCGACAGATCCGCAATGAAACCGTGTTGAGAGAGGATGCAATGAAGCGTCTGGCGCACCGCGCTCAGATCACATTGCTCTTTCGAGGATAGTGGTTGCCGCGAGGTCCCCATGACGAATCCACGCAAGCCGAGCGCCGCACGGAATCCCTCGGGGAAGCTTGCTCCGAAGAGCATCACGTTGATGAGCTCGAGCAGTTTGTATTGAATGCGCCGCGCTTCTTCAATATCGCCGGAAAGCGTTAGATCGTACATCTTCATGACAACTTCCGGTACGATTCCACTCGTTGCGACGGTGCCGCCGTCCGCACCCATCAGCAGCGCGGGCATGAGGATTTCCTCGGTGCCAATGAGGAACGCAAAATCGGGACGTTCCGGACGGATGAGGTTCATGAGATTGAGGAAGCGCGGGAAGTCGCGACTCGAATCCTTCATCCCGACGATGCGCTCGTAGTCGGTGAGTTTTACGACCGTTGGGATGGCGATCTCGTTGGCGAACTGCGGAATGTTGTAGAGAACGATATCGAGTGGTGAGTGACGTGCGAGCTCGATGAAGTATTCGCTGACGCTTTCCTGCGAGAGCTTGAAGTAATACGGCGCGCATATCGCTGCGGCTGTACATCCCATCTCGGCGTACGCTTCGCATGCCGAGAGTGTGTCGCGGACGTTTGCTTCGGCAGCGCCGGCAAGAATCGGCACACGGCCTTTTGCCTGATCAGCGCAGATTTTAATGATCCAGCGGCGCTCTTCGGGGCTGAAACGAGTGAACTCGCCAGTGCTGCCATTGGGATAGAGTCCGGTGACACCTTTCGCGATCAGCCAATCGATGTACCGACGAAACTCGGCTTCGTTGATTCGGCCTTGCTTATCCAACGGCACCATGTTTGGCGTAAAGACGCCGCGAATCTTCGGTTCTGACATCGTCGCCTCAGCTTTCGACATTGCTCACGCAGAGTAACTGCGAAGTATCGACATCGTCGCAATCGTATATGGACTCAGAATAACGGTGTACTACGTTATTGATCGCAACCGTATAGACTGTTTCTGGCGAACTTTCGGATTGCGGAATCGTCGCTTTTCTTAACGGTAAAGTCCCGCTCGATCGTAGGATTCGTCGATGAGTTCGACTATATGAAGGACGCGAAGATTCATGCCGGCCATTCGCGCACCGGATTGAATCTGCATCTGGCAGCCGGGGTTCGCTGTCACCAGTATATCGGCGTTCGTGTCGCGGATTGCCTCGAGTTTTTCATCCAGCACGTCGGATGCGATTTCCTGATGCGTGAGACTGTATATCCCACCCGATCCACAACACCGCTCGTATCCGCGCAACGGAACGAAGTTGAGGTCCGGCACTGCATTGAGTGCTCGAAACGGGCTATCGATGACACGTTGCGCGTGGTACAAATGACACGGCGCGTCGAAGGTCACGCGTTCCTCAATCGGTGCGCCTGTAGCGAGTTCATTGGTGTCGGAGAGTTCACCAAGAAACTCGGTTATATCGCGAACACGCGCCGCGAATCTCTTCGCGCGATCGGCGTAGGCTGGATCATCGGCGAGGAGATGGCCGTATTCGCGTAACGTTGCACCACATCCCGCAGCATTGATAATGATCGGGTCGTCCGTGCCGTCATCGAATGCTTCGATGTTTTTTCGTGCGAGCATACGTGTTGTATCGACATAGCCCGCGTGATCGTGCAGCGCGCCGCAGCAGACCTGTGCGGGTGGATCGTCGACGGTGCATCCGTTGATCTTTAGGATCCGCGTAGTTGCCTCGTTGACGTCGTGATACAGCTCGTCCATGATACATCCGCGGAACTGTACGACACGACGCGTGCCGGAGGATCTTATTGCTTCGGGCTTGGGGCGCTCGACCGGCGGATTCGGCAGCATCTCGAGTCCCTGTCGAATAAACCGTGGAAGACGGCGCGACCAACCATTACGTGGTCGCAGGTGCCGGACAATACGCATCGGCCACACTGTCGGCTTAAGAAGCATCCGTCGTGTGATGATAACATCGAGGCCGATGCGACGGAGAACTCGAGCGACATAACCGAGATCGTCGAGATTCGCCCGCCGCAAGTCGTTTCGCGCGGCTTGCATGATGAAGCCGTACTCTACGCCAGATGGACACGCTGTTTCACACGCGCGGCAGACGATACACGCTTCGATGTGGCGGGTATACGACTCGTTCGGTTCAAGGCGCCCTTCAGCGACCGCACGCATGAGATAGAGTCGTCCGCGTGGCGAATCGTTTTCGTCGCCGAGAACACCGTATGTTGGACAGTGAGGTAAGCAGAGTCCGCAGTGAACGCACGCGAGGAGCCGATCCTCTTGCGCTCGAATCGCCAATTGAAGCTCAGTTGCCAATAGTCGGCTCCTTGATCTGCTCTGTTGTCTGCGATTCAGATTTCAGCGACAAAACGACCGGGATTCAATATACCGTGTGGATCGAAAAGTCGTTTTGTGGCTTTCATCAGACGTTCACTTGTTCTGACGGGGCTCCATACATTGACATGCTGCTTCAGCGCATTCGGTGCGCGGAGGATGGTGAGCTCGCCGTGCTCCGCGGTAATGGAGTTTCTCGTCGACGCGATTGACGCAGCGAGTGTTTCGCAGCGAGCGTCGTCGATGACGCCGTCGAGGAGAAGGTGAAGCGTCCCGAACGCTGGGCTCGCGATGCACGAGACTTCCTCCATGACCGAAGAGAACTCGGCAATTATGCTGGAACTGGTGCCCGGTAATGTTGTCGGTGGTACGCTAATCTTCAACACAATCGGTGCGCGCGCCGGGAGATCCGTAAGGCCGGTCCATAGTGCTTGAAGGCTCTCGAAGCCGATGTGCTCCGGTGCTGAGAGACCGTGTTCCGAAGCGAGCGCTTCGAACGCGAGTATCTGTTTACGGACGTCGGAATCTTCGCCAGCGAAACGGACGCAGAGCAGATCCGCGCGTCCGACAACGTCGATTCCGGCGGCACGGGCCGCGCCGGCACTGGCGATCTCAAGCGCCACTGGTAAGATGTCGCGCGCGAGCGTCGCCGATGCGAGCTTCCAGAGCGCGTTTCGATCGTTGCAGCGGATGACTGCGGAGAGTTCGGTTGCTGGTTGAGGGTGCACTTTGACGTTGAGCGACGTTATCACTCCGAGCGTTCCCAACGATCCGACGAAGAGGCGCGTCAGGTCGTATCCCGCAACGTTTTTCACGACACGGCCGCCGCTTCTGATGACCTTCCCGTCTACCGTTGCGACCTCAATACCGAGAATCCAATCGCGTGGCTGCCCGAATCCGAGACGCAACGGCCCATTCCGCCCAATCGACGCAATTCCGCCGAGTGTTCTTCGATCGCCACCGGCAGGATCCCATGGAAGGAGTTGCCGATGCGGTTCGAGATAAGCGTTGAACGCCCCGAGCGTGCATCCTGCACCAGCGGCTGCGGTGAGATCAGCGGGTTCGTACTCAGTGATCGAGTTGAGACGTTCTGTCGATAGGAGAATGTCGGCACATTTTGGTGGATTGCCGAGATCGAGGTGGCTCGCCGAGCCGACGGGAATAACCGCGATTCCGTTTTCAGACGCAGCGCGAAGTACCGCTGCGGTCTGTTCGGCTGTCGACGGCATTACACGGATTCGGGGCTGCGCGGCGCCGAGACTTGGGATTTCTTCCGAAGTGCGTTGAACCCATTCGCTTCCTACGATATCGGTGAAGATGGAATCCATAGAGGTTCCTTTGGGATTCTCAACGGTTGTCATAATTCGCACTACGAGAAGAAAAAGCTACGAAGATCGGGGCGAATGTTCATATACCTCACCCCGATCTTGTTCAGATGGTCAATAGCAGGAAACGCTCGAATCGATACGGCGTGACCACGCGTCGATACCGCCAGCGAGATTTGTGACTCGTTCCACGCCTCGTGACCGCGCAATCATGGCGGCTTGCATGCTCCGAGCGCCGTGATGGCACATGAAGACGTAGTGTGTTTCCGGATCGAGGGAATCGGCCCATGTGTTGATCTTGCTGAGAGGCATGGACTCGGATTTTTCGATGTGACAGAAGTTCCACTCGTCGATCTCGCGAACATCTATTAGTGTAAACGGCTCCTGTTCGGTCTGCATTCGTTTCAACTCTTCAACGGTGATTTGAGGTATCTGCATATTACTTCCCTCCGTGATTCGTTTTGATCGTTGTGATTTCGCATCCTTCCCGATATGAACCTGTTCTCGAATCGCAGAGTTCCCGGTACTCGTCGGAACGCGACAAGCGATTAGGTCACGGTCTTGACAAGAATCCTTGACATACGATTTTATGAGGTGTACCCTTCGTGCGGTTTGGCACATGGTACAATGTAGTCGTTTGTTCTATGTAGACATCGTAACTTCGTTTTTATACAGAGAGTAACGAGTCTTCGTTCGTTGCGTCGTTGGTGCAGTTTTCTGGTTTCACCGATGACGACTCGGTTTGCTCCGAAGGGATATAGGAATGAAAACGCTCCTGCCTCGCATGATCGCTCTTACTATCCTCGTGATACTTGCGATGGGGTTTATATTCGTCGGCTGTTCGTGGGACGCGTCGAATGCGTCGCGTGACGACGGTTCTGCTGACGTATCGATTCTTCAACGTCCGGTTGTGGGCAAGCTAACGGTCGGCGAAGACGAGCTTGCGTATGCCGCAACGGCGGATGTGCCGTCGGACCGTGAGGTCGTAGTGAGTCTTGGTGACAACATCATCGGTAGCTCGATGGTTGAGATTCCCGATGGTGCGGTAGCCGATCTACCTCCCGGATTGCGTGTCGCCATGGTGAAAATGAAGGTCAACCGACTTGGCGAAGTCTCTGCCGAGTTGGGACCCAAAGGTTTGGTGTTCAATAAACCGGTTTGGTTGACGCTTTCCTACCGTGGCGCAGATTTGGGTGGAATCGACGAGTCGACGTTGGCAATCTTCTACTGGAACGAGGATCTCGTAGAGCCGGTTTGGGAGCTTGTCGAAGGTAGCGTTGTCGATACGGAACGTGATGTTGTACGCGCCCCGCTTTCACACTTCTCTCGGTACGCGATTGGAAGCGACCAGTAATGGATCAAAGCTTGACGGTGCTTCCGCGGCGAATTCACATGTCGCGTCGATGCTTCGGAGGCTGAGTACATGGTTCGCCCGGAGCGCTTGAAGCAGATACTCTCCTCGTTACGTACCGCGATCGGCGATTCCAGCGGATCGGCGGAAGGTAACACTATCCCCGCTTCGATTGAATCAGCTCTTGCCGAACTCCTCCTCGAAATAGAAAGCGCAGAGGTCGGCGACAATTTCACACGCCATGCGGGATTAGTCCTCAAAACATTCGAAGAGATCGGTCTCCCCAACGCTCAACCGGACTCGACCGGGCAGATACTCCAAGGCATTGGACGGACGTACGAACGACTTGGTGATACGGCGAACGCATATGATGCGTACTCGCGTGCGCTGGAGTTTGCCACTCAGGCGAACGATGTGTCGCTTGCCGCCGGGTGTCGTCGGCGTATGGGTCGTATCATGACGAATACGGCGGATTTCGACACCGCCGAACGTCACCTGACTGCAAGTCGGTTAGAGTACGAAAAGCTAAACGACAAGCTCGGTAAAGCTCAGGTGATCTGCGATATCGGATCACTGTATTTCCAGCGCGGCGAAATCGATCGAGCTGAGAGTGCCTATTTGGAGGCGCTCACTGTCGCGGAGGAATCGGGCAGCAAGCGCACAATCATCAATCTTCACAACAATCTCGGAATACTATCGAACGTTCGTGGTGTGACCGACAAGGCGATTGAGCAGTACGAGCAGAGTCGCAAGCTTGCGGAAGAGTTAGGAGACGATACGTTACTTGCCCAGGTGCGTCATAATCTGGGTATGGCGTACGCTGATAAGCGAGAATGGGCAGCGGCGAACGAACACTACGAACAGACACTTGAAATAGCTCGGCAAAAGGGGCTCGGTCCTCTCGTCGCGATAACGTATCTGAATAAGGCGCAGTTGTACGTTGAGCTTTCGGATTTGACACAGGCTGCTGAATCGTGTGGCAAAGCGTTGTGTGTCTTCCGCCAGTCCGGTGACAAGCTCGGTGAAGCTGAGGCATATCGGATTCTCGGCGATGTGTTCGCTCGTCGCGGGAACGAAGTGACAGCGATGCGGATGCTCGACTTCAGCCTTGAGATTACGATGCGTGCGAACTCTCCGTTGGAAATCGGTGAATCGCACCGTGCGAAAGGCGCCGTGGCGGAGCGTCTCGGACGAAAAGACGAAGCGATCGAATCCTATAAACAGGCTCTGACGTACTTCGAACGATGTTCAGCCGAGCGCGATTGCGAGGACATGCGAAGACGTTTGGAGCAAATGACACACGCGTAATCTCAGTATCCTCTCCTAAGTCATCTACCTCCATTTGGCCAATTGCTGTAACTTTTCGGGAACTCGACCTGTCTATCTCCTTCTGAACGTCGTTGACTCCAATCGGGTGCAGGTGTACACTCAACGTTAAAGTCCACGCACCTCGGTAATCTTTCCCCGCAGACGAACGTCGTTCTACGGTATTGTTAGCCACGAGAATCACCACGTTATCGTTGCTTCACATCGCGTATAACGGAGTTCATATATGCCAGGTTTTACCTCACTGAGACATCCATCGGAAACAGTTCGAAAAGCGGTCGAGCAACGTTGCGATTCGGACGAATCCGTTCTCTTTTGGCAACGGACCGATATACGTCTCGACGGATCGTTTGGAGACCGCTGGCTCGCGGTAACTGATCGTCGGATGCTCGTTGCGTCGGAACCGGAAAAACCGACATCGACTGATAACGGCAACAAAGCCGAAATCGATGTCGAGTACCGATATGCGGACGTAAAAAACGTCAACGTCGTAAACCGCGTTGGTTACGTGGCGTTTGAGGTCGAGTCGGACGGCAAGCGTGAGGATCTGGTGCGGAGTTCCAACGCGCGCGCTGCGACGTTCCACCAGCTTGCGCGTGCGATCAACGAACGTGAGAAAAATACGGACGGGAAGCCCGTTATCAATATCGAGGAGGAAGAGGAACAGTTCTGTCCGTCGTGTGGTCGGTTGTTGCCTGAACGCGGCGGCTTCTGCCCGAATTGCCTGAAAAGGACGCGGGTTGTCACTCGGTTGCTGGAATATATGCGGCCGCATTGGAAGAAGGCGCTGGCAATGTCGGCGCTCATGTCCGCGTCGGCGGTGTTTGGTGTCGCTCCTCCGTATCTCACGAAGATTCTCGTTGACGATGTCTTGCTCGGTGCGGGTAGCGAGAAATTGCTCCTCCTGCTGGTGATCGGGTTAGTTCTGCTTTACACGGGGTCGGTGACCTTACGTGTGTTTCAGGGACGAATCGGTGCGTGGCTCGGTGCGCGTGTCATGCACGAGGTGCGATTCGACCTCTACCAGTCGATACAAGCGCTGACATTCCGTCGATTCGATCGAACACAGGTCGGAACGCTTATGTCGCGCCTGTTGCACGATACGACACGTCTCAACTTCATGATCACCGACATCGCGGCGTGGTTCATCCCGATGATGTTACAGCTTTTCGGTATCATCATCGTGTTGTTCGCCATGGACTGGTTCCTCGCCATTTTCATGCTGCTTCCGTTGCCACTGTTTATCTGGGGGATGCGCTGGTTCCACATCGTCATCCACCGACTCTTCCACCGGCACTGGAAGCGCTCCGATCGAATGAGCGCCGTCGCGAACGATAGCTTGACGGGGCTGCGCGTTGTTAAGGCGTTTGCACAGGAACCGCGCGAGATCGGCAAATTCGAGGGGCTGAGCGAGAACGTCTGTAACGCCGCGACGCAACAGGAGAAGATGTTTGCGACGTTCTTCCCTGTCATCGATTTGCTCGTCATGAGCGGCACGTTTGTCGTGTGGTACGTGGGCGGTAAACTCGTACTCGGTGACGTTCTCGGCCACGAGCAGATCACGCTTGGTACACTTACCGCGTTTATTGCGTACATGGGCATGTTCTATCAGCCGATGCACTGGATCATGCAGATAGGCAACCATATCAATCAGGCGATCACGGCAGCACAGCGCCTGTTCGAGATTATCGATGCGGAGAAGGAAGTCTACGACGATCCCGACGCCGTGCATCTCGATAATCTGCGCGGACATGTGGAGTTCGACAACGTGCGCTTTGGCTACCGCAAAGAGAAAGAAGTGCTGAAGGGCGTGTCGTTTGGCGTGCACGAAGGTCAAATGATCGGTCTGGTTGGTCGTTCTGGTGTAGGGAAGACGACACTTACGAACTTGATCTGTCGGTTCTACGACGTAAACGAAGGCGCGATTCGCGTTGACGGTGTTGATCTTCGCAAGGTGAGTATCAGCAGCTTACGCCGTCGCATCGGTATCGTGCCGCAGGAATCATTCCTCTTCAACGGGACGATTGCGGAGAATATCAAATACGCCAATCCGGATGCAAAGATCGACGATGTGATTCGCGCGGCAAGCGCCGCGAACGCGCTTGGCTTTATTCTTCGACAGCCGGATGGATTTGACACTCGTGTAGGTGGGAGTAGCGGCCGTCTGTCCGGCGGTGAAAAACAGCGTATCGCAATCGCTCGGGCGATCTTGCACGATCCGAAGATACTGATCCTCGACGAGGCAACGTCTTCGGTTGATACGGAAACAGAAGATCAGATTCAACAGGCACTCCGCCGACTCGTAAAAGGACGCACGACGTTTGCGATCGCACACCGTCTCAGCACGCTCAAGTACGCGGACAAACTCGTCGTACTCGACGACGGCAAAGTGGCCGAAATCGGATCGCACGATGAGCTCATGGACAAACACGGTGTGTACGCACGTCTCGTGTCGATGCAATCAAAGCTCAGTGCGATTCGCGCTGTCGACGGTTGATGACGTGGCTGGGTACCGGCACTGCACATGAGGGACACACGATATGATACAGGAAGTTGATTCGGCGGGCTCGTCGAGTGAATTCGAGATAAAACCTATCGAGTTGCCGCCGGAGCCGGACTTCGAGCTTTTCGACGTGGATCGGATACATCTTTTCGTTGATGCGTCTGGTAAATGTCGTCTGACTGTCGAGGCGGATCGGTCATATCCGGATGTGATCGTCTTGCGTTGTTTCCCGCAATCGCGTCCGAACCAGTACTGGGCGATTACCGACCGGAAGAATCGCGTTGTGGGAATCATCGCGAATCCTTCGGATCTCGATTCGACATCGTTTGAAACAGCCGAGCGGATGTTGAGTATTCAGTATTTCCTCCCGAAGATTACCGCAGTGTACTCGATACAGGAGGAATTTGGTGCGTTCTACTTCGATGTCGAGACGAATCTGGGACGACGGACGTTCGTCGCGAAAGGTGTTCGTGACAGCGTTGATGAACACGAGGATGGTGAGATCATCATCACCGATGTCGACGAGAATCGGTATGTGATCCGCGATTGGATGACCTTCGATCCGAAATCCCGGAAGCATCTCGCGCGGATTGTTTAGAACTCCCGACACTTGCGCCGATTACTACGTCGGACGATTCTCAGTCGTCCGACGTTTTTTTGTACGAAGAACCGCCGAACGGAGCGTACTGTGAAAACACCGCTGAAAGTGACGATCTCCGCACAGCATCCTTTGTTGATTCTCATGGCCAAGTCGCCGCCAAACGCACACCATATGAGCGCCGACTACACTGCGAATGCGCGCGCGATGGTGACTGACTGGGAGTCTCTGGATGCGCTTGTGCGAGAACACGCAACAATCCAGATCGAGGGAATCTGCGACGACTATTGGCGGCGCGTCGAGGTCATGCTCCCGATCGCAGAAGAGCACGGTATCCCCATCACGCTTCAGACACAAACGAATAATGCAGACCTCAACGATACCATGCCGATGGATCGGGTTCGACGGCTGTGTGATCAGTACGAGTGTATCGTCGGGCTTCAGTTGAGTGAGGCGAGTCACCGCACGTTTGTTGGGCATGGCGGCGGTTCGGAATACAGCATGGGACGGAACGCTCGGTACGCGAGAGATATTATCCGACTGGCCGGTGAGTACGGTTTGTTCATGAGTTGGCAGCTGATGAGCGAGAACTTCGCGGCGATCGGTTGTTCTGCTGACAACGAGGTGCTGTTCGATACCATCGTGGAATACGGTGAGTACGTGATTCCCATGCACGAAATGAACAGCGAATACGCGAAATATATCGATCATCTTGCTGCGATGGGGTTGTGGATAAGCGGTGCCACGGCTAACTGGGGCGTCGAGCCACAGTCGTGGTATTGGTCCGACGCCGGGTACGCGGCTCCGGGAGTGTACGTTCCGGGAAGCCTCGAAATGCCGGGCGAGCTGTATTCGATCATGTTGCTGCTCGGAGCGACTGCAGGCGCGACGGCGTATTCGATCGAACCGCCGTGGGACATATGGCCCGGTGAGCATGGGAGGCACCGGTTTACCGATTGGATCGTGCCAACGTTCTCGCGACTGGTTTCGGAGCGGTTGATACCCTCCCGCAGCGAGGTGAAACAATCGATGCCGGTTGCGTACCATCTCTCACGTTGTGAGCGGCCGAAGGATTTTCACGTAGTTGAACGGGACCTCGACTTCGACCACGGCGAAGGACTGCTGGTCCGAGCGGCATACGGGGTGTATGATCGCGCGCGAGACGCAGAGATGATTCCGAACAACCCGCGAGTCGGATGGATTCCGCTTCTTCCGGCGAAGACTCCGGCCGCGGTGTTGAACACGTTTGAATATGTGATTCGTCCGGGTCAACTCCGCGATATTGATCACGCGCGCGAAGCGCTCTCGCGGTACTTTCCAGACGTCGATCGAGGTGAAGCATGGAGTTCGCGCGTCGGACCGCTGACTGTCGCGGTGAATTCGCATGAGAACTGGCCCGTGCCTGAGACAGTGCGGCTTGAGATTCCGGCTGTCCCGGGCAATCTCAGGTTTGACGGTAAGCTGTTGATTTGGGACAAACGGGAAGGTGATTGGTTGTACTACGTGTGGCGTCTCCGCGAAGGGATTGACACGTGTCTGACCCCTCAGGGGATCACGGCGAATGAGTACGTCGTCGACGAGGACGCGAACGCCGGTACCGAAGATCGGTATTCGGTATCAGCGAAGACGACGGTAACAGAGACGATTTCCGGCACGCTGCACTTGCATCAGTTCATGTTATTCAACGGGCGCGAGAGTCGTCGATCTCCATGGATTACGCAGGATGGCACAACCGTTCTACGACCGCGCTTCGCGGAACAGTTGCCGAAACACAGCAACGATATCATCGAGATGGAAGAACGAGCAGCACAATGTTCGCCTGTCGAGGATTTGGCGTCGCCACCCGTGAAAGCCGACGAACCGCATGAGAAGACGAAGCGAGCGGTGGTGGATGCGCTTGTTGCATGGAAACGGACGCTTGAGGCGGAGGATATTGACGGGCTGTCCCGGTCTTATAATCCGGCGTACCGTGAGCCCGACGGTCGCACGTTCGAATCGCTATCGGTTGCATTCAAATCGATTCTCCGGAGGTACGTGCTTCCGGAACTCGGTGTGTTCTGGCCCGATTATGGTTTTTTGCTTGCATGGGCGAATCCGGTTGTCCGTCTGTTTACGCGTGACTGGGTAGAGGTCACCGACGACCGAGTTGTCGTTGACGTTGTGTTTGAGCTTTGGGCAGGTGGCGGCACGGAGCTTGAACCGAGCGATATCTTCAAACACCCGATCGGCGGAAAGTCGAAAGTATTCCGGATGACGTGGATTCGTAGCGATACAGGATGGTGTATCGCGGCAACGGATCGTTCGATGTTCCGTATGGAAGACACCGTGGCTTTCAGAATGCGGTATCAGGGGTGGTAGTAGCACCCGGTAACTGACGAGAAATGGTATGAAAACGCCGTTGAAGCGCCCGATCAGTAGCGAACACCCGCTGCTCATTCTCATGGTCAACCACGATTCGTCGTACGATGTGGAAGGTCGCGAGCTCGTCCGCATGTGGAACGAGTTCGATCCGGTCATTCGGGAGCATGCCACCGTCCAAATCGAGGGAACGCAGGCTTCGAATTGGGAGCGATGCGATACGATTCTGCGTTACGCTGAGCCGGAGTGTATTCCTATTACGCTTCAGATTCAAGGCGACAACGGTGAGCGCCACGATTCGGTGCCACCTGCGCGCGTTCGAAGGTTTCTCGATCAGTACGATTGCATTGTCGGTTTGCAGATTGTTGAAGCGAGCCAACGGACATTTGTCGCTCATGGCGCCGGGCCAGAATACGGCATGGGGCGCAACGCGCGGTACGCTCGCGACATGATCTTACTCGCTGCGGAATACGGACTTTTTCTCAGTTGGCAACTCATGCGAGACAACTGGGCCGCTATCGGGTGCTCGGTCGACAATGAAGCGCTGTTCGCGACGATTCGTGACCACGCGGAGTACGTCATTCCACAGCACGAGATGAACTGTGAGTTTTCGAAGCAGATCGATCACACTGCGGCGCTCGGATTGTGGCTCAGTGGCGCGGTCGGGAACTGGGGAGTTGAGGCGCAATCGTGGTATTGGTCGGATTCGGGGTATGATCGACCCGGCGTATGCGTTCCCGGTACACTCGACATGCCTGGTGGTTTGTACGCGATCATGTTTCTCCTTGGAGCGGTAGGTGGCGCGACTGCGTACTCGATCGAACCGCCGAAGGATGTGTGGAAGGGC